>NZ_FCON02000128.1 GCF_001544535.1 Caballeronia choica | reverse complement strand
ACGCTGTTGATTCATTTTACGAAGGATCCCAATGCACCCGCCTACTACGTGATCGGTTGCGGCCTGATATCGCTTGTCGGGCTGGCCATGGTCAAGGAGACAATGGGACGCCGCCTCGCGTGAGGATAGGAGCGGGTCGAGGACACGACTCTGTTCCGGTCATTTATCCGATGTAGCATGGGATTGCATCAATGAGGATGACTACTGATTCACCGGGCGGGGCCGCCGGCGTTCCTCAGGCTGGCGGCATCTGCTCCGTTTCCAGGACAATCACAGATGTCTAACGACGGACAAAGTCTTAAACCAGCGACTGGAGCCGAAATTCTTGAACGCCGCTCGGATCCGGAAGCGAACCCAACGTCAGGCAAGCGCTCCAGGCAATCGTCAGCCTCACTCATCGTGACGAGGGCGTGGGTGAGAGCCAGTGAACACTACGACTGGATGGACGCACATACCCCCTGCGCCGACCTCAACGCGTGACGTTGAACAAAAAAACAAAAGTCGCGTTCTCCCTGCTGGTGAAAGCCATCAGCAGGGCGGCGTACAGCCACGCACTGCGGGGCATTTTCTTCCCCCCGGGCCGGCCCATGAGACTTGAGTAGCAGCCCATCGGTCTTTTCGCAACGAGCTGTATCAATATCTCGCTATCACGCATACGAAGACAAACTCGCATTGTTCGCCGTCAAGAGACAACTCGGCGGCTTGTGGTGCGCGAGGCTGATCGCGGACAGTCGGCCACGAGCGTCGTTACACTTCTGCGCGAAAATCGTCGACAATCTGTTCGCAGTCGCTGCGAGGCGCCGCTGATCGGCATTCTCTCGCTTAGTTTGATGGGGGGTTCGAAAACGGTGCAAAAGCGCGATCAATCTACTTTCGTGAATCCGCTAACGATGTTGTAGGCTTACTTTCCCTGCAGTCGACGGAGGTAACATGCGATCCGGTTGTCTGGAACGAAGCAACTCTGCTTGCTTTCTCGGCGGCTTCATCTTATCTCTCGGCATAGCCTGCTGCGGTCCGTTGGTTTGGCCCGCAAGTGTTCTGGCCCAAACCGTGTTGCCGAACGCGCCATATGCCGTCGGCGCGACGCAGGTGGAGTTTGTCGACCCGTCCGGTGGCGGTAGGCCATTGAACTTCATGTTAATTTATCCCGCTACGCCGGGTGCCGATGCCCCCGTTTTCAAAGTAAATCTGTCGGCGAATCTCCATCTGTACAAGGATGCGCCGCTCGTGGCCGACGGTCTGAAACACCCTCTCGTCATGTTCTCGCATGGGGCTGGCGGCAACGGTGCGGGCTATGCCTGGTTCGGTGAGTACCTCGCTGCTCACGGCTATCTGGTCGCCATGCTGTACCACTATCGCGCCAATACGTTTGATTCCAGTGCGCTGTACGTGCGTAACAGACTCTGGCAGCGACCGCGCGACATCAGTCTCGATATCACTCATCTCCTCCAGGATAAGAAGTGGGGGCCCCACATCGATCCAGATCAGGTCGGCGTCGCGGGGCATTCGCAGGGCGGATTCACCTCTCTCTGGATCGGAGGAGCCCAGGTCAATCCCGGACTATTTCTGGCGTTTCAACGCGGATGGAAGAACAACGAGAGTGTGCCTGCGTATTTGCGCGCGCAGATGCGCCTGGACGCGACTCCCGCCCGTCATGTGCACGACAATCGGGTCAAGGCGGCATTCGCGATGGCACCTGGCGACATCCAGGGATTCGGGATGGACGAGGCCGGGCTTCGACAAATGGCGATTCCTGCCTACATCATCGTCGGCGCTGGCGACACGACGACCCCCCCGAAGGAAAACGCCGAGTTTGCTGCGGAAAATATCCAACATGCCCGGCTCGATGTGCTGCCCGGTCAGGTCGGCCACGAGATTTTCGGCAACGAGTGCGACCAGATGGGTCGAGACAACTATCCGGAAGCCTGCTCCGATGGTGCTGGCGTGGAGCGAGCCAAGCTGCATGATTACATAGGGAACGCCGCATTAAGGTTTTTCGACACGAACTTAGGGGTACGGCGGCTGGGTTCGAACTAACCTCATCAGTTGTCCCATCCGGCGACATGGCACCGAAG
This sequence comes from Caballeronia choica, assembly GCF_001544535.1. Classification (GTDB taxonomy): domain Bacteria; phylum Pseudomonadota; class Gammaproteobacteria; order Burkholderiales; family Burkholderiaceae; genus Caballeronia; species Caballeronia choica. The sequence continues at coordinate 20,147 of NZ_FCON02000128.1, read as the reverse complement.
GCCTGTATTCGGAAATACTGGATGGCTCAAACGGGTCGTTAGCGCCCTATTCGGTTTTTCTGCGACCGGTCATTCAAGATCCACCAAATACCGGGAGGCTCGCATGACCGGGGTGGCCGACGAAGAGGCGTCGGATCTTGCGCAAACCCGATCAGGATTTCGTCGATAACCGCAGCGGACGCCATCGATTACGTGATGCTCGAACTCTCGTGGTGCGGCGGTATCAGCGAGGCGAGAACATGGCGCGCTGGTCGGAAGCGAGCCGACCCGTGTCAGCACGAAGAGCGGGCCTACGCATTCACGGCCCGATACATCGAGCGACGCGGGGCGGCCTTGTTGGCACGAGATAATTCAGATCGGCCTGCACTTCGACCGGTTGTTCGATGACGATATCGGTCGTGATTTCGCTCAACACGCGGGTGCCTTGTTGTGCCAGATTGCTCGTCCGGATAAGCTTCAGTGCGGCGGCGAGTCGGCAGGGGCTCTGGTGCAAATGGTGTCGGCGAATCGGTTAGAGTTATCGGAGCAAAACGAACTGATGACCCGCGAGGAGCAAGCTGAAGAGTCTGCAGGAGTTGTTCGGTGGACGCCATTTTGATCGGGAGGTCATCATTCTGTGTGTTCGCTGGTACCTGCGCTACAAGCTCAGCCTACGCGATCTGGTCGAGATGATGGCCGAACGGGGCTTGTCGCTGGCTCATACGACGATCCTGCGCTGGGTGAGGCGTTATACGCCCGGGTTCGTCAAACGGTGGAACCGCTTTGCTACACCTGCGGGTCGCTCGTGGCGTGTCGACGAGACCTACCTGAAGATTCGTGGCAGGTGGGTCTACCTGTACCGGGCGGTGGGATCGGGCTGGCCAGACAGTGGGCTTCATGCTCAGGGCGAGGCGCAACGTGGCTGCGGCCAAAGCATTTTTCAGCAAGGCGATCAAAAATCGGGGCCAGCCGCCGAAGACGATCACGCTCGATGGGTATGCTGCCTCGCATCGGGCGGTACGTGAGATGAAGGCCGATGGCGTGCTCCTGAGGTGGCGAAGGTCCGGTCCTCGAAGTACCTGAACAACCGGATAGAGCACGACCATCGAAACATCAAGTCCAGAACGAACGCGATGGTCGGCTTCAAACGGTTCAGAAGTGCTGCGACCACGATTTCAGGAATCGAATTGATGCATCGTATTCGCAAGGGACAGTTCGATCTCGCGAAGCTCGGCCTCAAGGATACCGCTGCGCCCGCCGTATGGAATGCCGTCCTGTCCGTTCGATAAAGCATCCTATTAATCTGGATCTTCTCAACCGGCTTACCTATTTGCACCCGAACCCTATGCCGTATGGCACTGCCGTCCCGCCGAGAGCCGCTAGGAGAACGCTCATGACACGGACCAAGCCACGGCATCAAGGCGATTTCCACTGGCTTTGCCAAGTCAACACTCAGTGGAAAGGTGTCGTCGTGCAACCGAGCTTGGCGCAGTCACGTCAGCGAGTCAGTCAACCGCAGTCTGGTTGTGGTAATCGACTAGCCGCTCCACTTCCAGCTTTGATCCGAGAATCACCGGCACGCGCTGGTGCACCCGCTCCGGCTTGATATTCATGATCGGCGCCTCGCCAGTCGTGCTCATCCCGCCGGCCTGCTCGACAATAAAGGCCATCGGATTGGCTTCATACGTGAGCCGCAGCCGTCCGGCGAATTCGCGATTCTTGCTGTCACGCGGATAAAGAAAGATACCCCCGCGCATCAGGATACGGTGCACCTCGGCGACCATCGACGCAATCCATCGCATGTTGAAATTGGCGCGCCGGGGTCCTTCGGCACCGGCGACGCACTCCCGCACATATCGATGTACGGGCTCGTTCCAGAAGCGCTCGTTCGACATGTTGATCGCAAATTCGCAGGTGCTGTCGGGGATCCTCAGTTGCGGATGAGTCAGGACAAACGATTCCGAATGCCGGTCGAATGTGAACCCGTCGACGCCGCGACCGGTCGTCAGCATGAACATCGTCGATGCGCCGTAAATCGCATACCCGGCGCAGACCTGCTGCACACCCGACTGCAGAAAGTGGCTCTCGTCGATCGCGACGCCCGCCTCCGGCGCGGCAAGCACGGAAAAGATGCTGCCGACAATACCGTTAATCTCGAGATTGGACGATCCGTCGAGCGGATCGAAGAGCACGAGATAGCCGTCTTCGTCCCCCCGAGACGAAGACGGCATCAATCGAATCGACTCCAATTCTTCGGACGCAAGGGCGCGAACGCAACTGACTGACGCCAACTTTTCAATCACGATGTCGTTCGAAACGACGTCGAGCTTCTTTTGCGATTCGCCATGCACATTCTCAGAGTGAGCGTTCCCGCAAGCGCCGTCGAAGATGCCTCTTTCGACAGCCGTTGCGACCGCCGAGCATGCGTCGGCGACGGCTGTCACGAGTGTCGAAAGCCCGGTCGTGATCTGGCCATCACGCACCGCGTTTGCGAGGAACAGGGAGAGCCGGATGCGTTCGGCAACAGGTGCGCTATTCATGTTTGATCCGTTGGAAATAAGCAGCTTGCAGGTTGAGGGCACCAGCGCACTTCGCCGCATTCGCTTTCGGGGACGAACTGGAACTGGCACAGTGCTCCGTCAAGCACATGGCGTCTTCTCTTCTGCACATCACGATGAGGGTGCCCGTTGTTAGCCCGCCGCTTCGACCCGGTGGGATCGGGCATAGCGCTCGGCCATCGCCGGGAGCGGAACCGGCTTGATCCGTTGCGCCTGTCCTGCGCTGCCGAACGCCTCGAACCGCTGGCGGCACAGGTCGCGTGCGGCGACGCGTGCTTCCGCCAGGCACCGGCGAACATCGAACTCGGAGGGATGCTGGGCGAGCGAACGCCGCACGGCTCCCATCATGGTGAGCCGGATATCCGTATCGATGTTGATCTTGCGTACGCCATGCCGGATGCCTTCGCAGATCTCTTCGACCGGGACCCCATACGTTTCCCTGATGTCTCCGCCGAACTCGCGGATGATGTCGAGCCATTCCTGCGGAACCGAACTCGATCCATGCATGACCAGATGGGTATCGGGCAGGCGCCGGTGAATCTCCCTGATCCGCTCGATCGCGAGAATGTCGCCGGTTGGCTTGCGCGAGAATTTATACGCGCCATGCGACGTGCCGATCGCGATCGCCAGTGCGTCGACGCCAGTCCGCTGCACGAAATCGACGGCCTGCTCGGGATCGGTCAGCAGCATGTCGTGCGACAGCACGCCTTCGGCGCCGGAACCGTCTTCATCGCCAGCCGTGCCCGACTCGAGCGAACCGAGACACCCCAGTTCGCCCTCCACCGACACCCCTACCGCGTGCGCCACCTCAACCACGGTCCGCGTCACGTCGACGTTGTAATCGTAGGCCGCGACGGTCTTCATGTCCGGCATCAGCGATCCATCCATCATAACGCTGCTGAAACCACTACGGATCGCTGCCTGACAGACGGCTGGCGATGCGCCATGATCCTGATGCATGACTACCGGAACGTCGGGATAAGTCTCGATGGCCGCCTCGACCAGATGTCGCAGGAACGCTTCACCTGCATACTTCCGTGCGCCTGCGGACGCCTGCATGATCACGGGACTGTCACACTCGTGCGCCGCCTGCATGATCGCCTGAACCTGCTCGAGGTTGTTGACGTTGAATGCGGGCACGCCATAGCCGTATTCGGCAGCATGGTCCAGCATTTGTCGCAATGAGATCAGCGCCATGTCGTTTCCAGTAGAGAGTTCCGCCTCGTTGGCGGAAGTTTTTGATGTGGATATCGCGACGACCGGGGCATCGACCCAGCGGCGATGCACGGCGTCGCGGCCCGCGCTGTGGCTAGACTCCAAACAAGCATTCGAGCAGGCTGAACGACGGAAGTCCTGCGCGCTCGCGGTCGAACGGTTCTAGTCGACGGTCTCGAATTCCACATCGAGCGTGCGGCGCACGGCATTCACGATCTCGCTTGCCGTAATGCCGAATTGCTCGTATAGGATCGCGGCCGCCGCCGACTCACCAAAGTGCGATAACCCGACCACCGCGCCGCTCAGTCCGACATACTTGCGCCAGAAATCACTCGCGGCCGCTTCGACCGCGACGCGGCGGACGCCGGGCAGAAGGACGGCAGCCCGGTACTCGGGTGGCTGCCTGTCGAAAGCCGTGGTCGACGGCATCGATATGACCCGTGCGTCGATGCCCTCGCCGGCGAGCTGCGCCTGCGCGATCAGCGCGAGTTCGACTTCGGAGCCCGTCGCGATCAGGATGACGTCCGGCGTGCCGCCAGCCGCTTCCGACAACACGTAACCGCCCCGGCAGATATTTGCTCTCGCGTGCGCGGTACGTGCAAGCGGCGGCAGATTCTGGCGCGACAGCAGCATTGCTGTCGGCGAGTTTGTTGTCTCGAGTGCCGCCGCCCACGCGAACGCCGTTTCCATCGCATCCGCCGGGCGCCACACGTTGAGGCCAGGAATCATGCGCAGCATCGCCGCATGCTCGACCGGCTGATGGGTCGGTCCGTCTTCGCCGAGCCCGATCGAATCGTGCGTGAACACGTAGACGCATTGCAGATGCATCAGCGCCGCCATGCGAAGCGCATTCTTCGCATAGTCGGAGAACACGAGGAACGTCCCTCCGTATGGAACAAATCCACCGTGGAGCGCAAGGCCGTTCATGATCGCGGCCATGCCGAACTCGCGAACGCCGTAGTGAATGTAGTTCGACTTGCCGTTCCCGGCGCCGGCTTCGATGGCGTGCGACGCGGACACCATCGTGAGATTCGACGGTGCAAGATCTGCCGAACCGCCCAGCAGTTCCGGCAACCGGGAAACCAGTAGTTCCAGACATTTCTGCGAGGCTTTACGCGTTGCCATCGTCTGCTCGAACCATTCGCTCTCTTCAAGCAGGGTCGCGATCGCGTCCGCTGAGCGCTCGTCGCCGCTGCCGTGCAGACGCAGTTCGAAGCGGCTGGCTTTCTCGGGAAAGCGGGTGCGATAGGCCTCGAAGAGCGTGCGCCATACCATGTTTCGATCGCGGCCAACGGACCTGGCGTCCCAGGCATCGCGAATCGGGTCGGGAATGTCGAACGGCCCGTGATTCCAGCCGAGATGTTTGCGGGTCGCCGCGACTTCGGCGGTGCCGAGCGGAGCGCCATGCACGTCATGACTGCCCGCCCGATTGGGCGACCCGTGCCCGATCACGGTCTTGCAGCAAATCAGGGACGGCCGGTCGCGTTCGCCGCGTGCTTCATCGATCGCGCGTTCGATCGACTGCGGATCGTGCCCGTCGACGCGCTCGACGACGTGCCAACCGTAGGCGCGAAAGCGCATCGCCGTCTGATCGGTGAACCAGCCCTCGACATGTCCGTCGATCGAAATGCCATTGTCATCGTAGAACGCGATGAGCTTCCCGAGGTGCCACGTGCCGGCGAGCGAACACGCTTCATGAGAGACGCCCTCCATCAGACAGCCGTCGCCGAGAAAGACGTACGTGTAATGGTCGACGATGTCGAATCCCGGCTCGTTGAACCGCGCCGCGAGCAGCCGCTCGGCCATCGCCATGCCGACCGCATTGGCGAGCCCTTGCCCAAGCGGCCCAGTCGTGGTCTCGACGCCTGGGGTCAAGCCCCGCTCGGGATGCCCGGGCGTCACGGACTGCCACTGGCGGAAGCCCTTCAGGTCGTCGATGGACAACTCATACCCAGTCAGATGTAGCGCGGCGTATAGCAGCATCGACCCGTGCCCGTTCGACAGCACGAAACGATCGCGGTCAACCCAGTCGGGCGCCGCCGGATTGTGCTTCAGATATTTGCGCCACAGCACTTCGGCGATATCGGCCATTCCCATTGGCATCCCGGGATGCCCGGAGTTCGCCGCTTGCACCGCATCGATAGCCAGGAAGCGGATAGCGTTCGCAAGTTCGCGACGGGTTGGATTAGCGTAGGACATGCATCACTCTGAAAAGGATAACTAACTTCATTGGATAAGGCCTCGCTCCATCTTGCGAGGCAACCGGCGCTAGTAGACCTGTGCGGTTAGTGCGCGGCGGAGGTGGTGATGGTGCGAGTGTCGTCAAGCAAACGCGTAATCGACTCGCCCATGCTGCCCAGTATCAGGAAGCAGGAACAGGCGCCGGCATCGAGCACGCCGATCGAACGGTCGCCGAGCCGGCTCGCGCGGCCAATACGGGCGCACAGTTCGCGCGTCGAGTTCATTCCGGCTTCTGCTCCGGCCACCATCGCCGCGATGCATTCGCGAAAGCTCTTGTCCGCCTTCAAGGCTTCTTCATACGCGATGCGCGCCGGCACGAGCGTGTCGATCAGTGTCTTGTCGCCGACCTTCGCTTCACCGATCTCCTGAACTGCGGCAATGCCGTCGACGAGGGCGCGATAGAACAGTCCCTTGTCGAGTTCGCTGCGGTCCGCAAGCGCGTCGCTCATGCCTAAAAAGAAGGTGCCGTACAGTGGCCCCATCGATCCACCGATCCCTTCCATGAGGGCCGACGAAAGGTCGCCCAGCGCCACCTGCAGCGAAGGCACCGCCCCCCGCGCCGCCAGGTGTTCGCCGCATTGCGTGAAGCCCTTGCTCATATTGATCCCGTGATCGCCGTCGCCGATTGCGCCATCGACTTCGCTCAGGTACTGGCGATTCGCGTTGATGGTGCGGATCAGATCGACGACGACTTCCCCGGCGTTCGCCAGCTTGACTGTTTCGGTCATCATGCTTCTCCCACGGTAAGTCCGATGCTTTGGCACGGATGAGCCAGGCAGGCGCTCAGTTCGTCGTCGAGTTTCGTCAGCGTCAGCGTGACGCCCATCATCTCCAGCGACGTGAAGAGATTGCCGACGAAGGAAAACTGGATGTCGATGCCTGCTTCGCGCAGGCAGTCCGCCACCTCGGCGTAGAGGATATATTGCTCCATCACGGGCGTTGCGCCGAGGCCGGAAAGCAGCACGGACACCTTGTCGCCTCGTGCGAACGGCAGGTCCGGCAGCAACCGGTCGAGCATCAGCTTCGCCATGTCCTTCGCCGGCACGGTCCGCTGCACCAGGATGCCCGGCTCGCCATGATGGCCGATGCCGACTTCCATTTCCCCATCCTTGATGACGAAATTGGCCTTGCCGACCGCCGGAATCGTACAGGCGGACAGGCCGATACCGATGGAACGGGTCGCATCGACGGCCTTGCGCGCGGTGGCGATCACCTCATCGAGCGACGCCCCTTGAGCGGCGCGTGCCCCACCGGCTTTCCACATGAGGATCTCACCAGCCACGCCACGCCGCTTGCCGATCTCGTCTTTCGGTGCCGATGCAGCGTCGTCGTTCGCCACCACCGTGCGCACGCGAATCCCCTCCCGCTCAGCCAGCTTGATCGCCATTTTCACGTTCATGTTGTCTCCGGCATAGTTGCCGTAGAGACACGCGACGCCGGCGCCGCTGTCGGCGGCCTTGAACGCGTCGAAGAACGACTTCGCAGTCGGCGATGAAAAGATCTCGCCGACGGCCACGGCATCCACCAGATTGCGACCGACATAGCCGATGAACGCCGGCTCGTGACCCGATCCGCCTCCGGTCACGATCCCGACCCGCTCCTTCTGGCGGGCCCGGCTATGCGAAATCACGCGAGGATTCTCCGCTGCCGCGCGCAGTTCCGGGTGAGCCGCGAGGATGCCGCGCAGCATGTCTTCGACGACGAGATCAGGGTTGTTGATGACGCGATTCATACCATTCCTTTGCATCTTGAGGGTTATCACTGAGCGGTGTAGCCGCCGTCGATCACGATGTTCTCGCCGTTGACCATCGCCGCCGCGTCGCTGACCAGGTACAGGATCAGCGTGGCGATCTCGTCAGGCCGGGCGAATCTTCCAGCGGGAATCCTGGCTTTCATCGCTTCGCCCACCGCGCCGGCCCAGGCTTGCCTGCCAAGCTCGGTGTCGACGACCGTGGGAGAAACGGCGTTGACCGTGATGCCGTGCCGCGCCCACTCGAGCGCAAGCACCCTGGTCATGCCGACGATGGCGGCCTTGCTCGTGCAGTACGCCACGTGGCGTTCCAGCGCGACGACACTCGCCTGCGAGGCGAGATTGACGATGCGGCCGCTACGGCGGCGCAACATCTCCTTGCCGGCAGCCTGCGCAAGCAGAAATGGCGCCTTGACGTTGATCGCCATCGTCCGGTCCCAGGCGCTCTCGGAAAGCGCTTCCGCATTGTCGAGCAAGGCGATGCCGGCGTTGTTGACGAGCACGTCGATCTGCCCGAACGCCTCGATCACGCGCTGAACCGCCCGTTCGGGCGCACCGGCCACCGTGATGTCCGACTGGATCGCCAGGTGCCGGTCCGCGCCTCCGGCGAGGGTCTGCGGCACGGTCTCGACGGCCGGATTGATGTCGAGCAGCGCGACCCGCGCGCCGGCCGCGGCGAGACTCTGTGCAACGGCGAGCCCGATGCCGCTTGCCGCACCGGTAACGACGGCCACGCGATCCGTGAGATCAAGCGGGTTGGTTGATTGGACTGACATCGCTCGACTCCTTAGTGACTCTTGGGAATGCGCTTCAGAATCTCTTCGGCGTTCGCCGGCACGACCTGCGTCCACGGCACCGTATAGCTCTTCGCCGTGCCGTCGCCCCAGGGCATCTTCTCCCCGTAAGCGGCCCAGATATCCGAACGCGGCTTGTACGACGCGCCCAGCACCGCGCGCAGCGCCACGTCCATTGCGCCTTGCGCCTGCGCCTGGGAATCCTGGAAGAAGGTCGTCATCTCGCCGCGTTTGACGGCCGAGATGCCGTCCACGATCCCGTCGATGCCCGCCACGGGAACCTTCTTCGGATCGATACCCTTGGACTTCAATGCCTGAATGGCGCCGAGTGCCATATCGTCGTTCTCCGCGATGATCGCGTTGATCTGGCCGGGATGACCAGTCAGCCAGTTCTCGACGAGACCCAGCGACTCCGCACGCGACCAGTTCGCCGTCTTGTGCTCCAGCACCTTGACATCAGGCGTCTTCGACAGTGCTTCCTGAATGCCCTTCGAGCGGTCGATCTGCGCGGACTGGCCAATCGGCCCCTCGATGATCACCACGTTTCCCTTGCCGCCGATCGCCTTGACGATCGCCTCCGCCTCCATCCGGCCGGCGACGACATCGTCGCTGCCAACGTACGAGGTCAGCTTGTCGCCCGACACGCGGGTATTCGATCCGATGACCGGAATGTTCGCCGCGGCGGCTTTCGCCACTGCCGCGGCACCCGCGGCCTTGTCGATCGGCACGAAGATAATCGCATCGTACTTCTGCGTGATCATCGTGTCGAACTGGTTGCCCTGCGTCAGCGCGTCGTAGTTGCCGTCGAACACCGTTATCTGCACCGTGCCGTCCTTGACTGCGGGGTGCGCCTTCAGCGCGTTGGTCCACATCTGCATGAACTCGCCCTTGAGGCCGTACACCGCCGCCCCGATGCGGATGGTTTTCGCCTGTGCGGCCGAGCACGTCAGGCCGACCACCGCGCAGGCCAAAACGGCCTTCTTCCATGAGGTCATTACTGTCTCCTGAGACTTTGGGATTATTGCTTTCCGGGTTGCTGTCATTGCTTCTTGCGCGAAGCATCGAGTAAAACGGCGCCGACGATGATGACGCCCTTGACGACCTGCTGGTAATAGGACGACACGCCCAGCAGATTCAAACCGTTGTTGATTACGCCGATCAAGAGCGCGCCGACGACCGTGCCGCCGAGCGACCCCGAGCCGCCCGTCAGGCTCGTTCCGCCGATCACCACCGCCGCGATCGCGTCCAGTTCATAGGACATGCCGGCCTGTGGCAGCGCGGATGTCGTGCGGGCGGCCAGGATGATCCCGGCGAGGCCCGCCAGCAGCCCGCCGAGCGCATACACCGAGAAGATGATCTTGCGCGTCGAGATGCCGCTTGTTTTAGCGCTCTTCGCGTTGCCGCCCACCGCGTAGATGTAGCGGCCGTAAGTCGTGTAGCGGAGGATGAACCAGAACACCGCGACCACGAGGGCGAACACGATGACCGGCACGGGAACCCCGGCGATCGCGCCCGTGCCGATCCACAGGTAGCTGTCGGGCAGGTCCGTGACGGGCATGCCGTCGTTGTAGATGAAAGTGAGCCCGCGCGCCGCGCTCAGCATGCCGAGCGTCGCGACGAAAGGCGGTATCGAGAGCCGCGCGACGAGGAGCCCGTTGACCGCGCCGACGGCCGCGCCCACCGCCAGACCCGCCCCGATGCCAACGATCGCGCTGTGCGGATGCCCGCCGGTGACGAGGCTGCCGCTGATGATGCCAGCGAGCGCAAGGATGGACCCGACCGAGAGATCGATCCCGGCTGTCAGAACGACGTAGGTCATGCCGACGGCCAGAATGCCGTTAATGGCGGTCTGCCGCAGGATGTCCGCGATGTTGCCGAGCGTCAGAAAGTACGGGTTGGAGAAGGAAAGGACGATGCACAACACAATCAGCACCGCCACGATGCCGTAGCGTCGATAGATTTCGCGCATATGTGCAGCGCGGCTTTGAGCGACGGGGGCGTTCAACGAAGTTGTCTGAGTATTCATGATGCGAGGTGCAGAAGATCTTCCTGAGTGGTGGTATGGCCGTCGATCAAAGAGACCAACTGCCCCGACTTGAAAATGGCGATCCGGTCGCTGACATCCAGAATTTCCTGAGCCTCCGACGAAACGACGATCGCGGCGCCTCCTTTCGATACGAAGTCATCGAGCAGCCGGTACACCTCGCGTTTGGCGCCCTCGTCGATACCGCGGGTGGGTTCGTCGCACAAGAGGCATGAGGGATCGGTCGAGAAGCAACGTGCGAGCACGACCTTTTGCTGGTTCCCACCGCTCATCGACGAAACGGGGAGCGATGCCGAACCGGTCTTGATCTGCATGCGCTCGATCATCGACTGGACCAGCGTGCGCACCTTCCGTCGATTGATGAACGCGAGCCGGGAGAGGCGCCGGTAGGCGGAAAACGAAATGTTGTCCCGCACGGACGCGGACAGGACGAGGCCCGTCTCCTTGCGGTCCTCGGTGACGAGCGACAATCCGGCCTGGATGGCCTTGCGCGGTTGTCCGGCCGGCAACACGCGGCCCTTCAGCCTGACCTCCCCGCTGTCGGGCCGCGTCAATCCGTAGACGCAGTTCAGGTATTCGCTGCGCCCGGCGCCCATCAGGCCGTACACGCCGAGAATCTCCCCCCGGTGAACGGTGAGCGAGATGTCCTTGAATTCCGCCGCACGCGAGAGCTTCGTCGACTCGAGCACCGGCTCGCCCACCGGCCTGCGCGTCTTTTCCGCCACGTTGAGCTTGCGTCCGACGATCGTGCTCACCAGATAGGCACGATCGATGTCCGCGATGCGCCCGCTGTCGACATAGCGCCCGTCGCGAAAGACCGTGTAGTCGTCCGCGATCTGGAAAATCTCGGACAGACGGTGAGACACGTAGACGATGCCCGCTCCCTGCGCGGTCAGGTTGCGGATGGCATTGAACAGCACCTCGGTTTCGCGCTCGCCGATCGCCGAGGTCGGTTCGTCCATGATCATCACGTCGCAGTCGTGGCTGAACGCTTTCGCGATTTCCACCAGTTGAATCTGCGCGAGGCTCAGCGACGACATGCGGGCGCGGGCGTTGACCGGGAAGCCGAGCCGGTCGAGCAGGTCCTGGGCCTTTCTGACGAGGGCATTGAACCGGACCAGCACGCCGGCGCGACGCGGCTCGCGGCCGAGATACAGGTTTTCGGCGACGGTCATGCCAGGAATCGGCGACAACTCCTGGGTAATGATCGCGATGCGGTTCGCCAGCGCTTCGGCCGGCGACTGGAAATTGACGCTGCGTCCCTTGAAGAGGATTTCTCCGGCGTCGCGCTGTGCGATGCCCATGACGATGCTCAGAAAGGTCGATTTGCCCGCGCCGTTTCCACCACACAGCGCATGGACGCTGCCGCGCCGCAAGCTCAGCCGGCCATCTTCGAGCGCTCGAACACCATTAAATGCCTTCTGAACACCATGTGCTTCCACAAGAAGGTCGTTCACCTTGTCTCCTTACTTTTGTTCATCACTGAACATTTGATCAGCTTGGTCACATCGTAGGCGTCGGCATTGCCCGTGTCAATCTCAGGTGCCACGTGGTTAACCCGAACCATAAGACGGCTCCGCTTGGCCGCTCAGCGTAATATCGGCGCGCGGCAAAGCGCGATTCCTCGGGGGAACAATCGGCCCGCTGGGCTCTTGACATTCGATCGAATGACAATGAGAATTTGATCATGCTTGATCATTTGATCATCGCATGCGAATGATTCTGAAGACTCGGAGGAAGAAATGAAGCTGGCAATCGGATGCGATGAAGCAGCGCTTGACCTAAAAGAACTGATCAAGCGATATTTGACTGACAAAGGATTGGAGGTGGCCGACTTCGGGACCCACGGGACGGAACCGGTCAACTATCCCAATATCGCCTTCGCGGTAGCGGAAAGCGTCGCGCGAGGCGAATTCGAGCGGGCCGTCCTGCTGTGCGGGACCGGAATCGGCATGGCGATCGCCGCCAACAAGGTGCACGGCATCCGCGCCGCGCAATGTCACGACACCTATTCGGCCGAACGGGCGAGCAAGAGCAACGACGCGCAAATCATTACAATTGGCGCTCGCGTCGTTGGGCCTGAACTAGCGAAGGCAATTGTCGACACCTGGCTTGGTGCGCGTTTCGACGGCGGGCGTTCGGTGCCGAAGGTGAATCGCATCAAGGAATACGAGGATTGTCATCAACTCTCCCCCAGCGACAGGAGCGGCTGATTTCATCGACCACTGAGCCAACGGTTGGCGGCGCTCAGGTAGTATCCAACCGAATGGGAGTGAGAGAAAGCATATGACCACCGACGAACTGACTCGCCTGGCGACCCTCTACTACGTCGACGGGCTTACGCAGGAAGATCTGTCGAAACAGTTTTCGCTGTCGCGCGCCAAGATCGGCCGCCTCCTGAAGCGCGCGCAGGAGGAAGGTATTGTCGAGATTCGCGTCAAGCATCATCCACGCGACACGCGCGACCTCGAGCGCGAATTGATCGCGCGTTTCGGCATCGAGAAGGCGATTGTGTCGATCAATCACAAGGATCAGGACAAGCAGCGCGAACTCCTGGCCGGCCTTGTCGCGAGTCATCTCGATCGCATTCTTGCCAACGACATGATCGTCGCCGTAGGAATGGGGCGCAACATCAATTCGATCTCGGAGCATGCGATTTCGTCGACGCAGCGATCGTCAACGTTCGTCTGCGCGATTGGCGGGTTTTATCGCGGCGGAGAGAGCATGAATGCCGATCACATTTGCCGCCGCCTCGCTGCGCGCTTCGGAGGAGACAGCGAGACGCTCTATGCACCGGCACTCGTGAGCGACCCCGGGGTACGCGAAGGGTTGCTCAACAATGACGCCGTCAAGCCTACGCTCGACAAGGCACGGCGGGCGCACATTGCGCTCGTTGGCGTCGGCGACATCAATGAAGACAGCAACATGGTACGTACCGGCTGGTTTTCCCCAGATGAGATCGCCGAACTCCGGCATCGCGGAGCCGTTGGAGACCTGACCGGGTACCACTTCATCGACCTGAACGGCGGCCCCGTGGTCACTGCCGTGCGGGATCGGGTGATCGGGCTCAGCCTGGACGACCTCAAGCGCATCCCGAACGTCATCGCGGTAGCGAGCGAGCATACCAAGACGACCGCTGTCCTGGGTGCGTTGCGAACCGGGGTGATCAACACGCTGGCCACGACCGAAGCGATTGCGCAGTCGATCGTGAGTCTCGAAGATGCGACGCGCCGTCAGTCTCTTACACTGAAGCCGGAACTCGCGGATCGATAAATCGTGTCATTGGAGCGCGACGCTTGCGAAGACCTTTGTTGGAGTGCTGTTGAGCGTTGTGTGCCCTCAAGACTGACACAAATCCAGATCCCCAAACCGACAATTGCGATTCTCTTTACCGGGCCGTCGACAAGGAAGGCAACATTAGGAATGTCAGCCTTCGCCGCCGGAGCTGGTCGGCAACGATCTTGCGCGGCACCGGGTTTGAATGCAGCACCTTCTGGAAGAAGCGCGTTGCCGCAGCCTTGTCGCGCCGTCTTGCACCAACACGTCGAGTTCAGCACCATGCTCATTGACCGCTCGCCACAACAGATACGGCACGCCGCGCAGCGTCACGAAGATCTCGCCCGATGCCATATGCTGCCCGGCTTGCGCCGCGCTGCTTTGGCGCATTGGGCGAATCCAGCGCCGAACTTGTCGCACCAGCAACGGATCGTTTCGTATGTGACCACGAAACCTCGCTCGACACTTACTCGAAGGTGGCGTTTGCCAAACTCTACGGCCGCAAGACACCGCTGCCGGCGGCCGACCTGCTCAACGATCGCGTCGTACCGTTCTTCGACAGCCACCGCATTCCGCTTGCTCGCGTTCTGACTGACCGGGGTACCAAGTACTGCGGAAACCCCGAGCATCACGAATATGAGTTCTATCTGGCCGTGGAGAACATTGATCACACCCGCACCAAAGCTCGTTCTCCACAGACCAAGGGCATCGTTGAGCGACTTCACAAGACCATGCTCAACGAGTTCTATCGCATCGCGTTGCGCAGGAAGATCTACGACTCGACCGCCGCCCTGCAGACCGGTCTCGACGCATGGCTTGACCAGTACAACAATGAGCGCGAACATCAAGGGCGATAGTGCTATGGCAAAAGGCCTATGCGTGCCTTCCTCGACTCACTCGAACTTGTCACGGAGAAACTGATTCCTCAATGAATCGCTTTCCTTAATTCGCTTCCCCGACTACCTGTCAGGTCCGGTCCAGGCTAATACACGTTACGCTCATCGCGCTATCTTTTCGGTGCGCGCTAGACCAGGATGCCCACTTGACCTGCAGTGCCGTGGAACCAGGACCTAGCGCAATGCCTGAGTGGCATCACATCACTGACCTGACGCAGGCGTACCTCAAGCGGTTTTTCGGCGCGGACGCGCGCCAACTGCGCTTTTGGTCCGGTAGCTGACGCCATGCTGATCGAGGTAATCGCGGATCAATTGCCGCACTACCTGTGAGGGCGTCAAGTCCTGCGCCGCGCACAGTTTTTCGAACGCTTCCTTCTTCACAGGATCGATCAGAATCGTGAGTCGAGCGCTTTTCGTTTCCATGACGGGGGCGAAGTCCAGATATGTTAATTGAATTATAATACATCGAGTGGCCCGAGTCATCTTCGTGGCACCGGAATCCACAGGCGGCCGGCGATTCCCACATGCTCGCCGACGCCCAGCCTTTTTGTGGCCGGGAAGCCAACGACGTGCAACGCACGGCAACGGCGCGCTAAATCGCCGCCCTGGCACGCAGAATATCCTGTCCAGCCCGGGTAATCGACACACCGCCTCGCCCATTCGCGGGGACGGATACCAACCCAGCGTTACGCAGCTCCCGCGCGACCGACCAGCTTAACGTGGGCGCATCGCGGCCGTATCGCTGCTGGGCCAGACGCGCAAGCGCCCAGATCGCTGCGTGGGTCAAGGGGCCGCTGTCGTTGTCACTTTCCGCCGTCATCTTCCATCCTCGGGAATGTACCTGCTCAAACAGGCCACGAATGAGCCGGGCTGCGATCCGTCAGCGACAGACGCATCCGCTCAGCACGTTTGCTCATATCGATGCCAGTTAAATTTCTTGCCGTATTCGATGCGCGTGGCTGTCGCATGGAGATTGACCGCATGCGTGGGTCCGAGTGCGCGCGCCCGGTCGAGCATCGTTGCGAAAGACGGAAGCTCATCCGCTCCTTTCCACGCAAAAACAGTGACGTTGTGCTCACTGCCCTCGGGCGGCGCCAGCGTCACCGCGCTCGCGAAGACTTCCCGGAGCGAGCGCAGGTAGCGATGGAAATCCGGTTCGTCGGTCACCAGATTGGCCACTAGGACGCCGTCATCGCTCAACCTGCGGCGACAGGCTTCATAAAACGCCCTGCTGCCCAGTTCCGCGGGCAAGCCATCGGCATTGAAACCATCGACCAGCAGCACGTCGGGCCGATGATTCGGAACGGTGACATACTGCGCGCCGTCGGCGCAAACCACCCTGAAGCGCTCACTGTCACGCGGCACATGAAACCGGTCGCGCAGCGCGATCACCTGCGGGTTGATTTCGACGACTGCAATAACGGTGTCGGGCAAGTGGCGATAGCAGTATTTCGCCAGCGAGCCGCCACCCAGACCGATCATCGAAATGCGGCGCGGGAATGGCTGGAACAGAAGGAAGCCCATCATGGTACGCGTATAGCCCAAAGCAAGGGTGTACGGATCGCGTCGCAACATGGTGCTCTGCACCCCGCGCGCATCAAAGTACAGTGAAACGACCTGGTCATTCTCTATGACCACCGGCCTGTTCGCCTTCCTCTTTCTTTTCATGTGCGTGATCAAGAGATTCAGATGCAGGGGCAATCGGCGGGAGTGGAACACGCCTCCTTGCAGCGGTCCGAACCGGCGATGACCTGGGCAAAGAAAGCCCGCAACGACGGGTCCCATCTTTCACTCCCCAAGGCGATTTCGGCCGTGTAGAGCCGCTTCATTTCCCGATCGAAGTGCGCGGCGCGAAGCGACCTTGGGTGTAGCGGGCCGACAAAGAACTGGCCATCGTCGTCCAGAAGCAGAAGCGGCTTCTGCCTGTAGCGGGCCCCAAGTATGGAGGTCGCATCCAGGACATGGCGGGCCGATTCCTTCTGATAGACAAAAATGACGTTGACTCCACATTCTTCCAGGCGCTCGCAGATTTCCGAAAAACGGTAAAGCATCTGGAATCCGCGCTCGCCCGTCCTGCCCACGCCGACGACAATCAGTCCGCGACGACCCATCACGTCCCGCAGATACAGGTGCGTGTAGTCGTGGGACAGCAACGGAACACTTGCATCAATCACGTCGACCTCCCTGCCGCGCGCAGGCATACACGTCGTTTCGAGCGAGCCCGGCCTGCAAGGTGACTAACAAGATACCTGCCCAATCCTGCCATAGTATTATCATTTCATCATAAATCAATGATAATTTCCTTATCATACTTTTGGAGCACCTGTTTCGAAAAACGGGCGAGGCTGTTCGCCGGTTCTTCGATGCGCACGCATGTGCGCATCGAGAGCGCTCCCGCGTCGACGGTCGACGTGGCTCTTAAGCGAACGGCTGCACCCTGCACTGCCGGGATCGGGGAACGGCGGCCACCGTGAAGGTGCCGCTAACGCAACCGGCACTGACCCGAACCCGTCTCGCGGCCTGTGCCCGGCGCCTAACGGTCGAGTCGATAGACCCGCGCGCGCAGATCGTCAACCAGGGGCACGATGGCCAGCACAATCAGCACGCCCGCAAGCGGTACCGTCGAGGCGTAGCCGATGTGTTTGAATCCCATCGCCCCGGTAAAACCACCGACGACGAACATGGCCAGCATCGTCCCGTGCGCTTTCAACCTCGCCCGATTCGCCCGTACGAACGGTGCGCCCGGGTCGGTCCTCGCGGAATTCCAGTAAAAGAGCTTGCCCAATTCGATGCCGATGTCCGTCACGATTCCGGTCATGTGGGTGGTACGGATTTCGGCACCGGACAGTTTGGTGATCATCGCGTTCTGCAGACCCATGATGAAGCAGAGGAGCACGACGGTCGCCGGCACGAACAGGGTCTCCCACAGCGCCAGTTGACTACCGAGCAGCCCGAAACACAGCAACAGGACGGCCTCGATCAGCAACGGCGACGCGTACTGGCTGTGCAGCTGCCGCCGGCGCCCCCAATTGACGAGCACGGCGGAACAGGCTGCGCCCAGCAGAAACGAGATCAGCGGTCCGGCGCCGGCCAGAACCAGTGAGGTCGCCCAGCGCCGCCTGGTCGGCAATCGAGGACACTACGCCGCTCATATGGGACGTGTATTGCTTCACCGCCAGGAAGCCGCCGGCGTTAGTAGCGCCAGCCACGAACGCAAGCGAGAAACCAAGTTGCCTGTTGGCCTCGATGCTGCGATTCCTTCCCGTCAGGGTCCGGAAATAGTGTGCTTGCATCAGGTATCGACTCGTGTATTCGCGTGTCCGAACCGCGCTTCGGCGCAGGCAGGGACCGGTGCAGCAAGCTGGCTGCTTAAATTCCACGCGCAGGATGAACGCCCGCATTCCAGACGCCCTGGACGAACACGACACTTACTCCGCGCCTGTCGACGGATCATCACGTGTGGAACTGGATCAATAAAGCTGCTAGGATGATAACGTAATTATCATCGACTGGTAACTTGATGTCGCTGGCGAAATCTCCCCTCCTGCGGGAGCAACGCGCAGTGATGCTGCAGTTGCATACGCCTCGGCAGCGACGCAGGGATGACGCGGTTCGTGATAGCGGGAGGACAAAGCCGGGCAACCTGCAGGATGGCGGCCGCCTGGCGCGCCGCAACAAGGAGAAATGCCATGCCGTTTGACAACACGCTTGAAGAACACCGGCTAACTGGCGTCGCGTTGCGTAACGGGATGCTCGAGGGGATGCACGAGCGCGTGGGACTGGTCACATCCGCATTCGCCAACGAACGTTGCTGCGCGCTCGGACGCTGGATTCATGAAGATGGCCTGCTGTGGGAAGACGCTTCCGAGCTTCAGCAGTTGAAGCTGGCGCACGCGAGCTTCCATGCCATCGCGCTGGTGATCGCCATATCCATCACGCAAGGGCGTCTCGCTGAAGCAGCCGTGATGCTCGAACCGGACGCGCTGTTCGAAAACGCGGCGCGTATGCTCGCTCATGCAGTGTCGCGTTTCGAAGATCGCCTGGTCACCGGGGCGGCACCGCACGGACGGATACATTAAGGCTACGCGACTCATCGGTTGCTGCATGACTCCATGCTAACGGCAACCGATCTGCAACTTCAGGAAAACAACCTGTACCGGTATGTCGAAAAAATGGAACGTCACAACCGGACAGTGCCCGTTCCGGGATACCCTTCATCCAACACACTGACCGTCTAACAGGACGTCTGACGGCACCGGAGACAATGCGGATGGAACACGTGCTGGTCCTCCATTATGTGCTGCTCGTGATTGCAAGCTGGCTGGTCATTGGAGCCCTGGGACTCGCCAGCCTGCGCCGCACACGGGTGGTGGCGCATGGCCTGTTTCCGGTCGGTGCGGTGTTCGGCCTGTCTCTGTGCGGACTGGGCCTCATTGGCGTTTTCGCGGGCCCCCAGCAAGCCGTCCTGCCGCTCGGGTTGCCGGACCTGCCGTTCCATCTGAGGCTCGACAGACTGTCAGCGTATTTCCTCTGTGTACTGGGTGCGGTAAGCACGGGCGTGAGCGCGTTCTCCGCCGGCTATTTCCGCAAGGGTGAGGGCACTCCGCCCGGTCTGTTGTGTTTTGAATATCACGTGTGTCTCGCGAGCATGGCCGTCCTGTTGCTGGCCGACGATGCGTATTGCTTCATGGTGGCATGGGAGACGATGACGCTGTCGGCCACCTTCCTGGTGATGACCAATCACCGCATTGCAGAGATCCGCCGGGCCGCGTGGCTCTACTTCCTGATCTCCCATGTCGGCGCGCTGGCGCTCCTGCTGTGCTTCGGGCTGCTGCAGGCCAATACCGGCGACTACACGTTCGCCAACATGCGTCAGCAGCATCTGGACGTGTTCTGGGGGTCCATCGCGTTTCTGCTGGCGCTGTTTGGGTTCGGCACCAAGGCGGGGATCTTCCCGCTGCACGTCTGGCTGCCCGAGGCTCATCCGGCTGCGCCGTCGCCGGTATCGGCCCTCATGAGCGGGTTCGTCCTGAAAGCCGGCCTCTACGGCGTGCTACGCACGGTGTTCGACCTGCTGCACGAGCAGATTGCGTGGTGGGGCGTGCTCATGCTGGTACTTGGACTCTTCACCGCCCTGTTCGGCGTCGTGTTCAGCGCCATCCAGACGGACATGAAGCGGCTGCTTGCGTACTCGTCGATCGACAACATCGGCCTGATGTTTGTGAGCATGGGGCTGGGGATCCTGTTTCGCGCGTACGGGATGAACGCGCTCGCTGCCCTTTCGTTGACGGCCCTGCTCTACCAGATCGCCAGCCACGCGACGTTCAAGAGCCTGCTGTTTCTTGGAACGGGTTCCGTGTTGCACGCGACGGGCGAGCGCAATCTCGGGCGGCT
>NZ_FCON02000127.1 GCF_001544535.1 Caballeronia choica | reverse complement strand
ACCGAGCCTCAAACCGTCGCAAAGACGTTGAATGCGCGTTGCAATTGCACAATGCGAAAAGATCGTCGCAATAGCCGCGCAGTTAGAGGAACGCGGCTTCTGCTGACATGTATTTCAGCAACCTGTTAGCGGCCTTCCACGATGACGCGCGCTACTGGTATTTCAGCAACCTGCTAGGCGGGCATCCGTAAACGTTTAAGGCATCCAATCCGGGCCGAGCGTCAGCCGTAGACCAACTCGGTGCTCTGTCCGACCTCGATAATATATCCATCCGGATCGCGGATGTAGCAGCGCGTCTCGCCGTACTTGGGGATCGGCTCCGAGATGAACTCCGCTCCTCGACTTTTCCATAATTCATAGCATGCTTGAATATCTGCAACGCGGAAATTCAAAAAGCTGTTGATGTGATTCGGGTCGGGGACGCTGAGCGTTACCGTCGGCTTATCCGGGGTCGGCCCGCCTCCAACATTCAGAATCATCCAGATATTCGCAAGCTGAAGGTACCCAGGCGCGTTGCCGTCACCGAGGCTCAGAATACGAGCGCCGAAGACCTTTTCGTAGTATCGAGCCGATCGCTCGATGTCGGCGACGGTGAGAAAATGCGCGATGCTGATCCCTTCTCGCGGGGGCATCTCATAGCTATTCTGCTCGATTTGTACGCTGTTCATTGAGGACTCCGATTCAGATATAGTGCTCTCTAGTATGCGCCTCAAGTCTCCCGCCTATGAAATTGAACGGGAATTCCGGCATTTCTAGCTCACCAGGTGATGCAAGTCCCTTCGGCCACAAACCGCCGTTCACGTGCGTCGTCGGTCGGACGTTCACGCGTCGGCTTCACCCCGTAAACGGCCATGCAGAAGAGATATGACGCCACAGCGCGGGTCGACTCCTGGTCATCCTGATTGAGTAGCGGCCCGCTTACGAGGCCGGGAGGTACATCTGGTCGGCGGTTCCCGCTGGGATGCCAAGTTCGGTGGCGACCGCGGCGACCCCCTGCTGGGCGACTTTGAGGTCCACCCGACCGTCGGAAGTGAAATACGGGCGGACGTACCGCTCGTAGTATTGCTCCGCTTCCTCGCTGGTCAGTCGGCCCAACATCGAAGTGATGTATTTGACGGCCAGACCGGGTTGTTCGGCGATCGTCTTGAGCGCCCGCTTGTTGGCCCGCACCAATGCCTGCAGGGCCGGATCGTCAAGTGAGATGCGCGCAGGATCCACGGCGAGGCCCACGGTGGGGATCTGGAAGTGGTCACCCACCCAGCACAGCACCGAAAAACCCTCCTCGAGGGCGACCTGTTCGGGCGCTAACGTGCTGCCCACGTAGGCGGCGTCAATCGAGCCGTCGCGAAGGCGTCGCAGGTCCATCTGGTAGTCCCCCGGGATCCGTTCCACGCATTCCAAGTCGCGATCGGGGTCCATCCCGTGCTTGCGCAGCACGATCCGCGCGAAAACCCCGGGGGCGGTGCGAGCCCCGTGGACCGCCAGTCGGCGCCCTCGAAGACCGTCCATGGATTGCACCCCGTTGGCGCCAAGGAACCAAAAGAGCGGACGATGGGTGTTGACCGCGAGGGCCGTCCATTGGATACCGTCGGTCAGCCGCGACAATAGAGTTCGGCCCAGACCGATGGTTGCGCCGGCGCGCACGCGTTCAATCTTCCACACGGCTCCGTCGCGGAGGGCGACGTGGATACCTTCATCTTCGAAATATCTCTCTTGATCGGCCACATGCGCGATCAGCTCTTCGTGAGTACCACTCCCCATATGAGTCAGGTCAATCGAGTGCATGGCAATTAACACCTCTGTCAGGTCAATCAATCGCATTGGCAAAATAACTGCTCTCCGAGTCTCGGACGATTCGCGTGCTCGTTGTGTTCACTCCATGCCAAATCCCCCACTCACCGGAATGTAGTGGCCGGTGGTGAAACCCGAAGCGTCACTTGCCAGGAACGCCACCGTATTGGCCACCTCGTCGGGACGGGCGAGCCGTCGCATCGGTATGGACGCCGCGATCGCCTCCAGCCGTTCGGGCGAGACTAGCCCAGTCGAAGTAGCGCCCTCCACGGTGGTCGGTGCGACGAGGTTGGCGGTGATTCCGTGCGGCGCCAGTTCCAAAGCGACGTACCGCACGAACTGGTCCAGGGCAGCCTTGGCGGTGCCCAGGGTAATCATCCCATCACGCGGATGACGCGACAGCAGGGTACTCATATAGATCAGCCGCCCATGGCCACGAGAAATCATTCCCGGCACAACAGCCTTCGTTGCCAGGAAGGCGGCACGCAGCTCAGTGTCGAGCTTGCCACCGAGTTGCTCCCATCTCAGGTTGGCGAACGAGGTAACGTCATACGGCGTCAACGCGTTGTGCACGAGAACGTCGACTTCGCCCCACCGCTGCTCGATTTCATCGACCATGGTCGCGACATCGTCAGGCTCGGTGACGTCGGCTTTAATCGCCACGGCTTCTCCACCGCCCGCGACGATAGTCGCGACCACGTCCTCGGCGTGGGATGCGCTGGCGCGATGGTTGACGACCACCTTGTACCCGTGTTCGGCCAGAACCACCGCAACAGCCGCGCCAATGCCCCGGCTGGCTCCCGTGATTAGCGCGACTGCCATGAGATCACCTCCACCTTAACGCTGGCCTGGTACTTTTTCGCGGAGCGTATACGCCGCCCCACATCGAGTAACTCAATTTTAGGATATTCCTAACACCTTCGCCCGAACCTCACCGAGTGGACTTTCCCGATGCCGACGAACTCGCCATGCTGCGCGCCTGGTACGCCGGCATGCGGGTTCGCAAAGCCGCGGACCGCTATGTGGCGGATCGAATCGCGGCAGGGCAGT
Source organism: Caballeronia choica (assembly GCF_001544535.1). Taxonomy (GTDB): domain Bacteria; phylum Pseudomonadota; class Gammaproteobacteria; order Burkholderiales; family Burkholderiaceae; genus Caballeronia; species Caballeronia choica. The sequence goes on along the minus strand of NZ_FCON02000127.1, from coordinate 19,777 downwards.
CGGCGCGCGGCCTGCTCGGCCAGCTTCGACGGCGGTTGGCGAAGTTAGCGCGGCAGGCCTGCCGGCCGGATCTCGCCGCTGTTTTTGAACACGCAAACGGTGAGCGTTTCCGGGAAGCGAAGGCGGTCGCGGACGCGATCGACGTTCTGCGACATGCAGGGCCGCCCACACCGCAGATCAGTGACACATCGGACTGTGGCTGCCGGCTCGCGCCGTTTCTGTGCTGCGTGCACATGACATTGCGACGCTGGCGGACCTCACAGTGCGGATCCCGCGCCGGCGTCAGTGGTGGAAAGCGGTTGCCGGGCTCGGCCCGGCGAGCGCGCGGCGGATCGAAGCGTTCTTCGCCGCGCATCCGGCACTGTCCGAGCGGGCGCGCTCCCTGATAGCGGTCTGCGGTCCTGGCGCAGTCGTCCCGTGGGAGTCGCTCCGGCTGCCACACGAGGTCGATGGCTCGACGGGAGCCTTTCGCGCGCCGCGGCACACCTGCACGCTCGACGCCAACAACGATTACGCAGCCGTGCAGGCATGGCTGTCGCTGCACGAATCCCCCGCAACGCAGCGAGCCTACCGTAAGGAAGCTGAACGCCTGATCCTCTGGACGATCGTGGACCGTGAGCGGGCGCTGTCGTCGCTGACGACAGAGCATGCGATTGCCTACAGAAGTTTTCTGCGTCGGCCGACGCGGCGCGAGCGCTGGGTGGGACCCATGCGCCCGCGCACCTCGCCGGAGTGGCGACCCTTCTCCGGTGGGCTGTCGGCGCGCTCAACCGCCTACGCGCTGTCCGTGCTCGGCGCGATGTTCCGCTGGCTGATCGAGCAGCGCTATCTGCTGGCCAACCCGTTCGCCGGCGTCAAGGTGCGCGGCACCAGCCGCTCAACCGTGCTCGACACGTCCCACGCTTTTACCGAGGTCGAGTGGATGCTCGTGCGCGCCGTTGCTGACGGACTTGAGTGGTCGTATGGCTGGGAAGCGCCGGCGGCGCAACGCCTGCGTTTCGTGCTGGACTTCGCGTATGCGACCGGCCTGCGCGTGAGCGAACTGGTCGGCGCCTGTCTCGGCAACGTCGAAACCGACGCCCGGGGCGATCATTGGCTGAGCATCATCGGGAAAGGGCGCAAGGCGGGCAAGGTCGCGCTGCCACCACTGGCCCGTACTGCGCTGGACCGATACCTGGTGGCGCGAAGGCTGCCGGTCACGCCGACCCGCTGGCATCCCGACACGCCCCTCATGGCAGCCTCGAGCAGGACCGCGCGACAGGCATCAGCGGTGTCCGGCTATGGGAGGTCACACGGCGGTTTTTTGCGAAAGCGGCCGAAGTCTCGAGGCGGACAACCCGGTGCTCGCGGAAAAGCTGCGTCGCGCGAGTCCGCACTGGACTCGGCACTATGTACCCACGCCCTGGCTCGCGGCGCCGAACTGACCACGGTACGGGATAACCTGCGCCATGCTTCGATCGCGACGACGTCGATCTACCTGCACCGCGACGAAGTCAAGCGCGCCCAGCAGATCCGGAACGCCTTCGCGGAAAGATAGGGTTCCAGCTGAACCGCCCTGAAACGGCATGATTTTTCCGGTTTATATAACCTGGACGCTTATGATAGGAATTCGCGCGTACCTCGTTCATCCCCCTGCAAGTCCGGGGTCGCTAAGCTCGCGCGTTCAAGCGGTGAGCGCGCTCACGGATAGCACTAGCACTGACTTGACTCAATTCCAAAGTCCACGGAAGCACTGCTCGACGACATCGCTTCGTTCATGCGCGAGCCTGAGTAGCAAAACAGACCTTTTCGTTCAAGCGCTTCGAAAGCTCGTTATATCGATCGACTTGAAACGCCCATACGCTTCGGCAGCACTGCTACGCCCGGAAAGGCAGCTGGTTCACTTGCCACAGAAATCCAGGATGTTGAGCAAGACAACCCTCTGACAATTTGTCAGATCTAATTCAACCTGGTACTTCAGCAAACGACAACAGGACAAGGACAGAAGTCCCACCGAGGGACCACCCGGTAGATCGCTCTTAAACCGTATGAAATTCTGCGCATCGGAGACACCGGGTGCGTCGGCGGTTAGCTTAGCTTACCCACTAAGAAGAATAATCAACTGTACGCAGTGGAGTTCACAGCGCAAACTAGCCTTACAAGATGGCTATTAGCCGAATAAGCACGGAGACAACTTTCTATGAGCCCGTCCACCGCAATGGTGGCGTGTGCCGCGCCAATCTGCTGTTGATCGGGGACGCTTTCCGGACAACAGTCAAGCCTCAAAGCGCTATCTCGTGCGGAGCGAGATGTCAAAGAGGCTCGGTGCCACCAACGAGTTTGTGCCGAGGCAGTCTCTCATTCGCCAGCAGAAGGCGAAGTTTTATTCGTTCCTGATGTGCGCATCAACAGCAGCTATCGGCAAGCAGCCGTGCGCTGCGTGGGCGTTCAACACCGGCGACTGCGGTAACACTCTCCCGCGCGGCGTAGTGATGGGCTTCTATGCGAGTGACTAGTGTGGTGGTCTTATCAGGGGACTTCGGATGAGCAATAGAGTGAATGCTGGTGCGCGGCTTGATCGCCTTCCGATCGGCCCTTTCCATACGCGCGTCTTATGGCTAATCGGAATGGGTATGTTTTTTGACTCATTCGATAATACGCTTTCAAGTTCGGTCCTTGCCGCAATGCTCAAAAGCGGCTGGTCAACGTTGCAGCTGAATTCCGTTTTCATGTCGTCAACGTTCGTCGGGCTGACGATTGGTGCAGCACTCGCCGGTTGGTTGAGCGACAAATGTGGACGTCGCTTTGCCTACCAGTTCAACCTCGCGATCTTCGGTGGGATGGCGCTTGTGTCGGCATTCGCCCCGTCGATGCCGTGGCTCATCGCTGCTCGCTTCATTATGGGCATTGGGATGGGTGCTGAGTACGTCATGGGGTACGGCCTCATCATTGAATTTGTTCCTCCGTCGCATCGCGGCAGATACCTGGGCAAACTCGCGCTAATTGGAGGCTCGGGTGTCTTCGTTACAGCAGTGGTCGCAACATTGGTTGTTCCTTGGATCGGATGGCGCCCAATGTTCGTGATTGGCGGTATCGGTACCCTTTGGGTCTGGTGGATGCGTCGTCACCTTCCCGAGTCACCCCGTTGGTTGGAGCGTGTGGGTCGCCATGCTGAGGCGGAAGAGATTATGCGGGCGATCGAAAAGGACGCCGGCGTTACGACGCCGCTTTCGTCTGCTCCGCAAGCGACAGCGCCGGCCAAAGAGCCGCATTGGGTACCACTTTCCACGCTTTTCTCGAGGACCGTCATCCGGCGTACCTTGCTTGCTATCGTGGTCAACGTTGTCTGTCTGTTTGGATCGTATAGTCTCACCGGATGGATGCCAACGTTCTTTGTCAAGCAAGGTATGAGCGTCACCCATTCGCTGGGCTTCACGGCGGCAATGATGGGCGGCTGGATTGCGGGACCGCTGTTCCTTTCGTACGTCTCGGACAAGATGGGACGACGTACTGCGATCATGGTCTTTGCGGGCGTGTGCGCTTGCCTGGGAGCGATCTACCCGTTCCTCACATCGGCAACAGCGATCATCTCGTGCGGCTTCCTGCTCGTATCGTCAGTGGCAATATTCCTGACCCTCGGTCTGGGCATGACACCAGAAATGTTTCCGACGGAATATAGATTCCGTGGGGGCGGCGTGGCTCAAATGTTTGGACGGCTTGGTTTGATTGGTTCGCCCTTCATCGTGCTTGAGTTATTCAACCGCTTCGGAATCTCCGGCGTTGTTTTCGCCATCTCTGGAGCATATATCTTCATCGCGATTCTCATCATGGTGGCTGGTATCGAGACCAATCAACAATCTCTCGAGGCATTGGAGCCTGAGGAATTGCCTGAGGCGGAGACTGCGCTCGCGTCGACCGCGACTCGACGCTAACAAACGACGAGATTGCGACGTATCAGGCAATGCAATGGGCGCCCCGGCGAGGGCGCTCATACGGCTTACTAGTAACTACAGAGTGAGTTGCCTGAATCAAATTGACGGCCAAACACTGAAGAGGAAATTCGGACATGCGCGGTATCGTCTTTCGCGGTGACTCCACTCTGGAACTTGCAACCTTCCCGGATCCCACGCCGGGCGTCGGCGAGGTCGTTCTCCAAATCAAGGCTTCTGGGATGTGCGGAAGCGACCTGCACTGGTATCGTCGACCGGCCGGAGAAGTTCCGGCGGTCATTACTGGTCATGAGCCGTGTGGAGTGGTCGTCGCAGTCGGCCCGGGCGCGGTTGGTCCTCATGCACGGATTGGCGCACGTGTGATGGTGCATCACTACAGCGGATGCATGGGTTGCCCGGACTGCCGTTCGGGATGGCCTCAGATGTGCCGTACCGCACCGATCACGGTGTATGGAACGGACGCTCACGGCGCACACGCTCCCTACATGAAAGTTCGGGCCGATACGCTAGTTCCGCTGGATGAACGGCTCAGCTTCGAGGCAGGCGCCGCCATCTCGTGTGGAACCGGTACAGCCTGGGGCGCATTTGAGCGCATCGGCCTATCTGGCCGCGATACCGTTGCGGTGTTTGGGCAGGGACCCGTGGGTCTGTCTGCAACGATGCTTGCAAAGGCTCAAGGCGCTCGCGTCATCGCACTTGATATCGATGAAAGTCGTCGTAAAACGGCGAAAGAATTCGGCGCCGATGAGGTGATCAATCCGCTCGATGGTTCAGTTGCCGAGGCAATTCGGCAACTAACCGATGGCAAAGGCGCAAGCATTTCGTTGGAAACTTCCGGCGCTGCTGCGGCAAACCGGGACGCACTTGAATCAGTAAGCCCTTGGGGCACCGTGTGTCTGGTCGGGATCGGCTCGGAATTCAGCCTGTCGCTGGCCAAGTATCTACGCACTCAGGTTCGCATTCTGACGTCGTGGACGATGTCAGTCCAGGGGCAGCGGGCATGTGCCGACTTCGTCGTAGACCGGGGCCTCAATCTCGACGCATTGTTCACCGACCGTTGGCGCCTGGATCAAGCGCAAGAAGCTTATCAAGTCTTTAACCGTCAAAGCGGCGGCAAAGGCGTGTTCTTGATGTAGTAGCGGCGGTCGTAATTGCAAGTCGCTCCACAGGAATATAGATAATAGGGAATCGAATGAGCACTACCAGAGCAGAAGCGGCCAGACGGTATCCGAAGTTGGGCCAGCTCATCGCAGGTAAGATGAGATACGAAAGCGGTCAACCGTCCTTGAATGTCATTGATCCCACGACCGGCTTGGCTCTTGGTCCTGTGCCGATGGCGACGGAAGGCGACGTTGATGAAGCGCTTGCTGCGACGAGCAAGGGATTCGACACCTGGCGAAATACATCTGCGTTCGAGCGCAGCAAACTTATGCGGCGCGTTGCGGATCGTATGCGCGAGCGAGCGGAAGCCCTCGCTGAACTCTTGGTCCTGGAATTAGGTAAGCCGTGGAATGAGGCGCTTGGAGAGGTAGAAGTGGCGGCCGGGATGTGGGAGTGGGCGGCTGAGGAGGGTAGACGCGCGTACGGACGCGTCATCCCGTCCAGAGAGTTAAACGCGCGCCAGATGGCGCTTGTTGAACCTGTGGGTCCTGTTGCCGCCTTCGTCACCTGGAATGGGCCGCTAATTACGCCCTCACGAAAGATGTCAGGCGCTCTGGGGGCGGGCTGTTCGATCGTGCTTCGCGCTTCCGAAGAGGTACCGGCATGCGCGTTCGCGCTAGGCCAGATTGTGTACGAATGCGGTCTGCCAACTGGCGTGCTGTCGGTGCTTGCAGGCGAACCCGTGATGATGTCCAGCAAGTTGCTGGAAAGTCCTGTCGTGCGTGCCGTTACATTTACCGGTTCGACCGCCGTTGGGAAGTTGCTGTCGCAACAGGCCGTCGCACACATGAAGCGTCCGATCATGGAGTTAGGCGGTCACGGACCCGTGTTGGCTTTCGAGGGTATTGACGTTCAAACATTCGCGAAACGCGCGGTGGCCGCCAAGTTCGCCAACTCGGGACAGGTATGTTTCGCCCCGACCCGCTTCTATGTGCACCGCTCAATCTACGCGGATGTTGTAGACGCTATGACCGCGGAGGCGAAGAAGATCGTCGTGGGTTGCGGCTTTGATTCCACGACGCAGATGGGGCCACTGAAGAGCGAAAGGCGTCTCAAAGCAATCGAGGATCTCGTTGCCGATGCCAAGCTGCGCGGGCTGAGCATAACCACCGGCGGTAAGAGGATCGATCGCCCGGGGTTCTTCTACGAACCCACTATTGTTGCCGATGCGACCGTTGAAGCGAAGCTGTCAAACGCCGAGCCATTTGGCCCGATCGCGGCATTGACGCTGTTTGATACCTACGATCAAGCAATAGCCTTGTCGAACCGACTGCCCTACGGCCTCGGCGCTTACGTGCATGCGCGCGAATTCGAAACGCTCCACCGCGCGGTGAACGACCTCGAAGCGGGCAATATCATCTGCAACGGTTGGCGCGTCACATACCCGGAAACGCCCTTTGGCGGTCACAAAGAAAGCGGAATGTTTTCAGAAGGCGGCATCGAAGGGATTCGGGCGTTTCAGAACGTCAAGTACGCGTCGTTGTCGTGAGGTGCACTGAAGTCAGCGAAACTTACCACGCTGTCGAGGAAAACGAACTGTACTTAAACGAGTGCGACGCGCAGAATTTAAACGACGATATAAGCCCCGAATTACTGAGCAACTTCTTCATGAAAGACGAACTGGACCTCTGCTATCACTTTGCCGACTTCGCAGCGAATACATGCTACGAAGATCTGCCCGACGACGCAATCGAATCCGCGAAGAAGACTATTCTCGACACCTTGGGCGTGACATTGGCTGCGAGTGGTATGGAGCCTGCAGTGAAAGGTTTGGTAGAACTGCTCGAACAAAGCGGCGGAAGCGCAGAGAGCACGGTCCTCGGTTTCGGCGGCAAACTGCCGGCAATTTCGGCAGCATTTGCTAACGGTTCGATGGCTCACTGTCTGGACTTCGACGACCAAACTCCGTGGGGCGCACACGCAGCGAGCTCGATTGTGCCGTCCGTTTTTGCACTAGCCGAACGCATGGGCGGCGTGTCGGGCAAGAAGATCATCACCGCCGTCGCCATCGGGCAGGATCTTTTCGCACGCCTGCGTTGCAATGTCGGCTGGAATCAGAACTGGAACCTGTCGTCGATGGTCGGCGCATTCTCCGCAACGGCGTCCGCGGCTCACATACTCGGCCTGTCCGCCAGGCAGACCTCACATGCGTTCGGTATCGCGAGCCAGCAGTCGTGCGGGACGATGGAAGTGATCTTCGCAACCGGCAGTGACTTGCGTGGCATGTACGCCGGATTCACTGCGAAGGGTGTCGTCATTGCCGCCTTGCTCGCGCAGAAAGGCATTACGGGCATAGACACGTTGTTCGAAGGCAAGGCCGGGATATTCAACGTTTATTTCGGCGGGAAGTACGATCGCGAGAAGATGCTTGACGGGCTAGGCGAGCAGTTTCTCGGAAGCACGACGCTCTATAAGGCATGGCCCGCCGTCGGTAATTCGCATACCTATATCCACGCGGTCATCGAATTGATGAAGGAAAGGCAGATCGCACCGAAGGACATTGAAACGATCCGAACCTACGTCGGCGATTTCACATACACCATGTGCACGCCACTCGACGTCCGCCGCGCGCCGGCCACACTCGTCGATGCAAAGATGAGCTTGCCATTCATCGTCGGCGTTGCGGCCAGCAAGGGAAAGATGGAAATAAGCGATTTCACCGAGCACGCGCTGAAAGATTCCGATGTGCTGGCGATGGCGGCCAAAGTTACGCCAGTACAGGACCCGAGCCAGAACTGGACGTTCAAGCTGCCTGACGGCCGAATCGAGATTACGACGAAAGACGGGCAGGTGTTCGAGAGGCTCGGAGACAAGGTTCCTGGCAGCCCCGAAGCACCGCTTACCTGGAAGCAGCTCTCCGAAAAGTTTGCAAGTTGCGCATCCGTTGCAGCTGTGCCTCCGTCGGATGCCGGCATCAAAAAGGCTGAGCGAATGATCCGTCGGCTCGAAGCGGTCGGTGACGCTACCGACGTACTGCGAGCCGTAGCCGAAACGTCATAGCAGGGAATGAACCGCGTGAAGCGGTGTTATTCGTCAGCGCAAAGGAAAATGTGTATCGAGCGTAGGATTCCTAATGGTTACAACGAATTTGAATTTGCGCCGTCGGGCGCATCCGCAATGAAACGCGGGCATGTAATGACCGTAAGGAGGATTAAATGCGAGTATCAGAAGCGTCGTCGACAGACTTCGGCAGGATCGGAAGCAACATGCGGGAAGGGGTCCTTGAGCAGAAGTTCTTGTTGCAAGGAAAGCCCGGCTCTCCCAACAATTATTTGATTAATGTGGGCCGGACGGGCGCCGGCGGCTGGACAGCGCCAAGTCACCGTCACAACTTCGATCAGATTCGCTACGTCATCAAAGGCAGCTTCCCGTACGGACAGGGTAAGAGCATGCCCGAAGGTTGGGTTGGGTACTTCCCAGAAAGCGTGTACTACGGACCGCAAGACCGTCCCGAAGGCTTGGAGATGATGGTCTGCCAGTTAGGTGGCGCGCAAGGGTACGGATTCGTCAGCGTCGAAGAGCGTGAGGCGGCGAATCAGTTGCTCAAAACCAAAGGCGAATTTAAGGACGGTATCTACACTTGGTATGACGAGTCGGGCAAGAAGCATAATCAGGACGGGTTTGAGGCCTGCTTCGAACAAGTGATGGGTCGCAAGCTGGAATATGCTCAGCCGCGATACAACGACCTTGTACTGATGAACCCGGCGAATTATGCCTGGATTCCAGAACCGACGAATGGCGTCTTTTCAAAATGGCTCGGCTCGTTTACGGAACGCAATACACGAATCGGTTTTGTGAAGGTGGAAGCCGGGGCGTCGTTTCCCGCAGGGTTGCAACCGTCCATCGAGTTGCTCTTCCTGAGTAAGGGCAAGATCAGCCTTGAAGGCAAAGAGTACGGTCTTCACTCGGCGTTTGAGTTCGCCGCGAACGAAGGTCCTGTGCCGCTCAGGGCGGTAGAGGAAACGGAATTTTTCCGTATCGTGATGCCAACATTCTGACGCTACTGTCAAACAAAGCATATCGTCTAACGTTGCTTTTATACGGAACCCTCTTAGGCTATGACTACGATTGCCGTAATTCACACCGGACCGGTTACAGTTCAGCCAATCAAGGAGCAAATCAGTGAGCAAATTCCTGAGGCGCGCGTCATAAATATTATTGACGACAGCTTGCTTGCCGATGTACGAACTGCCGGGCATCTGACGCCCGAAGTTGCCAGTCGAATCAACTCATACATGTCCAATGCACAAGCGATGCATGCCGACATTATTTTGAACGCATGCTCCTCGGTTGGCGAGGCAGTTGACTACGTCCGCCACTTCGTTACAACCCCGATCGTCAAAATCGATGAGGCGATGGCCGAGGAAGCGAGTTCGATTGGCCGCCGAATCGGCGTCGTCGCAACTGTTTCGACGACGCTCGAACCGACCGTGCGACTGATCAAGAAAAAGGCGGCCGAACTAGGCCGCACGATTGACGTGACGGAGCGGATCGCGGAAGGCGCGTTCGAGGCGCTGCTTAGTGGCGACGCCGCGAAACATGACGAGATCGTGAAGGGCACGATCTCGGCTCTGACGGAGCAGGTCGACGTGGTTGTGTTGGCGCAGGCTTCAATGGCGCGACTCGTTCCGCAGTTGCAGGGCGTGCGCATCCCTGTGCTATCCAGCCCGCAAAGCGGTGTCGCAGCGCTCAAGCGAGCACTCGCCAACATGCGCTAAACGGAAAGCGCGCAAGCGCTTCTTGTGTACTCGAGGGGACAACATGAAAGTAACCGCGCGGGAACTAGTTAGAAACGTCGTGAAGGAGAAACTGGCGCGCGATGAAGTGGCGCTCTCCATGACGGTTCGACTGGTCAGAACGGCTGAGATCGTAACGATTGCCAAAACTGCGGGTTTCGATACGTTTTACATTGACCTAGAGCACAGCACGCTGTCGATGGAAACGACGAGCCAAATCTGTATCTCGGCCATGAACGCAGGTATCGCGCCATTCGTTCGCCTGCCGAATCTCACGTCGGATGTGATCGCCCGCATTCTGGACGGTGGCGCGCTGGGGGTCATTGCGCCGCATGTCGAGACCGCCGAGCAGGCGAGGCAGGTCGTTCGTGCGGCCAGGTTTCCGCCGCTGGGCGAACGCTCTCACGGCGGCGTGCTGCCGCACATGGGCTTTCGCTCGTTTCCGACTTCCGAAGTGGGTGAGGCAGTCAACGACGCGACGATGGTCGTCATCATGATCGAGACAAAGGAAGCGCTCGACGTGATTGACGAGATTGCCGCGATCGAAGGCGTGGACCTGCTCTTCATCGGGACCAACGACCTGTGCGCATCGCTTGGCATTGCGGGTCAGTTCGAGCATGAGAGCGTGCGCGATGCTTACACCAAGGGCATTGCTGCATGTCGAAAGCACGGCAAGCACCTCGGTGTCGGCGGCCTCAATGCTCATCCGAAACTCGTCGCGCAGTTCGTGGAAATGGGCGCGCGATATGTCTCGACTGGCACCGACATCTCATTTCTGGTGAGCGGAGCAAGCGCCAAGGCCGCGATGATGCGCGACCTCTGACTGCTGTCCTTCAAGGATCTTGCTAATGAACAAAATCGTAGTTTATAAGCCGCTGCCCGAGGAAACGATTGAGTATCTGCGTTCTCACGCGGATGTTGCAATCGTCGATCCGAAGCAGCCAAACGCGCTAATCGACGCGCTCAAGGACGCTGACGGCGCCATCGGAACCGGCGTGAAGATGAACGCGGAAACGCTCGCGGGCGCGACACGTCTGAAGGTGTTATCCACCGTCTCGGTGGGATTCGATGCCTTCGATATCGATTATCTGAATCAACACGGCATCTTGCTGACCAATACGCCGGATGTCCTTACGGAGTCGACCGCCGACACTGCGTTTTCGCTGGTTTTGCTCACGGCCCGGCGCCTCGCCGAACTCGATGCGTTCGTGAAGGCTGGAAAGTGGACCAAGAAAATCGGTGAGGATAAGTTTGGCGTGGATGTTCATCACAAGACGCTGGGTATCGTTGGGCTGGGCCGTATCGGAACGTCGGTCGCCCGGCGCGCTGCCTTGGGCTTCGAGATGAAGGTTCTGTACGTAGGCCACGGCGTCAACGAGCGCGCTGAACGCGAGTACGGAGCGAAAAAGGTGGAACTGGAGGAACTTCTCAGCACGTCCGACTTCGTGTTGTTACAGCCGCCCTTGACCGCGGAGACGCGCAACCTCATCGGGACGCCGCAACTGAAGGCGATGAAGCGCAGCGCGTTTTTGATCAATGCATCGCGCGGGCAGATCGTCGACGAAGCGGCGCTCGTCGAGGCGCTCAAAGACGGCACCATTGCCGGCGCAGGGCTCGATGTCTATCTGGAAGAGCCGCTCTCGGTCGAGTCGCCGCTCCTGAAGATGAACAACGTGGTGACGTTGCCGCATATCGGATCCGCCACACAGGAGACGCGACGCGCAATGAACAAGAACGCTGCCGAGAACCTCATCAGCGCGCTGAACGGCACGTTAAAGTCAAATATGATCAATCCGGAAGTGTTGCAACGCTGAGAGAACGTGCGCGCTGGGGCGAGATTGAAGGCCCCAGTTGCGTCGCGCCCTACAACGCCAACCCGACTACTTCGACAGGTTATTCACGATCTCGATCATCTTGTCCAAAATCGGATCGTTCTGCCTGCGTACCCATCCGAAGATAAAGCGAGTTGAATAGTCCAGGTTCGTCAGTGGGATGACCGTCAGGTCGCTCGGATACTGGAAGTTCTTGCCCATGACCGCCAATCCGATGCCCATGCCGACGGAAATAAGGTTGAGTTGCGAGGCGATCGTGCTCACCTCCTGGACGATGTTCGGCTCGAACCCGGCTGCCTGGCAGAACGCATGCAACTGCCCATAGCTCAGACTACTGCTGGACTTTGGATCGACTACGAACCCTTCGTCCGCTAGATCGGCGAGCATAAGCGACTTCCTCTGCGCAAATCGATGGTCGTTTGAAACCGCGACACCCAGGTGGCCGGTCTGGATGCACAGCGAATCGAGAACGATGCCTTCGCGCTCGATGTTGATCTCAGTGCGCCGCTTGCCCGGATGCGGACTTGGCCCCAAGTGCATGAAGCCGGCATCGATCTTACCCGCTGCGAGAGCCTTAGGTTGTAGCGAGGTCGAGAGTTCGACCAGCGAAAGACTGATCTCCGGATACGTCTCGCGGAATTGCTTGACTGCGGCGCGAAAGATCGAATGCATCAGAGTCAGCGATCCGTATCCGATACGCAGCGTCCCTGTCATGCCATGTCCAACACGTTTGGTCAGGATGATCGCTTCGTTCAAATCGTCCATGACCCGCACGAGCTGGGGCAACAGCGTGCGCCCGGCCGCAGTGAGCTTTACCGTGTGCGCGAGCCGTTCGAAAAGTGGTGTTCCGAGTTCGCCTTCTAGGTCGGCGATGATCTGCGAGACGGCGGGTCGGGTGATGTGTAATCGCACGGCGGCCCGTCCAAAGTGCTCTTCTTCCGCGGCCGCAATGAAATATCGAAGATGCCGAAGTTCCATCTCTATTGTGTCTCCTTCAACTCGGCCTGTTAGAAAGACTGGAGCTTCAACGGGCGCGGGCGTTGTCTCAGCATGACGCTCATGATTCTTCGTGTCGGTTAGCGCCGCTTACCAGGGCACCATAATAGCTGACTTGACCCAACGTCTGTGCGATTTCAAACTTCTATCATCGTCGCTTTGGATGCGGCTGATGGCCAGGCGCTTCGGCGTCGACGTAGAGCAGGAGACAGCAGTGAGCCTTTCGGGAACATCGTTACGCACGCTCGTCGATAAGTGGATTGGAGTGGCGAACGGAATACGCGTCACGCAGTTCAGCCACGGTCGCAAAGAGCAATACAGGTTCGTGCGTGTTGAAGGACCAGCGGACGACCGTCCCTTAGCGTTCATCTTCTTTCGCCACGCCGACGGGAGCTGGTGTGTCTTTCCGCCAGAGCGCAGGCGGCCTGCCATGAATCTCGGCGCTTGAGCGCGAATAGCGCTTGGTCCACGGGCCGCGATCAAGACAAGCACACACTTTACAAGGCCACGCCAAGCGAGACGTGGCCGACTATATCAAACAGGAGAGCATATGCGATCGTACGAGAAGTGCTATATCAATGGCGAATGGGTTTCTCCGCTTAGCCGTAGCGAATGGACCTTGGTGAACCCTGCCACCGAGGACCCGATCGCAAGCGTCATGTTGGCCGGCGCGCAAGACGTTGATCTGGCGGTGAAGGCCGCGCGGGCTGCCTTAGCCTCGTTCAGCAAGACATCGAAAGGCGAGCGCATCGAACTGCTCGAATCCATCATCGACCGCTTCGTTCTCCGCGAACATGATCTCGCAGAAGTCGTCACGCTCGAACTGGGTACGCCAATTTCGCAGAATATTCATGCACCGGCCGCGCTCGGCTCTTTCAAGCAAGCACTGGCAACGCTGAGGGAATACGAGTTCGAGTACCGCCTGGGGCCCAACACGGTTCGTCGCGAACCCATTGGCGTGTGCGGCCTGATTACCGCGTGGAACTGGCCTCTTCAGCTTCTCGCAACGAAGCTCGCCTATGCGTTGGCTGTCGGCTGCACGGTGGTTCTCAAGCCGAGTGAATTCACTCCGTTGAGTGCCATCCACCTCACGGAAGTGCTTCACGAAGCGGGCGTCCCGAGAGGCGTCTTCAACCTCGTGCTTGGCGACGGCCCCATTGTGGGCAATGCTATTAGCAAGCACATGGACATCGACATGGTGTCGTTCACCGGGTCCACCAGAGCCGGCGTCTTGATCGCAGAAGCGGCCGCGCCCTCGGTCAAGCGCGTTGCGCAGGAGCTAGGCGGAAAGTCGGCGAACGTGATTCTCGACGATGCGGACTTACGCGCCGCGGCCAAATGGAACGTCACACGCGCATTTTCGAATTCCGGTCAGTCATGCCATGCGCCCACGCGCATCCTGGTTCACGCCAGCCAAGAAGATGAACTGTTGGCATTGCTTCAGGAAGAAGCGAAGGCAGTGAAAGTGGGGAACCCGCTCGACCCGCAGGTGACCATGGGCCCAGTGGTCAACAAGCTGCAATTCGAGCGAGTGCAGGACTACATCAGGATTGGCATCGAGGAGGGCGCCACCGTTCGCGTTGGCGGCGTCGGTCGTCCGGACGGACTTGAACGCGGTTACTTTGTGAAGCCCACCATATTCTCCAGCGTGACGCCACAGATGCGCATCGCGCAGGAAGAAATATTCGGTCCTGTGCTTGCCGTCATTGCTTATCGGACCGAGGAAGAAGCCATCGAGATCGCGAATGGAACGCCGTACGGTTTAGGCGCGTACGTGTTCTCATCGAATCGGGAACGAGGTGGTTCCGTCGGCCGTCAACTTAAGGCGGGCCGTGTCTTTCTCAACGGTGCGACAAGCAACACCGAAGCGCCGATGGGCGGCTACAAGCGTTCCGGTAACGGACGAGAGATGGGTGTCTTCGGGCTCGAGGAGTATCTCGAGACCAAAGCCATGATCGGCTTCGACTGACGAGAGGTGCGTAGCGACTAGACGCTAGGAGCGCTCCATGTTGCAAGAGTGGTAACGCCTCGTGGAGCGTCTTCCTGCATAGCTCAAATGGAAGGCGTTTCGCCACATCAGGTGCATCTTCATCATGCGGCCACTTGCGCGCCATTCAACGCTTCCAGAGCTTTGGCGAAGAAGTTGATCGTCCCAAAATTGCCAGACTTCAGAGCCAGTCCCAACGGCTTGGCGCAAATGGATTGCGTCGCCGGTATCCCAGGATCGATTTGGGGTCCAATGCGCAGCGAGCGGACATCGAGCGCCTGAACCACTGCACCTGACGTCTCACCGCCCGCGACAACGAACTTGCGCACACCCACTTCACGCAATTTGCATGCGATGGAGGCCAGCGCTGTTTCGACCAAATGCCCCGCCTTCTCAACGCCCAATTCCTTCTGCACAAGCTTCACTTCGTCCGTCGATGTCGTGGCGTAGATCAGCACCGTTTCATCGTGTCCGCGCACGAATTCGACAGCACGCTCGACCACCGGTTCGCCGCGAGACAGCGCGATCGGGTCGATGCGAAAGCTCGGCCGCGATGCACACCACTCGGCCACCTGCGCATTAGTCGCTTTCGATGCGCTCCCGGCAAGCACGACCGAGCCGCCGTCAATGCGCGGAAGGTCGGCGGCATCGCCCGCGTACACGAGCAGGTTCGCCGAGTGGAAGTTCTGCGGCAACCCGAGTGCTATCCCCGAGCCGCCAGTAACCAATGAGAGGTCGCGGCATGCCCGGCCGATTGTGTACAGATCGGCATCCGAAACTGCGTCGGCAATGGCCATCCGCGCGCCGTCCTCCTTCAACTCCTCGATGCGCGCACGCACGGCCTCTGCGCCTTTCGCGATGATGTCGTATCGAATGAGTCCGACTATGGACTTGGTCTGCCGCTGCAACACCCGTACGAGATTGGGGTCCGACATGGGCGTGAGCGGGTGATTCTCCATGCCCGATTCGTTCAGCAACACGTCGCCGACGAAAAGATTGCCGCGAAAGACTGTTCGGCCGTTTTCTGGAAACGCCGGGCAGGCGATGGCGAAGTCGCCCCTCAACGCATCGAGCAACGCATCCGCGACCGGGCCGATGTTGCCTCGATTCGTAGAGTCGAACGTCGAGCAATATTTGAAGAAGAACTGCCTGCAGCCCTGTGCGCGCAACCACTCCAGCGCGTCGAGCGATTGCCGCACGGCTTGTTTGCGAGGAATCGTGCGCGACTTTAGCGCGACGACGAGCGCATCGGCTTCGATTTTTACATCCGTATCCGGTGCACCGATAGTTAGAACCGTGCGCATGCCGCCGCGCACCAGCATATTGGCCAGATCGGTCGCGCCGGTGAAATCGTCGGCGATGCAGCCGAGCAGTGCCTGCGCCATTGCTTCGCTCCCTCGGGGATTCCGTTGCCCGTATTGGTTGTTAGACTGAGTTGCGCAAACCGCTGTCCGCAGAGTTCATCGGAGAATCAATGGGAGCTTGGTGCTGGCAACCCCGCATCGATCTCCCAGATCGTCGCCAACTCGTCGATACTCGCCGATTCGCCGAGTCGGTGGGACGCAGCATCCAGCGTGGACCGGACCATCGTTGCGATGAGCATCGGTGCCCCGTAACGCATGCCTAGCGCCGATGCTTTCCTCAAGTCGTTTGCGCAGTCGCCCACCGTAGCATCAGCCGTTTGCCCATTCGCGGCGAGAGCCGGAAGCACACGCGCGGCCGCGCTGTTGTAACCCGAACTTTTGTTCAGTACGGTGGCCATATCTGCAACCGTGAGTCCGTTCTTGGCGCCCATGGCGGCGCACTCATAGGTGATGAGGCGGTTGCATGCCGCAATTGCCGCGACGACCAGACGCATCGCGTGCCCGCTCCCGGCATCGCCGCAGTGAATCACCTTCGGGCACACCGCTTCAAGAATCGGTCGCACAGAACCGAGCACGTCGGCCGGGCCACCAAAGAAAATCGCCGATGCGTCCGCAATCGCTTCAGTGTTCTCGGTGTGAAGAGGTGCATCGACAAGCGTGATGCCGATGTCGTTCAAGTTCTTCGAAAGCGACCGGCTATTGTCCGGGTCACCTTGCCCCACGTCGATGACAACGTCGATGCCCTTCAGCCAGTCCGTGTCGCGAAACAGCGCCTCGCGCGCGTCATCGGCATCGGTGCATAGCACGACGACGTCTGCACCCTTGGCCAGATCCACAACGCTCTTCGCTTGTTCGGCGCCCTCGCATTGCAGAGAGCCATTGTTTATGTCGAAGATGCGAACCGAATGCGTCTTCGCCAATGCCTGCGCGACAAACGCGGCTACATCACCGCTTCCCGCTACTCCAATCGTAGTCACTTTGCCTCCTGGTTCGCGACATTCTTCTGCATCTCAACGAACTTGGTATCCGCCAT
Source organism: Caballeronia choica (assembly GCF_001544535.1). Lineage (GTDB taxonomy): Bacteria > Pseudomonadota > Gammaproteobacteria > Burkholderiales > Burkholderiaceae > Caballeronia > Caballeronia choica. Next base: position 2,739 of record NZ_FCON02000127.1, on the reverse strand, counting down.
TGACTCGATGACGCCGATCATCTGTTCGAGTTGCGCGTCTTTGCCGAGTGAATTTAGGCCGATCTGCAGAAGCGAGCGCGCAGCGCCGCCTATTGGCATGGGGACTTTCTGCTCTGCGGCCAAACCGATCGCCTGATGGATGTCTTTGACTTGAAGCGCAAGCCAGAACTTGGTGGACTGACGCCCTTCCGCGATGGCAGGCAGCATGCCCTGCGAGGTGTAGTTACGAGCCGTCGTTGCGTTGATCGCCTCGGTCATGAGTTCGAGGGGCAGGCCGAACTTTCGCCCCATCGCCACAACCTCCAGAGTCGCCAGGCGGCAACTGACGTTCATCATATTGTTCACGGTCTTCATGGTTTGACCGTTACCCACGCGTTCGCCGCAATGAAAGACGTTCGGGCTCATCGCGTGCAGTACCGGCAGCGTCTTCTGAAACGCGTCGTTCGGGCCCGAAGCGATGATTGAAATGGTCCCGGCAACGGCTGTAGCCATCGCACCGGAGACGGGCGCGTCGAACAATGCGACGCCCATCTCTTCGAGTTGACGTGCGAACCCGTTGGTTTCAGCCGGCACGCCACTCGTTTGATCGATGACGATCTTCCCCGGAGCCAGTCCGTCGGCAACACCGTTCGCACCGAAAAGCACCGCCTGGACGTCCGAGCTTCTCGGCAAGCAAAGCAGCACGACATCGCTGCTACGCGCGAGTTCCGCGGGGGTTGCCGCTGCTGTGGCGCCCAGTTCGACGAAAGCACTCACAGCCTTCTCGTTCAAATCGAACACGCTCAACGGAAACTCGCCGATCAGATGACGCGCAAGCGCTCCACCCATGGCGCCCAGCCCGATATACCCGATGCGCATTTATCTCCTCCTGACTTTTGATTGCCGATGATGTCCCCGGCCGACGGCCGCACAAACAACGCGGCGCAAGGTTATGGTGCGCCACGGCACGGTCTGCGTCGAGTCGCATTTTCTCGGCGTGGTGGTAAGTGCGTCTTACCGGGTATGACCAGGACCGCTGCTACCGCTGCACGAACGGATTCGCTGGCGCCTTCTCGGAGGTAGAGAGAAAGACGCTCTTGGTCTCGAGGAACTCATGAACCGCTTCGATTCCGTTCTCTCGACCGATGCCCGACATCTTCATGCCGCCAAACGGCATCATGAAACTGTAGGCCCGGTATGTATTGACCCAGACGGTCCCGGCTTTCAGGGCCTTTGTCATGCGCATCGCTCGGCCGATGTTCGCGGTCCACACGCCCGCGACCAGACCGTAAATCACGCTGTTCGCCAACGCCACGGCATGCTGCTCGTCATCGAACCCGATGATGGACAGCACCGGACCGAAGACTTCCTCTTGCGCAATGCGCATGTCGTTGGTGACGTTCGTGAAGATGGTCGGCTCGACGAACTGGCCGCCCGTCACACCGGGACCGGCCGCGGGCTTGCCGCCGAGAATGCAACGGGCGCCCTCGCGTCTTGCGATCTCGATGTAGTCAAGCACCTTCGCATATTGAGGAGGCGTTGCGATGGGCCCGACGTTCGTCTCCGGCTGCATCGGGTCGCCGAGCCTCACACCTCGCGCGAGAGCGAGCAGGCGCTCAGTGAAACGCTCCTTGATCGAATTCTGCACGAGCAGCCGCGAACCGGCGATGCACATCTGGCCGGCCGCACCAAAGATGCCTGAGACGACGCCGACTGCGGCAGCATCGAGGTCCGCATCCTCAAAAACGATATTCGGCGACTTCCCGCCCAGCTCCATCGCGACGCGCTTCATGCCTCGCGCCGCAGTCTCGTAGATCCGCTTGCCTGTGATGTCCGAGCCGGTGAAGCTGATCTTTGCAACATCCTCGTGCTCGACGAGCGCAGCGCCAGCTTCGTTGCCAAAGCCCGTTACAACATTAAAGACGCCATCGGGCAATCCGGCTTCTTTGGTGAGCGCCGCGAATTCGAGCGAGCTCGCCGACGCGAATTCCGAGGGCTTGACGACGACCGAGCATCCGGCGGCCAACGCGGGAGCGCACTTTAACGACAGGAATTGCAGCGGCGAATTCCACGCGGTCAGCGCCGCGACGACGCCCACAGGCTCATGCGTGGTGAAAGCGAAGACGTCGACCTTCTCCACCGGCATGACCGCGCCTTCAATCTTGTCCGCGAGCCCCCCGTAGTAGTACCAGTATTCGGGAATGGTTTTCAGCTGACCCTGCATCTCCGAGAAGACTTTGCCGTTGTCCCGCGTCTCTGTTGCGGCGAGTTGCGCGGCATGCTGGACGATCAGGTCGCCTATGCGCCGCATCACCTTGCCGCGCTCGGTTGCTGTCATCCGACTCCACGGGCTGTCGTCCAGCGCGCGCTTGGCGGCTTTTACGGCGCGAGCCGAATCTTCAGCGGTCCCGCGAGGAATCCTTGCCCAAGACTTGCCGGTGTAGGGATTCACTGTGTCGATCCACTCGCCTTTCGCGGGATCTTCGGGCTTCCCGTCGATCCACAGCTGATATGTCTTCACGCACCTGTCTCCAAGATTGCGTTCACGGGTCGAACGTTGGGGTGATTCGTCGATCAGAGGCCCGCTGTCTGTCCGCCGTCCACCACGACTGCATGACCAATGGCGAAACCCGCTAGGTCGGAACACAGCCAAAGGACCGTGTTGGCGATCTCCTCCGGGCGGCCTAGTACTACTGTGTTAAAAAATAAGGCATTATTCGCTTATCTTCAAGTGACCTGTGAGGAAGGCGATGGAAATCC
>NZ_FCON02000126.1 GCF_001544535.1 Caballeronia choica | reverse complement strand
GCAAAACTAAAACCCATCGCTGAATCTACGTCCTACGTTCGTGCTGTCGCTTGCTTCAATTCACCACGATTGGCAAACCTGTCGTCGGGCACGCAGTGCCAGGACGGATGAATGACTGCTGGTCCACTCCCTGTCGCGGTGCGACGTGCGCGCCTTTTCTACATGCCAACAACGATGAAACCCCGCTAACGACACTCCCCCGGTTGGACCACTCCGACATAACGGGCTAGCGGCGCATGGCAAGGATTGGCGTTGGGAAGCTGCTTTCTTTGCTTACTTTCTTTGCAGCAGCAAAGAAAGTGAGTCCCGCCCCGGACAGGGGCAGAGCAAATAAACCAAAAACAATACAAGTTCCATAGAAGCCCAAGCGCATCAAACGGTGTAACCCAACCCCAACCCCACCCCAACCCCAACCCCACCCCCAAGCGCCAGCGACAATGCCCCGCCTAGCAACACTCCACGTCCCACCGTGTACCTGATTGCAACACCTGCTCCGGCCGTCGGCGACCAAAGGCCTCCGCCCAGCGGGCTTCCCCGCCAATGGCATACGACTTGCCTTGAGCGTTAGCGCAGACAACCCCACTGCGACAACTAGACGAAGACGTTCACAGGAGACAGGGATGAAGACGAGTTCAATGCCCGCGCTGAAGGTGCTTGCAGCAAGCATGACGATAACGCTCGCGGCCGCATCCGCCATAAAAGCCATGGCCGCCGACGCCTACCCACCGGTAACCTACGAGCGCCTCACGAACGCGCAGCAGGACCCCGGCTGGCTGACCTACTACCGCACCTACAGCGGACAGTCGCACTCGCCGCTAAAGCAGATCGACACGTCGAACGTGAGCAAGCTCAAGCAAGTCTGGAGCTACAAGTTCCCGGCCGAACTCCAGCAAGGCTTCGAAGCGACGCCGCTCATCAACGGCCGCTATCTCTTCGTCACCACGCCCAAGGACAACGTCTACGCATTCGACGCCGCCACCGGCAAGCCGCTCTGGAAATACGAGCCGAAGCTCGGCGCCGAATCGTTCAAGACGGCCTGCTGCGATGTGATCAACCGGGGCGTCGCGCTCTACGGCAAGAACGTCTACGTCGCGATGCTGAGCGGCGACGTCGCCGCGCTCGATGCGCAAACCGGCGCGCTCGTCTGGAAGAAACAGATGTTCGAGCCGGGCCTCGGTTATGCGTTCTCGCTCGCGCCGCTCGCGCTCGATGGCCGGCTGATCGTCGGCAGCGCGGGCGGCGAGTATGGCGCGCGCGGCTTCATCGCGGCCCTGAATCCCGACGACGGCAACGTGCTCTGGAAGCGCTTCACCGTGCCCGCCGCGACTGAAAAATACGGCGACACCTGGCCCAAGGGCATGCAGGAACACGGCGGCGCGCCCGCGTGGCTGACGGGCACCTACGACGCCGCATCGAAGACGCTCTACTGGGGCGTCGGCAATCCGGGACCGTGGCTCGCGGACCTGCGTCCCGGCGACAATCTCTACTCCGACTCGCTGCTCGCGCTCGATCCGAAGAACGGCGACCTGAAGTGGCACTACCAATACACGCGCCACGACACCTGGGACTACGACGGCGTCAACACGCCAGTCCTCGCGAAGATCACCTACGAGAACAAGGACTACGACGCCATCATCCACGCGGATCGCAATGGCTACTTCCACGCGATCGACCGGAGCACCGGCAAGCTGATCTACGCGAAGCCGTTCGTCACGGCGACGTCCGTCACGGGCTACACGCCCGAAGGCGCGCCGATCCAGAACGATTCGAAGTATCCGAAAGTCGGGACGACCATCGAGACGTGTCCGAGCTTCCTCGGCGGCAAGAACTGGTGGTCGGTTTCCTACGATCCGGAGAAGCATCTCGCGTTCGTGCCTTCGCTGCATGCGTGCATGTCGCTGTCGGGCAAGTCGGTGAATTTCATGGAGGGGCTGCCCTATCTCGGCGAAGGCTTCGAGATCAAGCCGGAACCGGGCAGCAAGGGCTATGGCGAGTTGCAGGCCATCGACGTCAATACCGGCAAGAAGGTCTGGAGCCACTGGACCAAGCTGCCGTGGAACGGCGGCGTCGCGACGACCGCGGGCGGCCTCGCGTTCAGCGGCTCGCTCGACGGCCATCTCTACGCCTTCGACGAGACCAGCGGCAAGGTCCTCTGGCAAAGCCCGAAGCTCGCGAGCGGGATCATCGCGCAACCGTCTGTGTTCGAGGTCGACGGCCAGGAATATGTCGCGATCCTCACCGGCTACGGCGGCGCCAATCCGATCTGGGGCGGCCCGATGGCGAAAGCCGCCGAAAAGATCGCGCGCGGCGGCACGCTCTACGTGTTCGCGCTCCAGCACGGCTGATTGCGCCATCGCCATGTCCGCGCGTTCGTTCGCGCGGCATGGCGCGTACCTCAGCACCGAATCCCTCAGGAAGGACTCTCCATGAAGAACCATTCGAAACAACTGGCCGGCGCCGTCGTGGCCGCCGCTGTCGTGCTGGCGCCCGCCTTGGCACAGGCAGGCGTGCGCGTCTGCACGTTTCCCGGCAGCCCGTCGACGGCACTCGACCAGACCGTCGCCCGTGAGGCGTTCAAGACCGCCGGCTTCGACGTGTCGTTCGTGCGGGAAGGCATCGGCGAAGGCGACGACGACGGCGTCTCGCTGAAGGAGCTCCACAAGGTGCTCGGCAAAGACTGCGATGTGATCGCGGGCTTCCCGCGTTCGAGCGTCGCCGATGGCTCGGACAGCAAGCTGCTCTTCTCAGCCGGCTATCTGCGCTCGGGGTATGTCAGTGTCGGATTGCGCGACGGGACCGCCCGGGCAAGCGCACCGGACGTCGTCGCGGCGACCTACGCGAGCCCTGCGCAACTGATCGCCGTGCAGCAGCGCGACGTCGAACTCGATCTGGAGAATACGGCCGAATCCACCGTCGACGCCGTCGCGAACGGACATGCGCGGCGTGCGATCGTCTGGTATCCGGCGGTGGTGGCATATCGCGGCAAGCACCCGCAACAGCAGTTCGCCGTGACGCCGGCGAGCTCCGCGTATGCGGACTGGTCGCTCGTCTTCGCGTTCGGGCCGAACTCGGCGGCGATGCTGAAGCGCGTCGACCGGGCACTCGCTTCGATGAGCGCCGATGGCAGGCTCGCGGCGCTGACGAAAGACTGGGCGCTTCCCGCCGACGTCAAGCTCACGCGGACGAAGCCTGCTTTGAAGCCTGCCTATCTTGACGGTCCTGCGGTGCGTGTCGCCGATGCGGGCCACTTCATCAAGGTCGACGTGAGCGCCGCCACCGACGATCCCGCGTTCAATCAGGCGCAGGTCGCGCACGGCAAGACGCTGTACGCGAGTTCATGCGCGAAGTGCCACGGCCCGGACCTCAACGGGATCACCGCCCCCGCGCTGCGCGGTCCCGCCTTCGCGCCGACGACGAAGGCGCACCTGACGATCGGCGCGGTGTTCAACTATATGACGACGAACATGCCGGCGGACCGGCCCGGCAAGATGCGGGATCAGGACTACGCCGACATCATGGCGTTCCTGCTGCGTTCCAACGGCTATGGCGTGAGCACGACGAAGCTCACCGCGGATGTTGCTCGGGCATCGACGACGCCATTGGCCGCGCGCCCGGCGCAGTGAGGTGGGCGGGCACGCTGCGCGATGCAGCGTGCCCGCATTCGGGAAAGCCTAGCGGTTAGCGATATACATCGTGATTTCGAAGCCGAAGCGCAGGTCGGTGAAAGCCGGGGTGGTCCACGTCATGAGTATCTCCTTGGGTTTTGTGATGAACAGCAATCGACCGGCGAATTCCAGCGGTCGCGATGGATCATGCAAGCTTCGTGCCGTCGCAGGGTGTGTCGGCATCTGTCTCACGCGGGGCAGCGCGCTGCTTCAAAATGCAACAACGCTGCTCCGCGTCGCAACACCGGTGGAACAGTCCGCGTCACGCGTCGTCGTCGCCGGGAGTCCGGCCGACCGTCACTCGCCGATAGATCGTATTGCGCGAGATGCCGAGCGAGCGCGCCGCCGCCGATACATTGCCGCCATGACGCGCGAGCGCGGCGCTGATCGCGGCGGCCGTGAACGATTGAAGGTTGCTCGCATCAGAGGTGACGGGCGCGGACGCGACGCCTGTGCTGGCTGGCGTGGCCCGGTCGCGGCTGCGATCGATATCGTCGAAGAAATCGTCGGGCAGGTGTTCGATGCGGATCTCCCCGTCGGCATCGACCATCGCGGCCGCCGTGCGCAGCAGGTTGCCGAGTTGCCGGAAGTTGCCCGGCCAGCGGCATTGCTCGAACAAACGCATGACGTCGGGCGCAATCGACAGCGGCACGCCGTTGCCCGCGCCGCAGGATTCCTGTTGCAGCATCCGCTCGACGACGATGTTCAGGTCGGAGCGTTCGCGCAGCGGCGGCAGCTTCACGACGAGGCCGTTCAGCCGATAGTAGAGGTCCTCGCGAAAGCGGTTCTCGGCGATCATCTCGCGCAAGTCCCGGTGCGTCGCGCAGATGATCGCGACATCGACGGGAATCGATTTCGCCGAGCCGAGCGGATTCACGAGCCGTTCCTGCAGCACGCGCAACAGGCGCACTTGCAGCGGATAGGGCATGTCGCCGATCTCGTCGAGGAAGAGCGTGCCGCCATTCGCCTGCAGCAGCTTGCCCGTCGCGCCCTTGCGGCGGGCGCCGGTGAACGCGCCTTCCTCGTAGCCGAACAGTTCGGATTCGATCAGCGTCTCGGGAATCGAGGCGCAGTTCACGGCGACGAACGGCCCCGACGAACGCGGCGAATCGCCGTGGATCGCCTGTGCGAGCAGTTCCTTGCCGGTGCCGGTTTCGCCCGCGATCAGGATCGGGATGTCGCGATCGATCACCTTGCGGACTTTCGTAATCACCGCCGCGACGCGCGCATCGCCGGTGTCGAGGCGGGCAAGGCCGCCGCCTCTCGCGTGGCCCGCGCCCGTACGCGCCGGCGCCGGCTGACTTTGCGGCGCTTGCTGAGCCTTCACCGCCGCGTCCGACGCCACCGTCTCGCGCCGATACTCGACGTTCGCGCTCACGACGATGCCATCGGGCAGGCAAAGCGGAATCGGCTTGCCCGAGCCTTGCGTCATGCGGTCGATCAATTGCGAAACCGTGAGCCCGAACAGCGACGACAGCGTATGCGCGCGCAGCGCCGCAAGCGGCAGCCCGAGCTGAAACTGCGCGCTGCGATTGGCGGAGAGAAAACGCCCATCGCACGTGAAAGCGACCATGCCCTCCATCAGCGTGCCGAGAAACTCGGCGCGCCCGTGAAAGCGGATGCGCAACGTCTGGCCGAAGGTGCTTGCGAACAGATGGTTCTCGATCATCTGCACCGACATCTTCGCGAGCGCCATCGTGTGCTGGTGATAGCTGCGATGGTCGCCGGACACGTCGAGCACGCCGATCAGTTCGCCATACGGATCGAGGATCGGCACGCTGGAGCAGGTCAGGAAGCGGTTCGCCGCGAGATAGTGCTGCTCGCCGTGGATGACCATCGGGCTTTTCTCGGCGATCGCCGTGCCGATCGCGTTGGTGCCCTGCCGGTCCTCGGCCCAGTTGGCGCCCGGCCGTAGCGCGACCTTCTCGGCGCGGCGCAGGAAATCGTCGTCGCCGGTGGAGTGCAGCACGAGCCCCTGCGCGTCGGTCAGCACGATCATGCTCTGGGTATTGACGATCTGCTCCTGCAGCGTCGCCATCACCGGCAGCGCATGCACGCACAGCACGCGGTTCTGCTCCAGCTTCAGGTTCAGCTCGGCGACGGGCAGGACGTCGTAGTCGGGCGCGCCCGATGTCGTCAGCCCATAAGCCTCCGAACGCTGGTGTGAGGTGCAGATCGACTCGGCTACCCACAAGGCGGTCTCACCCGGCACGGCAACATGACGGCCGGCATCGTTGTGCATTTGTCTCCTCCAACCTCCGGATTTCGGTCTGGCGCCAAAATCATCTGGCTGCAATAAAAGCAAGTTGCAGGCCATTCGCTGCACCCGGCGAATCCACCGAATCCACCGCCGACAGCCCGGCGGCTAGAAAATGAACCCCGTATTGACGAACTTCGACTTGCGGTCCGTGACCATCGCATCGAGGAGCGCCTTGCTTTCGTCGGTCTGCTTGGCGGCCACCATCGAGCGGATCGAGAACGCCCGCAGCGCATCGGTGACCGACAGCGTGCCCTCCGCCGAGTCCTTGCGCCCGGCGAACGGGAACACGTCAGGCCCTCGCTGGCACTGGCAATTCAGGTTGACGCGGCACACCTGGTTGACGAGCGGATCGACCAGCGCGCCGATTTGCGCGGGGTCCGTCCCGAAGATGCTGACCTGCTGGCCGTGGTCCGATGTGATCACATATTGCAGCGCGGTTTCGACGTCGTCGAACGGCGTGACCGGGATGATCGGCCCGAATTGCTCCTCGCGATACAGCATCATGCCCTCCTGCACCGGATAAACCACCGCCGGGTAGAAGAGCGTCTGGCAGAACACGCCGCCGCCTTCGTTGACGACGCGCGCGCCTTTCGCCTTTGCGTCGTCGATGGCTGCGGTCATGTAGGCGGTTCGATGCAGCCCGGGCAGCGGCGTGATCGAGACGCCCTTTTCCCAGGGCATCCCGACCTTGAGCTTGCCGAGTTGCGCGGCGAAGCGTTCGAGGAACGTATCGACGATCGAGCGGTGCACCATCAGCATCTTGAGTGCCGTGCAGCGCTGGCCGTTGAACGACAACGCGCCGAGCAGGCACTCCTTCACGGCGAGGTCGATGTCCGCGTCGGGGAGGATGATGGCGGCGTTCTTCGCGTCGAGGCCGAGGATCGCGCGCAGCCGGTGCGACTTCGGGTGCTGCTTCTTCAGATGGTCCGCGACCTTGCTCGATCCGATCAGCGCAAGCACGTCGATCTTGCCCGACGCGAGCATGTGCGGCACGACCACCGCGCCCGGCGCGTAGATCGTGTTGATCACGCCTTTCGGAAACGCGTCGCGAAATGCGGCGAGCAGCGGATAGAACAGCAGCGTGCCGTACTGCGGCGGCTTGAACACCACCGTGTTGCCCATCAGGAGCGCGGGGATCAGCGTCGCGAAGGTCTCGTTCAGCGGATAGTTGTACGGCCCCATGCACAGCACGACGCCGAGCGGCGCGCGCCGGATCTGGCCAATCGTGCCCTCCGCGATCGTGAAGCGCGAGTTGCTGTTGTCCTGTTCCTTCAGCGCCTCGATCGTGTCCTGCATGTAGCTGACGGTGCGGTCGAACTCCTTCTGCGAATCGGCGAGGCTCTTGCCGATCTCCCACATGATCAGATTCACGATCTGGTGGCGCTCGGCCACCATGCGCCGGATGAAGTCCTGCATGCACGCGATGCGCTGCCCGACCGTCATCGTCGGCCACGCGCCGCGGCCGTGGTCGTAGGCGCGCACGGCGGCGTCGAGCGCGGCGTCGCTTTCCGTTTCGCCCATCACCGGATAGCTGCCGATCGCGACTTGTTCGGCTTCGCCCGAAGCCTGCCGCACGCACACCGGCGACAACACGGTCTTGCATGCGCCATCCCACGGCACGAGCTCGCCGTCGACGAGCGATACGCGTTGATGAATCGGCGCGGGCAGGCGCGCGTCCTCGGGAATGTCGGCGTCGGTGGGAAACAGTTGCTGCAAGCTTTCAAAGTCGATCGTCGGCATGGGTTCTCCTTCAGTCGTGAAGCATTGCGCTCGGGGCAGTGTAGCTCGCGGATATTGAGCGTAGCGATCGGGGTTGGCAAGCGCGCGGCCGCCAAGTGTCGTGAAGCGGCCGACAGGTGGCGGAGACTGTTGGCCGGGACACGTCACATCGCATTCCGCGTTTACTGAAGCTTGCGAGAAATTACCCGCATAATCAATCACTTACGATAATACATAAAATTGGCACGCCACGTGCAATGTCTGCTGTGAACCGGCGTTGCTTTTGCGTTGAGCAGAATTGAACAGCATCAACCGGCTTCGAATGAATCGGGCGCCAATCGGCACCCGGTACGAATCCCGGAGTTCAACATGCTGCTCGCCCGACTGATCCGCTACTCCCTGCTGGTGTCGCTCGCGGCCGCGATGATTGCTCCCGCCACCGGCAGCGCCGCAGTGCCGGGCAGCCTCGCGCAAGCGCACCACGACAACGCCGCCACGGTGCTGCGCGACACGGATTCGCAGCCCGCCGCGCCGAGCGCGCTGGAAGCCGGCATCAAGCGCCTGAACGGCGCCACCTGGTGGGAAGCGAACCGCAAGATCCGCCCGGAACTCGCGCAGGTCGGCGACCTGATGTTTCTCCTGCCGCTCGCCGATGCGAAGCTCCAGCCGTCGTCGGATGCCATCGGCCGCGTGCAGCGTCTGCGCGACGCGCTGCGCACCCACCTGACGCAGCAGCCCGCCGGATGGAGCCGCCTCGTCGCGCAGGTGCGCGAACAACGCGTGAAGGCCGGCGACGCAGCGGCGGTCCTGCTCGCGAATTCGCTGGTCAACGAAATCCGCTATCGCGACGGCACCGACGGCAGCTACTACGCGCCGGTGCGTTTCTTCGTGGAAAGCGGGGTGTGCAAGGATTTCGCCGTCGCCAAGTACCTGCTGCTGCGCGATGCGGGCTTCGAGATTGCGCGTCTGCGGCTCGTGTCGCTCGCGCCGCGCTACAACAACACGCCGGACGACTGGCACGTGATCCTCGTCGTGCAGGTCGACGCGCATAGCGAGCCGCTCGCGCTCGATTCGCCGACGGCACTGGCCGCAAAGCGCGCCGCCGATCCGTCCGCCGACTCGGCGGCGGTCGTTGCCGCCGGACCCTCGGCGCTGCTCAGTGCGATTCTCGCCGGCCGCAAGCCCGCCGATGCGGTGCTGCGGGCGCCGTCGGGGCCGCAGCTCGCGACGCTTGGTCGTTCGGGTCAGGCGGAGCGTCCGCTTGCCACGGTGTTCAACGAGCAAGGCAGCCGGTCGTTCGAGCGCGATGCGCCGGGAGCGGTGCGGCGGGCGGCGGGCTCGGCGCGCAACGCAGGCGCGATGTATGTGGATGAGATGGGCCAGCCGTGGCGCGTGAATAGCGCGGGGACGTTTCCGAAGTGGCGCGTCGCGCTCGACGATAGCCCGGCGCCTGCTGCAGCGCTTCTGCGGGTTGCGGCGCGCTAACGGGATTGCTGATAGAAAGGGCGCTCCATCTGCGCAATGCCGGTGCCGACATCATGCGCTTCGCTGCGTATTGCAAGTCGCTGAGCGGATCGCCAAACGAAGCTGGAGCGGATCGCTCCAGGCTGTCGATAGTTGACGCGCCGCCACCACCCCTCAAACCACCCGCCGAATCTCCGCCACGCCGAACGCCGCCAGCGCGAATCCCACCACCCGGTCGATCAGCCGCCGCACGCGCTCGCCAAGCGCATGGCGCGCGCCCGACACCATCGCGACGAGCAGGCACCACCACGCGATCGACCCGCAGAACACGCCGACCACGGTCGTCAACGCGACGCTGGACGAGAAGGGTCCGCGCGGCGCGAGTGTCGCGAAGAGCGCCGCGAACATGATGATCGTCTGCGGATTGGTCAGCGTGAGCAGCAGCGAACTCGCGAATGCGCGGGCCGCGCCGGCGGACGCGCCGTTCATCGTGGCGGCATCGGTGGCGGGCTTCTGCATCAGCGTGCGGATGCCGAGATACAGCAGAAACAGTCCCGCCACGAGATGCAGCGGCCGGTCGTAGGCAAGCATGAACTGCGACACGCTGACCATCCCCAGCGCGGCGACAAGGCCGTAAATCGCGTCGCCGCTCGCAATGCCGAAGCCGATCGCGAGACCCGCGCGCGGCCCGTCGGACAGCGTGCGCCGGATGCAAAGCATCCCCATCGGACCGACGGGCGCGGCAACCGCGAGCCCGACGCCCGCAGCGGTGAAGAAGAGACCGGCTCCCGGCATGAAGGCTCCAGATTTGAGAGTTGAATCGTCAGCGCAATGCAGAACGAAGGCTTTCCCAAGCCGAAAAGGACTGGCCGTCGCCGGCGCTTACTCCTCGCCCGGATCGACGCTGATGCCGAGTTCCCGCGCCATCCGCTCGACCAGCGCTTCGAGCCGGTCCACCTTCGCCGACAGTTGCTTCTGTCCGGCCTTCAGCGCATCGATCTCGGCGAACGGCGTGGCGTCGTCGCTGACGGCGCGCTCGCGCATCTGCTCGACGTCGACTTCGCCGCACAGCAAATGCACCCAGCGGCTTTCGCGCTCGCCCGGCACGCGCGGCAGCTTCACCACATATGGCGGATCGCGCTCGGCGAGTTCGTCGAGGAAGCTCTCGACCGACGAGACATCGGCGAAACCGTGCAGGCGCGTCGTGGCCGTGCGCAGTTCGGCGGCCGTCTGCGGGCCGCGCAGCAGGAGCGCCGTGAGCAACGCGACCGCCTGGCTCGGGACGCCGAGCACGCGGCCCGCGTTGTGCTCGAAGCGCGGCACGCGGCTGCTGCTGCCTTCGAACACGAGGCTCAGGCGCTTGAGGCCGTCGATGGCGTCGATCACATCCGACTCGGTCACGTTCATCACCGGCGAGCGCGCGGTCTTCTGGTTGCAGCCGGCGGTGAGCGCATTGAGCGACAGCGGATAGGTATCGGGGACGGTCAGTTGCTTCTCGACCAGCACGCCCACGACGCGCCCTTCGAGCGGCGTCAACGGGCGGATCGCGCGGGGTGAAAAAGTGTCGGCGGTGGAGTTCATGGTCGGTTCGCTACGGGCGGGTGCTTGAGGCTTGCATATGATAGCCGTCGTGGGTGGCGGAAGCGGCTGTGGAAACTACCGGTTTTCGCGGGTCGGACGGGCTGGTGTGGGCGCGCTGCTTCGCGAGAAGGACCGCGCGGCCGCTAGAACGACTGCCGGCGTCGGGGGACGCTCGACTCGCGAGATGGACCGCTTGGAGTCGGCTCAAAGCACCCGCGAAAGACTGCACGGCCCCCGCGGCACCGGGCTACTCATCACTGCCAGCCGCCGTCTTGCGCGGCCGACGCGCACGCGGCGCCGACTTGCGCGCCGCTTTGCGCGACGGCTTCCCGGGCTCTGCGGGCGGCGTGGCGTCCGCCGCCTCCGGCGGCGGCGCCTCATCGGCGGCTTCATCGTCGGCAAACAGCCATGCTGTCGATGCAGTGTCGTGCACGGTCGGCTCGGCGGACGCGGCAGCTTTTTTCGCGGCCGTCTTGCGTCCGCGACGCGCCGCCGGTTTCGATGCCTTCGCTGGTTCGCGAGGCTCGACCGCAAATGGCGCATCGTCCTGCGCTTCGGGCACCTCGACCGCCTCCGTTCCCAGCGCCTGCACGGCATCGAACCATTCCGCCGCCTGTGTCTCGTCTGATTCCACAAATTCGACGAAGGCCGGTGTTTGCCCGCGCCCGTGGCGGTCCTTCCGACGATTTCCGCCTTGCCCGGTGTGTGCCTCCGCGCCGGACTCCTGCACATCGGCTTGCGCTTCCGGCGTCACCGCCTCGCTTACAGCGGGCGCTTGTCTGCGCGTGTCGCGGCGGTCCTTCCGGCGATTTCCGCCGGGTTCGGCTTGTGGCGCCACGCCGGCCTCTCCCGCACCGTCTTCCGATTGCGATTGCGAAGTCACCGCCTCGGCAGCACTCGGCGTCTCCTCGCGCGCATCCCGATCTTCCCGACCATTTCCGCCGTGTTCTTCCGTTTCCGCATCGTCTTGCGACTGCGACGTCACCGCCTCGACAACACCTGGCGCCTGCCTGCGCCCATCGCGATCTTTCCGACGATTCCCGCCGTGCCCAGCTTCCAACACATCGCCTTGCGCTTCCAGACCCGCCGCTTCAACCCCAGCCACCGCCTGATTCCTCTCGCCCCGGCCCTTGCGCCGCTTCCCGCCCTGCTCCGCTTTCGCCCCGGCCCGTACCCCATCCGATTCAGCCTGCGGCCTCACCCCTTCCCCTCCGCCCTGCGAACTCGCCCGAAAAACAAACGCACCCGACTTCTCATCACGCCCGACCTCCAGCAACCCGCGCGCTTGCGCTTCGTCGAGCAAATTCCCGAACGCGCGGAACCCAAAGTACGACTCGCTGAAATCCGGCTTGCGCCGCTTGATCGCGCTCTTCAACACCGACGCCCAGATCTTGCCGCTCTCGCCGCGCTCGGACGAGAGCGCGTCGAAGGTCTCGACGGCGATCGCGATGGCCTGCGCCTTGCGCGCTTCCAGTTCGTGCTTCTGCTGGCGGTTTTCGTCGCCGGAGCGCTTCGACTTCGCGTTCGCTTCGTTCGCCTCACGCGCTTCCCGTTCCTCGCGCGCCTCGCGTTTGGCAATCGCCCGCTGCTGCTCGCGCACGAGGTCGTCGTAGAAGATGAACTCATCGCAGTTGGCGACCAGCAGATCGGACGTCGAATTCTTCACGCCCACGCCGATCACCTTCTTCGCGTTCTCGCGCAGCTTCGACACGAGCGGCGAGAAGTCCGAGTCGCCGCTGATGATGACGAACGTATCGACGTGCGATTTCGTGTAGCAGAGGTCGAGCGCATCGACGACGAGCCGGATATCCGCCGAGTTCTTCCCCGACTGGCGCACGTGCGGGATCTCGATCAGCTCGAAGCTCGCCTCATGCATGGCCGCCTTGAAGGTCTTGTAGCGATCCCAGTCGCAATATGCCTTCTTCACGACGATGCTGCCTTTCAGCAGCAGCCGTTCGAGCACCGGCTTGATGTCGAATTTCTCGTACTTCGCATCGCGCACGCCGAGCGCCACGTTTTCGAAGTCGCAAAACAGCGCCATGCTGACGCTTTCCTGAGATGAGGCCATAGGGTCTCCAGCCGTTTGCCGCGGGCCGTTTCCGTTTCCCTGCGAGGCGCGGCGCATATTGAAATTGCGCACATGATAGCCCCTCGCGTGCGCTCGGCCGTCGCGGCGAACGCGCGGGGCGCTTTCCGGCCGGGCGTCGATGACGTGTATCATCCCGTCCATCCAGCTTTTCCGCCTTGTCCCCTAACAGCGGCGGCCTTCGCGTGTTCAAGCCGCGCCAGGGCCGCGTGCCTGCCTCGCGCGAGGAACCGGGTCCAGACGAACCCCGCGGACAAACCCATTCGCTTTTCTCGACACCATGCCAGTCTCCGAACTCAAACGGCGCCGCACGTTCGCGGTCATTTCCCACCCCGACGCGGGCAAGACCACGCTCACCGAAAAGCTCCTGCTGTTCTCGGGCGCGATCCAGATCGCGGGCACCGTGAAGGGCAGAAAGAGCAGCCGCTACGCGACCTCCGACTGGATGGAAATCGAAAAACAGCGCGGCATTTCGGTTGCGAGTTCGGTGATGCAGTTCGAATACGGCGATTGCGTCATCAACCTGCTCGACACGCCGGGCCACGAGGACTTCTCGGAAGACACGTATCGCGTGCTGACGGCGGTCGATGCCGCCGTGATGGTGATCGACGGCGCGAACGGCGTCGAGGCGCAGACGCTCAAGCTGCTCGAAGTGTGCCGCGCGCGCCGCACGCCGATTCTCACGTTCGTCAACAAGCTAGACCGCGAAGTGCGCCAGCCGCTCGACCTGCTCGATGAAATCGAGCAGCACCTCGGCGTGGCCGCCGTGCCGTTTACCTGGCCGATCGGCATGGGCAAGGACTTCCAGGGCGTCTACGACATCCAGCACGACCAGGTGCGCCTGTTCCGCCCCGGGCAGGACAAGGCAGGCGGCGAAGTGGAAACGCTGCAGGCGCTTTCCGACGCAGAAGGCGAGCGCCGCTTCGGCCCGAGCTGGACGCGCGCCAAGGAAGAAATCGACCTGATCACGGGCGCGACGCACGCGCTCGATCGCGAAGCGTTCCTCGCCGGCCAGCAGTCGCCGGTGCTGTTCGGCTCGGCGATCAACAACTTCGGCGTCAAGGAAATTCTCGATGCGCTCGTCGATCTCGCGCCGCCGCCGTCGATGCGCATGACCGTGCAGCGTCCCGTGCTGCCCGAGGAGCCGAAGTTCACCGGCGTCGTCTTCAAGGTGCAGGCCAACATGGATCTGGCGCACCGCGACCGGGTCGCGTTCATTCGCGTGTGTTCCGGGCGTTTCGAGCGGGGCATGGCGCTGAAGGTCACGCGCTCGGCCAAGACGTTTCGCGCGAACAACGTCGTGACGTTCCTGTCGCAGCGGCGCGAGACGGTGAGCGAGGCGTATCCCGGCGACATCATCGGCATCCCGAACCACGGCACGCTGCGGCTCGGCGACACGCTGACCGAAGGCGAGGAACTGCAATTCACCGGCCTGCCGTTCTTCGCGCCGGAAATCTTCCAGACCGTCGAGGTCGTCGATCCGATGCGCGCGAAGCAACTCGGCGACGCGCTCCGCCAGTTCGGCGACGAAGGCGCGATCCAGGTGTTTCGTCCGGTGCTCGGCGGCTCGATCATCCTCGGCGCGGTCGGGCAGCTTCAGTTCGAGGTGGTGTCGCACCGGCTGTCGGCGGAATACAAGGTCGACGTGCGCATCATGCCCGCGCGCTACCGCATGTCGCGCTGGGTCACCTGCGACGACGCCGCCGAACTGCGCCGCTTCACCGATGCGTACGCGGCGCGCATCGCGCTCGATGCGTCGAATGCGCCGACCTATCTCGCGTCGCACGTTTCCGAGATCGAGGTCGCGCAGAAGGCGTGGCCGAAGATCGTCTTCAACGAACTGCGCGAGCATTCGGGCGCGCCGTTCCGCAAGTCGCTGTAAGGCGCCCTGGATTTTTCCCATCGATTCAACGAGGACCATTGTGAAGAGGCTGTTGACGTTATTGCTTGGCGCCGTGCTCGCCGTTTCCGCCATTTCCAACCTTTCCGTCGCCGAGGCGAAGGACTGGTCGACGATCCGCTTCGGCGTCGATGCGAGCTATCCGCCGTTCGAATCGAAAGCGGCCGACGGGACGCTCGTCGGCTTCGACATCGATGTCGGCAACGAACTCTGCCGGCGCCTGAACGCGAAATGCGTGTGGGTGGAAAACGCGTTCGACGGCATGATTCCCGGCCTCAAGGCGCGCAAGTTCGACGGCGTGCTCTCGACGATGTCGATGACGCCCGCGCGCGTCCAGCAGATCGCGTTCAGCAGCAAGCTCTTCCACGTGCCGACGCGCCTAGTCGCGAAGAAAGGCTCGAAGATCGAGCCGACGGCCGAATCGCTCGCGGGCAAGGCGGTGGGCGTCGAGCAGGGTTCGATGCAGGAGACGTTCGCCAAGGCGCACTGGGGATCGAAGGGCGTGCGCGTCGTCTCGTATGCCGACCAGGACCAGGTCTACGCCGATCTGCTGTCGGGCCGCATCGACGCGTCGCTGCAAAACGCCGTGCAGGCGGAACGTGGCTTTCTCGATACGCCGCGCGGCAAGCCGTATGGGTTCGCCGGACCGACGCTGGAAGACAGCGCGATCTTCGGCCCGGGCACGGCCATCGGCTTGCGCAAGGAAGACACCGACCTGAAGGAAAAGCTCGACGGCGCGATCGCCGCGATGATCAAGGACGGCACCTACAAGAAGATCGCCGACAAGTACTTCGACTTCGACGTGTACGGGAAATAACACGCTTTGGAAGCGGCGCCGCCCGCTTCCTACTTCAGGTGCAGCGATTCGACCAGCTCGGACACGCCGAGCCACAAAATCTGCACGCCGATGCAGAAAATGACGAACGCGAAGAGCCGCATCGCGACCTGCGTGCCGACGGTGCCGAGCAGACGTTCGAGGTGTCCCGAGAAGCGCACGCACACATAGATGCTCGCGCACAGAATGACGAGCGCGACGCCCACCCCGACCAGATGCACCGGCAGCAGTCCCCCGCGCGGCGAGCCGGTGCCAAGCGCGATCGCGACCGCGATGGCGCCCGGGCCGACCGTGATCGGCAAGGTCAGCGGATAGAACGACTTCGCCCGCAGCGACGCGCTGCGATTGGGCGTGGGAGCGGGCTCGGCGTCCTGGTCGTCGGGCGCTTGCAGCAGGTTCCAGCCGGCCATCGCGATGACGATGCCGCCCGCGGCCCGCAGCACCGGAATCGAAATCCCGAAGAACGACAGCACGTACGCGCCGATGGAGAGCGACGCGAGCAGGATCACGAAACTGTTGATCGCGATGCGCCGCGCGACTTCGCTGCGCTCGGCGTCGGTGGCGTGCGGGACCATGCCGAGCACGATCAGCGCGGTGGCCGGCGGGTTGATGATCGGCAGGAGTCCGGCGACGATCACGAGGACCGTCTTCGTGAATTCATTGAGCATTCGTCTTTTCCCCGCCAGGTTCGTCCGACGCGCGATGCCGCAAATGATAGGCGAAATGGGTTGGACTGCGCTTGCATCGGGCTTGAATGGTGATCGCATCGCGGCTTCACGCGGGCTCGGCCACGGTGCGATACTGAACCGATGGTCACCGTGACGTTGCGCTTCTACGAGGAACTGAACGACCGCCTGGCGCCCGCGCTGCGCCGGCGTGAATTCGAGCGCGCTTGTCCGCCCGGCGCGACGGCGCGGCAAGTGATCGAGGCGTTCGGCATCGGCCTCGATGAAATCGAACTCATCCTGGTCGACGGCGAATCGGCGGCGTTCGACCGCGTCCTGCGCGAAGGCGACCGCATCGCGGTCTATCCGGTCTTCGAAGCATTCGACGTCACGCCGCTCCTTTGCGTGCGCGAAGCGCCGCTGCGCGTGACCCGCTTCATAACTGGCGGGCACCTTGGCGCGCTGGCCCGCCTGCTGCGCATGGCGGGATTCGACACCTTGTGCGGTGCGCATCTGTCGTCGAGCGCCATCGCCGGCATTGCGGCACGCGAGCGGCGTATCGTGCTGGCGCGCGAGCGAGCGCTGCTCGCCCGCGCCGACATCACGCGCGGCTTCCTGCTACACAGCGAAACGGCAGTGCTGCAACTGCGCAAGATTGTCGAACGGCTCGACCTGAAGCGCAGCGTGCGGCCTTTCACGCGCTGCATTCATTGCAACGCGACCTTGCGCGGCATCGACGATCGATCATGCGTGCGTCAGCGCGTACCCGCATCCGTGTACGACCGCTACGAGCATTTCTCCATTTGCGACGATTGCGGACGCGTCTATTGGCCGGGCCGGCATTGGAACGCCATCGCCGCGTGCCTCGCCGATACCGAACTCGCCTGATCACCCTCAAGTTTCCGCCGCGCCTCCCGTTAACCCGCTCTGATGCCGTCCGTGGCTGGCACGCGTCGCTGCGCAAACGTTTGGAGGCGCACGTTCGCCCGCATGGCATCGTCGCTGCCGCGTCGTCGATCGATGCGGCATCCGGCGCGTTCGAACCCGGCTTCGCGCTCAACCCACCCGGCTCATTCATGGCACTGGCACTGGCTTTCGCACGGCGATTGAAGCTCCCCTTTCGCGCGGACATCGCGCTCGACGTCGGCACCGCCAACACGCGCATCCACGTTCGCGGCAAGGGACTCGTGCTCAACGAGGCATCGGTGATCTGCACCCGCCAGCCGCCGCCGACCGGAGGCGCCACGCGCGCGCCGCAATCCGTCGGCGCCGACGCGAAGCGGATGCTCGGCCGCCTGCCCGCGCATATCGAAGGCGTCCGGCCGATCAAGGGCGGCGTCATCGCGCACTTCGCCGAAACGCAGCGGATGATCCGCCAGTTCATCGGCATGGCGCGCGCCGCGCGCACCGTGCCGAGTTCGCCGCGCGTGACGGTGAGCATCGCGAGCGACGCGACGCATATCGAACGGCGCGCGATCCGGGAGGCGGTCGAGGCCGCCGGCGCGGCCCGCGTGACCCTGCTCGAAAAGCCGATCGCCGCCGCGCTGGGCGCCGGGTTGTCGGCGCGCGACACCGTCGGCGCGGTCGTCGTGGATATCGGCGCGGGCACGACCGAGGTTGGCGTGATCGCGCTCGGGAGCGTGGCGCACAAGGCGTCCGCGCGAGTCGGCGGCGATGCGTTCGACCACGCCATCATCGGCTACGTGCGGCGCAAGCACGGCGTGCTGATCGGCGAGCACACGGCGGAGCGGTTGAAGCAGGAGGTCGGATGCGCGGTGTGCGGCGGCCGGGAAACATCGCTCGACGTTACCGGACGCAGCCTTCTCGAAGGCGTTCCGCGCATGCTGCGGATTTCGAGCCACGAGATGGTCGAGGCCCTCACCGACCCGCTGAACCAGATCGTCACGCTGCTGAAGGGCGCGCTCGAAAGGACGCCGCCGGAGCTAGCCGCCGACATCGTCGGACGCGGGATCGTGCTGACCGGCGGCGGCGCGTTGCTGCACGGCATCGAGCGGCGTCTCGCGGAAGAAACCGGCTTGCGCGTGCTGGTCGCCGCCAATCCGATGACCTGCGTCGTGCGCGGCATCGGGATCGCGATGGAGACGCTCGGCGCGCACGCGTTCGAGTGAGGTCAGGGGGTGGGCACGCGCACGATCATCCGCTGCACCCGCTTGCCTGACGATTCGCTCACCTCCTCCTTGTCGAAGAGAACAGCCGCGCCACTCGGCAGTTCGTCGAGCACGATACGTTTGTCGAAAGCGGCATACAGCCGCCCCGATGGATCGCGCTGCGACGCCTGTTCCGTCACGCGCCAACTCAGATAAAGCGTGCCACCGGGACGCAGCAACCCGAGCAGGTTGCGCACCGCCGTGCCGATCGCCTCGGGGTCGAGATGCATGATCACCGTTTCGCACAGCACGTTCTCGTAGCGCCCCCGCTCGACGCCCTCGATGCCAGGCAGCATGACGTGCCCGAATTCGAGCGTCGGGTACGCCTGCCGCGCTTCGCGCAGCAGGCTGTCGGACGCATCGAAGCCCCGCGCGTCGTAGCCATTCGCCGCGAGCCACGCGACATCGCGGCCCGCGCCGCAGCCGATATCGACGGTCGGCCCGGGCCGGAAGTAGCGCGCAAGCAGCGCATACATGTCATCGGGCGCGGGCTGTTCGCGCCATTGCTTCGCGAAGCCGGGAGCATCGGCGTCATACGCCTGCAAGGTTTGCGCATCCATCTCGAAAATTCCTCTGAGTCATCGTCACGAACTGCCGCTCCGCAATGTAATCCGGGCATGCGCGCTCGTGACCATTTCGATAGCTTGCTAACGAATGTATCTCAAAATATAATGCGCGCCATGCAAAATACCGACGCATTGCGCCTCGCCGTCAGCAGCACGCTCGTGACCGCCGCACGCCAGTGGCGGCGCGCGAGCCACGGGCTGCTCGCCGCGTACAACGTCTCCGAGGCGTGCGCCGCGCCGCTCCTGATCGCGGGACGGCTCGGCGCGAGCGTGCGGCAAGGGACGCTGGCGGAACACGTGGGCATCGAGGGTCCGTCGCTCGTGCGGCTGCTCGACCAGTTGTGCGCGGCCGGCCTGATGCGCCGCGACGAAGACCCCGACGACCGCCGCGCCAAGACCATCTCGCTGACCGACGAAGGCCGTTCGATCACCGCGACCATCGAAAAGGAACTGACCGGCCTGCGCGCCGAGGTCCTCGAAGGCGTAAGCCGGGCCGATCTCGAAGCCACCTTGCGCGTGCTGAACCTGTTCAATGCGGCCAAGCGCGTCGCGACGCCGAAGCGCGCCGCCGCGCCGAGCCAGGCGCACCACGGCGCGAAGCGCCCGGACACCGCGCCATGACGCTCCCGCCCGCGCGCGACTGGCTGTTCTCGCTCAAGACGTTCACCGCGTCGATGCTGGCGCTCTACATCGCGCTCAGGCTCGAACTGCCGCGTCCCTACTGGGCGATGGCGACCGTGTATATCGTCTCGAACCCGTTCGTCGGCGCGACGCGCTCGAAAGCGCTCTATCGCGCGCTCGGCACGATGCTCGGCGCTTCGGCGGCGGTGCTGTTCGTGCCGCCGTTCGTGGAGTCGCCGTATCTCTTCAGCTTCGTCGTCGCGCTGTGGACCGGAACGCTCCTCTACCTCGCGATCTCGGACCGCACCGCGCGCGCCTACGTCTTCATGCTGGCGGGCTACACGCTGCCGCTGATCGCGCTGCCCGCCGTGACGAATCCCACCGGCATCTTCGATCTCGCCATCACGCGCACCGAGGAGATCCTGCTCGGCATCGTGTGCGCGAGCGTCGTGGGCGGCGCGGTGTTTCCGAACCGGCTCGCGCCGTCGCTCGTCGAGCGCACCGACGTCTGGTTTCGCGACGCCGCGTTCTACGTCAAGGAGACGCTGTCCGGGCGCATCGCGGGGCAGGCGATTTCCGCGAGCCGCCAGCGGCTCGCCGCGACCGTCAACCAGCTCGAATTCCTGCTGAGCCAGCTCGCCTACGACCACACGCGCCCCGACATCCTCGCGCGCGCCCACGCGATGCGTGGCCGGATGCAGTTGCTGCTGCCGATCGTGTCGGCGCTCGCCGATCCGCTGACCGCGCTGCTGGGCGGCGCGAACGCTCGGCCGGAGGGGCTTGCGGCGCTGCTCGCGGACGTCGTCAAATGGTTCGACGCCCCGCTCGACGCAAGCAATGCAAACGACGAGGCCGAGCGCGAAGCCGATATCCTGCGCGGACGCATCGCCGCGCTCGAACCGCAGACGGCGGAACTCGCCACCTGGGAAGGCGCGCTGCTGTCGAATGCGCTCTGGCGACTGCGGCAAGTGATCGACGTGTGGCAGGACTGCCGCGCGCTGCGCATGCTGATCGCGCGCGAAGCGGGCGTCTGGCGGCCGCGCTTCAGGCACTGGCGGCTCGGCGGTTCGGCGCGCTACTTCGACCGCGGCATGCTGGTGTTCTCGGCGGGCTCGGCGGTGGCGGCGATCTTCGTCGCGTCGAGCATCTGGATCAGCTCCGGCTGGCAGGACGGCGCCGCGGCGGTGTCGCTCGCGGCGGTGGCGTGCTGCTTCTTCGCCGCGCTCGACGAGCCCGCGCCGCAAGTGTTTGCGTTCTTCGTCTGGACCTGCGCGAGCGTGGTGCTGGCCGGGCTCTACCTGTTCGTGATCCTGCCGAACGTGCACGACTTCGCGATGCTCGTCGTGATGTTCTCCGTGCCGTTCCTGATCATCGGCACGCTGATCCCGCGCCCGCAGTTCAATCTCGCGACGATGCTCGTCGCCGTCAACACGGCCTCGTTCATCAGCATCCAGAGCGCCTACGAAGCCAACTTCCTGACCTTCATCAACAGCAATCTCGCGGGCCCGGCGGGCCTGCTGTTCGCATTCATCTGGACCCGCGTGACGCGTCCGTTCGGCGCCGAACTCGCGGCCGCGCGCCTGATGCGCTCGAGCTGGCAGGACGTGGTGCTGAGCACGTCACCGCCGCCGCACGGCGACCTGCGCGAACTCGCCGCGCGCATGCTCGACCGGCTGATGCAGCTGATCCCGCGCCTCGCCGCCACCGACGACAACCGCCATCCGTCGATCGAGGGCTTTCGCGACCTGCGCGTCGCGTTCAACGCGCTCGACCTGATGCGCGTGCGGCGTCGCGCGAGCGACGACATGAGCGCGTCGATCGACACCGTGCTCGATGGCGTGCGCGAGCATTTCAACCGCTGCGTCGCGCGGCGCGCGCGGCAGCCGGTGCCTGAGAGCCTGCGGGCCGCGATCGATGCGGCGCTCGCCCACGTCTCGACGGAAGCCAGCCAGGGCGCGCCCGCCGTCGGCCCATTGCCCGCGCGCCAGCTTCGCGAGGCGCAGCATGCGCTGGTCGGCATGCGCCTCTCGCTCTTTCCCCAACTGAGCGGCGTGTCCGGCCCCGCCCGCCCGGAGGCGACGGCATGACGCTTTTCCCCTCATCCCGCGCGAGGTCCGCCCGATGATCGGCGAAATCGATATTTTCGGCGTCTTCGTGCCGGCCGTGCTCGTGCTGATGCTGGTCGCCTACCTGCTCAATATCGTGATCCGCGCGGTGCTCACGCGGGTCGGGTTCTATCGGTTCGTCTGGCATCGCTCGATTTTCGATCTCGGCATCTACGTGCTGGTGCTCGGTGCTGTCGTCGTCCTTTCCCATCGGTTCATGACGTGAAAAAAACCTGGTTCTCCGTTGGACAGATCCTCCTTACGCTGATCGTCGTGGTGGTCGCGGGCTTCGTGTTGTGGCGCCTGATCGGCTACTACATGTTCGCGCCGTGGACGCGCGATGGGCACGTGCGCGCCGATGTCGTGCAGGTCGCGCCGGACGTCGGCGGGCTGATCGTGCAGGTCGAGGTGGTCGACAATCAGCGGGTCTTGCGCGGCCAGACGCTCTTCGTGATCGACCAGGCGCGCTATGCGCTCGCGCTGCGCCAGGCGCAGGCGACCGCGCAGCAGCGCCGTGCGACACTCGACCAGGCGCGCCGCGAGGACGTGCGCAACCGCAAGCTCGGCGACCTGGTCGCGCGCGAGGCGACCGAGGAAACGCGTGCTCGCGTGGAGCAGGCGGAAGCCGCGCTCGCGGACGCCGAAGTCGCGATCGATACCGCGCGCCTGAACCTGCAACGCACGACGATCGTGAGCCCCGTCGACGGCTATCTGAACGACCGCGCGCCGCGTACCGGCGAGTACGTGGCGGCGAGCCGGCCGGTGCTGTCGGTGGTGGACATGCACTCGTTTCGCGTCGACGGCTACTTCGAGGAGACGAAGCTGCGCGGCATCGATATCGGCCAGCCGGTGGACATCGAGGTCATGGGCGAACCGGGCGTGCTGCGCGGGCACGTGCAGAGCATCGTCGCGGGCATCGAGGACCGCGACCGCACGCAGGGCACGAACCTGCTGCCGAACGTGAACCCGGCGTTCAGCTGGGTGCGGCTCGCGCAGCGCATTCCGGTGCGCATCGCGCTCGACGAGGTGCCAGCGGACTTCCGGATGATCGCCGGGCGCACGGCGACGGTCTCGGTGCGGGGGCTCGGGCCTTCGCTGGGTTCGGGTGCTTCGGGTGCTTCGGGTGCTTCGGGTGCTTCGGGTGCTTCGGGCGCTTCGGGTGCTTCGGGTGCTTCGG
>NZ_FCON02000125.1 GCF_001544535.1 Caballeronia choica | reverse complement strand
GTATTGCGGTGCGATGCCCGTACCTCTTCTACATGCCAACAACGATGAAACCCCGCTAACGACACTCCCCCGGTTGGACCACTCAGACATAACGGTCTTGCGCCGACTGGCAAGCATTGGCGGTGGGAAGCTGCTTTCTTTGCTTACTTTCTTTGCAGCAGCAAAGAAAGTGAGTCCCGCCCCGGACAGGGGCAGAGCAAATAAACCGACATGAATACAAGTTCCATGGAAGCACAAGCGCATCAAACGGCGTAACCCCAACCCAACCAAACCCACCCCAAGCGCCAGCGCCCCCCCTCCCTCACTCAATCTTCTCCACCTGATGCAGAACCACCGGCCGCTCGCCGACTCGCGGATACGGAGCATCCGGCACATCACCCACATCGATAAGCCGCGCCTCGGCATCTTCCAGCAGCGGCCACGCACCAATCACCGACATTAGCTTCTCTTCAAGCCGCGCAAACACCGCCACCGGCGATAGCCGCTCCTGCGCAAACCGCCGCCCTTCAGCCCCAAAGTGCGCCCGCAATGCCGGATCCTCCACCAGCATCTCGATCGCCTCGGCAAGCTTCGCGACATTCTCCGGCGGCACAACCACACCCCGCGTCGTCACCGCATCATGAAGCTCCGTGCCCTGCTGCGCCATTGCGATCACCGCCCGGGCACTCGCGAACATGCCGGTCAGCTTCGACGGCATCACCAGATCGGCGACATCGCCGCGTTGCGGCAACACATGAATATCCGCGAGATTCAGCAACTCATTGAGCCGCTCGACCGGCTGCAAGCACATGAAGCGGCAATTCGGCAAGGTCGCGCACCGGCTTTGCAACTGTGCCTTGGTCGCGCCATTGCCGCAGAACACGAAGACGATATCCTCGCGATGGGCCAACGCCGCAGCCGTCTCGGCCAGCACTTCGAGCCCCTGCTTCGCGCCCATGTTGCCGGAATAAAGGACGACCATCGTATGCTCGCCGATGTTCAACTCGCGACGAAATTCGCTCCGTCGATCAAGCGGATAGATGGCCGTCGTATCGACCCAGTTCGGCAAGTGAAACGAACTCTCATCCGCTACGCCCTTGTCGACGGCGCGCCGGATCATCTTGTCGGAGATCGAGGAGACAACGTTGAAACGCCGCATCAGCCAGCGTTCGAGCGCAAGCGCAATGCGCCCCGCGCCCTTGCTCTTGAGCAAGCCGAGATCGAAGGCGGCATCGACTTCGAAGTCCTGGATATGGAGCCACGACCGTGCGCGCGTCACGTACGAGAGCGCGAGCGCGGCAGGCGCATTGATCAAGCTCGGCGCGATGGTCATCACGACCTGCGGGCGCCAGTGCACATGAGCGGCGAGTGCGGGCAGCGACGCCGCCGCGAACGACGCGAGATGCATCAGGCGCTTCAGACCACTCGGGCGCTTCGGCACCCACAGCGGCGCTCGCCAGAGCTGCACGCCGCGCATGACTTCGCGACGGCTGCGCCACCACGTGAAGCCGTCGGCGACCTTCCACTCCGGGTAGTACGGCGGAGCGCACACGACGCGTACATCGTGACCGAGCGCGGCCAGCGCTTCAGCCATTTCTGCCGTGTATTTGCCCGTTCCCGTCAATTCGGGCGCGTAGTTGAGCCCGTAGATAAGTATTTTCATATGGTCCCTCGCCCGACGGTCTCACCGTCGCACCGACGTCCTCGCATCGTGATGCGGGACGATCCGGCGATCGCCTGCGGATGCAACAGCCTTTCCGCCTGGCCTTCCTCTCATGCAGTGACGCGTCCTCTCCTCGAAAAAGAATCATCAATCCATCAAGCCATCAGCATCAGCGCGCAGCCGCGCGCGATGTTCGCCGCCGCGGACGGCGGGTCGAATCGTTGAATCACATCGACGCAGCGCGAAGCGACGCCCGCCGTATCCCCAAACGCTTCCAGCGATTTGAGCAGCGTGCGCTGCAGGGCCGCCACATCGCCCGCGGGGAATGCGTAACCCGTCACGCCATCGATCACCAGTTCAGGCACGCAGCCGCAACTCTCGCTCACGACCACCGGACAGCCGTGGCTCAGCGCCTCGTTGGTGACGAGGCCCCACGGCTCGCTCATGCTCGGCAGCACCATGCAGGCAGCGCCGAAGTATTCGCGCGACAAGGGCGCGTCCTGCAGGCTGCCGAGGAAATGCACGGAATCGGAGAGGCCGATATCGGCGACCTTCTGCTTCAACGGGTCGCCCATCGGCCCGGTCCCGACGATCCGCAGCGATGCTGCGGGAATCCGCTGCTTCAGGCCCGCGAACGCATCGAGCAAGGTGCCAATGCCCTTCTCTTCCGAAAGCCGCCCGACGAACAGGAGCACCGGCGCACTGCTCTGCCGATAGTGAACGCGATCGGGAATTGCTGTCTCGGGCGAGAACGAGCGCGGCAGCGCGGCGGCCTGGCACGGAATGAAGATCTTCTCCTGCTTCGCGCCGAGCGACATCAGGTATTCCCGGCTGCGCGTGCCGAAGCCGAAATAGCCGTCGCACAGCGAGAAGAACACGCGCTTCGGAATCGACGTGAGCATCCGGCGTGGCCGGTCGCGGCCGGTCGAATCGCAGAACACCGCACGGCGCTTGCCGGTCAGGATGCACGCGACCATCATTCCCCAGTATTCGGGGCGGTGATAACCCGGCAGCACGACGAGATCCGACTTCGCCTTCAGCACT
Organism: Caballeronia choica; assembly: GCF_001544535.1. Lineage (GTDB taxonomy): Bacteria > Pseudomonadota > Gammaproteobacteria > Burkholderiales > Burkholderiaceae > Caballeronia > Caballeronia choica. The sequence goes on along the minus strand of NZ_FCON02000125.1, from coordinate 20,461 downwards.
TCCCAGGTGAGCCGCGCGGTCATGCGCCAGGTGGGCACGTCCTCGTAGCAGCCGCTATAGAGCTTCTTCATCGGATAGCGATGAAACGAGTAATCGACATCCGAGAAGCCGAGCCGGTCGTGTTCCGTATCGGCGATCTGCACCATCGAATAGTTGATCGAACCGGACCCCGAGATGTTGTGCAGCGCGGACAGCACCGCGCCCTTGTGACGGGACCAGACGACGTTATGAAAGATCGTGACCGACGCTGTCATTTTCTTGTCTTCCCTGGAAGTGGAACCGCGCATGTCCGCGTTCAGGTGAGTGCTCATACCGCGACCGCCGTCTGTGAAAGCGCCGCATGGTGTTCGAGAAAGTCCGCATACGTCGCGCGGATGCCTTCTTCGAGCGGGATCGAGGCCGTCCAGCCCATCTGCCCGAGCTTCGACACATCGAGCAGCTTGCGCGGCGTGCCATCGGGCTTCGTCGCGTCGAACACGAGTTCGCCCTCGAAGCCCACGACGCGGCACACCATCTGCGCAAGGTCGCGGATCGTCAGGTCCTCGCCCACGCCGACATTGAACACGCCATCGACGACGCTGCTCTCCATCACGAAGGCCGCGGCATCGGCGAGATCGTCGACATGCAGGAACTCGCGGCGCGGCGTGCCGGAGCCCCACACCGCGAGCGAACGCTCGCCGCGCGCCTTGGCCTCATGCGCCTTGCGGATCAGCGCGGGCAGCACATGGCTGCTTTGCAGGTCGTAGTTGTCGTTCGGACCATAGAGGTTGGTCGGCATCAGCGAGACGAACTTCGTGCCGTACTGCCGGTTGTAGGCCTCGCACATCTTCAGGCCCGCGATCTTCGCGATCGCATAGGCCTCGTTGGTCGGCTCGAGCGCGGAAGTCAGCAGGTACTCTTCCTTGATCGGCTGCGGGCATGCCTTCGGATAAATGCACGACGAGCCGAAGAACACCAGCTTCGACACGTTCCAGCGGCTCGCCGCATGGATCACATTCGTTTCGATCGCGAGATTCTCGTAGATGAACGAGGCGGGCATCGTCGAATTCGCATGGATCCCGCCGACACGCGCCGCCGCGAGCAGCACCACATCGATATGCGCTTCCTCGAAGAAGAGGTTGACGCCGCCCTGGTCGGTCAGATCGAGATGCGCCCTCGTGCGCGTCACGATGTTGCAGTAGCCCGCGCGCTCGAGCCGGCGCACCAGCGCCGACCCGACCATCCCGCGATGCCCCGCCACGAAGATGCGTGCGTTCTTGTCCATGTCCCTTACTCGTGATGTTCGAGAGCCTTGAAGCCCGCCAGCGTGACGAGCGCATCGCGACGTGCGATCTGGAAATCCGCGCGCACCATCTCCTTCACGAGGGACGAAAACGTTGTCTCTGGCTTCCAGCCGAGTTTCGCGTGGGCTTTTGAAGGATCGCCCAGCAGGGTCTCGACTTCGGTCGGACGGAAGTAGCGCGGATCGACGCGCACGATGACCTGGCCCGGCTTGAGCTTGGTCTCGCGGCCTTCCACGCGGTCGACGACGCCCACCTCGTCCACGCCTTCGCCTTCGAAGCGCACGTGCACGCCGAGTTCAGCCGACGCCTGCTGCACGAAGTCGCGCACGCTGTACTGCACGCCGGTCGCGATCACGAAGTCTTCCGGCTGTTCCTGCTGCAGCATCATCCATTGCATTTCGACGTAGTCGCGCGCATGGCCCCAGTCGCGCAATGCGGACAGGTTGCCGAGATACAGGTCTTCCTGCAGGCCGACCGCGATCCGCGCAATCGCACGCGTGATCTTGCGCGTGACGAACGTCTCGCCGCGCACCGGCGACTCGTGGTTGAAAAGAATGCCGTTGCAGGCGTACATGCCATACGCTTCGCGATAGTTCACCGTGATCCAGTATGCGTACAGCTTTGCGACCGCATACGGGCTGCGCGGATAGAACGGCGTGGTTTCCTTCTGCGGTGTTTCCTGCACGAGACCATAGAGTTCCGACGTCGACGCCTGGTAGAAGCGCGTCTTCTTTTCGAGCCCGAGAATGCGGATCGATTCGAGGATGCGCAGCGCGCCGAGGCCGTCGGCGTTCGCCGTGTACTCCGGTTCCTCGAACGACACCGCGACGTGGCTCTGCGCGGCGAGGTTGTAGATTTCATCGGGCATCACGCGCTGCACGATGCGCAGGAGGCTCGTCGAATCGGTCAGGTCACCGTGGTGCAGGAAGAGACGCTGATCGGGATCGTGCGGATCGCGATACAGGTGATCGATGCGGTCCGTATTGAAGAGCGAGCTGCGCCGCTTGATGCCGTGCACCTCATAGCCCTTCGCGAGCAGCAACTCGGCCAGATACGAACCATCCTGCCCCGTAATGCCGGTGATCAAAGCTACTTTGCGATTCATCGTTTACCTCGCGTTTTTGCCTGTTCGATGCGGCGCGCGTGGCCTCTCGCGCCGCGTTTTTGCGCCAGCATCGCTATTCAGAGATGCTTTCGTATCCGTAATAGCCTGCGTAGGTGCTGCCCATCAGCATCTTCGACTGCGGAACGTCGGTCAGCAGGATGCCCTTCATGTTCACGCCGCCGTGGTGCAGGCGCTTCATCGTTTCGCCGATTTCCTGCACCTGGTTCTTGCCGTGGCGCACGACCAGCAGGCTCGTGCCGGCATGCTTGCCGATCACCGTGGCATCGGTGACCGCGAGCACCGGCGGCGTGTCGACGATGACGAGGTCGTAGCGGTGCTTCAAATCGTCGAGCACTTCGCCGAGGCGATCGCTCGTCAGCAGTTCCGACGGATGCGACGGGAGCGAGCCCTTCGTGATCAGGTCGACGCCCGGCAGCACGTCGTGCAAGATTGCGCTCGATACGTCCGCGCCCATCAGCACGTCCGACAGACCCGGCTGGTGGCGCACGCCGAAGTGCGAGTGGATGTCGCCGCGGCGCATGTCGCCGTCGATCAGCAGCACGCGCTTTCTCGTCGAGGCAACGAGCGTCGCGAGGTTCACCGAGAGGAACGACTTGCCGGCTTCCGGACGCGAGCCCGTCAGCATCACGACGTTGTTGCGCGCATCTTCCAGTTGCAGTTGCAGCGACGTGCGCAGTCCGCGGATGCCTTCGACCGCTGCATCTTCCGGCGCTTGTGCGGCGAGCACGTGCAGCCCTTCGCGGCGCAGGCCGACCTTGCGTTGCAGGCGCAGTTGCGTAGTGCTGCGCGGCACGATCGCGAACACACGCACGCCCAGTTGCCGCTCGATGTCTTCCGGACGCTCCACGCCGCCATACAGTGCCTTGCGCACGAACGCGACGATGATGCCGATCATGAGGCCCACGCCCGCGCTGATCAGGATCACGATCAGGCGCTTCGGACGCACGGGGTCGTCGGCGGCTTCGGCGAAGTCGACCACGCGCACGTTGCCGATCTGGCCGGCCTTCGCGATGCGCAGTTGCTGTGCGCTGTTGAGCAGGTTCGTGTACAGCTCCGTGTTCACCCGCACGTCGCGCAACAGGCGCAGCGCGGTCTGCTCGGTATCGGGTAGCACCGACACGCTCTTGCCGAGGCGCGTCTGCGCACTGGCGAGTGCGCCGATCTGCGCATCGAGCGCCTGCACCGACGGGTGGTTCGCCGTGAAGCGTTGCGAGAGTTCGGCGCGTTGCTGCTGCAGATCGGTGAGCTTGGTCTTGTTATCGACGATCTGTTGCAGCAGGAGCCGGCTTTCCTCGCTCAGGTCGACCGTGCCCTGACGATTGCGGAACGAGTTGTAGCGCTGTTCCGATGCGTCGAGCTGCTTGCGCAGTTCGGGCAATTGCTGGTCGAGGAACGACAGCGTGTTCTCGGCTTCGAGCGAACGCTTCTCGATGTCCTGCTGCACGAAGCGGCGTGCGATGTTGTTCACGATCGCCGATGCCTGCTTGCTGTCGCCGCCTTCGAGGCTCACGCCGATGATGCCCGACTGCAGCGCGGTTTCCGCCACCGTCAGCTTCTTCTGCAGGGCGTCGATGGTGCCGAGCGTCGAGGCGCGTTGCAGCTCGAACTGCGAACCGGGCGCGCCGACCAGCTTGTCGACCTTCAGCTTCACCGGACCGAGCGTGCTCGCGCCCGAGACTTCCTGGCCGACTCGGCCCGTGAGGATCGCGACGCCGTCGGGGTCGTTCAGCACGTAGCTGCCGTTTTCGCCGGCGACGAGCGTGAACGTCTTGTCGTACTGTTCCTTCGGCGTATCGAACAGCGGCACTTCGATCTGTTCGTTGCCCCAGGCGAAGCGCGACATGTAGCCCGCCGGCATCGGCTTGTTGAGCGCCGAGAACGCGCTCGAGATCAGTCCGCCGACGAACGGGAAATAGCGCGGCGACGCGGTAATGTCGAGGTGCATGCGGCGCACCGCGTCCTCGACGACGAGACGCGAGCGCAGCAGTTCGATTTGGGCCGCGGTCGTCGATTTGGCGTCGAACATCTGTGACACCGTCTGGACCGCATTGGCGTTGGCGTTGTTGTTATTGTTGTTATTATTGCTTTCCTCCACCTGGATCAGTGCATCCGCGCGGTACGTGGGCGGGGCGAGGAACGCGTAAGCCGTCCCCAATGCAATCACGGCGAGCATGATAACGGTCACCAGCTTCCAGTTGCCGAGAACGGCCGCCAGATAGTCCGATAATCGCAACTCGTCCCCCGTCGAAACGTCCGAGTATCGTGTATCAAAGTTCATCGCCATGGTGTCGCTCACTCATTCAGACTCTTGCATTGGGTTGGCGCGCGGGCCGCGCGCCGTTCGAATGGCTTACTTCGTTACGATGGCTGCGGTCAGGCCTGCGTTGATGGCCGGGAGCAGCAGGTTAAGCACACGGCTAAAGCGCACGAGGCCGCTGTTGTCGATATAGACGACGTCCTTCGGTTGCAGCTCGAAGTTGTTCGCGAGCAGCATCGAGGTCGGCGAGCGCGCATCCAGCTTGTAGATCTCCGGCTTGTCCGACTGGCCGTTCCGAATCACGTACGTCTCTTTCGGATTCGACGTCTCGTTGTTCAGGCTGCCCGCCTGCGAGATCGCGTCGGACAGCGTGAGCTTGCCGTTCTTCATCGGGATCACCGTGGCGGGCTTGTTCACTTCGCCCATCACATAGATGCCGTTCTCGTCGCGCGCATCGACACGCAGCACGTCGCCCGGCTTCAGCACGATGTCGGACGGGCTGCGACCCTTGGACGTCATGCCGGCCATGTTGATGTGATACGTCGTGCCATCGCGAAGCAGCGTGACGCGGCTCTGGTCCGCCGTGGTCGCGAAACCGCCGGCACGGCCGATCGCTTCGGTGAGCGTCATCGGAATGTCGTTGAAGGTCTGCGAGCCGGGCGCGCGCACTTCGCCGTCGATATACACCTGCGACGAGCGGAACGACGCCACGCGCACCGTGAGCTGCGGCTTCACGAACACCTTCGAGAGCTGCGTGTAAAGCTCACGCTGCACTTGTTCGGCGGTCTTGCCCGCTGCATGGATCGGATTGTTCACATACGGAAACGACAGGTTGCCTTCGGCATCGACGACAAAGCCCGGCGCCGCATCGGACGTGCGCGTGTTCGGGTTCGGCTGGCCGAGCGCCGCGACGAGTTCCGGGTGATCCCAGACCGTGATCTGCAGCACGTCGCCGACGCCGAGCTTGTAAGCCCCCGACGTGCCGAAGAGTGATGCGAGCGGATCGGGACCGTCGGCCGGCTGCTGCGCGCGCATCTTGCGCACGAGCGACAGGTCGATCGGCGTGATCGGAATGTTCACTTCCGTGGCCGGTTCGCCGGCGTCGTTGCTGGTTTCGACGAGCGTCGCGGGCGTCTGCATGCGCATGCCCGGCGCCAGGCCGCAACCGGCAAAGAGCGTGCAGAGCGTGGCAGCCGCAGCGAGAGCGCCGAGCCGGAAGGCAGGCACGCCGCGATTCGTTTCCGGCGACGTGGTACTTGTTTGTTTTTGAATGAGCATGTTGGTCGTCCCCTGCGTCAGTAAGCGTTGGTGTGGCGTAAACCTTTGATGATCGTTGCGGCGATGATTCTCATGTCGAGGCCGAACGACCAATTCCCGAGGTAGTACAAATCGTGTGCGACACGTCCCTCCATTTTTTCTATTCGATCCGTTTCGCCGCGGAAGCCGTTGACTTGCGCCCAGCCCGTGATGCCGGGCTTGATCCGGTAGCGATGGATGTACCCCGAGACGACCTTCTGATACAGGTCGTCGTGCTCCAGAGCGTGCGGACGCGGACCGACGACAGACATGTCACCGCGCAGCACGTTGAAGAATTGCGGCAGCTCGTCGAGGCTCGTGCGGCGCAGGAACGCACCGACACGTGTCACGCGCGGATCATTGCGCGTTGCCTGGCGAAGCACGCCGGCCTGCTCGGTGTGCAAGCGCATCGAGCGGAACTTGTAGATCGTGAACACACGGCCGTCGGCGCCCTTCCTGCGCTGCTTGAAGAAGACCGGGCCGCGTGAGGTCAGCTTGATCGCGATCGCCACGGAGATCAGGATCGGCGCCACCGCGATCAGTGCCGCCGCCGCGAAGACGCGATCGAAGATTTCCTTCTGCAGCAGCGCACTCGCCGACAGCGGCGACGCGACGAGGTTGATGGCCGTCTCGCCGAGCAGGTCGGTCACGCCGGATTCGAACAGCGCGAGGCTGCGCACATCCGGGATGAAGCGCACGTTCACCAGGTCGTCGCGGAACTCGTTGACGAACTTGAGGATCGCGCGTTCCTGCGTGAGCGGCAGGGCAAGCCACACTTCGTGGACGTTCTGCGTGCGCACGTAGTTGACGAAAGGCACGATGTCGTCGAAGACCGGCACGCGGGTGTTGATCCAGCCCGCTTCCGGCGTCGCGTTGCACACGGCCGTGGCGCGAAAGCCCGAGGCCGGCGAGCGGTCGATCTTGCGCACGATCGCTTCGCAATGCTTGCCGCAACCGACCACCGCGACCGTATGCAGGTTCATGCCGGCGTTGCGCATCCGGGCGAGCACCGCATGCGTGACGAGGCGCCCGGCGATCAGGAGGCCGCCCGACATCGCGGTCCAGTAGGCGAACCACAGGCGCGACACGTAGTCGAGCCGGTGCAGCGAGAACATCAGCACGAGCGCGCACGCCTGCACGATGAGCCATGCAAGCGACACCTGGCTCGCGAGCACGAGCTTCGAGCGGCCGCGCCACGACTGATAGACGCCAAAGCCCGGAAACAGCGCAAGCGAGAACGCCGCCGCGAACGCCACGAACGCGACGTAGATGCGGTGTGCCTCGATGTTGTCGAAACGAATCTGCGACGCGACGGCGGCGCCGCAGACGATCATCGCGACGTCGAACATCCGCGCCAGTAATCCCTGTAAATCGCGCATCTTGCTTCTCCCCGAACCGCTTGTCCGATGACGTCCCGCTACCGCCGCATCCTCCGTTTGCCTTTCCCGTGTCCTTTCTTTTATGTGCTGCCTGTGCTGCCTGTGCTGCCTGTGCTGCCTGTGCTGCGTGTATTCCCGTATTCAGTTGCAGCGGCCGTACGTGTCGTCGAAGCGAACGATGTCGTCTTCGCCGAGATACGAACCCGACTGCACCTCGATGATCTCGAGCGGCACCTTGCCCGGATTCTCCAGCCGATGCTTCACGCCGAGCGGGATGTACGTCGACTCGTTCTCGGAGAGCAGGAACTGCTCTTCGCCGCGCGTGACGAGCGCCGTGCCGCACACGACGGTCCAGTGCTCGGCGCGGTGGTGATGCATCTGCAACGACAGGCGCGCGCCGGGCGTCACCACGATGCGCTTCACCTGGAAGCGCTCGCCGTGATCGATCGAATCGTAGAAACCCCACGGACGGCGCACCTTGCGATGCGTGTCCGCTTCGGGCGCATGCTGCTCGCGGATGCGTGCGACAAGCCCCTTGATGTCCTGCACGCGCGAGCGGTCGGCGACGAGCACCGCGTCGTCGGTCTCCACCACGATGATGTTTGTCGTGCCGACGCATGCGACCAGGCGCCCGCCTTCCGAGCGCGCGTAACTCGACGTCGCGCCTTCGAAGACCACGCGGCCGCTCGCGACGTTGCCGGATTCGTCCTTCTCCATCGCATCCCAGACGGCGTCCCACGAGCCGAGGTCCGACCAGCCCGCGACGAGCGGCACCACGACGCCCGCGCACGGCGCGCTCGGCGTGCCGACGTGCTCCATCACCGCGTAGTCGATCGAGTCGGACGGGGCGCGGCCGAACGCGGCGGCGTCCGGGCGCAGGTACGCGCCATCGGTGCGTCCGCCCTTGACCGCCGCGACGCACGCGCTGTGCATCTCTGGCTGCAGGCGTTCCAACGCAGCGAGCCACACGCTCGCGCGCACCACGAAAATGCCGCTGTTCCACCAGTACGTGCCGGCCGCGACATACTGCGCCGCGAGTTCGGCGACGGGCTTCTCGACGAAACGGTCGATCTGGTGCGCGCCGTCGTCGAGCGCGCCGCCCAGGCGGATATAGCCGAAGCCGGTGTCCGGGCGCGTCGGCGGGATGCCAAGCGTCGCGATGGCGCCGGCCTCCGCGTGCTTCGCCGCGATCGCGATTGCGGCATGCAGCGCGGGAATATCGGCGATCGAGTGATCGGCCGGCATCGCCACGATGATCGCGTCCTCACCGTTCGCAAACGCGAGCGCCGCTGCGAGCGTCAGCGCGGGCGCCGTATCGCGGCGGGCCGGTTCGACGACGATGCGCGCCGCCACGCCGCTCGCGCGGACCTGCTCCTCGGTCGTGAAGCGGTGTTCCTCGCCGCAGACGATGATCGGTTCGGCCGCGACTTTCCAGTCGCCGGGAAAGCCTTTCATGCGCGAGACGGTGGCCTGCAGCAGCGAATCTGGCCCGACGACGCCGATCAACTGCTTCGGAAACTGTTCGCGGGACATCGGCCACAGGCGCGTTCCGGACCCGCCGGCGAGAATGACCGGCACGAGCGAGCGGCAAGGCTCGGCCAACCTGGCCGAGCCTGCCCCCGCCCCCACCCCACGCTCGTAACCTGCCTGATCCGTTGCCTGCGTTTCGCTTGTCGTCATCGTAGGACTCCTGCTTGCCAGATGGTGCGTTAGCTTGGATGCCGCTCTAGACTCTTCTGCGCCGGACCGCCGCGCGCCGAGCGCCTGGTCCGGTTCAATGACTGCGCGGGCCTAGCCGCTCGTATCGCGCCGGCTCTGCATCCGGTATTCGGTCGGAGAGATCAAGAGGCGCTTGCGAAAAATCTTGGCGAGCCGGTCGCCGTTACCCATTCCGCTGCGGCGCGCGATCTTGTCGACGGGCAGTTCCGAGTCCGTCAGAAGCGCGCACGTCACGGCGAGCCGTGCCTGCAGCAGGTAATCCGACGGCGTGATGCCCATCTCGATCTTGAAGCGGCGCAGGAAATTGCGTTCGCTCATGGCCGCGACCTGCGCGGCGTCCACCACCGAGATCGGCCGCTCGCAGTTGTCCTGCAGCCAGCGCGCCGCCGCCCGGATCTTGTCGCCGGCCGTTGCAGCGCCACTGTCGCCGAGCAGCGACACCAGTTTCGCGGCGGAACCCGGCATCAGCCGCTCCGCCACGCCACGCGATACATCCAGTCCCAGGTCGCGCTTCACGATCAGGAGCGCGCCCTTCATCGATTCGTAGCGGTCGCCCGCTTCGCTTGCCTGCTCCTCGCGCACGACGTGGATCATCGAGGAGCCGTAGCGCGCATGCGTCTCGTGGGCGTTGCCGATGCCGGCCGCGTCGAGCACCTTGCGGCCCTCCGAGATCGACTTGACCACCGTCGTCTTCGAATGGACGCGGCGCACCCATTCGATGATGCGTTCGTCGCCGGCCGCGTCTTCGGCGCCCTTGCCGCCCGCGACGAACAGTGCGTCGAAGCCGCCGTAGTGGCGCGCATCGAGTCCGTCGGTCCAGACGCGAACCGAGGACGAGCACGCCACGTTGCCGCCTTCGACGGAGAGGAAGCGCACGTCGTACGTGCACTCGGCCCGGCCCTTCGCCGACGACAGCTCGTTCGCCATATGGAAGACCTCGGCGACGATCCCGGCTCCCAGCAGCGAGAAGCCGTCGAACAACAGGATTGCGATGCGTCTCACCTCGGACTGCGAGCTTCGGGTCGAGGTGGGGATCCACCCCGCGACCGCGGGTTCGAGATTGGCGTAAGGCATGGTCATCCTCTGCAACATGCGTGATCCACAACCTGTGGAACGCTCACTGCCATTGCGGTGCATCATAGCCATCCCCGAATTGCTTCAGGCTGCCGCTGACCGATGGAAGCGAGATGTTGGCGGAATAGGTCCGCTGGCTTGAATCATAAACATCCAGACTTTTTTATGCTCGCGATTTTCGTGTTGAAACCACGAAACTTGTTCTGATGTGAGGCGGAACGCACATTGATACCCCGCCCCAAATTCAGTCCGGTCGTACGGCGGTGCATTCTCTAAACACTCGCCGCAATCGGAGCACGACCCTATAGAGCAGTTTCTAGTCCGATTGCGTGTGGCGGCTGCCAAATCGGACAGAGTGCCTTGTCGCGTAAGGCTTCCCAAGCCCCGACAAGGATTGCGGGAAGTGGCTCCCCGACCGTCAGACATAAAAAACTGATTCACTTCTGAAACATTGAAATGTCCAATCGGCTAACCGCCTTTCTTTCGATTCAACATTTCGGGTACGTTTGTTACCGAACTGAATCAACTTTAACGGGAAATTCATTACCCTCCCAATGGCGGGATCGGGATTAACTATTAATCAGGGTTGATTTTAAAATCGGGCCGCAGTTTTCATCGACTTAAATCAGTTTGAAACGATCGCGGGTTTTATCAAAGCGAATAACGAACTCGATTCGTATGACCTGTGTTGTTGCGTTGCACCATGAAGTTGAAGTGCCCCTGTGCCATGTACGCAGCGACGCGGCGTCCGGAAGCATCCTACAGACATTAGACAAATGCGGCACTGCGTAAGAGCGCCCATTTTGTCTGTTTTCGCGCGCGTCCTGGACGCGATGCAACTGCCCGAACGTCGGCGGCTGCGCATTAATCCGCAGATGAATACGCGTGCCCGAACCCCGCATACGGAGGAGTTCCGCCGACGCGCAACCGCGGTGCCCGCACCACGCCGCAGCGCCGATGCACGCTTTTGATCGTGTTTCACTCCTGATACTCGGCCCCCTCCGGCGGCGGCCGGATGCGAGCGCCGGAACGCGCACGGTACAGCGAGGCTGTCTGGGTCCGCCAACCTTCAGCGCAACGGCTAGCGGGTTCGAAGGGCCTGCCTTATGCTGGGCTGGCCGCGCTTTGTCTCGCGCCGCTCCTCTGCGGCGAGGGCGCATGCAGGCGGCTCTGGAGGATGAACTCTAAGGCCGCGCCGGTACGCCAGGCTTGGCCGCGATCCCGATCCGGCGGTCCCCGGCTCACACGAATGGGGTCCGGCGCGCTGTCCCCGGGCACATCAAAAAAACGTTTCATTTTCGTAGCATGGCGCGGGCGATGGCACTCGATTGCCCTTTTCGACCCCGCAATCCCGATTGATTCACCCTACGGACCTCATGACTCCAGCCTCCGATCCGCTCTCTTCCGGCCTCTCGTCGCATGAGTCCAGCGTCGCGCGGATACAACGGCGCGGCGCGCTGCTGCTTGGCATCGGCGTGCTCCTGTTGTTGGGGTGCGATCGGGCATCGTCGGATGAGGCGAACGCGGCCAAGGCAACCGCCAGTGCGGCGGCGCAGTCCGCGCAGGCATCGGGTTCGATGGTGATCGAGGGCACGACATGGATTCCGTGCGCACCCGAATACGGCACCTGCTCGTTCCACGGCACGACCCGCGTGATGTACGGAACGCCGAGCCAGCATGTCGTGAAGGAATTCACCGACAAGACGGTCTGCGACAACAGCGTCTTCGACGACCCCGCGCCGGGCGCCGACAAGCGCTGCTGGTACGCGAGCAGCGCCGTGGCGAAGGGCCGGCCGGGCGCCAAGCCCGCGCAGATGGCGCCGGTCGTCGAGGCCGAGCCGCCGCCGTCTGCGGCCCAGAGCCAGTTCCGGTGCAGCGGGCCGGGCGCGCCCGGCGCGGCAACCGAAACGGGCGACGCGATCGAAGCCGACACGCCCGGCAGCGACGGCACGCGCATGTTCGCGCGCTCGACGCCGATCCGGATCGCGTTCACGACGCGCCCGAAATCCGCCGATGCGCTCACCTGGAATATCCGCGACGCCTGGAACGTCGTGCGCGCGAGCGGCCGCTTTCCCGTCGCGGTGAACGCGGGCACCTACACGCTCAGTTGCACGACGCAGACGGCGGGCTACTTCGCGATCTCCGCCACGTTCGCTTCGCAGAAGAGCACGCTGATGGCGCGCGGCACGCGGCCCGCGGGCATCGCGTCGTTCGGCGTATTGCCCGACGTGTCCGCGGCGCTGCCGGCCGTCGCCTACGCGCATTCCGACCAGCATCGTTTCGGCGGACAGGGTTCGGCGTTCGTGAAGCCCGGCGAGTCGTGCTGTGCCGGCGACGGCTATCGTCCGCTCTATCCGAACCTCGGCCTCACGTGGGTCAACGACAACCGCAACTGGTACGTGACCGAGCCGAAGGGCGCGAACACCTTCAACGCCGCCGCCGACAACCTCGCGCCCTTCTTCAAGCCGGGCGACCTGCTGCGCCTGATCCAGCTCGACGGCATCCCCGGCTGGGCGAGCCCGACCCGCACCGACACCCACAGCTACGCGCCCGCCTCGCTCGACCAGTACCGCGCGTACATGAGGCGCGTCGGCGAGGAGTCGAACAACGTGCGCAAGCAGTACTTCCCGCAGCAGTCGAACAACTACTACCAGGTGACCTGGGAGCCCGACTACCAGAGCGGCCTGCCCTGGCGCGACTCCGACGCCAATCTCGTCGCGATGTACAAGGCAACGCACGACGCGATTCACGCGACCGATCCGAACGCGGTCGTGATGGGCCTCACGCTCTCGGGCCTCTCGACCAACACCGAGTGGCTCAGGCGTCTCGCGCCGCTTGGCATCGGCAAATATCTCGATGGCGTCAGCGCGCATGGGTATTACGACATCGGCACGTCGCCGTCGCATCCGCCGGAGCGCTTCGCCGACAGCGGCAATCCGTCGAAAGCTTTGCCCGCGTCGATGCGCGCGTTGCGGCGGACCATGACGGAAGTGCTCAAGCCGGGCGCGAAGTTGTTCATCACCGAGACCGGCGTGAGCTACGACCTCGGCAGCAAGTACGGCCCGAACTATCCGAACGCGAACATTCTTTACGCGCAGGGCGCGGTGGTCGCGCGCACGCACCTGATCCTGCTCGGCGAAGGCGCCGATGTCAGCTTCGTGTTCTATGCGGCCGATCCGCCCGAAGTCGGCTACGGCGTTTTCTTCGACCTCGCGAACCCGCAAGGCGGCTTCGGCCAGAAGCAGATCAGCCCGAAGCCGGCCGCGATGAGCGTCGCGGCGATGACGCGCATGATCGACGGCACGACGACGCTCGGCCCCGTCAATGGCACGCCGAAGGGCGTCTATGCGTATGCGTTCCAGCGCCTGAACGGCGGCAAGATCGTTACCGCGGTGTGGACGCACAGCAATGGGGTCTGGCCCGGCGCGGAGGGCTTCAGTTCGACTTACTCGGTGAACTACAGCCTCGTCGTCGATGCGCCGGACAAGTCCGGGAACGTGACGGTGTTCGACATGATGGGCAACCCGTCGACGATGCCTTACAGGAACGGACGCGTGGCGCTGGTGCTCACCGAGGCACCGGTGTATGTCGTCTCCGATAACGCGCAGGTCATGCGCGGGAACGTGACCACGCCAGCGGGGTATGTGGGGCAGTAGCGCTCGCCTGCCCGGTGTTGTTTGCGCCCCAATCCAGGCGCCAGCGGCCGCGTTCCCCTTGGCTCTCCAAAACGGTCTTTCGGCGTATTTCGCCAGTGCCCGGAGCACGTGCTCGGTTTCGGCGCGCGTTAAACTGAATTCGCCCGCAGCCGTTGCCGAAGGGGACCATGGGCAGCAACGCGGGGCACTGCAAGGGCACTACAAGCAGAACCAAAGACACACGAGGCGCGGCCACGGTAGTACGGGGAGGTCGACGCCCGAACACATAATTACAGCGGAGCAAAGATGCTTAGCGAGGCAGATTTTCTGGACGTCGTCCGGCTGACGCCGCTCGTCTCGATCGACCTGATCGTAACCGACGGCACCCGACGAGTACTCGTAGGACAGCGGCGCAATCGCCCCGCCCAAGGCACCTGGTTCGTGCCGGGCGGGCGGATTCAAAAGGACGAATCGATCGATGCGGCGTTCACGCGCATCGTCAACGACGAACTCGGCGTCGCGAGCGTCGAGCGTTCGTCGTCGCGGCTCTACGGCGTGTACGAGCACCGCTACGGCGACAATTTCGCGGGCGCGCCGGGCATCACGACGCATTACATCGTGCTCGCCTACGCGATGAGCCTCTCCGGCACCGTGCCGATCGGCCGCTTCGATCAGCACAGCAAGTACGCCTGGCTGCTGCCCGACGAACTGCTCGGGCGCGACGATGTCCACGACAACACCAAGGCGTATTTCAGGTAGGTCATCTCACGCGAGCATGGCGGACAGGTCGTCGGAGCTGGCGTCGCTGGCGGCCGCTTCAGCGACCTTGCCGGCCTCCGCGCGCGCATTGAAATGCGCGCGCAGATACGCTTCGAATTGCGTCGCCACTTCGGGATGGCGCAACGCGAACTCGACCGTCGCCTTCAGATAGCCGAGCTTGCTGCCGCAATCGAAACGCTTGCCCTTGAAGCGATGCGCGAGCACCTGTTCGCGCGCGAGCAGCGACTGGATCGCGTCGGTGAGTTGAATTTCGCCGCCCGCGCCGGCTTTCTGCTTCCTCAGATGCTCGAAGATGCGCGGCATCAGCACATAGCGCCCGACCACGCCGAGATTCGACGGCGCCAGCGCCGGCTCCGGCTTCTCCACCACCCGCGACAGCTTCACGAGCCCTTCGCCCCACTCCTTGCCGTCGATCACGCCATACGAGCCGGAATCGCGCCGCTCGATCTGCTCGACGCCGATCACCGACGAATGATAGTGATTGAACACGTCGATCATTTGCGCGAGCACGGGCGGCTCGCCATCGAGCAGGTCGTCGGCGAGCATCACGGCGAACGGCTCGTCGCCGACGAGCTTCTCCGCGCACAGCACGGCGTGCCCAAGCCCGAGCGGCTCGGCCTGGCGCACGTAGAAGCAGTCGACATGACTCGGCTTGATGCTGCGCACGAGATCGAGCAGCGCCTGCTTGCCGCGTGCCTGCAACTCGGCTTCGATTTCGTACGACTTGTCGAAGTGGTCCTCGATCGCGCGCTTGCCGCGACCCGTGACGAAGATCATCTCCGTGATGCCAGCGGCGATCGCCTCCTCCACCGCGTACTGGATCAGTGGCTTGTCGACGATGGGCAGCATCTCCTTCGGACTGGCCTTCGTCGCGGGAAGGAACCGGGTGCCGAGACCCGCGACCGGAAATACCGCCTTTTTCACTTTTAGCATCTGCGCACCCATTCGAGTTGTGCCGCTGGCCGTCACATGCGCATGCCGGCATCAGGGACAGAACCTGGGTGCCGGCATGCATTGATTTGTCCGACTACGGGAAAGGCCAGCTTATTACTCGAATATCGAAACCATCTGCCAACACCTCGCCTTTTTCCGACTAGCGTAACGGCGCGTGGTCCCTGCCGCGTATAGTGCGACGCATACGGAAGGACTTTCCCGCTACGCGGTTCGTGCTGGAGACTGTCGATGGGATACGGGAATGGCATGGGGCGGCTGCAGGTCGTGCGCTCGCCCGAACCCGATGCTGCGCCGCGCGACATGGCAAAGCGCATCGGAATTCTGATTTTCGAGGATTTCTCGCTCGTCGAGGTCAGTTCGATCTCGGAAGTGTTTTTCTTCGCCAACCAGTTGCGCAAGCCGGGCGCCGACGTGCCGAACTATTCGCTGCTCTTTCTTTCGAGCGATGGCGGCAGTGTCGCGAGCAGTTGTTCGATGCGCATCTGGACCGAAAGCCTCGAAAACCGCTGGATGAACGACTGCGACGCGCTCTTCATCGCGGGCGGCCAGGGCGCGCAGCACGCCCGCCACGACAGCGTCTTGCGCAAGCGCCTCGGGCGCGTCGCGCCGAAGATTCCGTTCGTGAAGGCGATCGGCGAAGGGTCGCAGATTCTCGCGGCCGCCAATCTCACGCTGCAAAACCGCTCACTCGATTTTGCCGAGGAACCGGCCACCGCGTCGGCGCTCGCGAACTCGCTCTTCATCGCCGAGCAGACCCTGACGCTCGACGACCCCAAGGGCCCGATCGCGGCCGCGCTTTCGATCATCAAGCGCGACTACGGCGCGGCGATCGCGCGCGAGGTATCGGAACGCTCGATTCCGGGCGCGTGGCAAAAGCTCTCCACGGTCCTCGACGACACCGACAGCGGTGGCGTCCGGCAAAAGATCGACGCCGCCGCGCGCTGGATTCGCGAGAACTACGTGCGGCCGATTTCGATCGCCGATGCGGCGCGCGTCGCCGCGATGAGCGAGCGCAATTTCCTGCGCCGCTTCAAGGCGCAGATCGGGCTGACGCCGTCGGAGTATTTGTTGCGCGCACGGCTCGATGCGAGTTGCATGCTGCTCGCCGCGACCGACCTGCCGGTCGACAAGATCGCGCGGCGCTGCGGCGCGGGCAGCGGCGACGGGCTCGCGAAGATCTTCCGGAAGCGGTTGTCGATTTCACCGACCGAGTATCGGCTCGCGGGGCGGCGTAAGGTGGACACGCAGTGAGGGGCGCGGTGAGGGGAATGGTCCCCGGCACCTGAGGCGGGGTCGGGTTGGTGTCTGGACCGTTTGATGCTCAGGCTTCTATCGAACTTGCATCGGTGCTGGATTATCAGCACCAGGAAAACGAGTTCCATGGAAACCTGAGCGCATCAAATGGTATAAGCATCACCCCGCCCCGAAAACTCACGCAATGACCCACATCATCTGGATTTCGAACCTCGGCGATGCCGGCCTGCTGATCCCGCTCGCACTGGCCTGCGCAATCTGGCTGCGCGTGACCGGCAAGCATCTCGCGCTGCGCTGGCTGCTTTCGCTTGCGATCGGCATGGCGCTCGTCGGCGCCAGCAAGATTCTCTACGCCGGTTGCGGCATCGAAATTTCCGCCATCCAGTTCCGCATGATCAGCGGCCATACGATGCTCGCGGCCGCCGTCTGGCCCGTGTCGCTCGCGCTGGTCGCGGCGGGCGTGAATGCCGGATGGCATCGCGCGGGAACAATCGGCGGCCTGCTGCTCGCGGCGGCCATCGGCGTCTGCAGGATCGTGGAGGATGCGCACACCCCGGCCGAAGTGCTCGCCGGGTGGCTGCTCGGCGGCGCCGTCGCGATCCTGTTCCTGCAACGGCTGTTCAGCGAACCGCGCAAGATGCCGCGCGTGCTGTTCGCCGGGATCGGGCTGCTTGCGGTGTCGTCGATCGCTTACGGGCATCGCGCGCCATTCGAGGCGATGATCGCCGACTACTCGCCGTGGATCTGCGAAAGACTCGGGCTTTGAACGCCGCCGGATCAGCGTGAGCCGGTGCACGCCTTGTCGGCCTGCAGCAACGGCAGGTTTCCATAGAGCGCCGCGAGCCAGTCGATGAACACGCGCACCCGCCGCGGCTGATGCCGGTTCGCCGCGTACAGGATCGACAAGACGCGCGGATACGACGGATACGCCTGCAGCACCTCCCGCAGCGCCCCGCTGTCGATGTACGGCTGGAGCGAATAGCTCGAACCCTGGATCAGTCCCATCCCCGCGATCCCGGAGGCGAAGTACGAATCGGCATCGTTGACGGCGACGAGATTGCGCATCGCGATCACGCGCGTCTCGCCATCGGTGACGAACTCCCAGTTGCGCACCCGCATGTTGTTCAGCACGTAGCCGACGGCGATATGCTGCTCGAGGTCGTCGAGCGTCTTCGGCTCGCCGTACTTCTCGATGTATCCCGGCGACGCACACGTGATCTGCGAATAGCAGCCGATGCGTTTCGCGACCAGCGTCTCGTCGACCACCGCGCCCACGCGCACCACGCAGTCGAGCCCCTCTTCCACCAGGTCGACTTGCCGGTCGGTGAGATTCAGCTCGACGTTGATGTCGGGATAGGCGGCGAAAAACTCCGGCAACGCGGGAATCAGCGTGCTCTTCGCCATCAGCGACGGCAAGCTCACGCGCACCTTGCCTCTTGGCGTCGTCTTCGATTTCGACAGCGCCGACTCCATGTCGTCGACTTCGCCGAGCACGCGGACGCAGCGCTCGTAGTAGGTGTCGCCGTCCTCGGTGATGCTGATGCTGCGCGTCGTGCGGTTGATGAGGCGCGCGCCAAGATGCGCTTCGAGCGCCTGCACGGTGCGCGAGACGCTGGCGGGCGGCAGGCGCAACGCATCGGCGGCGCGGGAAAAGCTGCCCGCCTCGACGACGCGCGCGAAAACTTTCATCGCGAGAAACCGGTCCATGCGTGAGTTCCGAAGTTGGCTTGGAGGTCAGGGGTCGGGAATCAACGAGGATAGTATGACGGTTCGCTGCGGGTTGTGTCGCTATGTGGCAATCCGCGGCGCTCGATGCAGCGGGCCGACTTGCTCGCCGAGCACCGCCTGATACGCGCGTTCGAGCGCGGCGAGATCGCCCGGGCGCGCACTTGCCTGGATGCCGGCGAGGCCCGGCACTGGAACGCTCACCGCATGGCAGTCCGCATAGTCGCGGGCGCGCATGGCCGGCGGGATTGTCGTGAAGAACGCGGTGGACGGCACGTCGAAGCCCGCCGCGATGTGCAGCGCGGCGGTGTCGGATGTGACCAGATAGCGGGCGTGCTTGACCCAGTTCAGGAAGTCGGCGGTGTCGGGAGCGAGAGGGGTGATGTCGGTGTAGTGCGGGTGATCGACGGCAGCGAAGCCCACGACCGGCAGGCCGAAGTCGTCATGGAGACGCGCGACCATCTCCCGGTGCAGCGATGGCGGAATGCTGCGCACCGGCGTGCTTGCGTTCGGACAGAAGAGCCCGTAGCCGGCTTGATCGCTCGGCCAGGACGGCAGCGGCACGGACTTGAGCCAGTGATTGCGCTTCTCGTCAGACGGAACGTCGATAGGCGGGATGCCTAGCGCCCAGAGGAAGAAATCGATCATCGGCATCGACGCGAACTGTGGCCAAAAGAGATGATTGCCGATGTCGATCTTCAGGTCGTCCTGTGGGAGTGCATCGAGCGCGACCGGCAGTTCGACGACGTTACCCAACGCAGGTGCGGAGAGTTCATAGAGACGCTGAACGTAGCGCGGCGCACGCGCGGGCCGGTATAGGCTTATGTCGAGTTGCGGATGGCGTCTCTTGAGCGCAAAGAGCGCGGTCAGGCCGATGATCGAGTCGCCGAGCGTCACGCCCATGCCGTTGATCACGTGGAGCTTGCGATGCGAGACGTAGTCGGGAGAGAACGTCGCGGAGTTGGCATTGAGAATGCCCTGGACCGTCGAAAGAGCCAGGAAGCCAGTGGCGGGCGTGTCGGTCACTTCGAGATCGTAGGGCGCTACGATCTCGCCCTCGGGCGACAGGAGCGAACCCGGGTGGGTCAGCGCGGAGACTTCGTCGAGCGGATCGGCAGTCGAACTCAAGATCGAAACGGTTTGCATCGCGCGTTTCCCTGGCTGCGGCTCGTCTCGCCGCCTTCAACGCGCGTGCGCGCTCATCAGGCCTCGTGCTGCTGACGCGGCACGTCGCGCATCGTCGGCACGCTTTGCAGGACCGGCGCGACCGTCGTCTGATACTCCGGCACCCATCTACGCAGATCGCGCCGTACTTCCTCATCCGGCAGCACGCGATGCTGCATCAGCCACGGCAGCAACTCGTCGAGGAAGTGATTCGGCACCTCGCGGGCGCGGGCGATCCGCAGCTTCGGATGCGGCGTGCGCATGGTGGTTTCGTCGTCGGCGAGGAGTTCTTCGTACAGCTTCTCGCCCGGCCGAAGCCCGGTAAAGACGATGCGGATCTGTTCTTCCGAAAAACCGTACAGCCGGATCAAGTCACGCGCCAGATCGACGATCTTTACCGGCTGCCCCATGTCGAGGATGAAAATCTCGCCGCCGTGTCCCATGCTCGACGCCTGCAGCACCAGTTGCGCCGCTTCGGGGATCGTCATGAAGAAGCGCGTGATCTCGGGATGCGTGACCGTGACCGGCCCACCCTTCGCGATCTGCTGCTGGAACTTCGGAATCACGCTGCCCGCGCTGCCGAGCACGTTGCCAAAGCGCACCGTCTCGAACTGTGTGCGCGGTGCCGTCTGCTGCAATGCCTGGCAAGCCATCTCCGCGAGCCGCTTGCTCGCGCCCATCACGTTGGTGGGGTTGACGGCCTTGTCGGTGGAAATCAGCACGAAGTGACGCACGTCGTGGCGGATCGCCGCGCGCGCGACGCGCAGCGTGCCGAGCACGTTGTTGCGCACCGCCTGCCACGCGTTCTGCTCTTC
>NZ_FCON02000124.1 GCF_001544535.1 Caballeronia choica | reverse complement strand
CGTCATCTGCATCGTCGGCAGAAGGAGCCTCACGTGATTCGCAATCTCTTCAAGGAAAAGCATGTCCGCTACGCCGCTTGAGGAAGAGGGCACTATTTGATGCACTCGTCAGTAACCGCCCGAACTAGGACGACAAATGGAGGACCAAATCATGGATTTGCGGAAGAAATGGAAAGTGTCGTTGCGCAGCCGGAAGACGTTACCAGCGGCGGAGACGCCGTCGGACCGACCAGGCGAAGTGACGAGACTTTGCGACATTCCCGCTTACATCAGGCGTCGCTCAAGCATTCCCGAACTCGAACGATTCCGACGCTTATAACGGGTTCGCAATGCGGCAGGCGGGGATGCGTCACACTCTGTGCGTCGGGAAGTCACAAGTAGTTCACTGGACATTCTTTCCTGAGTGGTGTCTGTCAATCGTCGATAAGGCGCGACGGCACCACCCTTCTTGTTCGGCGCGTCGCGGGCGACATCGAAAGGACGTTTCTCGAAGCGCTCGTCGTAGTGAGTGCCGGTACTGAGTATCACTGCCGCGAGAGCGCGTGGCCGGGTTCCCGACGGTGTATGCGGCATTACTTCTGAAGTTTCAAGTCGGAGGTCGCTGAGCCTGCAAGGCATAACGGGTACATGTATGCCTGGACCTTCATGTTCCGGTACGAGCGAAAAGGATAGTGTCTGTAGGATGATGGGCTGCCATATCGCGGGCACAGACTTACCCTGCACCGCTCGGCCCATGCCCGGATTGCACGCCCGATACATTGGACAGAGTGAGACACAAACTGTCGCAATCCGCGCGCACAATAAGAACTCGACAGCGCGCGATAGTGGTACGAATACCGCCCCGAGAGCTTAACGATTGTTGTCGACGCGGACGGGTGCCGCTCTTCTTTTTGTTCGATGACGAAACACCGCGGCGAAATAATGAACCTGAGAGAGAAAGATGGGGAAATTGACGAAAGCCTTGCTTGGAAACGCATGCCTTTACACCTCAAAAAATGTCGATGCGGCAATCGAGCACCTCGAGCGAGTCCTCTCCCTGGAGTGCGCCGACAGCTATTTTGGCCAGAGCTATTGGCACGCTCGCGTTAGTCAACTGAATGACACTGTCGGACTGACGCACTCGCAGCAGGTACGCGTGCGTAGGCTGTTGACCCTCCTCACAAGCCAATCCGAAGTCACGGTTGCAGAGCGCAACGCGAGCAGACATGTCCCGCTAGCGAGACCCTACGCCTGACTTCGGCCTCTCGACCATCGCCGCTTCAAAGGTCGCGCATTACTGCGGCGGAGGCTGACGCAGCACGGCTGAATAGATTCAAACGTGCGAGTTGAAAACCACCTTGCCACTAGCAAGGCTATCGCCTTAGGATGAACTTCTGAGCGAGGGCAAGACTCCAGGGCGCCTGCCCGATGCTCGCGCTCTTGCCAAGGAGGGCAACGCCCTCCCTGATGCATAACGATACCTTCGCCTTCTTATGACACTCTTTTACCGTTCCAACGACCAAAACAAGCCTCCTCCCCGCGCAGCGGTCCCAGCATGACTCTGCCTCGACCTCCGAGCCCCCTCAGGGCGAGGCATAGACTTCTTTGAAAGACAAACACTCTTTCAAGTAGATTAGAATAGTACGTGGCCGCGGCGCCGAAGAAATTCCATATGAATCAATCGATTACGCCCAGCGCCTCGTCGAATGTGACGTGAGTCCGTATGCAATATGACGTGGTTAGGACCACGACCTCACGTCACATTGCGTACGGTGTGGGTATCGCGCGCGCCTGTCGGTTAGTTCGAAAATATCTCCCATACTGCGGCCGCCAGCGTCGGGTCTGCTTCGGCCTCGGGCGCACTCGAAGTCGACCTCGCTCGCGCTACCGCTGGCAGCGTTGGCCGCGACGTTGCCAGCGCATCCGCCTTCACGAGCGGGTGCCGAGTGAGTTGCACCGCGCCATTCACCGTCGTCTTGACGGTCCACGTTGCCAGCGCCGCGATTTCCGATAGAGCTTCGAGTATCTGCTTGTGCCGGCGACGCCTTGCCACCGCCGCCGGCGATTCTGTGCCGGCCTGCTGCTCAATGCGTCCGCGCCGCGGTGCGTTATTGACGTCGCCCCAGATATAGGTCGAGAGCGTGTCGAGATGGAACGCCATCGTCTTCCCCGGCCGAATGCGAAGTGATAACGCACAATGCAACGCTCGCGCGCATTCCGCGCGCAGGCTCAAACGCTCCGCAAGGCAAACGGGCGAATATTGGCCGCCGAACAGGACATTCGTCAGGCGCCAGTTGAGCACGACCGTCACGCCCTGGTCGTCGCCGACCTCCCACGCCAGCAACCGCGACTGGAATTCGACGTCGCTCTCTTGACGGGTCCAAACCGTAACTTCGCACAGTCGCTGCAGCTCTGCACGACGCTGAGCCATGGCACTGCCACCTGTCGAGCATCCTAGGCGACGGCACAGCTCGTAGAAGCTCACAGTGAGCTTTGCGATTCGAGGCCGTCGACCCTCATTCAAGTCATAGAGCGACGACTCAATGTGACGTGATGAATCGCCGGCGCTTTCATCTCTCTCGAGCTGCTCGGCGGCGAGTTCAAGCAGAACCAGCAAAAGCGTCTGCTCGCCGACACCCAGTTGTTCCGGTCCACGCCATCGCCAGACGACTCCATCAAAGTTGAATTTCAGGTTGAGCTTGGGGCGCTCCCCTCGCCATACTGGCTGAAAGACAGGCGCCGCACACAACGCCGAGTCGTATCGCACAATTCGCGGTGCAGCCATCATTGCACGGCTCCGCTTGTTCGGCGGGTTTTCCCGACCACTCCTGACCGAACCCGACTTCTCCGACCATCCGCCATAGCAGGCGTCCATACCGCCAATGCGCCCGATGCGGGGTTCCTCCGCAGGACAATGGCCTCCTTCCCCGCCATGTAGTTGGCCTTCGATACGTCGAGCTGCACGTACAAATGCCGTTCGGCGTTCGCAACCGGGAATTGCAACGCCATGCGGTCCGAGACACTTGACAGGTTCGCTTGCCAGCGTACTCCATCCGTCAGCGCAGAGGAACCGCGTGCCGCTGAAGCCTGGTCACCGGTGCCGATGGCAACCGAGCTACGATTTGCATGATGAGACAGGATGACCGCTGCCCCCGTTCGACGCGCCAAGTATTCGACCGCAGAAACTACCGTCGACATGTGGGCGGAGTCGTTCTCTTCGCCGGCATGAAAGCGCCGCAGCGGGTCGATGATGACCAGCCTCGCCCCCTCGCACGCGCCAAGCATTGCCTTTAGTTCATCGGTCACAGAGCCGTCGCCATCAACGCAATGCAATCGCTGCCCTGACCCGGCCAAGGGATAGATGCACAAGTTCGTCGCCAACCGCTCTGCCAGACAGTCCCTGCTGCTTTTCGTCTGGAACGCCGGCATTGTCGCCACGCCTGCAAGCGCGGCTTGTAAGCGGTGGTGCATGATTGCCTTCGATTCCTCCGCCAGGAAGAACACGACACGCTCGCCGGCCGGGTTGAGCAACCCTGAAGTCAGGATGCCTCCGCCCACCGGTGCGCCCGCCGCGATATCGCACGCGAGTTGAGTCAGCAACGTAGTCTTACCCATCGCACCCGGTGCGACAAGCAAGCCGACGGTGCCTGCCAGCAAGCCTGGCAAGACGTAGTCGAGCGCGGGCGGCTGCGTGGTTAGTGTCCGCCTGACATCGAGTCGGAAATCGTCGAAGTTCATCAGCGCGCACCTCGCACGACATGCTCAGCGAGCCACGCGTCAACGTCGCATTCGCGCCAACGAAGCAGGCGCGTGCCTGGGATGTGCAGCCGCGGCGGTACTGCCATGGGGTTTCGGCGAAGGTCTTTTCTTATAGTCTCAGGACTGCGCCCAAGTAGGGTGGCAAGTTCGTCAAGGTCAAGCAGTTTCAAGGTTTCTGGTCCCAAAAGAAAAGGTTTTTCGGGACACGTGCGGGCATTAGAGGCCGACATGTGCCGCTACGAGCCAAGAGGCGACGTAACGGAAGCGTGTAGGCCAGTGCATTTATATCTGCGGAAGGGAGGGCTCGAAATTAGACGGCGGGACCGACAGCAAGCGGGACGCCCGAGCCCGAGGCGACAGCCAGTGGTATGCGCGGGCACATATGCTAGACGGCACTTTGACTCATCGGCCAACGGATGCTGACGAGCCACGGTCCGTCTTTCCGCCTAAAGTTTTGCCGACCTATGCCGATAACCCGTGCTCGATGAACATCAACGGCATGGAGCACAAGTGGCAACCAATTCAACGATGAAATCGCCAGTCGAGCGTGTCGCTATTGCAGAGCTTGAAAAATTGATGGAGAGGCTGCATAAGGACAACGCCGACTCTTTGAAAGCGGCCGCTTATATTAGACACATTACTGCGCCACTACACGGACTGAAACTCGCACAAACTGACCTTTTCGGCTCACTAGAAATGCTCAGGGTAGCTGAGGCCACCGGAGACAAGACGGCGGCAAAACTTGCGAATCGCAAAGTGAACATGCACGCACGCAGGCTAGATAAGAACCGAGATGAGCTGTTGCATATGGTCGAATTGTCAAAGTATGCGTTCAAGCGCAAACCAAAACCAACAGCCGCCTGAAGTTGAGCGTTTCAAGGTAGCCTACCGCCCCGCACGTCGCGGGGCTTCCGGCGCGGTGAGCTCCGCCAACGTATCTCGATAGGACTCGAGCGCGTCAGCTTCTTTCAACCGCTCAGGTTCGGCTGCATGCTTCTCCGCAGCAAACCAGATGCGCCGTTTGACGATAGGGCTGCGCGCGCTCACCTGTTAGGCACTCGAAATTGATACGGCGCCGCATAGGCGCCGCCGCAGGCCACCACTATCCGCGCGCCCGCGCCCACCCCGTTTCTTGGAGCGCCCTAAGCAGACTGTCTTCGCCATCGTCAACCGCTGCAGCAATGCTTCGCCACTTCCTGTACACGGATGTGTCGCTTAGCTTGCTCGCTGGCGCCTTGCCGTAGTGACCTGCCCTCACCGCGGACGCTGCGCACACGACAGCTGCGAACACCCCGTCGAGCGGGTCACGCTGAATGTTCCCCGCCACGGCAAGCTGCTCAAGGGCGGTGCTGAGCGCGTCTACAGTCCCAGCATCGATGCCCCGCCCGGCTTCAAGAACCAGTTTTCCTGCGTCCATTAACAATCTCAGCGCCTCTTCAAGGCGCCACCGTGGGTCACGTTCGCGATTATCAGCATCGCGGCGCTCCTGCTCTTCCACTTGACGCGCTTTATCCGCCGCCCGCACAGCCGGCAGGACGACCTTTTCCTCGACGTACTCGAGTTCTTCCTGCGAGAGCTTTGCGACCAGTTCGGCAGGAATGTCGAGCGCGTCGGCGCGCAAGCTGCCGACAAACTCCTGCATGCTGTAACCGTGCGTATTGCCGTCGGCACCTTTGCGGACATATCGAGAACGGTAAAGCATTACGCGGCCTTGGCGCTTTTTTGCGTGCATTTCGTGTCTCCACGAGAGTATGGGATGCACGGTATAGGCACGCATGATAAGCGGTTGGTGACACGGAGTGCGCCGGAAGCGCATCCTGCGGACACCGCTGTCGTGGTCGCATGGGCACAGGTTCGCTCGAGTACGTGTATCACCGGGGAGACAAGACGGGAGCACCCTCAGCATTGGTCAGTGCGTCACGCAGGAAACGCCCGGCCTGACGGCGCCGAACATGCGCACCCGGGTGACGAGCGGACAGACAGCGCGGCGTGCAGCCGCGGGCATCGATGAGCGATGCAGCCGCGTATGCGGGTCACGACGACCTGGAAGAGACGCCTATGAGGAACAGTTGCTCGCGACCGGGACCGGCAAGGCGGGGCGAACCCCGCCGCCGTCCCAGCGCGTGCCGACCTTGATTACGCGTGCAAGTGCGAAAGCACGCCGCACGATATCGGCGCGGGGTCCCCGCGCTGCGTCGATGAGCTAGTTGACTACGCAGCGCGGGGCAGCCGGGAAGGAACGGCATGCCGAGGAAACAGTTGGTGTCGCCGACCATCGGAACACGTGCGGCATTGGGAAAACAGCTTTGGGCGGCGGCGGGGTTCGCACCGGCGCAGCCGGTCGGGAAACGCGTTCGCTTTGATGGACGTCGCGACGGACACATCGGTGTCGCGCGCCCTAGCGCGCGAGGCCGGACGAGGGGAAAGAACAGTTGCCCCCTGCCCTCGCCCGGCCGCGCGACGAATCGTTGACGCCACCAACGATTGGCGGCGCACATGGTGGGCAGCTTATTGAAGGCGGTTAGCGAAGCGTCGCTATAGGAAGGACCGCCCCCATGTGCGCGACGAAAACGAGCGATGGGTCGGTGACCTCGAATACGCTATCTCCCAGGAGCAACATCAAATGCGTCAATCCATCGCGACACCGAACATCCCGCCCGACGATACCGACGTCGACATCTCCGCGGCATTGCCAACAGCAACCACGGATACGGTCGCCGGCCGTACCGCGGCATCGCCGCCGGTATCGCGCAAGGCACAACCCGCCAACGCAGGGACAACGGCGACCACATCCATCGCCGCATATCTCGGCGACACCGAGACACCCGAAGAGATATCCAAGCCTCAAATCGCCGATAAACGAGTGAAGCGGACAATCGACCGCGGCCTCGTTGCGGTCGTCCCGCCAAATGTACTTCGACACACAATTCGCCTGCGTGCTCTGTCGCTGGCGAACAGATTTCGGGTAATTCGGACGATTGATGTCGCCATCGCGTGCTTCCCGGAGCGACCCTATAAGGCGGCCTTGACGGCCGCACAGCGTGCGATGCGGTCGATGACCAAAGCCAAACTCCTCCTCCGTTATCGGACCGACCGCTTTCAACACGTCTACGGCCTCACCGAGCCCGGTGCTCGGTGGCTCGACGACCATGGTGTCGACGCCGCCGCATCAGTACGGCGTGTCGCCGACATGTCGAATCCAGAGCACAGCTTGTGGATGCACTTCATCACCCTCGCCTGCGAGGTCCGAAGCTTGGCCGCACACACCGAATCAGAAGCGCTTCAGTACTTGAATCGCGACCGTGACCCAGGCGCCCCGGTGAAGCAGGGGTTCATTACAGTCGCTGCTCGCAATCGGAAACGCATCCTTCGACCCGATGTCCTTTCCTACGAGCCCGACGGGGTCACATGGTATGAGATTGACCGCAGCAAACGTGGCGCAGACCGCGAGGCATCACTCGCCGCTTTGACTCAACGCATTGGAAGCAAAATCGCGACTGGCGAGGTACTCCGCCGCGTGGTCGTGCACGCAAAAAATGAGCGCATCCAGAAGCGGGCTCTCGCCATCCTCCATGCTCAAGAAAAGGCGTCGGAGAGGCCGCACGCACTGACCGACCGCACGTTCCGCGAAATCGACGAGGGTATCTTTGAGGTCTGGACCGAGATTGAACAGCGTCGTCCCGATGGTCGCATTGGAATTGAGAACCGTTGCGTTGGCCACGTCATCATCCAACTGCTGCCCACGTGGCTGCCGAAGGTACGACTTGATTCCAAAAATCAGCATCCCTTGACCGGGTGGCTCAGCGAAAACTATTTGCCATACCGGCGCCCAGACGCTCTCGGGGCGTGGCCGCGCCCGGCTTCGCCGTTGCTGTCAGTCGTTACCGGGGCAACTTCGTAGCTCTCTCTATACGAAGCGATGGGACATCCATCATCAATCGATTTTTGAGGACATAGCTATGCAAGCATTTGGAAACGTCGCGACCGCACCTGTGCGCAAGGAAACGAAGTCATCGGGAAAGGGCTACTACGAGTTTCGCATGTGCGAAAGCCAGCGCGGAACGGATAGCGACCCGACATGGTACACCGTGCGTGTGATGAAAGATGCCGACCCAGGAGTTGGGAAGGGCGACTTCCTCAAAGTAACGGGCAAGCTCAAGACAGACTTTTACTTGTCACGCGAGGGGAAGCCAACGGGGACGCTGTTGGTTATCGCGTTCGAGGCGGCCAAGATTGCGAAGCCGGCGACACGGTCTGTATCAACCGAAGCTTCCCAAGAAGCATAGAAAGACTGATTTCAGCCACTCCGTCGGAGTGGCTGCCTCTTTCTCGCGACGAAAATCCGCTCTCGGTACGGGCGCGTTCGGCGACGGGACCCACCGTGTGATTCGGTCAGGAGCCACTCCGAGCGCAAATTGCGGCTACTCCCACAGAACGCGCTCGTACGATGTCGCGCGACAAAGGAACGTGACGCCCATAGCCACTACGTAACGAGTCACAAGTGAGCGTCGGCGCTAATGAAGCGACTTTCTGACGAGCAAAGCATCGAGAGCATCTCGCGCGTACTGAAGCTCGTTGATTGCAGCCGTCAGGCGCGCCAACGGCAAGGTTGGTGGCATGTCGTCGGTCGACTCGTTAAAGCGCTCTTCGAATGCCTTGGATGCCGACTGCACTTCTCGCGCTGCATCGGCGACCCGCGCGATAGCCGCGGCTTCGTCGGCCGTTCTGTCGAATTGTCCCATCTGATGTGTTTGCGTGTTCGTGCGAATGTCTTCTTGGACATCGCTCGCAAGACTTCCTCCGAACCGGAAGCCACCCTCACGGCTGGTCCTTCTTTCGGCTCCGCTCGGTCGTCCGCTCGTAAAGCACTATCTTGCTGCCAACTCGGATTTTGCGGCTTATACGCCGTTTGCCGGTGGTGACAACCGGCTGCACCGGAACTTGCGTCGACTTGCCCTCGTTGTACTCCCGAGCCAGCCTTCCATGGCCGACGTCGATTCCGAGCCTCCGAAAAGCCTGTGCAGCGATAGTTTCGAATGGCGCGGCTGGCGTCAACTCCCCGGTGAACCGATTCTTTCGAGTTTTCGCGTAGATGCCGTGACCCACTCTGACCAGCAGTTTCGACTCTACAAGTTTAGCGAGAGTACGGCTCAGTTGCGCGGCGCTTCCCAGTCCAGCGAAGTCCCTTCGGAGAATGACAACTCCTTCCTGCTTGTCGATTGTCCGCAAGACCCTCTGCTCGAGTGTTAGCTTCCGCGTGGTCTGTGCACTCATATCTTAAACGACCGGTGAATTCGGCCAACTCGACGACGCCGTGCTAAGGGACGTTCAGGCTACCGGTCAGGGCCTGCCGCCAATCTGCTTTGCGACAAGCCGTTCGATTGCGAGCACGCCTTCTTCCGTCTTTTCTCGCGCTGATGAATTTGCTGAGTGCACGAAATTTTCGGCGGCCGGTGGCCGCGAAGAGCGACGGCTTCTTCAATCCACAAGATGACATCGTACCCCGTGGCACGGTCATCGTCGCCTTGGTCATGGTCGAGGCTGATTTCTTCGACGTTCCCGGTATCGTGCAACCTTATCGCCTCCTGCGGCCAGTACACGCGAGTCTAGCCTTCTGGCTTGCTGCACAACGGAGGCCCGCAACGGACGACGGACATTTCTTTTCCATTCTCGTCCTTTCCGCCCGCAATAGCGCATGGTGGACCGCAATCGTGCTTTTCGTGCCAACATTATCGATTGTTGGGACGGCACTACGCAACATTGCGCGTGGGCATCCAGTAGGGCTGTTGGCGGTAATACTCGTGGACGGACGAACCCCAACGCGGGTCCGCCATCAACGGCCAGTGGTCCTTGTCGAAGCCAGGCGCGTTTTTTATCTCTTCGGCCATGAGGTTGACAAGAAAGACCTTCTCGTCGACATTGAGAGTCAACGCGCCCCATGGAATAGCGTGAAGAGTGGTCCCCATCCCAAGGAAGCCGCCTTCTGATAGCACAGCATATGCGATGCGGCCGGAGCGAACGTCGAGCATGATGTCTGAGATTTTGCCGACATGCTCTCCGTCAGCGGTTACCACCTTGTTACCATCGAGCGTGGCTGCGGCCATAATGTCGGGGCCAGGGCCGTCGCCGACGCCGATTCCTACAATTCCTGCGCCTTGCTCTCCCGCTAGCGATTGAGACTGCGTGCTGGGTTCAAGTGTTGTCATCATTTGTCTCCTAATGGGCAGACACTTTCAAACGCAACGCGCGTGCCACCCCGAATGCTGCGCTCGAGGATTCCATGTTTCCCGTTTAGGCGCCGCAGCAAAGTGTGCGACGAACGTGCTGCGGTCACACGCCCACGAACGTTCGGAACGCATACCCACCGAATGCCACGTTATGCAGAGTCGGGGCGTCTGAATTCCGGCATGAAAATTGCCCGGGAGGGGATGCGGTTTCAGGCGGCCAAACTTGACCCGGACCTGTTCAACAGCGTAAGCGGCTGCGTACGCGGAAAGCTCACTTCAGACAAAGGTACCAAGGCCGCCGCCAAGAGCCAGCTAGCGTCGCTCAGGGACCTCTAAGCCGAATCCATCAATTGCGTCACGGGAAGTCCGAAAGCCTGCCACTGCGCCGGAGCGCCAGCAGCGAGAAATCCGGCTGTTGGAAAATCTAGCTCTAGCAACGAGCGGCAGCGGACCCCAAACAGTGACAGATTCTGCATATAACAGGCTGCGCTTGTTCGTCCCTGTGCGGTACCCCTCCGATACGACCACGAGCTTGATGCATGCCTTCATACGCTCGGATACAGTCAGGAGGAAAACGATGCCGACCGTATTACCGAGCCCGAAAACAAGGAGGCGATGGTGGACGAGCACGATAACTCATCCTTTTCGAAGTGGGCAGACCCTAATCGGCCCGCGCCTGAGCGGTCGTGGTACTTTCAGCCACGCCGCTGTCGGGACACGCCGGTTCACGCCGACGTTCCCCTAGAAACCGTGATGCGCGGTGGTGTTGTCCACGTGCCTTGCTACCTACGGCGGCTTTGCCGCTTCTGTAAGGGCACCGGAAGGCCGCCAGGAACGGACAGTCTTTATTATCGAGGGGAGTCGGCTCCAATGTGCGCTCACTGCGAAGGCTCACGCACGGAGATGCGCATCGACATTCTGCGCTTTACTCTCGCCGCGGGCCAACCTATCGGGTCGGTGGTCGTACTGCCCTGGCAGGGCATTCCTGCGCCGTTCGGCGGCCTTCCTGGCGACGCCGTGCTCCACTTTGATTTGGAGCCGCACCCAGAGTTCGAGGTGGACGCGCTGACGCTCATCCGGGATTTCGTCATCGACCGTCGGACTGCGGAAAGTGGCGGAGCTGTTTGGACCAAGCTTCTCGGGCGGGATGCCGCGGTATGGGTGCCTGCCCGTACCGCCGAAGAAGACATTATAGTATTGCCACGACAGGGCCTTTATGCACTCGATGGCAGCCGCGGCGACATTGCGCTGCGTGTCACGTTCGATGCGCGAAAACAAAGGCGCTAGCCTGCCAGGTTTCGATAAGTGCTCGGCAACCTCACCGTGCTTGCGAATTGCCCGACAAAGTCCATATGTGAAAGCGGGCACCGTACGCTCGTCAACGGCGCAAAGCTGAGTTCTTGTTTCAATAGGATGACTGATTGAGCGGACTTACGCCGACTTGATGTATCCATCTTACCAATTGGACGCCCGAGACCAACCGTCGCGCCACGGTCGAATTAGGCCGACGCTCCGTGGTGATGAAGCGCGGCCACTCGGCTGCGCGTTAGAATCACCATTCCGTTGCGATGCGCCCCGAGACGGATTTGGATTGCCGAACTGCCAGCAATGCGTGGGAGGCAAAGATGCATTTCTCGAAGAGACGGTCCGCCAATCGACGGTCGTGGGTTGCGCTTCACGCAAAGGAACAAGTGAGTCAACGGTCCACTTTGTCGACAACGTCTGTTCGAGAAATGGTGGACGCAGGTCGATGGGTGCCACTCGGGGAGGCTCAGCCCAACCGGCGTTTTTGCCTTATCTACAGTAAATCGGACGACCGCTGCTTCGTCGTCGTGCAAGACATCGGCAATTGGGCCGTCGTGACCGTTCTGCCACTCTGGATGTGGAACAACGGCGCTTTGTCGGAAAGGTCGCCGCAGGCAGACGAGGCTCGAAGATTGGCGCTCGAACCACGGTCACGCGAACCGAGACGAGAAAAAATCCGATGTCATTCCCGACGCCCGACCGGTCTGTTCAGGCGTAGACGATAAGTCTGCCAAGAGAGCGATGACGTGCGCCACGCACGACGGCCTTCACCGCGCGCCCGTACTGCCGCTTCATCAAAAACCTCGCGCAGCCAAGCGTACCTGGAAGGCGTTGTTCTTGTTGCCGGAAATCTATCCACGGCGCCACTCAACATGACGAGCCTGATTCATCGAATGAACTCCGAGACACCGATGGCAGACGGCCGGGGTTGTGGTCACCACCATCTCAACGCGGCACAGGCAGCGGTCGCGGCGCAGGCCGCCTTGCCCGAAATCATTGCCTCTCACGCTGCTGAAGAAATCGCGACTCCTACTGCGGAGGAACCCCTCGGCGCCAGTGTGGCGAATTACTCAATCCAAATACGGGCGCCCGGCGGTAGATGGCGTCGGGCTAAGCGACCGTCATTGCGTATGCGCCGGGAAGCGAAGAAAAGAGCGACGCGTTCGAGGCTCCTCCGAGCGCCAATTCTTAGGGGAAGAAGCTGACGGATGCACGGACATGCGCATCTCTCGCGCTCGGCGACTGCGCCGTCGCGCCAATTTTTGCCGCCGAGGTGTTGGGCGCGGAGAAAAGCGCGTGCTCGCCCGCGCTATCAGGCCCGCATCGGGTCTTTGAATAGTCGGTGCACGAAGTTTTGCCGCGCGACAAGTCTCTGCTTGCACCACCTCTGTCACCGCCAAGACCACTTCCCATGAAAGGGCGTCTTCCCGATTCGCGTTCTCCAGCTCTGCGAGAAACTCGTGCCAAAATTTAATACCTCTGCAGGAACGGCCGGGACCGCGCACGGACCGCAACCTCGCCAATAACACCGCCGTGCGCGCGGCCTCAACTTGCGCTGCTTTCCTGAGCGCCCGAGAACGGCCCCAAACGCCGCCTCGCCTGTTGACAAATGACGCGACGGCGAAGGCCAGCATCATAACGACGACAAGGGCTTGGTTGCTCTGGAGCAAATTTTCGTATGCCATGCAGTCACCTTGGGCTGGCTAGGCTAAGTTTTTGTTTCGAATCAAAAATAGATTCGATTGTGGCTTTCTAGGCGACGGAAAGGAACTCAGGTTGGAGGACGTTCACGAATGGCTCCTACGATGCGAAGTGGTGCCTCAGATTTTTGTTGCGATGCAGCGAAGTCTCATTCTAGAGTGGCGCGCGGCGAAGTCAAGATATGCTGAGACGCGCGTCCTACGCGTGCAACACGGATGCCACGATGGTCGTGGCGGGTTGGTGGTTCTCACGAAATCCCGGATATCCAACATCGCCCTGCTTCCGAGACCTCAAGAACTGTTATCGAGTGGTAGCAGGTCAAGGCGCCGCGTCGTGGTGAGCAGAAATTCAAAGGCCGCCTGCGGCGTGTCGCGGAGTTATGTTAGCCAGCGTTATGAGCTTGCGGACGCGGGTTCCTTTGCACTTCGGACCCCGCGGCCGAGAATGCGGGGAACTAGCCCGTGTGCGCGGGTGACGAGTAGGCAAAAATAGTCCACGACGCGCGGCGTTGAAAAGAGAAGGGTGGTGAGCGCCTAGCTCGCCGACAGATACCCGACCAGCATGTCAAAGACGACATACATCCCCGGCACCTTTGCAGACCCACCGTTTGTGACTGTCCTGTCGAGTGACTCTCGGTCCGTCGGGATGAAAACCAGTTGCGCGTGCTCCCACGCGTCGTCTGCCGCCGCTGCGCGACGGAGAATTTCGGTTGCTGCGAATGCTGGACCCGCATTTCGCATATCTGCGACTGCGACGACCGTCATGTCAAGGGTCTCTTGATTGCGCATCAGCCCGAGAACCTTCACTGCGGCGGCCGATACGTCCGTCTCGACGATGTGCAGTTCCTCGGACAACGCGCGGAGCACGGCCGGCTCAAGCGTGCGCGCCTGAAAGTCCTTCGCCTCCAGGCCCTCCCCCAAGCCAATCGTCCATTCGTTTGCATGAACAGCCACCTTGTCGCCGCGTAGAGCTGTGAGCATAAGTCCGTCACCTGAGACGACGAGTACCACGAGACCGATAGACGAGAAGAATTCCACCGGAAGTCTTGCAAATGCGGCCGGAGAATCGCCACGCAGGTTCTTGAGACATTGCTTCAGCGCCCGAAGTT
This sequence comes from Caballeronia choica, assembly GCF_001544535.1. Taxonomy (GTDB): domain Bacteria; phylum Pseudomonadota; class Gammaproteobacteria; order Burkholderiales; family Burkholderiaceae; genus Caballeronia; species Caballeronia choica. The sequence continues at coordinate 9,097 of NZ_FCON02000124.1, read as the reverse complement.
CGCTGTAACGAATCGGTCCTCCTTCCGCTTCGACAACGTTCTTTCGAACAGAAATTCGTGACGGCTGAACTCGCACGCAATCAAAGGGGAGGTGCGCCTCCCATTCAGCGAGCGCTTTGGGGAACTGTTCTGCCAGCCCTTCGGGCACTGCGAACGCTCTGTCGGGCAAGTAAGCGACCGTCAAGTCGAGGCCAGTTCGTTCGTACGCAACTACGGTGACTGGACTGGTCGATTTCACGTTTGTCACCTGAAGGCAGAGGGGATGGCTCAAAGTCTACGGTTCGCTTGTCACATCCCGGTGAGCAGCCACTTGTAGTAAGCATGGACGAGGTATTCACAAGTGGTGAAAAATGCTTGACGTGCTCCACCTCACGGCTGCGAAAAAGACCTACCGCACAGAATTGTCACATCACTTTGCTACAAGGGTACAGGGCAAATAGCGTCGGAGAGAATGTGAGCAATAAGTTAGCCGCCTTGCGAGTAGCAGAGTCGAAGAAACCGCACCCCTTCGAAGGTTGTTTCACGACGTTGGCCGATTACTCGCCGGAAAGAGCAATCGGAGCCCTGAGCGACGCCGTTCGCGCCGACAAGCGAGAAATGAACGCCTACGACTGGGTTCACGAATCACTCCCAGGCGCTGAATTGAAACCTGCCTTCGCTTTTGGCACCGTGGGCGAACTTTATCGCAGCTACAGCCGAGCGCAAGAGTACAGCCGCTTCAAAGGAACGTTGCGCGCGGCGTGAAGTCAACATGAGCCTCAAGGTCACCTCGTGTCGTTTTGCTAAACATGAGCGTTACCGAGCCTCCTCGGTGGCAGTTGGACCAACCAGCTTGAATGAGCGCCGACGATGTTCTCGTAGAACCAGTCGTTGAACGCATCGAAACCCTGCACGGTCAGCCCGAGCTGATGCGCATTCTCGCAGGCGCGCACCAGCATCCAGCACGCAGCCTCCTCGAGGTCGGCTTCGAAGTCGCGCGCATTGTTTTGTCAACGTGGTGCAGTGCGTTCCTTACCCGATTCTCGGCATCCGTGAACGCCCCTTTATCCAGCGGCTTGCCCCGCAGTGCAGCGTGCACCGGGTCGGTGGCCTCCGATTCCCAGTCCAGGACCGCCTGCTTGCCGTGCCGCAATGCCCGACCCATAACACTTTCGGCTGCGCTGGCCAGGGCGATTCACCACGGTTGCACATTTGTGGGGACATACTCCGGCTCCAGTGACGAATGCGGAAGCCCCAGTCCATCGCCGGCCCCGGCGCATTTCCGAGGAAAAAATTGGCGGCCAAACGCAGGCCGCGCTTGTTGCCAATCGACACGCACTGGCGCGAAGCCCGCGCACCGCACGAGTCGCGTTCAACGTCTCAGCAGCCAGTCGAACGCTAAACGACATCTTCAGATGTCGTTCCGTCTAAATATCTTTCTATGCCTACTCGGGTTTTCCGCAACGCTGGTTTCGATTGCATTCCCGCGGAGACCGCCTATAACCGTCAGTTATGAACTACATGCGGTGTTTCAGGAGAGTAACCATGAGAAGAATTGCGGAAGGCCGACCGTTCCTGATGCGCATGTGTACGGTTTTGCTTTTGCTTGTACTCCTTCTCTCGCCCGCGATGCCCTACGCACAGGTTGCCCGTATGGAGGTCATCCCTTTTGAATCAGTGACGCTGACAGACCCGGAATTTTTGCGCGGAAATGAGGACGGCAAGCTTGTGACCATAGCCGGCGAGTTGCGTCTGCCTCGGCCTGGGACCGAGCGGCTTCCCGCCGTTATACTGCTCCATTCGTCCGGTGGTATTAGCGGTCAAATAACGGATTGGGAACAATATTTTCTTTCTTTGGGTGTTGCGACGTTCGTCATCGACAGCTTCACGAGCCGAGGTATCGAAAGCACAATCAACAACCAAAGCCAGCTTGGCAGGCTCGCCCAGATAGAAGACGCGTATCGCGCCCTCAACCTTATCTCCAAGAACCCTCGAATCGACGGCTCGCGAGTGATGCTCGTGGGATTTTCGCGTGGAGGACAAGACTCTCTTTACGCGAGCATGACACGGTTCCAGAAAAAGCATGCCGCCGCGGATAATCCCGGGTTCGCAGCATACGTAGCCTTTTACCCCGACTGCAGTGCCCACTACCTCGATAAGACGTAGCAAAGGTTCCGATTCGCATTTTTCATGGAAGCGCCGATAACTACGACCCCATCGCGCCGTGCAAAGCGTATGTAGAGCGGCTGAAGGCCAAGGGCGCGGATGTCCAACTCTCGGAGTATCCAGGCGTCAACCATGTTTTCGATGCCCGCGCGTTCGCACGTCCTACTACCCTGCCGAAGGCGCAGACGGTGCGCAACTGTGCATGGGAAGAACAAGCGCCAGGACAGTTGCTGAACAGCAAAAGCAAGCTGCCGTTTTCGTACACCGACCCTTGTGTCGAGCTAGGCGTGACTGTCGGTTATGACGAGAATGCGACGGAACAGGCGAAGAAGGCGATAGCCGACCTCGTTGGGACCACGCTCAAGCCGACACGTTCGCCGTAGCCCGCTAGCAGTCCAAAACAGCCGGTACAGGCACAATTGACGCTCCGCCATTCTCGTAAGGCGGTCCATCGCTTTCAGTTCAGTAGGATGCCAAGCACGGCGGCGCCGCAGGCTAAGCGACCGTGTTGCACTACCGCGCGTGCGGCGTTAGGGTAAGTGGTAATACCGCATGGTCGCGTTGGACGTTGATTGCGGAGCAAGGCGGTTCGCCAACTGCTTCGGATTACTTGGACATGAACCGCCGCTATCTGCGCCGACTCTCGCGGCGACGCCGACCTCTGACCATGTGCTCATTGTCAGGGACAATGGGGTGAAGCCGCCGGGCGGTACTCTGCGCTCAAGTTGGTCGGATGTACCGTACGGCACACGGCAACAGCCGACGAAGCTCTCGACTTGCTCATCGGTGGCGCCACGTTTGATTTCATACTTTCCGACGTTCATATTTCCGGAAAGCTGAGCAGAATGCTGAGCGGCATCGACCTCGCTAAGCAGTTTCGAGGCATGTGGCCCGCCCAGAAATTTGCGCTTATGACAGGCGACGCGGACGAATTTGGACGCGCGAAACTAGGAAAACTAATAATCCTCGCAAAGCCTTTCTACATCGAAGAACTGCGTGCGCAATTAAGCGGCAGCAGCACCGTAGTGGCTTGACCGTGAAGGCGACGGCGTGCTGTTTCGCCGCCTATCCGTTCGCAACCGCTGGCGCTATTGGCCCCCGAAGTAAATCTTGTTCATGTCGGCCGCAGAAACGGGTCTAGGCGCTCCGCCTCCAGATGCCGACGACCCGCTGACCGTTCCACCGTAGCCGGTCGCGGCGCCGCTCGCGGATACGCGCGCCTCGGCTGCTTGGATGTTCCCCGGATAGTTCGGCTCGTCGCCGTCGGCTGGCGTATAGCCAGCCTGTTCGAGCTGCCTGAGGTCAGCGCGAACTTCAGCGCGCGTTATGGACGAATCCGATTGCGCGAACGACACGACCGGAACCGCGAAGACAGACGCGGCGAGAATTGCATAGATTAGCGACTTCATGATGTTAAAACTCCAAGGGGTCCTCGTTAACTCGTTACAGACACGGTTTCCCTACGACCAGCCCTTTAAGAGTAGTCCAACTGATGCTATATGCGCGATTCAATAGCGCGGTCGACCACCCCATCAGCGAACATTATATTGATTTGCAAGCAGGACTTTACTGGTGGCCCACTCCATTCAACGGCGCCGCAAGAAGGGGCGGTGTTGCCTTGGCTGCTACTCGTCCACGCCGACGCGCGTGTTGTCGCGAGTTCCTGCTGCGGGCCGCCATCCTCGGGGCGCACTTCGCGTCGTTTTCAAAGCTGGCGGGACAAAGCAATCGACTCGCGCCGCAGTGGAACCCGGAAACGGCCCGGAAGGACGCGTAAAGCACCCATTCAGGCCGCTCGCTGAGCGCAAACCACCATTCTGCAATCTTCGTCCCAGAAGGACGACGAAAGGGCCATGATGGCGTATAGGTAGCGTCTCTACGCCATCATGGCCCTGCTCTTCCTTAGAGCTGTTCCGAGCAGAGCGCGCGCAAAGCTTATAAGGCCCATCAGGAATTAGCGTAACCAGCATGGGCAACGAGGTGGCTAAGTGACCATTCGACGAAGTCGCACAATTCGAGGGCCGAATTCGAGTGCCGTCTTCTGAATGTCACTTGCCGGATAACTCGGCGACTGTGGGTTCATCGCAGCGCACGACCGCTTTGCGTCTATCTCGCCTGAGCGCGCCTTACCCAAGGCAGCTCAGTCAATACCGGTGAAAGCAGCGCACACGCTGCATCGCCGACAACGTAGGCAGAAGTTCTAGGGAGCATAAAATGAATACGAAGCAAGTCGTCCCGGTCTGTGCCGCATTCTTGGTATCGCTGCTTATAGCAGGATGCGCTCAAGACTCGGCACCTAGCGCCCAATGGTCACAATCGCTTGACCAGGCCTCATACGGCGGTACTAATGGAGTACACACTGTCGCGGGTGGACGGCATCAACAGGGAAGCTGCAGCGCCGCTCCCAACTGCGATATTTTCTTTGGGCAGTAAGTCCACCGGCCAAAACGAGAGATGGCTGATGCAGCGCGGCCCGCCATCGACACGGCCAACGCGCACTCAGCGGAGCCTGCGGCGCTGTCAGACTCTTCGGGGCATTGGGTGACTACTCGTTCTTACTCATTCGGCCGATGCAACTGAATATTACTTGTTAAAGCGCCAAGACAATTTGTGGTCCACGATTGCGGCACCTTCGTCTGCCCCCGGGGCTTGGATGGCTTTGAAAATAAAAGATGCATTGCCTGTGATGCCCTCGTATTCCAGTTCCACCAATCAGCGTGTGCTGTTTCACGGTGTAGTCGAAAGTGCTGAAGACCTTGTCTCCGTCGGTGTCTATCTCGACGCAGTTGCCTTGTCCGCTGACCTTCCCGGAGACGGTTTGGACATAAAGCAAGCACCGCACCGACATGCCGTCAAAGTAAGGCTTCCCGTCGGTGTTTCGTGTCACACCGAGCACTTCTCTAATCGAACTATTGTCAATGGTACCGAGCGCTTGCTTTGCAACGATGTGCGAGGTGAAGTAAGCAGTGTAAGTGGTGGCTCCTTCACGAGGAAGTCGAGCCACAGGGGGATTTGTGTCTTGGGCAAAGGCATGGCTTGTTGTGACAAGCTGCAGCGTTAAGGCAACGAATAGTATTGGACAGCTTCTCACGGACTTCTCCTCGATTCCTATGGGCTGTTATATCCTCGCACATTGGTAAGCGCTAGCGACGAAGGGATTTCGGCAGTACGGAAACAGGGAACGGGGCGTCCCGCGCTTGACGCAGGAATCCGAGAAGCCTCCCTCTTATCTCAAAGGTTACTTTAACGACTAGGGTGATTAGGTGTGCCCCCTCTGCCAAGCACACTGCGAATCGTTTCGGCAACTTCCCTACTTCAAGTTAACGACATAGACGACAACTTCGGTCTTGCCGACGTTCCTGAGTTTAAACGGGTCTGATGGCTCGAGGTATTTCACCTCACCTGTTTTCCACTCTATAGTTTCCTTCTTGCCGTTGGCATAGATGCGAATGAGGGTACCGCCTTTTAGAGCGCGCGCGACCCGATAGCCTCGCGAAGCATTTTCCAATTCGGTTCCTGGCTCGAATCGATTGTCGACGACTCTCACTTTGTCGTTATCTAAAAGCACCTTCTGTTCCGCCTTAGGAGCCGCCACCGCCGCGTCTTGCGCGGAAGCCTGGTTTGGCGTAATGCTTCCCAGCAGCACGCCGGAAAGCATAAGTCTGAGTGACAGCCTGAATAATTTGACCATCATGCGCCTACCTTTTTAATGCAATATGAAGAGGTCGAACAAAACATGCGCCAGTTACAGGGTGCGAAGGTGCTTCCAAAAGGCACCGGCCTCGCCCCCGCAGACCGCAAGCAGCTCACGACGACTCAAACCTCGAGGAATGCGAGTGCCGTAACAAACCTGCCATCGCTGCATCGTAGGGTTAATTGCATACGCCACCACGCAACTTTCGAGACAATTGGGCCAGCTACCAAACCAGCTAGGGCGAGCACAAGCAGTAAGTGCAAGCACTCCGCGGAACGGGTCGACACGTGGGTAGGTCGGTGCAACTTCGTTATGCAATCCTAGGAATCATGGCCCTATGAACGCTTAACCAAACGCACCTGTCAGATGGATGTCATCCCAATTACTATAGAAGGCGTCGTTCCCACAAGCAAGGGATAGTTCCGACAAGGCGAGCGGTGAAGTCGAAATGGCGTCACCTTACAAATGAAAGCAGCAACGGGACGGAGAGCGTGCTATCCAAGTGTCCGTTGACACCGAACTTCGAATGACAAGTTGCTACAAAAAAGACTGGGCATTACCGGCGTCAAAGCAACATTCCCTGTCCCCACACTGCAAGTTTGCAGCGGTGAACTCCCAAAGAGCATGACCGGACTTCATCCGTCTTGCGTTTCTGTACCTCTTCTCAACGCGAAGTGCCCGGCAGCCTGTCGGCACATCACGGAGATGGATTCAGCTTTCGAATCCCGTGAGCCCAGTTCTCCTGCGGCTACAATGTCGCAGGCCTGCCTCACCATTGCGGAGTCTTTGAAGAGGCCGTCATCGGAGACGGCCGACGCGACTTCGCCGATGCGTTGTCGCCGCAGACGAAAGAACGATAAAGCCTCGAACGCATGCATTCTATCGTCCTCCGCCTGCGCGCCCGACGCGACTAACTCGGCCGCTCCAATCAATTGAGCGATGGTCTTTTCATAGTCGGCACGGTCTATCGTGCTCTCCAGTAATCTGCGTCAGATACTCTCCGGGGCATCACCTCGTCTCGCCATCGAAAGTCGACAGATTAGACTCCAATGCATCCAGGGATACTTCGCGGGCCGCGAGCCTCCAGCCGGATGGCGCGCTCTGCAATTCCGGGCCGGCACCTGGACGACTATATTGGCGCTCCGGCGCGTTATGGAAATGGGGCTCGTGGGTCTCTGTGTGTCACGAACTCTGGTGCAGTTTCCGAGCATGGATTGAGCTTCCGCTTTCACGGAGACAAGGGCGGACTCGGATGGTATCAAGAAGAGCCCAACAACTCGTTCACCGGCGACTCGGTGATTCATAGTTTCGTGTACCAGAGCTGCGTCAGCGTTTTGGGCAGCGAGGTCCATTTCTAGTCCTGAGGCCTGCGAACCCCCGCGCTCTTAGCACAGCGCTCGCTAAGAAGCTGCGTGCGGATTTTGAGTATGAGATTTCCAACATTCGACCGTTGAAATCAAGGGGCGACGTTTCAGTCGCGTGATTAGGGCCAATGATGCTTCCACGCCGCCGCGAATCGTTCGAACGGTCGTTTGTACAGACTGGCCATGGCCTTGGTCGCGACAAATATCGTCGCTCGTTTTTGAGCGCTCTCTTGCAGATGCGGTGGCCGAAGAATCTCTATAACGGCACCCCTTCAGCAAAGAAGGCTTCTCATTGACTGGTAATGCTGGCACGACGCTGTTTGATGGCCGCTTTCGCGATGACGCTAGGACCTAAACTGCGCAGACATAGGCTGACGACGCGGTGACTGTACTTGCGCGGGCTTGACGTGAGCTATCCTGCCTCATGCTTCCGGTAGGGTGTTTCAAACGCATTTGCGCCCGGGCATCTCCAGCGTCCGCGATTGCAGCGGCATATCCGTTTCATACGCGTCGCGAAATGGCCGTCCCGCCCGCATCACTCCCTACGCTGGATGCGTATCGCGGTTCGACTGACGCTGCTGCTCCTGGGCTCGAAACGCACGACAGCAAATACGGACACTGGCCGCGGAGAGTAGTCGTCGGCAATCCGCCAGACCAGTTCGACGCTGCCGTCGCCGTACTGCTTGTCGGCGACGCGCTCAGCACGCGCCTGCAGGCATGCGCTGACCGCGCGGCTTGCCACCCCGCCCATTTCCTCCGCTTGCGCAGGTTCATGACAGACGAGACCGCTCTCTCCGCAAACAACATGTTCGGTGTGGTCCCGCCCACGCCTACCTCCACGGAGAAGTCCATCAGTGACAACGACGAAGTGTACAGCGCGAGGTCATCGGCTTTCTCGGCAAGTTTGCCTATCGTGCGTCTGAAGTCAGTCTGGGCCGATTGGACGGCGTTCAGCAATTGTCGGCAGGGACGCCCGGCCGACGTACTATCGTGCAATTTCCGGGCACGCGTGGCCCGGCCGATGTAGCTCGTATTCTCTATGACCGGCCCCGCCTTGAGGGTCCACGCGGGCTCAGTCAGCGTAGGACTCCAGTCAATCCGATATCGGATTGGCCGATACTCACGCCAATCTGTGACGAACCACTGCAGGTGTCCGGATTCGGAAGGTGATTTTAGCGGGCCGATGACTGGCTCCTGCACACACCGGCTAATCACGGTTGCTGCCCGATTCGTGCGCTGTCGTGCAACGGATGGAATCAGATTACTTTCAGCAGGGATGCACTGCAAGACCGGCGTCAGTCCCGACGCTACGACATCACATCGAAGTAGGTCCGGCATCGGCGAGTGGGCGATGTGATACATCGCCTCGCCGTCTACTCTTTCGGAATGGCGAGTGTCTTCTCCGACAATATGCGGGACGAAGTCACGCTGTCCGAACGCGGTGGCGGCACGCACCTCCGCACATTCGTCCGGAAACGCCAATGCAGGAAACGCGGCCACGCAAACGCCGAACACAAATGTGAACGGTGGTTCCAAAAAAGGAATCACATTACACCTTGCCGATGATTTCGAACTTCCGTATTGCTTTTATAGGCAAAGTGAAGGGTTTTAGCAATGAAGTCCCGCGGAAGCTACAGCCGATAAACGTCGTCGCTAAGACGCCTTCTCGTACTTGGCTTCTCTGTCGTAGGCAGTGGTCCTCAGCCGCAGACCTATTATTCTCGAGACGAGGGCGTCCCCGGTTGACGATAGCGGGCTGGCCACGATTACAGCGAAGGACGTGGCGACCTTGGTTTCTGAGTTGCGTAAGTCCCCGGTGCGTATTCCGGTGATCGTGACCGCTCATTCCGGCTGAACGTGACCGCTGCGCATGAGATGGTGGTACGCGACTAGA
>NZ_FCON02000123.1 GCF_001544535.1 Caballeronia choica | reverse complement strand
ACAAGTTCCATAGGAGCACAAGCGCATCAAACGGTTGAAGCCGGCCCCAAGCGCAAGCGATCATCCTTCCCGCCCCGGACAGGGGCAGAGCTAAAAAACCAACTCCAAAACAAGTTCCATAGGAGCACAAGCGCATCAAACGGTTGAAGCCGGCCCCAAGCGCAAGCGATCATCCTTCCCGCCCCGGACAGGGGCAGAGCTAAAAAACCAACTCCAAAACAAGTTCCATAGGAGCACAAGCGCATCAAACGGTTGAAGCCGGCCCCAAGCGCAAGCGATCATCCTTCCCGCCCCGGACAGGGGCAGAGCTAAAAAACCAACTCCAAAACAAGTTCCATAGGAGCACAAGCGCATCAAACGGTTGAAGCCGGCCCCAATCGCAAGCGATCATCCTTCCCGCCCCGGACAGGGGCAGAGCAAATAAACCATAAAGAAAACAAGTTCCATAGAAGCGCAAAAACATCAAACGGTGTAACCCACCTCAAACCCCACCCGCACCCCCAACCCCTACCGCGCGCAACCCCCACCGCATTGAAGCACACGCAGTTCATCCACCGCGATGTGGCAGCGAATCCGGTGCCCGCCGCCCGCATCCGCATACGGCGGCTCCTGCTCCTCGCAGATCGCACCGAGCTTGCGCGGACAACGCGTATTGAACACACACCCCGAAGGCGGATTCGCCGCGCTCGGCAAGTCGCCCGACAGACGGATACGTCCGCCCTTGGCGCCAGCGCTCCCATCGAGCGATGGCACCGACGACAACAACGCCTCGGTATACGGATGCTGCGGCCCGTCGAACACTTCGGCCGCGCGTCCGATCTCCATGATCCGCCCGAGATAGAGCACCGCGATGCGATCCGACAGATAGCGCACCACATGCAGGTCATGCGAGATGAACACGTAACTCACGCCGCGTTCGCGCTGCAAGTCCGCGAGAAGATTGAGGATCGCGGCCTGCACCGATACGTCGAGCGCGGAAGTCGGTTCATCGCAGACGACGACGCGCGGATCGCCCGCGAACGCGCGCGCAATCGCGACGCGCTGCTTCAACCCGCCGGAAAGCTGCCGCGTGCGCGAGCCGAGATAGCGTTCGGGCAGCCGTACGGATTCGGCGAGCGATTGCAGCCGCTCCTCCTTCGCCGCGCCGTGCAGCGAAGCAAGCTTCGACAGTGACCGCGCAATCAGCCGCCGCACCGTATGCGCCCGGTTCAACGCCGAGTCGGGGTTCTGGAACACGATCTGCAGCGACTTCACCTGCTCGTCGTTGCGCCGCGTGACGCGCGCGGGCAGGGCGGTGCCGTCGAGTTCGAGCGTCGCGCCTTCGTCGGGCGAAAGGAGGCCGAGAAGCAGCTTGGCAAGCGTCGTCTTGCCGCTGCCGGATTCGCCGACGAGCCCGAGCGTCTCGCCCTGCGCGAGATCGAGCGAGACATCGTGCACCGCGCGCACCAGTTCCTGGCCGACGCGGAACGTCTTCGACACATTGCGCGCACGCAGCGCGACAGGCGCTTGCGAAAGGTCGACGGGTTCGCTCGCCGCTTCGGGCGTCGCGCGCGGCAGTTCGATCGCGCGCTCGTGATAATGGCAGCGCGCCATCTGGTCGCCGTTGGCGGACGCCACGCGATAGGGCGGCGGTGCGTCGCGTAGGCATCGCTCGTCGGCGAGCTTGCAGCGGTCCGCGTACGCGCAGCCTCGCGTCACCGTGCCCGCGAGCGGCAGCGAACCGGGAATCGTATCGAGCCGGCCCGTGTCCTTACTGCGGCCGGTCGTCGGCAGGCAGCGCAACAGGCCCACGGTGTACGGATGACGCGGGCGCGCGAACACGTCGCGCGTCGCGCCTTCCTCGACGAGCTTGCCCGCGTACAGCACGCCGATGCGATCGCACATCCGCCCGATCACCGCGAGGTTATGGCTGATGAACAGCACCGCCGTGCCGAGTTCCTCGCGCAACTGCGCGATCAGGTCGAGCACTTCAGCTTCGACAGTGGCGTCGAGCCCGGTCGTCGGTTCGTCGAGGATCAGCAGTTCGGGATTGCAGGCGAGCGCCATCGCGATCACGACGCGCTGCTGCATGCCGCCCGACAACTGGTGCGGATAGCTGTCCATCACGCGTTCGGGCGACGCGATGCGCACGCGCCGCAGGATGTCGATGGTGCGCGCGAGCGCGTCGGCGGCCGATGCGCCCGACGCCTCGAACGCTTCCGAGACCTGCCGCGCAATGGTCAGCGATGGATTCAGCGCGCGGCCCGGGTCCTGGTAGACCATCGACACCGCGTTGGCCCGCAAGTCACGCAGCGCGTCGGCGTGCATCGACGCCACGTCGCGCCCGCCGATCGAAATCTTGCCCGCCTTCACGCGGCCGTTGCGCGGCAGATAACGCAGCACCGCGAGCGCCGCCGTCGACTTGCCGCAGCCCGATTCGCCGACGAGTCCATAGGCCTCGCCGCGCCGCACGCGCAGTGTGATGTCCTGCAGCACTTCGCGTTCGCGTCCGCGCATCCGGTAGGTGACCGTCAGGCCGACGAGCGTGAGCGCATCGGCGCGGTCGCGCTTCGAAACGTCGAATGCCGGGAACGCCGACGGCGGAGGTCCGTTCATCGGTCGAGCACTCCCTGGATCGCATCGGCGACGAGATTTACGCCGACGACCAGCGACGCGATCGCGACGGCATCGAACACCACGGTCCACCACGCGCCGCCCGCCATCAACGTGTAGCTTTCGGAGAGCGCGAGGCCCCAGTCGGCCGATGGCGGCTGGATGCCGAAGCCGAGGAACGACAGCGTCGCGACCGCGAAGATCGCGTAGCCGAGCCGCACCGTCGCCTCGACGATGATCGGCTGCAGCACGTTCGGCAGGATCTCCGCGAACATGATGTAGAACGCATTCTCGCCGCGCAGTTGCGCCGCGAGCACGTAGTCGAGATTGCGCTCGGCGAAGACCGCCGAGCGCACCGTGCGCGCGGTGATCGGCGTGAACGTGAGGCCGATCACGATGATCACCGTGCCATTGCTCGCGCCGACCGCCGCCAGGGCGAGCAGCGCGACGATCACGAGCGGCAGCGCGAGCAGCGCGTCGATCACGCGGCCGATCACGTTGTCGACCCAGCCGTCGAAGTAGCCGACGATCAGCCCGACCGCCGTTCCCGCGAGCGTGCCGAGCGCGGTGGCGAGCGGCGCGATGGTGAGGATGTCGCGCGCGCCGACGATCACGCGCGCGAACACGTCGCGGCCGAGCTGGTCGGTGCCGAACCAGTGCGTGGCATCGGGCGGCGTAAGCGAGTTCAGCGGATCGGACGCGTACGAGTCGTGCGGCACGACGAAATGCCCGACGAGCGCGCACGCGACCCAGAACAGCAGGATCAGCGCGCCGATGACGAAGGTCGGCGAGCGAAGGAGCGCCGTCGAGCGTTCGAAGCGCGGCGGCTTTAGCGCGGAGGACGGCACACTGCTCATTGCGAATCCTTCATTGCGATTCCCTCATTGGGATTCCCTCACGCGAAGACGCGGATTGAGCACGACATACAGCGCGTCGGCGATCAGGTTGGCCGCCGTATAGATCACGCCGACCGTCAGCACGCCGGCTTCGAGCATCGGGAAGTCCTTCGCCTTCGCGGCGTTGTAGATCAGCGAGCCGATGCCCTGGTAGTGGAACAGCGTCTCCACGACCACCAGCCCGCCGATCATGTAGCCAAGCTGCGTCGCGGCGACGGTCACGGTCGGCAGCAGCGCGTTGCGCAGCACATGACGCCAGATCACCGTGCGGCGCGGCAAGCCCTTGAGGATCGCGGTGCGCGTGTAGTCGGCATCGAGTGCTTCGACGGTGCCAGCGCGCGCCATCCGCGCGATATAGCCGAAGAACACGAGCACGAGCGGCAGCACCGGCAGGATCAGGTGCTTCAGTTGCACGAGCACGCCAGCGTCGGGCGGGGCGGTCGCTTCGATCGGCAGCCACTGGAGCCATACGCCGAACACGAGGATCAGCACGATCGACGAAACGAACTCCGGCACGACCGTCGCCGAGAGCCCCGTGATGCTGATCACGCGATCGATCCAGCGTCCGGCATGCAGCGCCGAATACACGCCGCCCGCGATCCCGAGCGGCACCACGACGATGAACGCGAGCGCGCCGAGCTTCGCGGAGTTGGCGAGCGCATCGACGACGAACGGCGCGACGGCTGAGCGAAACGCATACGACTGGCCCATGTCGCCGCGCAGGAAGTGGCCGATCCACGCGCTGTATTGCGCGAGCAATGGCCGGTCGACGCCAAGCTGGTGATTCAGCGCGGCGACGGCACGCGCATCGGCGAGCGGGCCGAGAATCGCGCGGCCGACGTCGCCCGGCAGCAGTTGGCCGCCGGCGAACACGATCACCGACAAGAGCCACAACGTGATCAGCGCGAGCACGACCCGCGTGCCGACGAAACGCGCGATACGCGTTGCGTTGCGCCCGGCGCGCTCGGGTCCGATGGCTTGCGTCGCCGTGTTCATGAGGGCTGCGTCCTCCTGGCGGGTGCGGCGCGACGATCGGCCGGATCAGGCACCGATGGTCGCGCGGTCGAGATAAAGCTGCGAGTTCGCATTGAATCGCACGCCCGCGACGTTCGCCCGCGTCACCACCAGATAATCGTAGAAGTACGGAATCACGAGCGGTGTTTCGTCGAGCAGCAGGGTCTGGATCTGCGCGGAGAGCTTTTTCTGCGACGCCGCGTCGAGCGCGCCGACGAAGTCCGCCACCAGCTTGTCGTACTGCGGGTTCTTGAAGTGCGCCGCGTTCCACGTGCCGCCGCTCGTGAGCGGCGCGTTGAGGAACACGTTCGGCACGCCGCGATGACCGTAATCGGTGATGCCGAGCGGCGAATCCAGCCAGTCCGACTTGCCGAACGTGCCCGCGCCGTAATACAGCTCCTGGCTTTCCACCTTGAGCGTCACGCGCACGCCGATCGCCTTCGCCGCGTTCTGGATCACGACGGCGAGATCGGGAATCTCCATGTACTTTTCGGTCGTGAGGGTGACGTCGAAGCCGTTCGGCACGCCGGCCTGCGCAAGCAGTTGCTTCGCCTTCGCGACATCGATCCTGCGCTGCGGCACGGAAAGATCGCTTGACGGAAACACCGGCGCGAACGGGCTGTCGTTGCCGAGCGTCGCGCGGCCGCGAAAGAGGCCCTTCACCATGATCTCGCGATCCATCGCGAGCGCGAGCGCCTGACGCACGCGCTTGTCCTTGAACGGCGCCGCGTCATTGCGCATGTGCATCTGCCGATGCGCGCTCGATTTCACGCCGAGCACCTTGAAATCGCGGTTGTTCAGCACGGAGAGACCGCCCTGCACCGTGAAGTCGCCCATCACGTCGGCCTGACGGCCTTGCAGCGCGAGCAATTGCGCCTGCTGGTCGGCGTAGAACGCGAAGGTCACGCGCTCCGGTAGGGCCTTGTCGCCCCAATAGTCCGGATTGCGCACGAACGACGCGCCGACTTTCGGCGTGTACTTCTCGAACTTGAGCGGCCCGGTGCCCATGAACGACTTTTCATACGTGCCCGAAAAGTTCGCGGGCAGGATCACGGCATTGAAGTTGTCGGACGAAACGTAGTACGGGAAGTTGCCGTTGGGCGCGTCGAGATGGAACTCGACGGTGAGGTCGTCGACGGCCTTCGCGGAATCCTTCGACAGCACGCCCTTCAGCACCGACAGCGCCGCCGATCCGCTGCCCGGATCGGCGAGCCGGTTGAAGGTCGCGGCGACATCCTTCGCGGTCATCTTCTGGCCGTCGTGGAATTTCACGTTCGGGCGCAGCTTGAAGGTCCACACGTCGCCCTTGTCGTTCGACTTCCACGACAGCGCGAGGGCAGGGCGCAGCACGAGCTTTTCACCGTCGTCGTCGATCAGGAACTCGCCGGTCTGGTTGATCAGCGCGAGGCCGGCGGCATCGGTGACGGTCAGCGGATCGACCGCGCCCACCGGCGTCAGGTGCGCAACGCGGATCGTGCCGCCGGGCTTGGCCGCGCCCTGCGCACGGGCGCGCGTGATGCCGGCGAGGCTACCTACGCCGCCCACGGCGAGCGTCACGCCCAGTACGCTCGCGTGGCGCAGCAATTCGCGGCGGGTGAGCCGGCCGGCCTTGAATTCGTCGATGGCGTGATTGCCGAGTTCGCCCGCCATGGCCCGTGAATCGGTCAGGGCGCGGTCGAAGGTGCGGTCAGAGTCGGTCGGTGTCTTCATCGGTGGGCGTTCCGTTTCGTCTGTTGTATTTGTTTCGAGCGGCGCTGTGGCTTCGTGCGCGGGTCCTGCGTTGATGCGGATACGCGAAGCCTGAAGAAGCGGCCAGTTTAGCCGAGCAGAAATCATTCGACGCAACTCGCGGCGCGCGAGATGCGTCCGACAAGCCTTAGCACGTCAGCAAGCGCCGCGCCGCGCTCAATGCTCGTGCGGATGCTTGTGGATCGGATCGACCCAGAAAACCTCTTCCGGTGCTTCGACCGCATCGATATTCAGGTTCACGACAACGGCTTCGTTGTCGCTGCGCACGAGCACGCATTCGAGCGGCTCGTCGGTGCGCGCATTGATTTCCTGATGTGGCACGTACGGCGGCACGAAGATGAAATCGCCGGGGCCAGCTTCAGCGGTAAATTCCAGATGCTCGCCCCAGCGCATGCGCGCCTGTCCGCGCACCACGTAGATCACGCTCTCCAGCGCGCCGTGATGATGCGCGCCGGTCTTCGCATTCGGATGGATCGTCACCGTGCCGGCCCAGATTTTCTGCGCACCGACGCGCGCCGCGTTGATCGCGGCGGCCCGGTTCATGCCGGGCGTCTGCGCCGTGTTGGTGTCGAGCTGGTCGGCCTTGATGACCTTCACGCCGTGTTCGCGCCAGTCGATTTTGGGTTCATCGCTCATCGTCGTCTCCCTTCCGTGCATCATCGGAAGCGCGGATAAAAAAAGTCCGTTGCGGCCACTCGTGAAGCACGGGCATACAACGGACCTGGTTCGAACGTTCACACGCTCGAACAAAACAAAGCTTATCTCGACTTCGAGTTCACGATCGCATCGGCGACGTTGTTCGGCGTTTCGGCGTAGTGCTTGAACTCCATCGTATAGGTTGCGCGGCCTTGCGACAGCGAGCGCAGCGTCGTCGAGTAGCCGAACATTTCCGCGAGCGGCACCTCGGCGCGCACCAGCTTGCCGCCGCCACCGGCGATGTCCTCCATGCCCTGCACGAAGCCGCGCCGCCCCGACAGGTCGCCCATCACGTTACCCATGAACTCCTCGGGCGTTTCGACTTCGACCGCCATCATCGGTTCGAGCAGCACCGGCTTCGCCTTTCGCATGCCGTCCTTGAACGCAATCGATCCGGCCATGCGGAACGCGTTTTCGTTCGAGTCGACATCGTGATAGGAACCGAACGTCAGCGTCACCTTCACGTCGACCACCGGATAGCCCGCCAGCACGCCCGCTTTCAGCGTCTCCTGAATACCCTTGTCGACGGCTGGGATGAACTCGCGCGGCACGACGCCGCCCTTGATCGCGTCGACGAATTCATAGCCGCCGCCCGGCTTCTGCGGCTCCATCTTGAGCACGACGTGCCCATATTGCCCGCGGCCGCCCGACTGCTTGACGAACTTGCCTTCGACGTCCTCCACCGGGATGCGGATCGTCTCGCGATACGCGACCTGCGGCTTGCCGACCGTCGCTTCCACGCTGAACTCGCGCTTCATCCGGTCGACGAGGATTTCCAGGTGCAACTCGCCCATCCCGGAGATGATGGTCTGGCCGGATTCCTCGTCGGTCTGCACGCGGAACGACGGGTCTTCCTGCGCCAGGCGATTCAGCGCGATGCCCATCTTTTCCTGGTCGGCCTTCGTCTTCGGTTCGACGGCCTGCGAAATCACCGGCTCCGGGAAGATCATCTTTTCCAGCACGATCACGTGGTTCGGATCGCATAGCGTGTCGCCGGTGGTCGCTTCCTTCAGGCCGACGGCGGCGGCGATGTCGCCCGCGTAGACTTCCTTGATTTCCTTGCGCTCGTTCGCATGCATCTGGAGAATCCGCCCGAGCCGCTCCTTCTTTTCCTTCACGGCGTTGTAGACCGTGTCGCCCGAATTCACGACGCCCGAATACACGCGGAAAAAGATCAACTGGCCGACGAACGGGTCGGTCATGATCTTGAACGCGAGCGCTGAGAACGGCTCCGCGTCGGTCGGATGGCGCTCCGCTTCCTTGTCGTATTCGTCGTGGCCGAGGATGGCGGGAATGTCCACCGGCGACGGCAGATAGTCGATCACGGCGTCGAGCATCGCCTGCACGCCCTTGTTCTTGAACGCGCTGCCGCACAGCATCGGCACGATCTCATTCGCGATCGTGCGCTGGCGGATGCCGCTCTTGATTTCTTCCTCGGTCAACTCCTCGCCAGCGAGATACTTTTCGAGGTAGGCCTCGTTGGCTTCGGCCGCCGCCTCGATCATTTTGTCGCGCCATTCCTGCGCGGTCGCGAGCAGGTTCGCGGGGACTTCCCGGTACTCGAACAGCACGCCCTGGCTGGCTTCGTCCCAGATGATCGCCTTCATCTTCACGAGGTCGATCACGCCCTGGAAGTTGTCCTCCGCGCCGACCGGAATCTGCAGCGGCACGGCGACGCCCTTCAGGCGCTCGCCGATCTGGCGCTGCACGCGGAAGAAGTCGGCGCCGACGCGGTCCATCTTGTTGACGAACGCGATGCGCGGCACCTTGTACTTGTTGGCCTGGCGCCAGACGGTTTCCGACTGCGGCTGCACGCCGCCGACCGAGTCGTAGACCATGCACGCGCCGTCGAGCACCCGCATCGAGCGTTCGACTTCGATGGTGAAGTCGACGTGTCCGGGGGTGTCGATGATGTTGATCCGGTGTTCGGGATAATTGCCGGCCATGCCTTTCCAGAAGGCGGTCGTGGCAGCCGACGTGATCGTGATGCCGCGCTCCTGCTCCTGCTCCATCCAGTCCATCGTGGCCGCGCCGTTGTGAACCTCGCCGATCTTGTGGTTCACACCGGTGTAGAAAAGAATGCGTTCGGTGGTGGTGGTCTTGCCGGCATCGATGTGAGCGCTGATGCCAATGTTCCGATAGCGCTCGATGGGAGTCTTGCGGGGCACTTGAACCTCCTGTGGATGGGTCGAGCGGATGGCGACGTTTCCGTGAAGCGGCGAAAGGCCGCGCAGTTGCGCGCAGTTGCCGCGGTTGTTGCCGCGCGTTGTTGCCGCTTTCGCGCGCGGCCGGAAATGCGCCTAACAGCGTCTCGCTGGTCTATTAGCATAGCGCTTCGACAAGGTCTTTGCAGGAATCTTGCCAGCCCTCGGCAAGGTGCGCTCAGACGGCGCAAAAAAAGGATGGCGCAAAAAAACCGGCTCGTCGCGTCAACGGCCGGCTTTGGTTCGGAGCGTTACGCCGTCGCTGGCGCTATCGCTTCATTGCGTCATTGCTTCATGGCCTCATTGTGGCGAAGGCAGGCCCTGCAGCTTCATGCCCGGCTTGATGCCCTTCGACGTAAACCAGCCCTTGCTCATTTCGAGCGCATAGACGCCGTTGTTGCGCGGGCAGTGATTGTCGGTCGTCTCGGCCTGCATTTCGTCGATATCGGTGATCGTGCCGTCCGCGCGAACGAACGCGATCGACAGCGGGATCAGCGTGTTCTTCATCCAGAAGCAGTGCACCGCGTTCTCGTTGAACACGAAGAGCATGCCTTCGTTCGGCGCCAGCTTCGTGCGATACATGAGCCCTTGCTCGCGATCGGCGTCGTTCGCCGCGACGGCCGCGTCGATCACGAACATTCCCGCTGTGAGCTTCGCGCGCGGGAAGTCGGTCGGCTGCTTCGCGCCGGCCGGCATCTGTTGCGCGTGGACCGCGGATATCGCTGCGAGCGGCAAGAGGAAAGCGATCGCAAACTTGCGGGCGATGTCGCGCAAATCGGCGCGAAGAAACGAAGAGAGTGAAGCGGGCGAATTGAACGAGCGCAGCGAAAGACGCACGGTGAAACTCCTTGAAAGCCTTGTTTACCTGACAAGCTAAAAGCGAAGCCAAGAACGGGAAAGCCGAAAAGACCCGCGCATGTTACTCGATGCGAGCGCCAAAAAAGAAAAAGGCAGATTGCCTCGCGGCCCTCTGCCTTTTAACGCCGTTGGTACGGCAGTACTGCTAGTTCTTGACTTCGCTTTACTGCCTTTTCACCAGACTTACTGCGATGCGCCCGTAGCTGCTGCCGGGGCTGCTTCCGAAGCTGCCTTCTTGTGCGTCGTCGACTTGTGGTGCGTCGACGACTTGTGGTGCGTCGACGACTTGTGAGCCGTCGAAGCGGCTGCTGCCGGAGCAGCTGCCGGAGCCGCAGCGTCCGAAGCTTGTGCGAAAGCAGCCGATGCGAACAGGCCAGCGACGAGAGCAGCGATCAGTTTGTTCATCTGTAAATCCTCAGCTTGAGTAAATTAACCAAACGACCCGGTTATTGGAGTCATGTCGGTAAACGAGCCATCCACCTTTCGGTTGACAGTGGTATCGACAAATAAAGCCGATATCGCTGCGAGCGCTAAAACCTTACAAACAGCCTGTGAAAGCAGGTGATCGATGCGGGTCATTCGCTAATGCCGGATAGCTTTGCAAGGCATCTGCGACCACTAACGCAGGGTGCGGAGAGTTGGTTGACGAAATTCTTTTTCGATCTGTGCGACTCGTAAAGAAAATCTGTTGACGCGCAATCGATTAGCGCATGTTCGTGACAATGTGTTTAAGCGAAGCGAATTACACGATGCCGTCCCAAGGCGCGCGCGGCGGCAATTCGATCGACTCGCCGGGTGCGAGCCGCAGCGTGAACACATCGAGTGCGCCGATGCCGGCGCGCACGAGCCGCAGCGTGGGATAGCCGACTGCGGCTGTCATGCGACGCACCTGGCGATTCTTGCCTTCGGTGATCGACAGCTCGATCCACGTCGTCGGAATGGCTGCGCGAAAGCGGATCGGCGGCGTGCGCGGCCAGAGCGCAGCGGATGGCTCGACGAAGCTCGCGCGACACGGACGGGTGACGTAATCGCCGAGATCGACGCCCTTCGCGAGTCGCTTGAGCACCGCTTCGTCGGGCGCGCCTTCCACTTGCGCCCAATATCGCTTGACGAGCTTGTGGCGCGGCTCGGCGATGCGCGTCTGCAATGCGCCGTCGTCGGTGAGGAGCAGCAGGCCTTCGCTGTCGGCGTCGAGCCGGCCGGCCGGGTAGACGCCCGGCGTTTTCACCCAATCGCCGAGCGATGCGCGCGTCTCGTGCGGCGAAAACTGACAGATGGTGCCGAACGGCTTGTTCAAGGCGATGAGCGTCATGGGGAATCGAAAGAAGGGTTGGGCGGCGCGCGGGGCCTTGTTGCGAGCGTTTTCATGAGCCACGTCCCTATGGCGCATGGCGGCATATTAATGCATAATCCGAAGCGACAAGTCCTATGTCTTATATAAGACTCAGGCGAACGTGCAGATGTCGCGGCAGGTTCCCGGCCACGGCCGCCGTGCCGTCGGCGCGCCGCGCTTCACGGCGATTTCCGGTGCCTCGAGCGCTGCAGCGATCGCTTGTCGCGGTGGGCTAGAATAAAGATCTGGCTACCTCACGCGCGAGAGCGGGGAGCGTCGGCCGCCCGCTCTATCGTCGCAATCTGCTTCAGCTAGCTATCAACCTGCGCAGCCTTCTTTGGAGTCGATCATGCCGTATCAGCACATCAAGGTTCCGACGGGCGGTGACAAGATCACCGTGAACGCGGACTACTCCCTCAACGTTTCCGACCAGCCGATCATTCCGTACATCGAAGGCGATGGCACGGGCCTGGACATCACCCCGGTGATGATCAAGGTCGTCGACGCGGCCGTCGAGAAGGCGTATGCCGGCAAGAAGAAGATCCACTGGATGGAAATCTACGCGGGCGAGAAGGCGACCAAGGTCTATGGCCCGGACGTCTGGCTGCCGGACGAGACGCTCGACGTGCTGAAGGACTACGTCGTGTCGATCAAGGGTCCGCTCACGACGCCTGTCGGCGGCGGCATCCGGTCGCTCAATGTCGCGCTGCGCCAGCAACTCGACCTGTATGTCTGCCTGCGGCCGGTGCAGTACTTCAAGGGCGTGCCGTCGCCGGTGCGCGAGCCGGAGAAGATCAACATGGTGATCTTCCGCGAGAATTCGGAAGATATCTACGCCGGTATCGAGTGGCCCGCGCAATCCGAGGAAGCGAAGAAGGTCATCAAGTTCCTGCGCGAGGAAATGGGCGTGAAGAAGATCCGCTTTCCCGAAACTTCGGGAATCGGCATCAAGCCGGTGTCGAAGGAAGGCACGCAGCGGCTCGTGCGCAAGGCGATTCAATACGCGATCGACAACGACCGCCGCACGGTCACGCTCGTGCACAAGGGCAACATCATGAAGTTCACGGAAGGCGCGTTCCGTGATTACGGCTACGAGTTGGCGCAGCAGGAATTCGGCGCGGAACTCGTCGATGGCGGTCCGTGGATGAAGTTCAAGAATCCGAAGTCGGGTAACGATATCGTCGTGAAGGACGTGATCGCCGATGCGTTCCTGCAGCAGATCCTCTTGCGTCCGGCCGAGTACGACGTGATCGCCACGCTGAATCTCAACGGCGACTATATCTCCGATGCGCTGGCGGCGCAGGTCGGCGGGATCGGCATTGCGCCGGGCGCGAACCTGTCGGATTCGGTCGCGATGTTCGAAGCCACGCACGGCACGGCGCCGAAGTACGCGGGCAAGGATTATGTGAATCCGGGCTCGGAAATCCTGTCGGCGGAGATGATGCTGCGCCACATGGGCTGGACCGAGGCGGCCGACATCATCATCAGCTCGATGGAGCAGTCGATTCGGTCGAAACGCGTGACGTACGACTTCGCGCGTCTGATGGAAGGCGCAACGCAGGTTTCGTGTTCGGGGTTTGGACAGGTGTTGATCGAGAATATGTGAGTATTTCCGGCGCGCTTGTTTCGCGCATGCAGGCCCGATCGGAAATGGTCGGGCCTTTTTATTTTTCACACATTTCAACCTTCGCGAGCGCACCGTGCAGGTACAATTTACCTGTATGTTTACACAGTGCTATTGGCGGGTGTCAGGAAGGGAGCAACGGCGGCGGAAAAGGAAAGGAGCGAGCATGAAAGAACGTGTTCCCACGCTACTCAGCGGTTCCGAACTGGTTGCGTACCTGCTAACCCGGCACGCGCCTTCGACCTGTTCGAATCGGCGCCCCCGGTCGACGTCGACAAGGTCGCGAAGCTCCTGGGCATTCACGTGAGCGAGACGCCCGACGCTCGCCAAAGCGACACCGTCGGTAACATCACGCTTCGGGAGGGCCGCCCTGCCGAGGTGTGGATCAATCCGCTCGAGGATTCATACGTGCCGCGCAGGCGCTTTACGCTTGCGCACGAGATCGGGCACTTCCGCATGCACGGCTCTACCGACCGGCACGAATTCATCGACGACAAGAAACACGATGAATCGCAGCGAATCGTATTGGAACCGCTACGAATCGGAAGCGAACCGGTTTGCGGCCACGCTGCTGATGCCAAAAGAACTACTCGAGACCATCGGGCGCAAGATCATCGACACCTACAAGGCGGAGCATGGCGTAGCGAAGATGCCGCTCGCGCGCTTCGTGAACAGCATGGCAGCGCGATTCGGCGTATCGAGCCCCGCCATGGAATATCGGCTCAAGAGTCTCGGGGTCGGAAAGCGCGGTTAGTGCCGCCGCGTTCGATCGCCATGCGCCCCTGGCGTCGTCGCGCCGAAGGCGGCCGCAAACAAATTCCATCCCCAAAAACCAAAAAACCCGGCACGAGGCCGGGTTCCACAGGCAAATAGTGCGATCGAACGGTCAGGCCGCGTCCTGGATGTTCGAAGCCTGTTTGCCCTTCGGTCCCTGGACAATCTCAAAGCTGACCTTCTGGCCTTCCTTGAGCGTCTTGAAACCGTTCATCTGTATCGCCGAGAAATGTGCGAACAGATCCTCGCCGCCTTCATCGGGCGTGATGAATCCGTAGCCTTTCGCGTCGTTGAACCATTTGACCGTACCAGTTGACATACCTACTTCCCCTCACTCTCGTCTTACCACGAGCACGCTCGAAAAGCTCAGCGGCCACTATGTGAACCGTGCCCTCCTCACAAGCTCACCTCGGCATTTTTTCGCCTGAATGGCCTTCGGAAAAAAGTGCCAGTTTGATTGTTGAATCTCTTAAATCTAGTGTCAAGAAAATTTTGAGATGACCGATAAGCCCGTTGTAAAGAGCACATTTGTAGGGTTATTCCTGCTTTGCGTGTGCGCGGCCGCTCAAGCAAGGCATCTTGAAAAGTCGCATAATCGTCTCACCTGAGGGGTGCCGCCATCGCGCCACCGCACAGCCCGCGAATCTGTTTTTTTTGAAGCTGTGCGATACTGGATTCACGGAAGTTCAAGCGGGCCGGCGCCCATGCGGGCGGCGGCGGGATTCAGGCGGGACAGGCTCTGGCTGCACGTGTGCTTTGTGCCAGTTTTCCGACCGGACGGTCGGCATTTTCGGCGGCATTGCGGGCCTGTCCGAGTTGTTTAGAATGGGTGTATGGCGATCAATCCCAACAAGCAGGATGGCACTGTACTGGAGCGGCAGGAACAAAAGCTGAAGAAGCCGGCCATGTACAAGGTGGTGCTGCTGAATGACGACTTCACGCCGATGGAATTCGTCGTGATGGTCGTGCAGGAATACTTCAATAAGGATCGTGAGACCGCGACGCAAATCATGCTGAAAGTTCATCGCGAGGGCAGGGGAGTTTGTGGGGTCTACACGCGGGACATTGCGTCGACCAAAGTTGAGCAAGTCGTTAGCCATGCACGGCAGGCGGGGCATCCGCTGCAGTGTGTGATGGAGGAAGCATGATTGCCCAGGAACTGGAAGTCAGTCTGCACATGGCGTTTATGGAAGCACGTCAGGCGCGGCACGAGTTCATTACGGTCGAGCATCTTTTACTGGCCTTGTTGGACAACCCGACCGCGGCTGAAGTGTTGCGCGCGTGCGCAGCAAACATCGAAGATTTGCGTCAGAACCTGCGCAATTTCATTCACGACAACACGCCGACCGTACCCGGCACGGACGACGTCGATACTCAGCCGACGCTTGGTTTCCAGCGTGTGATTCAGCGCGCGATCATGCACGTGCAGTCGACGTCGAACGGCAAGAAGGAAGTGACCGGCGCGAACGTGCTGGTCGCGATCTTCGGCGAGAAGGATTCGCATGCCGTCTACTATCTGCAGCAGCAGGGCGTGACGCGGCTCGACGTCGTGAATTTCATTTCGCACGGCATCGCGAAGACGAACAGCGGCGACGCTGCGAAGGCGAGCAGCGAGGCGAATCCGGAATCGGACGACGCCGCCGCGCAAAAGGAAACGCCGCTAGCCCAGTTCACGCAGAACCTGAACCAGCTCGCGAAGGACGGCAAGATCGATCCGCTGATCGGCCGCGAGTCGGAAGTGGAGCGCGTGGTGCAGGTGCTGTGCCGCCGACGCAAGAACAATCCGCTGCTCGTGGGCGAGGCTGGCGTGGGCAAGACCGCGATCGCGGAAGGGCTCGCCTGGCGCATCACGCGCGGCGAAGTGCCGGACATTCTTGCCGATGCACAGGTCTACTCGCTCGACATGGGCGCGTTGCTCGCGGGCACGAAGTATCGCGGCGATTTCGAGCAGCGCCTGAAGACGGTGCTGAAGGAACTGAAGGAGCGTCCGCACGCCATTCTGTTCATCGACGAAATTCACACGCTGATCGGCGCGGGCGCGGCTTCGGGCGGAACGCTCGATGCATCGAACCTGCTGAAGCCGGCGTTGTCGTCGGGGCAGTTGAAGTGCATCGGCGCGACCACTTTCACCGAATATCGCGGCATCTTCGAGAAGGACGCGGCGTTGTCGCGGCGCTTCCAGAAGGTCGATGTGACGGAACCGACCATCGAGCAGACGATCGCGATCCTGCGCGGCCTGAAGTCGCGTTTCGAGGAGCATCACGGCGTGAAGTATTCGTCGGGTGCGCTGTCGGCGGCGGCTGAACTGTCGGCGCGCTTCATCACCGACCGTCATTTGCCCGACAAGGCGATCGACGTGATCGACGAAGCGGGCGCGGCGCAGCGCATTCTGCCGAAGTCGAAGCAGAAGAAGACCATCGGCAAGAACGAGATCGAAGAAATCATCTCGAAGATCGCTCGCGTGCCGCCGCAAAGTGTGTCGCAGGACGACCGCAGCAAGCTGCAGACGCTCGATCGCGACCTGAAGAGCGTCGTGTTCGGGCAGGACCCGGCGATCGATGCGCTGGCGGCGTCGATCAAGATGGCGCGCGCAGGCCTCGGCAAGCTGGACAAGCCGATCGGCGCGTTCCTGTTCTCGGGCCCGACCGGCGTCGGCAAGACGGAAGTCGCGAAGCAACTGGCGTTCACGCTCGGCATCGAATTGCTGCGCTTCGACATGTCCGAGTACATGGAGCGTCACGCGGTGAGCCGGCTGATCGGCGCGCCGCCGGGCTATGTCGGGTTCGACCAGGGCGGTTTGCTGACCGAAGCCGTCACGAAGAAGCCGCATTGCGTGCTGTTGCTCGACGAAATCGAGAAGGCGCATCCGGACATCTACAACGTGCTGCTGCAGGTGATGGACCACGGCACGCTGACCGACAACAACGGCCGCAAGGCGGATTTCCGCAACGTCATCATCATCATGACGACAAACGCGGGCGCCGAGGCGATGGGCAAGTCGGTGATCGGCTTCACGAACCGCCGCGAAACCGGCGACGAAATGGCCGATATCAAGCGGATGTTCACGCCGGAGTTCCGCAATCGTCTGGACGCGATCATCAGCTTCCGCTCGCTCGATGAAGAAATCATCATGCGCGTGGTCGACAAGTTCCTGATGCAACTGGAAGATCAGTTGCACGAGAAGAAGGTCGATGCGCTCTTCACCGACGCGTTGCGCCAACACCTGGCGAAGCACGGTTTCGACCCGCTGATGGGCGCGCGGCCGATGCAGCGTCTGATCCAGGACACGATCCGCCGGGCGCTCGCCGACGAGTTGCTGTTCGGCAAGCTGCTGTCGGGCGGGCGCGTGACCGTCGACGTGGACGACAACGACAAGGTGCAACTGACGTTCGATGAAAATCCGGTGCCGCGTAATCCGAATCCGGAGGCGGTCGAAGTGGAGTGATGCAAGTCGGACGCGCACCTTCGGCGCGTCTTACACAAAAAGCGGCACGGGAAGTTCTCCGTGCCGTTTTTTTTGCGCCGACGCCAACGCACCGAAGGGGTAAACGCCGACTTCCTCAAGGCAAATATCCCTTTACGTGACTTTCGTTTCGAAACTAAAATCTTTCGTAACGAAAATCGGATACGTTTCACGCATGCTTGCCAACAAGAACGCTCTTTATCGCCGGCTGCAGATCGTCGAGCTTGTGCGCAAGCGCGGCGAAGTTTCCGTCGATGAACTGAGCCAGGCCTTCGATGTGTCGAGCGTCACGATCCGCTCGGACCTGAGCTATCTCGAAGCGCAGCGCTATCTCGTGCGCGCGTTCGGCAAGGCGCGCTATCTGGAACAGCGAAGCGCGGCGAGCATGGTTGCAGCCGACACGCCGAGCGCCGGCCGCAAATCCACCGATATGGCGATTGCGCGCGTCGCCGCCGATTTCATCGACGACCACGCGTCGCTTTTCATCGGCGCCGGGGTCATCACGCACAAGGTCCTGCCGCTCGTCGCGGATCGCTCGAATCTGGCGCTCACGCTCCACGATCTCGCGATGGTCGCGACCGCCCAGCGCTTCGTGCACTGCGAATTGCGGCTGACCGGCGGCGCGCTCGACGACGGCTCGACGATCCTCACCGGCCCCGACGCGGAACGCTCGGTTGCGTCGCGGCCGCTCGATCTCGCGCTGATCGAAGCGAGCGGCATCGATCGCGAAGGCAATCTCGTCTGTGCCGACGCGCGGCTTGCGCCGGTCAACCGAGCGGCGGTGAAGGCGTCGAAGCGCCGCGTGGCGGTGTCGTACCGGCCGAACCTCGGCGACGGCGCGATCATTTGCCGGCTTTCGGAACTCGACGGAATGATCTTCGACGACGCCATCGATCCGCCGATCGTCGACGCGTTTCACGAAGCCGGACTCGACATGCACCGGCGGGAAGAGGGCGTCGTCGAGTTTCGTCCGAGCACCCGCCATTCTTGAACCCACCAAGCGAACACGCGTCATGCCCAACCTCGAACGCAAGCCCGGCTCCATCGTCGCGATGGGCGAAATCCTCGTCGAAATCATGGCGACCGAGCGCGGACAAAGCTTCCGCAAGCCCGGCACGCTCATCGGCCCGTATGCGAGCGGCGCGCCCGCGATCTTCATCGACCAGGTCGCGAAACTCGGCAGCCGCGCCGCGCTGATCGGCTGCGTCGGCGACGACGATTTCGGCGCGCTCAACATCGAGCGTCTGCGCGGCGACGGCGTCGACGTGTCGGGCATCGCGGTGCTGAAGGACGCGACGACCGGCAGCGCGTTCGTCACGTATCGCGAGGATGGCGATCGCGATTTCGTCTACAACATCACGAACAGCGCGTCGGCGCAGTTGTCGGCGGCGAACCTGCGCGACGACCTGCTCGCCGATTGCGGCAACTTCCACGTGATGGGTTCGTCGCTATTCTCGTTTCGCATCATCGAGGCGATGAAGAAGGCGATCGAAACGGTGAAGGCGAACGGCGGCACGGTCAGCTTCGATCCGAACATCCGCAAGGAAATGCTGCGTATCGCGGAGATGCGCGACGCGCTCGATTTCATCCTCGACTACACCGACGTGTTCCTCCCGAGCGGCCACGAAGTCACGCTGCTCGCGCGAGCGACGTCCGAACGCGGCGCGATCGACGAGCTTTTGCAGCGCGGCGTGAAGGAAGTGGTGGTGAAGCGCGGCGCGCAGGGTTGCAGCTTCTACGACGCCGACGGCGAGCAGCATCGGCAGGCGTTCGCGGTCCAGGAAATCGATCCGACCGGCGCGGGCGACTGCTTCGGCGCGACCTATGTGGCATGCCGCGCGCAAGGCATGGACGCCGGCGCCGCGCTGCGCTACGCCTGCGCGAGCGGCGCGCTGGCGGTCGGCGCGAAAGGTCCGATGGAAGGCACGGCGACTTTCGCCGAACTGGATGCGTTTTTACGCGAGGCGGAGTGAACCATGGGCGATATCGTCGCGCGTTTGAGCAACGGGCATCCGGCGGCGCAGCGCCTGGCCGGCCTCTATTCGATTTGTTCGGCGCATCCGTGGGTGCTCGAAGCCGCGATGCGCCAGGCGCTCTCCGATGACACGCCGCTTCTGATTGAGTCGACGTCGAATCAGGTCGATCAATATGGCGGCTACACGGGCATGAAACCCGCCGATTTCGTCGCGTTCGTGCATGGGATCGCGGAGCAGGTCGGCGTCTGGCGCGAGCATCTGATTCTCGGCGGCGATCATCTCGGCCCCAATGCGTGGCGCCACCTTCCCGCCGCGGAGGCCATGCAGCGCGCCGACGCGTTGATCGACGCCTACGCGGCGGCCGGTTTCACGAAGATTCACCTCGACACGAGCATGGCCTGCGCCGACGATCCCGAGCGCTTGTCGGATGCAATCGTCGCGTCGCGTGCGGCGCGATTGTGCGCGGTGGCGGAAGCGGCGGTCAGGCGTGAAGGCTTGCGCGTGGCCCCGGTCTATGTGATCGGCACCGAAGTGCCGGTGCCCGGCGGGGCGGCGGAGGAACTGGAAGCCGTCGAGCCGACCGCGCGCGAGGCGGCGCTGGAGACGGCGCGAGTCCACCGCGAGGCGTGGCGCGCAATCGGTCTGGATGACGCGTGGCCGCGCGTCGTGGCGCTCGTCGTGCAGCCGGGCGTCGAATTCGATCATACGAAGGTGATCGATTACCGGCCCGAGCGCGCGGTGAATTTGAAGCACGCGCTCGACGATTTACCCGGCATGGTGTTCGAAGCGCATTCCACCGACTATCAGTCTCCAGCAGCGCTGAAGGCGCTGGTTCGCGATGGCTTTCGCATCCTGAAGGTTGGCCCGGGCGTGACGTTCGCGCTGCGCGAGGCGCTCTACGCGCTCGCCGACATCGAGATGCAATTGATCGACGAACCGAAGCGCTCGAACCTGCGCGCGGTGGTCGAGCGCGTGATGCTCGCGAAGCCCGGCTACTGGGAGAAGTATTACCACGGCGATGCGGGGCAGCAACGCGTGCTGCGTACCTACAGCTACAGCGATCGCGTGCGTTACTACTGGACGGATGACGAGATCGACAGGGCGGCGCGCAAGCTGCTCGACAATCTGTCGGCCGTGCGCATTCCCGAAAACCTGTTGAGCCAGTATTTGCCCGACCAGTATTGGGCGGTCAGGAACGGCACGCTCGCGCTCGACGATCCTCACGCGATCGCGCAGGACCGCGTGCGGCAGGTGATTCGCATGTATGCGGCGGCGTGCGAGGCTTAGTGCTTGCCGGTGCTGCCGAAGCCGCCCGCGCCGCGCTCGCTGGCCTCGAAATCGTCGACGATGTTGAGCTGCGCCTGCACCACCGGCACGATCACCATTTGCGCGAGACGCTCCATCGGATTGAGCACGAAAGCGGTGTCGCCGCGATTCCACGTCGAAATCATCAACTGGCCTTGATAATCCGAATCGATCAGACCGACGAGATTGCCGAGCACGACCCCGTGCTTGTGTCCCAGGCCCGAGCGCGGCAGGATCAGCGCGGCATAGCCCGGATCGCCGAGATGGATGGCGAGGCCGGTCGGCACGAGCGTCGTTGCGCCCGGAGCGATGGTGAGCGGTTCGTCGATACACGCGCGCAGGTCGAGACCCGCGCTTCCAGTCGTGGCGTAAGCGGGCATGAAGTCGCGCATGCGCGCATCGAGAATCTTGACGTCGAGTTTCATGAGTTCAGGTCGGGCGGCCGAGTTCGAAGGCGTCGGCCAGAAGTTGATAGGAACGCAGGCGTGCGCGGTAGCTGCCCGCGACGGTCAGGACGATGAGTTCATCGGCGTCGAAACGTTGCTGTAGCGCGTGAAGTTCCGCGGTCACGCGCTCCGGCGTGCCGATGATGCTGCGGGTTTTCTCGCGCGCGATCACGTTCAGTTCGCGCTCGCCGTATTGCTGGGCGGCGCCTTGCTCGATCGACGGGATCGGCATGTTCAGGCCGTAGGCCATCTGCACGCGGCGAAGGTTGACCGCTTTTTCGAGCGCGGCGGCTTCTTCGTCGGTATCGGCGCAGATCGCGAAGACGGCGGCCGCGAGGTACGGTTGCGCTTCGTTGCCCGCGATGAAGCGCTCGCGATACGCCTCGGCCACGCGGTGTCCGTACTGCGCGTTGATGAAATGCGCGAACGCGAAACGAATGCCAAGCTGCGCCGCGAGCAGGCCGCCGAAGTCGCTTGAACCGAGCATCCACAACTCGGGACGCGTGTCGATTTGCGGCTGCAGCAGCACGCCGCTCGCGATGTGGTCGTCGGGCAGCGTACCGTTGAACAGTCCGACGAGGTCGGCGACCTGCTGCGGAAAGATGTCGCCGCGGTTGTAGTCGCCGGCCGCGACCGCTTGCGCCGTGCGCATGTCGCCGCCGGGCGCGCGGCCGACACCCAGGTCCACGCGATTCGGAAACAGCGCTTCGAGCATCAGGAACTGCTCGGCCACCTTGAACGGGCTGTAATACGGCAGCATGATGCCGCCAGAGCCGATGCGAATGCGCTTGGTCAGGCTGCCGATGCGTGCGAGCAGGACTTCCGGGCAAGGATTCGACACGCCGCGCAAGCCGTGATGCTCGGCGCACCAGTAGCGCGTGTAGCCGAGGTCGTCGGCGAGTTGGGCGAGTTCGAGGGTCGCCGCGATGGCGTCGGCGGTGCTGTGACCGTGGACGACCGGCGTTTGATCGAGTACCGAGAGCCTGGTCATGGCTTTAGGAAAGCAGCGAGCCGTCGACGCGCGGCGCGCGCTTCGCGATCTCGCCGATCAGCGTGCGCGCGAGCGCGTTCTTGTCGGCGCGAGGCAGGCGCGTCTTGCCGGAAGCTTCGAATAGCACGACCTCGTTATCGTCAAGACCGAACGTCAGCGGCCCGAGATTGCCGATCAGCAGCGGCACGTTCTTGCGCACGCGCTTCTCGTCGCCGTGGATGTCGAGGTCGCCGCTTTCCGCCGCGAAACCCACGCAGTACGGTGGATTCGGCAGCTTGGCGACCGAGGCGAGGATGTCGGGATTCTCGACGAAGTTGAACGCCGGCAGCGCGTGGCCGGCCGTCTTCTTGATCTTGTGATCGCTCACGTGATCGACGCGCCAGTCGGCGACGGCCGCCACCGCGATGAAGATATCCGTGTCCGGCGTGGCGTGCATGACGGCGTCGTACATTTGCTGCGCCGTTTGCACATCCTCGCGATAGACGCCCCACGGCGTTTCCCGCGCGACCGGCCCGGCGATCAGGTGCACGTCGGCGCCGGCCTGCGCGGCCGCGCGCGCGAGCGAAAACCCCATCTTGCCCGACGAACGGTTCGTAATGCCGCGCACCGGATCGAGCGGTTCGAACGTCGGACCGGCGGTGATCAGCACGCGGCGTCCGTGCAGGATTTTCGGCTGGAAGAACGCGCAGATCGCGTCAAACGTGGCGGACGGCTCGAGCATGCGACCGTCGCCGACTTCGCCGCACGCCTGCGGGCCCGAATCCGGCCCGAGCACTTCGACGCCGTCGCCGCGCAACTGCGCGACGTTGCGCTGCGTCGCCGGGTTCTGCCACATCTGGCGGTTCATCGCGGGCACGACGAGCAGCGGACAATCGCGCGCGATGCAGAGCGTCGAGAGCAGATCGTCGCACCGGCCTTGCGCGAGTTTGGCGAGAAAGTCGGTGGAGGCGGGCGCGATGACGATCGCATCGGCTTCACGCGATAAATCGATGTGCGGCATGTTGTTCGGCACGCGGGCGTCCCACTGCGACGTGTAGACGGGGCGGCCGGAGAGCGCCTGCATCGTGACGGGGGTGATGAACTGCGTTGCTGCTTCCGTCATCACGATCTGGACGGTGGCGCCGGCCTTGGTGAGCAGACGCGTCAGCTCGGCGATCTTGTAGCAGGCGATGCCGCCTGTCAGGCCCAGTACGAGGTGCTTTCCGGTTAGTTCTGCCGTGGTCAACTCTTGTCTCCGTTATGGTCGCTGGCGCTTGGGGTGGGGGTGGGTTGGGTTGGGGTTACACCGTTTGATGCGCTTGTGCTTCTATGGAACTTGTTTTGTTTTTGGTTTATTCGCTCTGCCCCTGTCCGGGGCGGGACTCACTTTCTTTGCTGCTGCAAAGAAAGTAAGCAAAGAAAGCAGCTTCCCACCGCCAATGCTTGCCATGCGCCGCCAGCCCGTTATATCGGAGTGGTCCAACCGGGGGAGTGTCGTTAGCGAGGTTTCATCGTTGTTGGCATGTAGAAGAGGCGCGCACGTCGCACCGCGATACGAAGTGGACCAGCAGTCATACATCCAGCCTCGCGCTACGCGCTCACCCGTCAGGCAAAACCGAAATCCGAAACCATCGCTATATCACCATCCTGCGTTTGTGCTTGCTCATGCTTCAATTCACCGCTTAGCGAACCTGTCGTCGGGCAC
>NZ_FCON02000122.1 GCF_001544535.1 Caballeronia choica | reverse complement strand
ACGCCGGCGATCGCAGCGCCTTCGCTCACGACGACCCTCTCCGACACCTGCATGGGATCGGCGAGCTTCGGGATTTCAGTGACAGGCTTCGGCGCGACGGGCGGCACGACGATGGTCGACCAGGCCTGCGTACGCCGTCTCGATGCGCGCGAGTTCCGTGCAATGGGTCTCACCGACGTGGCGCTCGCGCTCTTGTGCCAGAGCGACGCGAACCGCCGCGCAGTCGAAGCGACGGGCCATCTTTGCCCGGGCACGACCACGCCGCTCGCGAAGTCCGGCGCAGACGCAGTAGTGTCAGATGACGAAAAGTACCGCGATCCGATCGTGCGCGCGCGCATCGGACTGCCGGTCACGACGGCGAACGATCCGCAGGTGTCGATGAAGACGCAGCCCGCGCCTGAAGTAAAGAAGGCCGACCCCACGCCCGCGAAGCCGCTGCAAAACGAGGTGGCGCAATTGCCGGCGCCCGCCGAGCTGCTGCAGAATGAGGTCGCGGAGGTGAAGACAACGCCCGTAGAGGACAGCAAGATCCAAGTATCGCTGGTGAAGTAACATCTTCGATGTGCAATGAGGTGTAATGGCAACTTGCACCGTGGAGAAAAGGCGGCAGTGGCGCCTTCTCCAATTCAAAGGTTGGCTGTTGTTGATGCACCGGAAAAGCCAACCTCTTTTTCCTCTCGAGGCATTGTATGAAGAGTCGTCTAATGCTCATGCTGCTGTCGGTGATGGCGGCGGGTGGCGCGAATGCGCAGGCCGTGCCCGCTGGTTCGGTCATGTGGGCGGCGAATCCCGTGGGCCAGCAGCCGATGCCCAACGCGCCGCCGCTTGCGCTACTGTCGTACAGCGGCACGATTTTTTTGCGAACTGCCGACGGCGGCGAGTGTGTGCTGGTTGCGCGCCGCGGCACGCAGATCGTCGCGGTCGAACTGTCGCCGGTCGTGGACGGACCGAAGCTCGTCGGCTGGTCGCCGAAGCAGATCGACATGGACACGCTGACGTCGAAGTGGGGCTATAAGCTGCCGCAGACGAACGGCCCGACGAGCGCTTTCGAGAATCCCGTGACGAAGTCGATCGCGTCGACGAGCAAGGTTGGCGCTTATTCCAGCGCATCCGCGTCCGCGTGGAGCAACACGAGTGTCGATGTGCATCGCAAGGACGTGACAGAGCAGGAATCGTCGGAGACCGTCACGGTGAATGGCAAGACGTACCAGAAATTCAGCCATTTCAAGGAAACATCGGGCACGACGCCGGTGAGTGCTTCGGATGAATATATCTGCGAGTGAGTGCTGGCGCTGGGGGGTGGGGTGTTTAGGGCGTTGTCAGATTATTGGGCCGGTCACATAAGATGGCGTGATGAAGAAATCGAAATCGCTCTATCACGGTCATCGTTTCCCGGCCGAGGTCATCAGTTGCGCTGTGCGCTGGTATTTCCGCTTTCAGTTGAGTTTGCGCGACATCGAGGAACTGCTCTTGAGCGCGGTGTGACCGTGACATACGAGACCATCCGATGCTGGGCGACAAGTTTGGTAAGGACTTTTGCTCACCGTGTAAAAGCGGCGCGACGCAAACCGCGTAGCACGTGGCACCTCGACGAGATGTTCGTCACGCTGCGTGGCGAACCATACCTGCTGTGGCGTGCGGTCGATGAGCACGGCACCGAACTCGACATTTTGCTGCAAGGAACGCTCGACGAGTCTGATTGAAGTCGGCGCACTGCCGACGTCGAATATAAGTTGGGATTTGTTTGAGCGTTGCATGGTGCGGGTCGGATACGCGGTGATGTCAGCTGAACGTGCCGCTGCCAATCTCCGTACTGGTCCCGGCTGCGCGCGTACGGTACTGCACGCATTGGCGTGTGCCTACCGCAAGGCGTCTCGCTGAGCTGCCTCGCAATGCGCAACGTGCCGCCACCGCCAACTAGAGCGTCCCTCAGTTCTCGAGACCCTAAAGCGAGAGCCGAACGCCCGGCGTTAATCCACCGAAAACCCCGCGGCATGCTCGAAAGCCGCCTCCGACCACGGGAAGACGATAGGGCTAGGCAGTCATGCGCCTCCGCCCGTCGATCAATTCCGTAATCCGGTTAAGGACGTCGCTAAAGTACGCATCATATTCAGTGATTTTGCCCAAGTGATATTCGCTAAGAGCCAATTCAATAGCTTTTGCTGCTTCCTCAAGGTGGGCCGTGCCGCTTTCCCGCTCACCCAGCCTTACTTTTGTCGTGTTTGCTTCAAATGTGCAACTGACGGAGCAAGAAAGAGGCAACCCAGCTATCTGTAAAATCTAAGATGATTCTGGCGGGCTAAGTCGATCGCCTCGGAAAGCACATCAGAATCGAGCACCTTTAGACTCTTGAGCATTTCTATTGCGGTATTGTCGCTAAACGACGGATGGTTCCTCTTGACCGCCTGCATACTCGAACTAACGTAGTCGGGAGTCGCTGTTATGCCGCCTCCTTTGACCATTAGCGCAAGCATGTAGGCCCAGACCGATTCCCTCGGCATCTCCGGATTGTTGCGAAGAGGAAACCGGAGAAGATTTATTTCCTCGGGCACCGGTGTTAGCAAGTCGCGGAGTACCTGGAAGAGACCGGTTGAAACTTGCCAAAGAGCTATCGGTACGTTAATCCAAGAAAGCGCTATTTCAATCAAAGCGAGGAATACGAAGCCCGTGACCTTATCCCACCAACGTTTAGTGTCCGGCGGGGCGAGCTTCTTGAGGTTATTTTTGAGGATGTTTGCCTTGGTGGCCCAATCGATGACGGAAAAGATGGTGGCCTTTGCAACTATCAGCACTAGCGTTACAAGACAGCCGATGAGATAAATTGCTATATAGGGATGGTCGTCGCGCCACATACAGCTCTCCTGCGTTGTCATTTGTTCTCGTAAAGGCAGCGTCGTAAGCTTAAGCGGCCTACGCCCCTGGCGACGTTGCAATAATAATACGTTTCTTGCCCTTCGACGAGCGACGACCGAACGGTGCATTTAATTTCCTACGATGCTGCCGCTCGATTTCTTCGCGCCGCTCGACCGGCAGCTTTTGAGCGCGTTTTGCGAAGCAAGCGCGCTGCGCCAGCAAGCCGCCGCCATTATCGCGGCCGAAGGCGTGGTGATCGGCACGGGCGCTTCTCGCATAGTGCATCCGGCCATGCGGCATGTCGCGACGAGCGCTTCGATGGCCTCACTCGCGGGCAAGCTGCATCTCTCGCATAGCTCACGGCTAGCGCGTGACGTAGCGGACACGCAAGCGAAGCGGCCGTGGGATCGGCCGGGGAAGTGATCAAGGCTTGCCGTGCCGGTGGCGCTCAATTTGCACCCGCTCCCGACGCGGCCCGTGGTGCTCGACACGGGACGATGATGGCGCGGCATCGGCCAAGACACTGCGCTCCTTCGCGTGATGGAAAAACCGATGAGCTTGCCGCCGACCGTAGTTTGCTGGATCACGCCCGGCGTGCGCGCGCAGTTGCAAGCCTTCGCGGATTCGCAAGGCATTCCCGCTGAGCAATGTACGGGCGAAGCGATCACCGCCTATCTACGCGCGGAGGGTGCGCCGCCTGCCGATCCGGTGCCCGCCGAAATCGCGGTGGCTCAGATTCGGCCGCCGCTGCCGCTCGTGCTCGAAGCTCTGCGCATGAGCGAAAGCAACCCGGATTGAATGCGCAATCGCTCGAAGCGCCGCCATGCGAAGGCGCGCACGACGAGCCACCTGTTAAACGCCGGCAGGTTCCGGACCTGTGACGGCGTCCCGCTGAGGATGACTTCCCGCACAATCTCTGCCCGGGGAACGATGCCATACCGCGCCAGCATGTTTGTTTCCCTCTTATCTGTCGATCTCAGGCCCGCGCTCCGAAGCATCCGGACCATCTGGAGCATCAGGGTCCTCGCCCTTGCGATTGAGATCCCTGGGTCTGTCGCCCGTCCCGCCCGGTTCTGGATGATCCGGCGCGCGCAGTATATCGCGCAGCTGTTCACGCTCCTGCGCCTCGCGTTCGCGATCCGTCTCGCCCTGCGCCGCGCGGCGGTCGGCCGCTTCCGCATCGAACTCCGCGCGCCGGATCTGCCGGATGCGCTCGAGTTCCGGATCGGCAAACTCGACTTGCATCCGGGTTTCGGCTGCGACCCGCGCGGCCGCCGCCTGAAACGCTTCCGGGCCGGTAAGCGTCAGCGACGGGCCGAACTTTTGCTGCGCGAACCGCAGCGCGATTTCCAGTGCTTCTCGCTCCTGGTCCCAAAGGCGCAGCGTTCGCCCCTCGTCGACGAACAGCGCGGCACCGTCCTTGCGGTAATCCACGTTGCCATTGGCGAGCACTTCATGGGTGATCGACGGTCCGCGATAGATGATCTCGTTTGGCCGGCCGGCGCGTGCCGGGCGGAAAATAACCGCACCAGTCTCGTCTGCGGCCCGCGCAAGTTCCGACCGGAGTTGCTGCATCCGCCGGAGCTCGCGCAATGCCCGCGCGTTCCCCGCCTGCGCGCGTTGCTGTAGAAACTCGCGATACTGGTCGGTCAACGGCCGCCGGGCTGCGCCCTTCAATGCATCCCGCTCGCGGATAACCTGTTCCCGCAACATCGCCTCGCCCTTGAGGCGCTCGACGCGGGCAGCCGAGAGTGCATCCTTTCGCTGCGTCGGCGACAGATCTGTTCGGTCTGTTATCGCGCGGCGTTTCCCATAGAACGCTGACTTGATGGCCGTCCGTCGCTCATTCTCGCGCCGCTCCTGCGCGGTCCATTCGCGGCGCAACGCATCGCGGTACGCCGCGCGCCACGCCTGAAAGTCTGCCCACAAATCACGCTCTGGCGTGCGCCGTGGTGCGTGTGCCGGATCCTGTCCGGTCTGCGCCCGATAGGTGTCGCGCAGCAGTTGCGCCGCATCGGCCCACGACAGATTCATTTCCTTCGTCAGGAAATCAGACACATTCAGATGACGCGAGCCAGCCTTGATGCGGTCGGCACCGTCGCGGCCCTTGCCGATCTGATATTTTTCGACGATCAGGCCGTGCGAGTGCGCAAGCGCGGCGAGCAGCCGGCTTGCATCCAGCGTCGCGCGGATTTCCGCAAACTCGCTTCGCTCGTCCGCGACGCCGGTTGTGCCGGTTGTGCTTCTCCTTGCCCGTGCCTCGCTAAGATCACGCGCGAACTGGTCGCGAACCGTGTCCGCTTCGCGCCCCGTTGCCGCCCGCGCCCGCCGATTGAACGACGGTCCAGTCGTGTCGGAAACCGGACCGGTCTCGAATGGTAGCGAAGCGATCGCATCGAAGGAGCCGATCTCCGCCATGCTGCGCGTCCGACTCTCCAAACCGAACTCGCGCGGCATCCTGCCCCCGCTCAGTCCACCCAGCGCCCGGTTCATGCCGAAGGCTTCGCGTGCTCCGAACGAACCGCCGCCGGCCATGAACTTGTCGGCACCGGTACGCGCGAGTCTTGTGCGTTCGGTGGCGTCGGCCTGCTCCCAGGCCGCATACATCCGCTGCGCGATCGTACGCCAGTCGGGCGCACCGACGTCCGCGGTAAGTCCTCCTGTTAGTCCTCCTTCTCGCTCGCGATCGCCAGACCATCGCAATGCGTCAGTTCGTTCGGCTTGCTGGTTTCCCAGCTCCAGTAATGCATCAGGCGGCAGAAGCACTTCACGTCGCGCGGCGTCGCCATCCAGACCGCTGCCGGGCACACCTCGCACACGGTCGAAGGATCGGGTCGCCGGGCCCGATCGATCGAAGCGAGCGTCAAAGTCATGATCCGCTCCGGCTCGCCACCGCCCGATGATTTCTTGGTGTTCCCGTTCGAGCGCTTCCCAGTTGGTTTGCTTCCGCTCCGGCTCCCTTCCGGCTCCTGGTTCCCGCTCGTGGCCGCGAGCTCTTCCTTGGCCCCGCCAATCTCGCCAGTTTCCGGGTCCACGGCTGCGACGTCGTCCGCTGCGTTCTTCGATTCCGCGTTCATCCAGTCCTCCAGTGCGTTGATAGAAGCGCGCCTCACGGTCTGCGAGCAGGCGCCGCTGCTCGTCCGGCGAAGCGTTCCGGTAGGTTTCGTAAAAACTGCTGCCGCTGTTCAGATACTTGATTTCCCGCGCCCGCACCGCATGCCACTCGTTCAGCAAGTCCAGATACGCGACCGACGTCTCGCGTGGCACGCCGGGTTCGATGTACTCAGAGTGGATGCCCGATGCGAGCGCGGCGCGCTTTGCGTCCGCGTCGAGCTCGATGAACTCGCGCGAGAACACGTACTCCTTCAGATTGACGCCCTTCGCCGCATCGTGCGGCTTGACATTCTCATACTCGACGTCGCGCCCCGCGTTGCGCGTGCGCGTGCCGCCGTACTCGGCCAACAGCGCCCTGAAGTCGTCATGGCGCGTGATGTTGCGCGCCAGCATCGCCTCAAGGATCGACGCCTTCAGGTCCCGGTTCGCGCCGGCGAACGCATCGCCCTTATACCGGCTAATCATCTCGGATGCGTCGGTAAATGCGACGCGCCGGTTGTCCTTCGGACTCGCGAGCCCATATTTCGCGTTCGCGTGCTCCTGGAATGCTTCGAGAAAGCGCGTCTGCTGATCGACCTTGCCGAACGGCTCCAGCCGCCGCCCGCTCAGCAGATTGACCGCCGGCACCACAAAATGGATATGCACCTTGCGCTCGATCGGCTCGCCGCTCTTGCGGTCGGCGTAGCTCTTGAGCCTCGGCACGTGCGCTTCAGCGTAAAACGCGTACTCGTCCTTGCGGTACGCGGAAAACGTGAACGCCTCGAAGTCGCGCGTAATCGCGTCCAGCGTCTCGCGCGAGACCTCGTCTTCCTTGAACGAAAGCGTGATGGTCAGGTACCGTTCGGCCGCGGTGTCCATCGACTGGATGATCTCGTTGGTCAGGTCTAGGTCGCCCGCGAGAATGACGCGCTCGTCCATCTCGTCGCGCTCGAACTCGCGATCCTGCTTCTGACCTTTCTCCAGATATTCCTTGATGCCGTCATGGTGGCCACGCACGCGGATCAGCATGAGCCGGCCTCCGGGTGCGCGCGCGCCTCAAGCCACAACTCGACCTGCGTAATGCGCCGCTCCAGCTCGAAATACACGTTCGAGTACAGGAGATGCCGCGCAGCCGTCACCTGCGCGGGTATGGCGTCGCAGTGTGTGGGGCGCGACGCGCCCTGCCCGGCCTCAGTGAGTTCGCCGTGCAGCCGCGTTTCAAGCTCGACCACGGGTGCGATCGCCTTCTGCATCTCGCTCATGCCGTCTCCGTGTCAATCGACCTTGCCTAGCGTCGCCTTCAGATACCGCGAGATCATCTGCAACTGGTCAAGCAGCTGCGCATACGTCGCCTCGGACAGTTTGCCGCGTACATGCTCGGAATTCGCGCGGTGCGCAATCTGGTTCAGGTTGTTACTCGTCTTATTGAACACGTACAGCAGGCGCTTGCGATCGGTGCTCGCCTTCGGCCGCGCGACGATCTGCGTGCGGTTAGTCAGCACGGCCTGACGAAAAAATTCCGACTGGCTCAGGCCGGAGGCAGCAACCTTTTCGAAATAGGCCGCACGATCGGCCTCCGCCAACCGGAACGCGATCGGCTTGCCCAGCCCGGCACCGCCATTAGTCTTCGCTCGGGGCATCGGTTTTATTCCTGTTTGTCCACTCTTGCACGATCGCGCAATGTTCTGCGTAGAGCCTCGCCACGTTCGTGCGAGCCAGACAGGCCCTGGTTATCTCGGCATTCACACCGAAGTAACGCCTCAACGCGTCTGCGGCATCCGCACGATGGAAACGCGCGCACTCATGTAGCAGCCATTCGCCGGCGTCGCTAAAGAGATCAATCCACACCTCGCCTTCTTCCGGGTCCTGATCGAAATCCGCGATCGCCAGCTCGTCGTCCATCGCGGCCGTCAACTGCGCGTGCCCTTCGACGGCCGCAACCGGGATGCGCAGCACCGGGATCAATTCGCCGCGAAACGCGACGCGCACATTGAATTCCGCCATCGTTCCTTTCCCGGCGACCGCTTTTTCGGAGTCGGTGCCAGAAGGCCCGACCGGGGGTGTCCGCGCGGCAGTAGCCGCGGGGGTTTCAAAGGGGCTCGCCCCTTTGGCACGAGATATTTTACGAGATGCGTAGCATCGCGTAAACATATCCGACGTGCCTCGTCACGCCATCGGAATTATCTAAGTCGCGCGTGGAATTCGTTGGGACTTCGATTGAACGCCGCAAAGAAGGCAACTAGAATGCTATAAGAATGCACTTTAACAATTTGGGATGCAGTAGGACTTCACAAAGGATGCAATCAGCATGGCTCTCGACGATTTCGCCCGCCGCGTCGGGGAATTACACGACCGCGCGAACGAACGCTCCCAGACCGCCCGCCTCAACGCCTACTTCCCCATCATCGAGCAGGCGCTGTACAACGGCCTGTCGCTCGCCTCGATCCTGCGCGAACTGCAAGCCGAGGGCTTTACTTTCCGCATCACCGGTCTCAAGTCCGCGCTCTATCGCATCCGGAAAAAGCGCACCGCGACCGCCGCCACCGGTAGCGCCCCCGGCATACCTCCATCGCACGCTATTGACACGCCCGCGACTGACGACAACGCCAGGTCTCCGGTCAACGTCCCGGCTCAAACCACAGACGGTGGCCAAACCCGCAAGGGCTGGAAAACGATCGAGCAACTACGGGCGGAAAACCCGACCATGCCCAAGATTCAGTTGAACAAGTTGTACGCGCAACAGTACGACCAACCCAAAGTGACCAGTGCGGACCTTGAAGAATTGAAGCGCAGATACCCTCCGAAACCGAAGGCCTGACCGCATCGACCCGCCGCTACGCGACGTGTCGGCCCGCTCCCCACGCCTGCTGGCGCGGGTCCCCGTGGGCCTCGATGCGGGCGCGCAGGCGCACGCCAATCCGCCCGGTGGTCGCGGAAGCGCAGTAAATGGCTGGGAGCAGGGAGGGCGTGTTCAGGCTTTCGTCTGGCATGCCGTTAATGAGGATAGCCGGCCGGTCGTCCGATCCGCTCGGCGTGTGTTTGTAGAGCCGGCTCTGGCCGTTACTCGGCGGTCCAGGCTCCTTTTTTTACCGTACATCTGGCAAGGGCCGCGCGATCGGCGGCCCGGAAGGCGACATGACATATGGCCCGGGCCACCAGCAGCCCGGAGCCCGGGCTTCGTGTCATGACATGACGTGATTACGCGGACTGCGGTTCTTCCTCCGTGGCTGCCGTTTCGTCGTCCTCGTCAGCGGCGTCCGCATCATCATCCGCGTTGATATAGCTGTATGACCGGCGCTCGGATGTCTCGCGGTTCGTCAGCACCTCGGGCAACCAGCCACTGTCTACCATGCGCAGTTCTGCCGCCGCTGCGGCGTCGCTCTTTTTCATGCCCTGCAGGTCCGCCGCCGCCTCCGGCGAGACAGCTGCCGCGACCACGTCCACAATGCGGGCCTTCGACACGTGGCCGAAGTAGCTCGCCCGCGTCGGCTTCCAGTAATACGACAGATCAACATTGAGCAGGTCGGCCAGTTCGTTGATCGGGTGTGCGCGATCAGCGTCACTGGTGCCATCAAGCGTGGCCGCGACGCAAAAGGCAAACAGGTTCGACGTGAGGTCCGGCTCCTGCGCCAGTAGCCATGGCAGCAGTTCCGCCGTTCGTTCCGGCAGCATACGCGCCCACTTCCCGCGCTCGCCTTCGATCTCCTTCCACGCGACGCAGTCGGCCATGTCGTCGGCGTCGATCAGAAGGCGGTCGCGCGACGTATGCGCCTCGATGCGGATTGCGTACTCTGCGAATTCCCGCGCATAGACGTCCTCGAACACGACCGGAATCATCCTGCTCATCAGCACCGCGAGCGCTGCATTGGGCTGGCGTGCCAGTTCCACCTGAATCGCCGCCGTGCGATGCGCGGTGAGGCGTCGGCAGAGCTTTTCGCCGTGCAACGGTTTGGCTTTCTTCGGTGTCACCACGCCGACGGCGACACCTGCAACCGCGTTTGCGCCGCCTGCGAGCTTCTTCGCGTCCTCACGGCGAATCAGGCCGCGCTCGACCGACAGTTGTCCGTCACTGTCGATCACGACGAACGCACCGGCCCGCTTCATGTCGTCAGCGTCGAACGTTTCGAACCGCTCACCATAGAGGTCGACCGCATCACTCGTGGTGTTGGCGGCGTCCTCCAGGCGCTCCTGTTCGTCCTCGTCCGGCCCGCCGTCCGCGTCGTAATACGCATTCAGCGCGTCGCTTGCGGCGTCACGCTTCACGATCAGTGCATCGAGTTCCGCCTGTTCGTCGGGCGTCGGTTCGCGCGACACCGAATGCAGACGCGCAAAGACGACCATCTCGTTATAGTCGCGGCGCGTCCTCGTTTCGACCCAAGACCAGCCCTCGCGCGCAATCTCCTGTGAGGCGGCGACAAGACGTTCCGTCGCCAGCCTGTGCAGCAGATCCGGATCAGCGATAAACCCGGCGTTCGCCGCATCGCTGAAAAGGTCCCTGCGCACGCGCCCCCCTGCCGCCTCATAGACCTCGATCCCGACGAACTTCGCCAGATGGCTGCGGCTTGCGTCGATTTCGGTGGTGGTAATGGCTGCGCGAAGCTCGCGCGGCGTGCGCTGCCACGGCTCGCGCGCATCGGCCCACACCCGCTCCTGCGTTTCGTGGTCGTCAGCCAATGCAAGCGCTGCAGCGTGTTCAAAATCCATCTGGTTGTTGCGCAACGCGTCCAACAACGTCGGCGACAGGCTCGCCAGTTTCAGGCTGCGTCGTACGGCAACCTCGGAAGTCCCGAAAAGTGCCGAAATGTGCGCAACGCTTTTGCCTTCCTCGGTCAGCAGCCGGAACGCGAGACATTCGTCCGCGATATGCATGGGCTCGCGTTCGCGGTTTTCGATCAGCGACGCGGCCACCGCCTCGCCATCACTGACGATCAGCACCGGCACCTGGTAATCCTTAGGAATGCGCCCCTGCGAAAACAGCAGGTCCAGCGCGGCCAGCCGCCGCTGTCCGGCGCACACGCCGAGCTTCGGCACCTTCGCGCGGCCTTTCATCTCGTGCACGACGGGATTCTGTATCAGTCCTTTTCCGGCAATTGTTCCGGCCAGCGCCTCGATGCCGGTGGGTGCCTTTTTGCGGACATTCAGCGGCGAGCGGCACAGCCGCCCGTACGGGACATATTCGATCTGTGCTTCGTTGCCGAAGCTGGTTTCCAGCGCGTCCGGGACGCTGCTGGCTGCCAC
This sequence comes from Caballeronia choica, assembly GCF_001544535.1. Lineage (GTDB taxonomy): Bacteria > Pseudomonadota > Gammaproteobacteria > Burkholderiales > Burkholderiaceae > Caballeronia > Caballeronia choica. Next base: position 12,562 of record NZ_FCON02000122.1, on the reverse strand, counting down.
GACTGCCTTTTGTTCAGATGCTTCCATCGGTTTTTCTCCGGTTAGTGACCAGAAGTAGCTCCGGCCTCACAACTATAATAGGGCACATTGCCCTATTAATAAAGGTGGACCACATATTAATTATTAATCGACAAATCAAACCCAATTGAAATAAATTCCAGATAAATCAATAAACCAACTTTTTATTAGGGCAATGTGCCCTATACTAAGAACTGAGGCCGAATTGTTTCGGTCACTAACCGGAGAAAAACCGATGACTCAAAAAACCTCTGTTGACGCGATCACCTCGTCTGTCGTTCCCGATGAACTGCGCCTCAACTTCCTGCCGCACTACCTTGGCTCGCACTACCTCCGTGGCGAGACGCTGGTATACGAGTGGGCCCGTCGACTCGCAAGCGCCTACAACGGTGGTTCGTGGATCTTCTTCCAGCTGTCGAACGGCGGCTTTTACATGGCTCCCGAGCGGTGCGGGCGGCTTCATGTCCGGTGGCACATGAACGGTTACAACGACATGATGGGCGCCGACGCCTTCGGCATCGTTGTGACGCTCTTTGCCTTGTGCCATTTGGCCGAACTGCGCCACGACGACAGGATCATCGAGCACTACCATGCGCTTCGCGCCTACGCGGCGCAGCACGTAGAGGCCGCCAACATCCTGCGCGCCATCGACTGACGCATCGACCACCCACGGCCCTGGCCTGTGGGCTGGGGCTGATCCTGATATTGGGGAACACAGCATGGACACCACTTACCTGACAAGCGGCTTCGGACGCAACGCAGTTGGCACACGTTCGGATCGCCCGCTGACGAATGACGAGATTGCAGAGGTTGCTCCGTCGATCTTCGCGCTGTCCGCGCACGAAAGCCGCTCAGAACGGTACACCTACATTCCAACCAGCGACGTACTGGACGGCCTGCGCAAGGAAGGATTTCAGCCCTTCATGGCCTGTCAGACCCGCGTGCGCGCCGACGACAAGCGCGCACACACGAAACATATGGTCCGCCTGCGCCACGCCGACCAGATCACGGGCCGTGAAGCCAACGAAATCATCCTGCTGAACAGCCACGATGGCAGCAGCAGCTACCAGATGCTCGCCGGGACGTTCCGGTTTGTGTGCCAGAACGGTATGGTCTGCGGAGACACCATGGGTGATATCCGCGTGCCTCATAAGGGCGACGTAGTCGGCCAGGTGATCGAGGGAGCGTTCAAGGTGCTCGATAGCTTTGAGGCGGCTACCCATCAGCGCGAGGGGATGGCCGTTCTAGCATTGACCGATGGCGAACAGACCGCTTTCGCGCGGGCCGCGCTGACGCTGCGGTACGACGACGACAAGCCCGCGCCCATCACTGAACAGCAACTTCTAACACCGCATCGCATGGAGGATCGCGCACCGGACCTGTGGACGACATTCAATCGCGTGCAGGAAAACTTGATTAACGGCGGCTTGCGCGGTCGTAATGCGAATGGCCGGGTAATCACAACCCGAGCCGTGACCGGCATTGACCAGAACATCAGGCTCAACCGCGCCCTCTGGGTGCTCGCCGACGAACTGCGCCGCCTGCACGGCTGACAGGTGGCCCGGCCTTCGGGCCGGGCATGACCCTCACTATGGAAACCGACATGGATACCGTTCGCATCCGCCCGACGTGGCTGACCGCCCTCCTTCCGTTGCTGGCCGTCTATCAATATGGAGATCGCTCCCTGGTGCGCGCGGAACTGTTCCGCATGGCCTTGTCCGCCGATGCCGCCGCGCGCTCTGCCGAAGCACTCCACCGGATTGCCGACATGCTGGACCTCAACGGCCACGCGATCGACATGCACCGTGAAGAGTTGCGCGCCATAGCCCGTGCTGCTCTCTCCGAGTTTGATCGTGTGCCGCCCCGTGCCCCGCAGCCTGCGTTACCCGAACCACAATTTTAACGGAAGCCTTCTCTGTTTCACTAAAACTATCAGGAGTGCAAAACCATGAACAAACTTTTTTTTACTGGCCGTCTTGTCGCCGCCCCAGTGCTTGCGAATCACGGTGATTCGAAGGTGACGAAATTCACACTGATTTCCAATGAGTACGCCGGTCGCGACGAAGGCAGCGGGGAGGCAAAAGAGCGTCAGGTGAGAATCCAGTTTGCGGCGTTCGGCTCGCGCGGTGAGGCCATCGCCAAAAACGTTTTGAAGGGCGATCAACTGATCGTTGAAGCTAAGCTGTCGAACAACGATTTCACGGACGGTGAAGGCATTGAGCGTTACGGCTACAACTTCACGGTCGATAATTTCGACTTCGGCGCACCGGGCGGACTCAAGCGAGCGCAACTCGCGCGGCGTCAGGAATAATCCATGTCGGCCCCGGTTCACACTGGGGCCGTTGCCCGGTACAGGCAATGCCCCTGAAACCATAGGCGACGGTTGCATTTTCGTTCAGGCTCATCCTTGCCCGAAAATAGCACCAGCGACGTGCGCGTCCCAGCCGTCCGGCGGGGATACCCCCTTCCTGCCAAACCTTGGGCGCGGATGACCGCAGGGTCACGCGCGCGCCGGCGCGCCCGGATCGGGGCGCACGGGACCCGCGCCAGTAGGCGTGGGGAGAGCGCCGGCGCGGCGCAGTAGCGCCGGGACGATCCGGTACAGCGCAAGCGAACCGGGGCCGGGGTCGTCAAGCAGCCGCAGGCTGCGTGATTCCTCCACGGCGAAGCCGTGGGGGCTGGATCCCGGATCGGCTTGCGGACCACTGAGGCCGGCGCTGTCGTACGATCCTACACACGGACTGACTCAACAGGACCAGACATGGAAGGCAGAACAATTTACGCGGGCCCCGACGGACTGGTACGTCTCAAGGTAAACATGGTTATGACCTGGCGCCAACGGAAGCGAGGCAGTGACGTTGAGTACAGTTGCGAATATTCCCGCGGCATGGTTGCCGGGCTTGCGCTGGTCGATGCGCTCGATGCAGCGGTGCCGTTCGGCGTCGCCCCTTTTATCACCGACCGTAGGTACGCGGTCGAGTCCCCTACTCCGGACAAGCAAGGTAACACCGTGAACAATCCGCCTCCCCCGAAAACGCACGGCCTCACCAGCGACGTGCCCGAGCACCTCCTTGAGGTCTTCCAGCAGACCCGTCACGGAATTCCTGGCGAACGCGCACCGCGCCCAGACGCCGGCGCAGCGCGCGGCGCGCGGCCGAAATCGCGCCGGTGATCGAGACCGCGGTCTGCGGTCTCGATTCGCTACTGCAGCTCGTGGACGGTGCCGAGGCACGTGCTGCAACTCGACCACCGGCCGACCGTTAAAGTGCACGGCTATTTTCCTCGTGGTGAGCAGGGCTGGCAGCAGATAATCACACGCTGTAATCTGAACAATCGCCCCGCGCCGGAGTTGGCGCCGGTTCATGGCGAACGCTGTCAGGCCCGCTACGTGATCGAATCAGGAAGCACTGGGTCACGCTGGTGGTGACCATCGACGGGACCCTGTACGCCAGCTGCCGCGCGATCTCCACTTTCCGGCTGCAGATTCGGAGAACATGGCCCCGATCTTCTGAACTTTCATCGTCGCGCAGGCTTCTCGCGATCACCGCGCCGAACCCTGTCGACATAAAGGAAGGCGAGCGACCGGCACGGTGGCTTTAAGAAATAGCTGAGCACAAAAGGAAAAAATGAATAACGACTTCCACACACGCATTCGCCCGGAATGTCTGCTGCCGTGGATACAAGGCTGGCAGCAACCAACCGGTGTTGAGATACGTGAGGTCATAGGTCGCACGGGGCTAACCGGGCGGGCGGTCGCGGATCTGGTCGGTCTGAGCGAAAAAGGGGGCGGCCGACAGGTTCGGCGATGGATAAGCGAGGAGTCGCATATCCCCTACGCTGCCTGGGCAATCCTGTGCGAGGTAGCAGGTCTGGGCAAGATCTGGGAAACCCGGGAGTAGTTTGATCGGCTGACGGTCAGGTCGTGCGGGCTTCGCGCCGGCGGGACATACCGGGCCGAGGGCACGGCTACTCGAGTCATTCGGCTGCGGGCCTCGTTCTCGGACGAGCTTTCCATGACCCCAAGGGCTACGAAGCCAACACAGGGCGGCCTGATGCGTCGCCTTTTTCGTGGACCGGTCTCGGCGCAAGTTTTGCCACGGCCTGGGCCACCAGGAGTCACTTGCTTCTGTGCTTTGGACGACGTCCATCGAATCGATTAGAGACAGTCATGTTGACCACTGAAGCGCGTTCTCGAACGGTTTTTTTGCTCGCCCGGCAGAATCTCTCAGCGGGAACCGGCTCACAGCCGACCGCGGCAAGCAGCCCAGTGCCACCCTGCCAAGGCGAGATTTAAGCCCGCCAGTAGCCCGTACGGCGTCAATGAAGATCATCTAGCAGGCGTCGTATTTCATCAGCTATCTCGCGTTGCGCATCGTCAACCAGAAGGCGTGCCGCACACTGAATCCGCACCCAAAAAATCAGGTCGTCGCTGATCAGCATGACGATCCCCGTATGCCGTAATTTCATTCCCACCTCCCTGTTGCGGACTACAGCTATTGCCTGGCAGCGATGCTTCAAGAGAGGTTATCGGCCCGATGGAGCAAATCCTAAGGCTGGCCCACTACAACGCTCCTGCCGGTACAAAAGCTCTTAACTTCGAGCTGATCCGCGCGCACGAGCAGAACGCGGGCGGCCAACACCGACAGTGGCTAGGCCAAATAACAAGGGCGCCTCGAGAGCGCCCTTCTGCTTTCTGCTAGCCCTGCCGTTATGCAGCGGGCGCTCCCCGGAGTCGCTCGATCGTGCTCTGCGCCTCCGCGAAATCTGACTGTAGATGCTCGACCTTGTGCATGACAGCCGCCACGCCAGGCACGGCGTGAACCTCCGTAGCCACCCGCGCCTTCGCCACCGCTAGATCCGCTTCGAGCGCACGAGCCTGCGTTTCAGAGCCGTGCCGTTGCCGGCTGACGTCGCCGCCTCGACGTCCTCGCGCTCGCCAGCCAGCGCTTCGATCAATCCTTCCGACCTTGCCATTTCCTGCCCCTCGTATTTGATCGCCGGCCGCGTCATTGCGACCTGGTCTGTCGATTTTGGTGTCACGAGTGGTGGTCCGGGCACCGCGCAGCGCGACGCCTGAATCGCCTGGCACTGAGCGGATTTCAATGCTGCTACTTTGAACGCCGCCTAGCTGCGGGGTTTTCATTGGCGCTCGCAGTATAGCTGCCGCGCTTCGAAGCAAGCCTACTGCCTACGTTTCAGCATTACGTCTTAGCACGCTTCCCCTTTTGCACGGTCGGAAGCATGCGTGAAAGCGCCCTCTCAGGCGTGTTTGTATGCCCGGTATCCCCACAGCAATTATGGGTGCCAGAATAGTAGTCCTGGAGTGTTTTTGATAGTGACAATGCATGCTCGCGTGAATCGGAGTGGCGTAGTACTCGGCAATGCATTCTTGCTTTCCCTACAACTCCGTTACGTGCTAGCTATCTAGCTAGCACTGTTACACGCTTCAGAACTTGAGAAATTACTTGAAGAGTTCCCCGCTGTCCATTACTCTACGCGGAAATCTCAATATCAAGTGAGGCCACAATGAGCCTAATAATGGTGGGAGTAGAGAAGGGCGGGGTTGGTAAATCTACCTTGACGCAGAACATGGCAGCTATCCGCGCATCGCTCGAGCGCCGGGTCGCTATCTTCGACATCGACAACCAGGCCACCTCAACGAAGTGGGTCGTGCGGCGGGGCGAAAACGCTGATCTGCCGCAGATCCACGCCGAGCGCATGGACCCGGACGATGCCACGGTCGAGCGCTTTGCTGAAACGCTCGCGCGGCTCGCGGAGGAATACGACGACGTGTTCATCGACGTGGGCGGCAAGGACACGGGAATTTTTCGGGCAGCGCTGGTGGCCGCCGACAAGATCGTGGTGCCGCTGATCCCGTCGATCGCCGACCTCGACACGGTGCCGGACTTGGCCGACGTGCTCGGGAAGTTCACCAAGAGGGTGGATATCCGGGTCGTGTTGAACCAAGCGGACCCGAAGAAACGCATGACGAAGGCGATGATCTCGGAGATGGTCGCGTTTAAAGAGACGCTCCCGCTTATGTCGAAAATGGTGGCGAACCGGGAAACGTACAAATTCGCCACGGCGCAGGGCAAAGGGGTGGCCGAACTCACCGGAAGCTTCTGGGATGCCAAGGCCGCCAATGAGATGAAAGACCTTTACCTTGGGGTGTTTAAATGAGCAGCAATCCAGTCATGGGCGCGCCGAAGCGGGGCGCCGAGATCATCGCCGCGCTGAAGAAGGAAGCTCCGGTGATCAACGATGCGCCGAAGCCGATTGAGGCACGTGCACCCGCGCCAGTGGAGCAGGAGAGGGCGTCTTTGCAGACGGTGCCCCCGGCGCCGCCGGCCGCCTTCGATACGCCGCGCGGGATGAGCCTCGACCAGATCCGGGCAATGAAGCCGAGGAAGGAATCACGCGAACAGGCAAACGCCCGTTACCCGACGAGCCTGCTCGACGACATCGATTTGATTTGCCGGCTCACCGGCATGAAGAAGAACGACATCCTGGTCGAAGGGGCACGCAAGGAAGTAGCGATACTCAAAAAGCGCTACGGTCTGGACTGACGCATGCGTTGGGGCGTGATGACTCACGCATAAATCGGGGCGGCTTTGTTCCAACGCATAAGTTGGGGCAGATTCGCCCTTACGCATATGTTGGGGCGACGAATCTGCCTCTCACGCATAAATCGAGGTGGGGCGACCTCTCAGCGCATAAGTTGGGGCGTTTCTATCGCTCACGCATAAATAGCGGCGTTCGGTTTTGACGTTCTAGGCTTTCTTTCTCGTGGTGGGCTGCCTGCTAAGGTGGGCAACCGCAGGTTGTCCACGGCAGCAGGCTGCTCTACCAGTAAACTAAGAGTAAACATATTCATACAAGCAAAAACTAGAGGATGGTATTTCTCTTTGAAAAACAGTCGCTTGGAAGTAACTTTGCCCCTTCTTATGCGTAACCCGCCCTGAGATATGCGTGACGCGCCCCAATGTATGCGTAAATGCGGCCCCAACATATGCGTAGCTCCGCCCCGCCTTATGCGTTAATAACTGCCCTTTCCCACAGGGTTTATCCACAGCGTCCGGTTTGCCCCAACATATGCGTGACCGACTTGGACGCGCATGTTTTAATCGCTCGAATTTCAATGGGGTAATCATGGGCGCTCCCGCACCGAAGCAAGAGGACAAAGACGCACGCACGCTGGCGATCCGCCCGAGCGTGGCCGCGCGTCTCTTCGAAGAGTCCCAGGCGATCGAGCGCGAAGATGCCATTCGGGCTGGCATGGCGGGCTTTCTCGGGCGGGCGTTGGTGCAGGCGACGCTGCCATATCGCGAGCCTGATGCCGAATTGCCGGTGTGGGGTCGCTCTGCTGGCGACACCTCGCTCATCATCAAACCGGGGCACTACTTCGATCCGGACACCAACAAGTTCAAGAGCATGGGTTACCCCTACGGCACGATCCCCCGGCTTCTGCTCGCGTGGTTGAGCACCGAGGCGGTTCGCACGAAGGACAAGCACGTCGTGCTGGGCGACTCGCTGGGCGAATTCATGAACGGCATCGGAATCACCGCGCACACCGGCGGCAAGAACGGGTCGATCACGCGCCTGCGCGAGATGATGAAGCGGCTGTTCGCGAGCGACATGGCGATCGTGCGGGGTGGGGCGGCCGGCGGCGATTTCGCGCAAAGTAAGTTCTCGGTGGCCGACGAGACGTGCCTCTGGTGGGATGCGCAGAAGCCCGAACAAGCGGGCCTATGGCAGAGCAGCGTGACGCTCTCCGACAAGTTCTTCAATGAGATCGTGGCGAACCCGGTCCCAGTGGACCTGCGGGCGCTGCGCGCGCTGCGCCAGTCGCCGATGGCGATTGACCTCTACTGCTGGCTGACCTATCGCAACTTTTCGCTGCGCGCCCCGACGACGGTGCCGTGGGAGGCACTCAAACTGCAGTTCGGCTCGGGCGCCGAGGCCGAGAAGAAGTTCCGCGAGACGGTCAAGCGAGCGCTCATGCAGGTGATGGAGGTCTACCCAGCGGCGACTGTCACGCCGACCAAGGCAGGGCTCTTTCTCGAGCCGTCGAGGACGAGCGTGCCGAGGCTCGTGAAAAGCTGGTGAGCTTTTGCTCCAACTATGCGCGGGCCGGTTCGTCCCGATGCAACTAACTCTCAACCCCGCAACCGTCGACTTATCCACATGATCGGTGGGTAAGGCTGTGGAGAGAGTCAGCGATGAAAGTCGAGCACAAAGAGTGGACGATTGAGTCCGTCCCTGAAAAGAAAGGACATTTTGGGCGCGCCTGGGTCGAGGTAAAGCGTGGCCCGTGGGAAGACGAGGATGCTGAGCAGATTTTTCATTTCTTCGACATCGGCTACTACGACTCCGAGGCTGCGGCGGTCGAGCGCGGTATAGCTTAGCGAAGGGTGTCGGCCAGCATAGCCGCAAGCCTGATAACGAAGGGCGGGTTATCAGGCCCGATGAAACGGTCATGGGGGTGAGTGATTGAGAATCCCGCTTGGCGCCTTCATTCACCTAGTGCTGCCGCGCTGCAACTCATTGCGATGCCGCTCCGGCAGATAGCGTTGCCGGCGAGACCGCATTAGGTCACCATACGCCCCGGCGTCACCCAAACGGGCCGTCGCCTTCTCAACAATTCAGGAAAAGACTCATGGCAACCGGTACAGTCAAGTGGTTCAACGATGCAAAAGGCTTTGGTTTCATTACGCCGGACGGCGGCGGGGACGATCTGTTCGCGCACTTCTCGGAGATTCGTTCTGAGGGCTTCAAAACGCTCGCGGAAGGGCAGAAAGTGAGCTACGACGAGAAGATGGGTCCGAAAGGCAAGCAAGCATCCAACATCAAGCCGGTGTAAGGCTGCGCGCCACAGCGATCGAGCGATCGCCGTGGCCCCGGCAAAGCCGGATCTGGCGCTTGCCAGCGCGTGCTGCGAAGCGCAAACCGTCCGAAATCCGGCGGTTACCTTCACTGCTAATTCTTATTAGCAGTGAATTATTTAATGGGTAAAATTGCAGGTAGCGGGCATTACACCTCGCTTTGGTTGACAGACGGGTCCCGAAGGGCGGCGAAATACGTAAAATACGTATTGACGTTACGGAGATCGATCATGCACACCGTCACGGCCACCGAACTGGCCCGACAAACCCGCCAGATCCTGGACACCGTCGCGCGAGACGGCGAGACGGTGATCATCGAGCGCAACAACATGCCGGTTGCTCGGCTTCTGCCGCCGGAACCGATGATGACAGCGGCCCAGGCGCTCGCTGGTCTGCCCTCGACCCTCACGCCACAGCAGGCGCAGGCTTGGCTCAATGAGAGCCGGGCGGATTTCGATGACCGCGTGCGTGATCCATGGGCGTGATCCTCGACAGTTGCATCTGGGTGGCGCTCGCCGCACAAACGCTCGATCACCAAACCGTGATTGATCTGGCCGGCGAGGCCCCGGTGTTCATCTCGGTGATCTCGCTCGGCGAGCTCGGTTTTGGCGTGCATGCTTGCGCGGATCCGGTCGAGCGGGCAGGGCGCGCGGCCTATTTGCAACAACTCGAGCGGCGTCCGATCCTCGAGGTGTCCCGGCAGAGCGCCGCGGCCTTCGGCGTGCTCGCCGCCGCCGTCAAACAGGCGGGCCGGTCGCCACGGCCCCGCTATAACGACTTGTGGATCGCCGCGCAGGCGATTGAGCACGGCTACGCACTGATGACCCTGAATCGCGCCGACTTCGCTGACCTGCCGGGGTTACGCGTCGTGACGCCCGCCTAGGGCGGGCGAGTTCGAGCATGGCCAACGCTACCCACCCACTGATCGCCCTGTGCGAACCTGCGCATCGACGGAACGCAAAGCGCCGCGCGCGGGCGCGGGTCGTCCCGTGGTGGCGCGTGCAAGCGGAATGCGGTGCGGTGATCGAACCGCCGCATTCGAATCGCGTGCGCCGGCTGAGGTCGACGACGTTACACGGGCGAGACGAGCTCCGGAAGCCGCGGCTATCCGAGGAGGGACCCGACATGCTCCCGAATAGGCTCACCGTGTTCCCCTGGAAAGCCTCACCGCAGCGCTTCACGGGTGGGAACCGGTTGGAGGTGATCGATCCGCCATCCAGGGCGCTGAAGAAGAAGGGCGCATAACATGGCTAATCAACCGCAACAGCTGATCTTGCCACCGCCGCGCACCTACACGCGCACCGATTTCACGGCGCTGCGCGCATTCGTGCAGCGCTTGCCGGTCGCGACCATTGCGCGCCTCTACTACGACCCCGAGCGTTTCCCACACGCGGCCAGCGCCGATGCGATGGAGCGGTTTTTGTGCACGATGCGCGATGACTTGGTTCATCTCGCCTTGCTGCATGGCTCGTCGGTGCTAGCCGATCACCTGAAGGCGTCGATCAAGCAGCATGGCAGCGCGAAGCTCACGGCGGTGACCTTGCGCATGGTCGAGCAGGCGTCGACGCTGGCGGCTGCGGTCCCCATCCTGACGCACCCCGTGAACCTGTGGTTCCGACCGCTCATTGCGCAACGTCTGAGCGGGGAGGGGATCGGCACGCTCGGCGCGCTGATCGACTATTGCAATGCGCGGGGCGGCAGTTGGTGGCGCTCGGTGCCGCGCATTGGCGCCTTGCGCGCGCGGACCCTGGTCGCATGGTTGCGGCGGCATGAAGCGACGCTCGGCGCGAAAGTCGCCACCGACGTTGACGTCGCGCCCTTGGTGTCAGCGGGTGCTAGCGAAGCCAAGCGCGGCGATGGCGTCATCGTGATTGTCGGCGATCCGCTGGAACCACGCCTTGCGCCCTTCGAACGCCTGGGCGTGCCGTCCGGGTTGTCCGGCGGGGATGTGAACAACCGCGGCTTGAACCGCGCGAGCAGTTTCTCATTTATCCGCGCCGAGCACGATCTGGCGGCGGTGAATGCGTACCTACACCGCTATCGCGATCGGCCGACGACGTTGCGCGCCTACACGCGCGAACTCGAACGGCTGATTCTGTGGAGCGTGGTGGTGCGCCGAAAAGCGCTGTCGTCGCTCATGGTCGAGGACTGCGAGGCCTACAAGGATTTTTTGAAGGCGCCGTTGCCCTCGTTCATGGGACCCAAGCGCGCACGCGCGAGCGGGCGCTGGCGGCCGTTCGCGCCCGAAGGATTGTCGGCCGACAGTCAGGCGTACGCGGTGCGCGTGCTGCGCGCGGCCTTTGCGTGGCTGGTCGAGGTGCGCTATCTCGCCGGAAATCCGTGGAGCGCGGTGCATGAACCGGCGACCGTGACGCGAGAATCTTCGGTCCAGGTGCATCGGGCGCTCCCTGCGCGGTTGTGGGCTCAGGTTCGCAAGGCGCTAGACGAACGCTGCACTGCGCCAGGCGCTGACCCGGTGGAAGACGAGGAGGGCGCCCGTCAGTGGCGAGCCGCGCGCGCGGCAATTCTGTTGATGGGGGATTCCGGGCTGCGTCGTGCCGAGGCGACCATCGCTCGGCGAGAAGCATTGCGTCTTGCGAGCCGTGACGACCAGGAGCCTCGACGCGGCGCCTTGCCGAAAGCCATGCTCGGCAAGTCATCCGAGCCCGCTTCGGCGCCGCCCGCGATCTGGACGCTGACTATTGTTGGCAAGCGCCGCAAAGAGCGCACGGTACCGGTGAGCAGCGCCACCGTTGCCGCACTGCGCGCACACTGGCGTGACCGCGGACGAGACTTTGACGCAGTTCACGCGCAGGGGCCGTTGATCGCACCGCAGCGGATTCCGGGAACGCGCGCGGCGTTGGAACGGCATGACACAACCGCGCAAGAAATGCCGTACACCGTCGACGCGCTGGGGCGACTCGTGCGGGTGGCCGTTCAACGCTTGAACACCGAAACGGATGGGCTGGCTGAGTTCAGCACAGAGGATCTGCTGCAGTTGGCCAACACATCCGCGCATGCGTTCCGACATACGTTCGGCACGCGCGCCGTCGCGCGCGAGATGCCGACCGACGTCGTGCAAGCGATTCTGGGCCACGCGTCGTTGCAGACCACATCGATCTACGTGCGCGCCGAGCGACGACGCATGCTCGATGCTGCGGCGCGCTACTACGCGGACGATGACGCATAGGGTTGGATTCCCGATCGAGCGCCGAACTGCGAGCGCGACGCGTTTGTTTGATCGTTTGACACGCTCGTTCAGAAGGCAGTCTTGACGTGCCGTCCCCCACCGCTTTGATCGCCCGTGACATGGCATTACCCCTTTGCCGTGTTTTCTAGTCCGAACTTTGACTTCTCAAGTAGCCGAAATCCGCGTCAGCGCTGGGTTACGGCCTTTTTTTGAGGCTATCATGTAGCCATGTAAAATAGTATTTATATATTGTTTTTGCCGTAGTTGTGCTTGAATAAGTGTTCATGTATATCGAACACGTTCCCAACCGCAACTCGCCGCCCGCGGTGCTGCTGCGCGAGTCCTATCGCGACGGCAACGCGGTCAAGAAGCGCACCCTCGCCAACCTCTCGGCACTGCCCGCCGAGGTCATCGAAGGCTTGAAGGTCCTCTTACGCGGCGGTGTCGCGGTGTCCTCCGCCGAGGAGGCCTT
>NZ_FCON02000121.1 GCF_001544535.1 Caballeronia choica | reverse complement strand
AAAGGGCGGTCACGATGAACCGGAATGGCCGGTCACGTTCGTCCGGAATCGTCGGTCACGATGCCCCGGAATACCCACCCCGGCTTGCTCGAGCCCACGACGGAGGAAAGTTGCGTTCAGTTCCGCACGTCTGCACGTCTCCGTCAGTCCGTGGGCCGCCCATCGGCGTTCGGCTGTTTAGTACTGCCAGCCTCAATTCGTGCCGGTTCTTACGTAAAGCGCATCGTCTCAGCCTAACGTCTCTTGCGTACGGTTTCGTACAGCGACCCTGTTTGCAGGCATCGCCGCCCCTTAACGTGGCAAGCGATTTACGTTGCCTGTTAGAATCCATTGTCGTTCGAATTCGGACACGGACTTCACCTGCAAGGTGCCTGCGCCTTCCAGTCCTGAGAACCGCCCCGCCGCGCCAACGACCTCCCACGTTCCCACGAAAACCGAATCACTCTTGCCGTCAATCTCGGGAAACATCATGGAACGCAGCTCAGTTCTCAGATAAACAACATCGGACTTGGCTGTCGCGATTTCAAGATATCCGCTTCCCTTGCCCGATACCTCGGGTTTCGTTGTTACCACATGAAGACCCCAGTCCTGGACTGTGGCCCCGGCAAACAGCCCCGGACCCGCTACTGTTCCAGACCTGCGGACAAGCGCGACATAGCGATTGCTGCCATCAGAAAAAAGCAACTTCGTGTATTCGTTCGGAAGGCCGGGCAGCCCGTTTTTGATATCGAAATTCATCTCGAGAACTAGCGGCTCGGCCGCGCAGGAGCCGGCAACAACGCCAAATATCAGCGCTAGGAGCCATCGAATCCATCCAAACCTCACGTACATCATTTTCGTCAGCGCTCCTCGCTCTGAATGAGGCCTCCGGCTTGCCGGACAGCGCGACCTGTGTGAACGTCATGAACTCAAGGCCCTTAGAACGTTTTAAGCTGGACGTTCAATAGGAGGGGCCGCATGCGACCCAGCCCTTCACTAACTTGTTGATGAAGTCCTGCAATTCTCTCCCAAAGCGCCCCGCGAGCCACAGACTTGCAGGGACCTCGTTCGGCCCACGAGTCTTCTGCGGACTACCGGCCAGCACTACCGCTCGGGCTCGCCAATCGCCCATTCAACCGGCCTTACGCGGTCGATAACGCCCTTGACCATTCAAAGTGACGGATGTGGTCTTGCCCAAGCTGTGCCTTGATGAAAGGCGCCCGGGAGGCTCTCCTAGAGAGGGCGCCTTGCAATCATCACGTAGAAGTTGTACCCGGCGAAGAAGGTGTTTTTTTCACAAGCCTCTCGTTGGCTTGCCACAAACGCCTGAACCTCATCAGGCGTTGCTACACCGGTCTTTGGCAAAAGGATGGAGAACGACTGCAGCGCCGCGAGGAAGAAGTCGGCACGTCCAATCTCGGTGAGAGCCCAACCCCGGCTATCAGCTAGTTCGAGCCCAACGTCACGAAGAAGTTGGGGCATGGCTCGCATAACGCGCGGGTTCGCGATTAACGCAGTGATTATTCTGTCATCCATTTCACGGTCTGGTCCGAATGTCAGCGTGGCGTAGTCCCCATCAAATATGACGACGGTGCCGCCAGGCCTTACCACTCGCGCCGCCTGCTCTAGTACTTTCTTAGGCTGAGGTACGTGGCTGACCAACGTATGGGCAATGACAACGTCGAAGACGCCTGTAGTCAAATTCAAGTTTTGCGCATCCTCCACCAGCCACTCGATGCGCTCTCCGAGACCCTCTGATGCGGCAAGAGCCTTTGCCCTACTGATAAGCTCAGCGCTAATATCAATGGCGGTCACTTTTCCGTGGAAATTTTGACGCTTCACAACCTCACGCACTTCCACTCCAGTGCCACACCCAAGAGCCAAGACCTGCTCTGCGCCCCCGAAATCGATGAGGTCCAGGTACTCGTGCAGCATGCTCATATACCTCACGCTGCTAGACCTGGCTTCTAGCCGAACCGCTATAGCGTCAATTGACCGTTCATCGAGCTCGTGGGTCCGACTATAGACATCCAACATTACCATGAAGTGTCTCCTTAATACGGTCCGCGACGCCGATATTCCTTGGCCCCGAATGACTATCATAGTCTAGTCGCGTTTGGGCAAAATCGCCGCTTCACGGCGCTCGCACGCAGGCGCCCACCCACTTCCCAGAATCCCCGGTAGCCTCATCTATAAAATGAAACGGCCAGTCGGATGCAATTTTCGCCTTCGCGATTGCGCGAACAATTCCGGGGCGATTGAGACCGACAGCGAGCAGCACTTGCTGGCTCTGGTCACTCGCTCAAGCTTCTCGCATGCGGCCGCAGATTTATAGAATACCGTTTCCAACAGGCGCCACACGGGATACGTTGTACCGTCAATGAGGAAGTCAACAGGACGGGGCACGAGCGGGAAAATTCGACTATTCTTGTCGCCACTTTGGGTTGCGCACGCAGCGTTCAGAAACCACGTCCGTCCCTTCCAGCACACGCGCAACGTACGCCTTGTTGCGACCGTCGAGTATGTGGGCCCATTGTGCGGCCAAGCCCTCCTCCATTGTCTCCAATACACTAATGCGAGCGCCGTCCAGGCTGATGCTCGACGTCACGCTGAAAGTCGCGTCGCCGACTCTGTCGACGAGTCCGAGGTCTTCCTCCGAAATCAACAGCTCAAATCGTCTAGTCATGATTGCGTGAATCCGTCGTTGTGGCGAAGCCCGGCAACACCGTTGCTTCGGGCAACCGGGACACCGAAACCGTCCGCCAGCATCTGTGCGAACCCTTCGACTGTTGACTGTCGCAGGTCGATATGTCGTCTCAGGAAATCGACCGCACGCAATCGCCGCGCCACATGCACGCCGTGGAGACGAGGAACGGTTCTTGCCCGCCTTTAGAGCACTACCGAAGTCACGAGGGACTAAAACGTGAAGACTGATGACACCAACGAAGCGGTCGACCGCGAACAACGGGCGGAAACCAACTTCGCAACATTCGCCGACCCGTTGGTCAACGAAGCCATCGCAGAAGCTGCGGCTTTGAAAGACACGGCGGATGCCGAAAAACTGCATAGGCTTCGCGTGGCGTTGCGGCGACTACGGACATTGTTGTGGGCCTACCGCCCAATCCTTGACGAGGAATTCGACAGTCAACAACGCGCGCTGTTCAAGTCCCTCGCCAATGCAGCAGGAAACACGAGAGATTGGGACATTTTGATTGGTCTCGTCGAAGGAAACAGCGACGAAGGACTTTTGAATGCCCTCAAGAAACAGCGGGATGAGACAGCGGAAAAGAGCAGCAATGTGCTTCTGCACTTGAAGTTGGGCAAAACGCTACGCGATGCAGTCCACGAGGCCAATCGCGAGCTCAACACGTCGCCGGTGCGCACTCCGCTGACCAAGTTCGCGCAGAAGCGAGCCGGGGCGGCGCAGAAGCAACTTAGAAAGCGTATGTATCACGCCTCAAAAGCTGGTAGTTCAGACTACAACTCATATCACGACGTTCGCAAAGCAGGAAAAAAAGTGCGCTACCTGATTGAGTTCTTCGAACCGTTACTCCAGAAGAAGCAGCGGAAAGGACTCAAGGACCTTAAGCGATTGCAGAAGCAATTCGGCGCGCTCAACGATGTAGTTGCGAGTCGCGACCTCCTAACCGCGCATCGTGCGTCGTTGCCCGAAGGCGTCAATGCAGACGCAGCCCTTCGTTGGCTGAAGAAAGAGCAAAGGCAACGCATCAAGTCTGCGGCGAAGCTTCTCTGAAACGAGAGCTAGGTTGGGCAAGCCGGGAACATGTGCTCCGCACTGCAGCCTACCGCGCCATTTCCGGGATGCGCAGGTCGTGCTGCCCGCTCGGGCATTAGACTCAGCTTCGGCCGGGAATTTCGCTCCGATGAGTCGAAGAGTGTTTTGGAAGCAATTCTCAATGGCATTCCGCCCGTGCCCGTGGTTGACGGTACTTTTCCAATGATTACAGTGTCGTTCTCCACGGGGGTCGCCGACGCCAGACCGGCGCGAAAAACGAGAAGAAGTGCTTTCTCGGGCCGACAAGCGGCTCTATCTGGCAAAGCGGACAGGCCGGAGCCGCGTCGAAGTATATAAGGCGCCGATGCACCCGCCTGAAACAGTCAATTCGAAATATCCTGAGAGCCTACGGAGGGGGCGTGCGAGCCCCTCTCAGTTGTTCGCACGGCATGATGATAGTGAGCGCCTCTTTTGAGAGAGTCAGTTGCGCGTGCATGGGCCGTCAGTTGGAGCCCGGAGCGAAACTCGAGCGTGGAGCGCACAGCGTAAGGCCATCGCTGCTCATTACCGGTTCGTTTCGTACAGCATGCGGTATCACTCGCCAAACGAATGGCAAGATGACGGCCGCCTGTATCCGAAACCGACTCACCCGGCGGACCAACCGTTGCATTCATACGGTCACTTAGTGTTATGGGCCACCTGCCTGAACTCACGGACGCAACTCGTAGTCGTAAATCTTGCGCAAGCCGCACTGCAAGTACCATCTGATTTCACACTCAAGTAACGCTCCTAGGATTTCCGCGCCGACCACCTCGCCCACCTCAAGGAACTTGAGCACGATGAAATTCATAATCCAGCGGTTGGGCGGAGTCTTTCCAGCCAGTCGACAGGCCTCGCTAAAATCTCGAGTGACCTTTTGATAAATATCAATGATTTGGGCGTCGGAAGTAAACGCGGTCGGGCCTTCTCCGAAAGTGGCTGCGGCCTCGCGAAAGAATGCGACGCGCTTTCGGAATAGACCTGCCAACCGGACCTGTCTGCGCGTCGGTAAACGATATTCCCCGGTGGCGAGGTCGATGACCGTTCCCATGTGTCTGAACCTGTGCCTAGCCCAAGAAGAAATATCGGCCTGTCAGCAGTGTATGAAGCATTCTATGGTCCTAAGGTTTGCAAACTCTCCGCGCTCTTAGCATAGCGTTTGTTAAGAGCCGCGTGCGGTCTTTAATATCGAAGCAAGCTCGCTAACATTCGACCGTTGAAATCAGAGAGCTACGGGGCATGCAAGCATCACAGGCCCAACCACACGACTGGAACTAAGGCGAATGGTTCGAACGGTCGTTTGTACAGGCAGGCCATGGCCTTGGTCGTCGACAAATACAATCGCTCGTTTTTGGGCGCTCCCTTGCAGATGCGATATTTAGCGGTCTTCTTCGGCTAGCGCGAATCAAATATGCTCGCAAACCAATCTCAGTCTGTTCAATTCATCCAAAGCGGTATTCGAGACAGATGGGCTACTCCTGTTCCAATTTCCGGTTTCACCCCAGATAGGCCCCGTTCGAAACGCGAGCCGAGACCCGCAACGCACGTCGAGAGTTTGCGACCGCCGCTAAGCACGAGTGACCTAATCGGACGCGACAACGCTTGAGCGTTCCAAGAAGGCGTCCGGCGGCGTCCATTACGTACAGCGCAGCCACGTCGGAATCACGCGCCGACGTGAGCGCATGCGCGCCAGACTGCCCTTGCCCTCTGAAAATCGAGAACCATAGCTTTTTAATCGTCTGCTCGAAGTTGTGACTTCGACGAAAGTACGCCGTACCGGGAAAATCTTGACCTGCTAGCCATAGCTTCGTACGACCGTTTTTTCTAGCTCACCCGCCGACGAGCCGCCCTTAAGCAGGCTGTTCACTATGGATAACTTCTTCTATCCTCTATCAAAGCAAGCGCGCGATGCGCGTTGCGGTAAATCAAGCGTTATCGCAGGACCAGCAAACAAGGAGCAACAATGGTCGACACGAATCACGCCACTTACGCTCAGCCTAGACTGCGACTGCTGCTAAACACGACCCAGCACATCAGCTTAGAAGATGACCGCGTCGCTTATCGACCAATGGTTCACGCGCCGCTCATTTGGCGGGTCCTTCTGGCGGAGGTCGAGGCTACCAACCTCATCGCGTTCGGCTACCTTCGAGAGAAGCCGACCGACAGCGAACTCGGTGAGTGGCTTTTCAGGGCTCTCGCCCTCCATGACGACTTCCACGCCGACAGAAAGCTGATGCAGGTCATTGTGCCGGCGTCAATCTGCGCAGAGTATCCGTCGGTCGCTGAGAAAATCCAAGTAACAGGCAAGACGCTGGTCAGGCCACACGAAGGGTCTGATACGGGCGTTGGTAGAGCCATCCTTGCGGACCACACTCTTGGCGACTTCATCTCTTACGTCGCCGACAGAAACATGCCACCTGTGCGGCCGTCTGAGCTTTGGCTTTTCGGCCACGTTGCACCCTTATTGGGCGCGTCGGGCAAAGACCCACTCATTAGGTCGTTTCTTGAGGCTCGTTTTGCCTTGATACACGCTTATGTATCGCGTGTGGACACGAGCGCTGCAAAGCAGGAACTCGAACGCCAACAGATGCGGCTAAAAGCGAGCATCGTAGAACTGCGCCCTTAGGCTCGCAATTGCATCGCGAGGTTTGGGCTCGTCCCGACTCAGTATGTTCGGCCGAGAATTGAAGCTCAGTTAGCCGGCGATATCGGAAAGCACCTGCTGTAATTCCTGAATTGCGACCGGCTTGACGAGGTGATGGGCAAACCCGGCTTCGGCCGACATCCTCTTGTCCTCCTCCTGCCCATATCCCGTGTGCGCAACAAAAACGGCGCGTTCGCACCCTGGCAAAGCTCGAAGCTCATGAGCCAGTTCATACCCGTTCATCCCGGGTAGCCCGATATCCAATATGTAGACGTCAAATGGCTCTTGCTGAGCCCGTTTGATAGCGCTTTGAGCCTCATGCTCCACCGCGACCACGTTTCCGAGAATCTCCAGAACCATGCCTAACGACTCGGCTACATCGACGTTATCTTCGACCACGAGAATGCGCAGGCTCTTTGATTCCACGCGCACAGGATTCTCTTCGCTTACGGTCGCATCTGCAGGCGGACCCTCTACACGAGGGAGCCGGACGGTGAACTCACTACCCCGCCCAGTCCCTTTGCTCGATGCGCTGACCGTTCCCTGATTTTGCTCGACCAGGCTTTTTACCAACGCAAGCCCGATGCCTAACCCGTCCTCGGCGCGCACAGTGATTTCTTCCCGGACCGTAAGCGTCTCTTTGAGATACGCGTCACTTGCAGCGGCAATAGTGAAGACGCCGTCGGGCCGCAAAATCAGCAGCGCGCTGGGTGTCGCTTCGAAGAGGAGTCGGAAATCCTCAGCCGGCATCGGGCTCTGACTGTCCATCGCGCGAAGTCCAACAAAGGACACTTCTCCGAGGGAAGGTAGCACTAACGGACAGTGTAAGGGCTCTTCGCTAACGCAAAGAGCCTTTTCATGTTCCAATCTACAGGAGGCGTACGAGCGGAGCGAAACTACCTGATTCCGAGAACATCATGGCTATTTATCAGAAGGTAACGCACGGTTTATCCTAGCTCCGAATCGAGGCGGCATAGTGCGCAGCGAAATGCAGTAGCACGCTGACCTCGATTTCATGGCCAAATCGGTCGTTGATGCATTTGAATGGTCAAGGTCAGGCAGCGCCACGCCGAGGTCCGTCCCTTGCGTGCGGCGGCCGCACATCAAGCTATCGAAGGTAACGAGCGCAAATCGACGGTTCGGAACTCAAGTGAGTTCGTCGACGCCGCTCAGCTGTAATGCATACCGTCCGTACGATGAGCCGGAAGAACTACCTGCCGGATGTGAACGCATCGAATCATGGCGAAGGGCCGAAATCGAGAACATCGGAGCCTTTCTGAGGCTTTTCGCTGCTCAATCTTTTGGGGCGCCCTTCGAGGCAGTCCGAGCGGCGGACAGACTTAAATCGTGAACGCAACTCGTTCTTATTCAATCCACTGATGGCGAACATAGACAGGATTTAGCCGATAAACATTCCGCTCGTTCTTGTAGTATGCATGCACATGAGTGATAGGAACTCCGCCGACCGGGCACCTAGGCTCCGACAACGAAAACAGAGTGATGCGCTTGCCATGAGTACCATTTTATTGGTGGACGACGAGCCGGACACCCTTTATGTTCTTGACTTGCTTCTTACCGCGCAGGGTTATCGCGTCGTAAAAGCTCGAAATGGTTTTGAGGGGATGGAACTAGGACTTGCGGGGCCACCCGACCTAGTGATATCGGACTGGGTCATGCCCGTCATGGACGGCACCCAACTGTATCGTTGCTTCGCGGCGATTCCAAGATTGACCACGGTGCCATTTGTATTTATCTCGGCAGCAGCGCCGCCAGACGAACTGGCGGTCGGTCCATTCTTGCGCAAGCCGTTCGACCTACCTCTCTTACTCGACTTGATAGCCCGTTCTTTATCAAGTTAGTCGTCTCCGGCAACGAACCATTCTGAATCGAGCGCTATTGCCTCGGCTCAAGCCGCGTCGCTCTCAGTTGGGGCCGACGCCTTTTCATCAGGGAGCGATTCGCTGCTCGAATCGGCCGGCTTTGTGGTAGTGGTCTCAGCACTGCAACACACCACTCGATGAAACTGCATACCGGCTTGGGGGCACATATGCTGCCCGAGGATGTACCGCTTTAACGTTGTATGTGCGCGCGCAGTCTCGATGGCGCTTTCAACGTACTTCAACTTTGTTTCGGAAGGCAAAATGAGCGCTTCGCCAACCTGAAGGTTGATAAGCAAAGCGGCAATGGAGTCGGGCGTCATGGATTCCTCCAGTGGTTCCACACTGCGAAGTCCGGCGCCGGCCAACAAGCGCATCTAGCCAAGCGCTGCTGTCTGAAAAGAACTTTCGACATATCCATTAAGCGTTGCCAGCGCATTGTCAATGCGGAAGCACGCGGAGGGCTGCGCATCGCTTATGCTCATACCCTACTGCCGCGAAGGATTGAGCGCAATCGGACTGCAGCGCCATGACAACAGCGAACATCGCAATCGTCCTGTCAGATGAAGCACGGTCCCGGCCCGGCACCGTTCTTCTGACGTTTGAAGAAGCGGTCCTCGCTATCCCATGTGCAAGCCACCATTGAGGGAGAAGTCAGCACCGGTCGCGAAGGCGGCTTCGTCGCCGGCAATCCACGACACAATCGACGCGATTTCCGAAGGTTCGCCGAGGCGTTTCACGGGAATGCTCGCAACGATTGCCTCAAGCACCTCTGGTTTCACAGCGCGAACCATGTCAGTACCGATGTATCCCGGGGAGACGGTGTTGACCGTGACGCCCTTTGCCGCCACTTCTTGCGCGAGCGACATCGTAAAGCCGTGAATACCGGCTTTGGCGGTGGAGTAGTTGGTCTGACCGAACTGGCCCTTCTGTCCGTTCACGGACGAGATGTTGACGATTCGGCCCCAGCCTCTTAATGTCATCCCATCGACTACCTGCTTGGTGACGTTGAAGAGACTGTTCAAGTTCGTATCGATGACCGCATTCCAGTTGTCGAGCGTCATCTTGCGAAAGACTCCGTCGCGTGTGATGCCCGCATTGTTCACCAGTACGTCAATCTCGCCGACGTCTTTCTTTACCTTGTCGAACGCGGCAACGGTCGACTCCCAATTGCCGACGTTGCCCCCCGAAGCTATAAAGGAGAAGCCAAGTGCAGCCTGGTCGGCCAGCCATTTTTCCCGCCGCGGCGAGTTCGGCCCACATCCCGCCACGACTGTCAGACCGTCCTTGTAAAGGCGCTGGCAAATCGCCGTTCCAATACCGCCCATGCCGCCAGTTACGTATGCAATTCGCTTTGCCATGCCGTCCTCTCTGTCTTTGACTCTGAATTGAAGAAATCGCGGAAACAACGCGACAAGCCGAACTCGCTGGTTACCTGCCTCGGAATGTCGGCTTCGCAACTGCTGTTGTCGACTCCCCGAAGGCGTAGGAGATTCATAAGTTGGTTCGCGGTGTTTTAGCACGCTGAGCCGCCGGTCGCGCGGCTCTATTGCTGCCGACCAAGCCACCAACGTCTCCCACGGGCTCGCAAACCCTCTTGTTCGCCGTACACGAGTCTCGCCCGTGCGTCTCAGCGAGGCTCAGTGCGCGGAAGTCGGCCTACTCGGCCGGGCTCCGAGTGTTGCGAGGTATTCGTCGAATCGGTCACAGCGCTTTGCGACATCCTGAAGCACCGGTACGGCGTCGTACCGCCCGCGTTGCTCCAATTGGGAAGCCAGCGCGGAGAGGAACAATCGCAAGTCCTGTCGACCGTGCAGGTCTGCGAATGCGCTGGCAGTTTCCGTGACTGCAGCCTTGAGCGTGTCCGAGTAAAGCATGCTCGCGATGTGCGACGCGCCCTGGGCGAGTTCGACCTCGTATTTCTGCCGGCAGCGCACCTCTTCCGCTATCCGTGTGCGTTCGCTCGCTTTCATGATGCGAGATGCAATGGGCTTTGGCCCGTACAGAGCCAATGAATATCGAGTCCCAAAATTGCGGCTAGCCGAGTGACCGCTGGGACCGGCGGCACGGAAATTCCGCGCCGCCAGAATTGCACCTCTTCCGCACTGACGGCTAGCCACGTCGCGGCTCTCGCGGAGGTGACGCCGGCTCGCCGCAAAGCTCGGTCCAAACGCGCTGCTATCGCGCGCCGGAGCGTGCTGTCCTCAGCACATCGCTCAAGACACGCGAACATCTGAGTACGTCCACTCATCGGATACGTCTCCTTCAAGATTTTTGCGGTCGACCAGGAGCGCGACAGTATTTTTAACGCAGCCGCCGACCAACGAAATCAGCAAGAACCGATGCATCAAAGATATCTCCCCAACGACGGAAGCAGATTTATGCTCAACGCTTGTATAATTTCTGTCAAGCAGAAAAAAATCAAGCGTTTCATACCATGGGGTGCCTGCGCGAAATAATATGATGGACAGCTAAAATTAGCATTGACGGACATCCGTCATTTATGAGCAATGCGCATATTAAAATATCGTGTGTGTATGTCGTTACAATCGCGTGAAGAACAGTCGTTGGGTCGTCAAGCAGCGAAAAACCAGTACTGGCGCAGGTTTCAAGCCGATTGCTTGACCGCCATCAAGTCGGGAGAAGATAAGGTTGACATTTGAACGGCGGCCGCTAGAATTATTTTAGCCGCAGCGCAGCACCGTGCACTCCACGCTGTCCTTTCGTCTAAGTTATTGCACTACCCTTCCGCGATGGACCGTTTGATTTGGAGCGAATACCGGTGCTCAAAAAAGCCATGTTCGATAAGGCATTCTACTCGCCGCAGAGGCTTTCAAAGATTTCGACAAGTTGGTTGAGTTAAATTTTCAAACGGTCAGGACTTCACCTGCGGAAAATGAGGAACTGATTGCCAAAGCAACTATGGCGAACGAGCCTCAGGCCGTGCTTGCCTTGCCTGCGACTCAACTCCCGGTCGCTGCGGAAAAAGTGCAAGCATACTGGCGTCACTTTTACAAAATCGTGTCAGGCACGCACGCGAGTTCCTCGCAGCTGCCGAAGCTTGGTTCCAACAGTCTCAGCATGACACCGCGTCGTTAATCGACAGCGTCGCGAAGACTGCGCCGGCAGGAAGCGAAGCAGTCGTATCCGCATGGAAGTCGGCGATTGGTGTGGCGAGCGAGTCGGCGAGCGCGGCATACGACGCGGCCAAGAAGGCTCCGAAAGACGTAATTGTCGCGGCCGAAAGCAACGTTGTTGCGGCGTCGTCCGCTACGGAAGAGCTGGTCGCCAATGGTAAAGCCTCGAGCGCGAAGAAGCGAACGTTAACCCCTGGCAGGCCGGTTGGCCTGCGGCAGAAGCAAAAGTGTCGCAACGCCGATGATGCCTTTTCGGCCTTGCTGACACCGATGCGTGACGGCTGCCGCCCATCGCCGCTCCTTGCGTCCGCCCGCGATACTCGGGTGGAGCAGTGATGGGCACGAATTCGGGCTTCGGTGGACCGCCCTGCTTACCAGCCTGGCATCGTTCCTCATTACCGTCGCCATGAGGCACACTTGACGTGGCGCCGCTTTACGCGATGCTTCGCGCCCAAGTGGTCGGAAACTTGTAGATGTGGGCGTGCCCGTTTGAGGCGGGTTCCGTCTTGCGGGAACTGCCCGTGCTGCGTTGCTAGCACGAGCTAAAAGCGCTAATGTGCGCGGGACTGAAGGGTGCAGCACGATAACGGGCACGGCTTCTGGGGCGAATCGGAAGCCTCAAGGGCCGTCTGAGCGCGGACGACGAGAAGCTCGACAAGCTCCTGCAACAACTCGCGGCCCAATCTGGCAGGTCAGCCGATTTTCGGCATGGCGGTCAATATTATGGTGGCGCCAATAAACAGTACCCACTGACGCTTCACGCAGCAGATGCATCCATAGCGTCTTGCCGGACCAAGGGCGTACGATTGTCGGACCAGCAGCTAAGGTTCAATTGGCTTTGAAAGCACGCACTCAAACTCACTAAGCGAGAGCGGCTTCAGAAGAGAGTCATCAAAGCATGACATGTTGAAGCGCTCGCAGAGTTCGGCATCGGCGCTCAGGGAGACAATGCGCCGCGAGGCGTACTTTTCAGATGCGCGCAGCCGCACACACAACTCGTGACCGTTAATGTCCGGCAATGCAATGTCCAGCAGAATCAAATCAAACGTCCATTCACCGTTTGCCGCCGCCAGTGCTTCTGCGCCCGAATAGGCTGTTGTCACGGAATGACCCATTGAGCAGGCGACGTCGGCAAGCAGGTCGGTCGTGAGACGGTAATCGTCTACCAGAAGAACGTTCATCAAAAGGCCTCCCAACAACTGCAACGGATTCGCAAGGACAAGGTTTATGACCGGATGAACGGAGCCACATCAATACGCAGACAAGTGTGGGCACCACGGCCGCGAGTTGCAACCAATGTGTCTTACCGCTTACCGGCTGTTCGATGTTGGGGAAACGTTTAGAAATTGCTTGCTCATGCGACGGCCCTCGTTGTTCACATCACCACGGGCCGTACCCCGAGATGCCGGCACCGGCTTGTCGGGACTTATAGTCGTCTAACAGAAGACTAAGGTCCTTCTGGCTTGGACGCGGACCTGATGTGCTATCGCCAGCAATCGACGCGATGGCGAACCAGGAGTGGGGCGGCCACCGTTCGACGATTACGACCTCCCCCTCCAAGATGCGAAGGCGTCCGGTATCGCGCTGAAACTCCGCATGCAATACGACGCCACCAAACGACTTACTCGCAGAAATCGTCACGCTAAGCATCGTCCCCTCCCCACTCGGGCGCTATGCAAACGGCAGCTGGCATTCGGTCTCGGGAGTTGTCAATACGTGTCCGCCACGTTCGCACGTTCCACGGCGAGGTGTCCAGCGAGTTGCACTACCGCGCTCTTTGGCTCAGTTTGAGAGCGGTAGTCCAAACGACCACCGCCCAGCCACACTCGCGATTGAGGAGAGTGAACAAGCGATTCAAACCTTTTACCGCCGTCCTCCTTCGCGTTCCGTTCGATGTCGCACACTGCGTTTACGGTGGCTGCCCGCTGACCCTCGGTTGCTCTCAAGACCACGCCGAAACCAAAATGTGACGCACGCGTGGCAACGAGCGCTGCGCGCGGATATCTAGCGCACCAGTTCGTTCAATGCGACGTTCAACCGAATGCGAACGGGAACCGAAGCACAACGTAATGCGAAGACCCCCGCCGCGCGCGGGATTCGCTCGTCTCGGCTGCCACGGAATTTCGCGTTGAAGCCGCCCTTTCCAGACCTTAAAGTTGCTCTCGGGGCGGACGGCCTCATACCACGCCAGCATAGTCGGTAGGCGGTCCTAAAAGTCTTTATTCTTGAGAGGAAAAACTAGCAAAAAGCGATACGGCCGGGCACGCAGATTTGCGGCCACCGACAACTTGAACGGACGTCACATATCGACCTCTTTCCTGCTTCGATTACAGGAAAGAGAATGCCCCGCCACGGCCAAGCATCCTAGACTTGCACAGTGAGAAGCTATGCCGTTATAGCGGCTGGATGTTTGCAGCCTGTTTGCCCTTCGGGCCCTGCTTGACCTCGAAACTTACTTTCTGGTTTTCCTGCAAGGACTTAAAGCCCTTCGCTTGAATCTCTGAGAAATGCGCAAACAGGTCCTCACCACCATCGTCCGGCGTGATGAATCCAAAACCCTTCGCATCGTTAAACCACTTCACAGTGCCGGTTGCCATTTGCCTGACTCTCTTCAAAGAAGACATAGTTGTAGAACACGACAGCGGTCCGCTGTACATTTAAGCATTTTTAGCAAGCGAATTCCTTTACACAATAGGCGTTTTCGAGAATCGATACGACACGTGACCGTCACATTTGATGTCCCTTGATTGCAGGCTTCGTCGACCAATCGTCGCAACCACAAAAAAGAAGCCGCGTTGAAGCCGATGAGCGTCGCACCTATATGCGCACGAGGCTGCTCCAGCGTCAGCGCCCGATATCGAGATGCGCCTAACCAACAACGCGCGGCAACGAAATGCGCGCTCCGCTCGTCGATTGTTCTTCGATGAGAGGGCGAGAAAACCTACGAGGCCACCATCCGTGGTCCGACCTTCGAAGCAGGGTCACGTACACCGTATTTCGGATACCTCGATTCAATGGCGGCATTGATTCCTCCCGACGTGCACCGTGCTGCGACATCATTGCTGCGGACAGCGGTCACCAAGGTGTTCGCCACTCGTTGCAAACAGGCATCCCCCGCTTGGTGGCCGTAGCAATCGTTGTAGGCCTTGAAGTTGTCGGTGTCCACCAACAAAAGGACCACCGTCGTCGATTCCGAAAACGCAGATGGCGACATGCGGCGTTCAAGTTCGATATCGAAATGACGGCGGTTGTATAGGCCGGAGAGTCCATCATTGTAGGCAAGGCGCGCTAGTTCGAGTTGCTCGGCGTCCCGGCGCTGGTCGTCGAGTGTTCTCGCGTGGACGTCGCGTATCGTGAACACGAGCGCCGAAAAGGCATTTCCAGAGATATCGAAAAGCGCAGACAAGAAGCCTTGAACCCAGACGTACGCGCCATCGTTTCGACGCATGCGAAAATTCACTGCGGCATCGCTTTGTTCGCGCGCTGCAACATCAACAGCATCTTCGACTTTGACCCGGTCATCCGGATGGACGAACTCACCGACCGAACGACCGAGAAGTTCATCGGACCCGTAGCCAAGCATCAGTTTCGCGCGTGACGAGATGTATTTCATCACGCCATCCAACGAGAGTTGCATCACGACGTCGTCGGAGTTTTCCGCCAACGTGCGGTACCGGTGCTCACCCTCTCGCAGCAAGTTCAGCAGCCGGTCGCGCTGTGCCTGCAACGCATTGATTGGAAATGCAATACCAAGGGCGGCTAGGACAAACAGTTGCAGGGCGAGTATCCGGTCGTGGGTGGTCGTGTAGGGAGACAGCCACAATGGGCCGGTCCCGTGCAGCGTGAGCGCTATCGCGATAGCAATGCACAACGACCGCCCGCCAATACTCCTGAGAGGTCAGCCTCGAAAGCAAGTAACGCTACGGGTGGCAAATTTCAGTACATCAACGGATAACGCGCTTGACCGAAGACGAGCGCTGCGACCAGAGCGAGGAGAGCCAGAAGTGCAAGCGTCCTGTTACGCCTATCAGACCGCCATAACTCGCGAAGCTCACCCGAGAAAAAAACGAGGGCCGAGGGCGCGAATATTGCCATCCCCAGTGCGTCGGAAATGACCCAGTTTCCGAGCGAGGAAGGGGTGATTGCTGAACCAGCCGTTCAACAAAGACATGGCCACGAGGCCGGAAAGAGCCGGTGCGAGCAATATGGCAGCGGCAACGAACCTAATGCCCTGTCGTGGCTGAACCAGTTCTGCGGCCCTAACGACTCCGGGAACAAGCAGAAGGGCAACGACCACCTCCAGCATGTCAGCGCCAGTGAACGCGGTGGAAACGTAAAGGCTCTCGCCAACCCACAGATTCGCGCCGAGAAATCCCAAGGTACCGCCCAGCAAAACGAAGTATCGCCGCGGCGGCCAAGAAGGCTGCGAAAGACGCAATTCTGGCCGCTGAAAGCAACGTTAACGCGGCGTCGTCTGCCGCGAAGGACGCTGCGGCAGAACTGGTCGCCAACGGTAAAGCCTCCAGCGCGAAGAAGTGAACGTTAAGCGGGTGGCAGGCCGGTTGGCCTGTCGTAGAAGCAAAAGCCTCGTATGAGCGATGAGGCTTTTGCTGCCTAACTGACACCAATGCGTGACGGCTGCCGCGCTTCGCCGTTCCTCAAGGCTGCCGGAGATGCCAGGGTGAAACGATGATGCGCACCTAAAATATTCGCCCCCCGGTGGACCGCCGTGCTTATCACCCTGGCATCGTTCTTCAGCACCGCCGCCATGAGGCGCACCTGACGTTGCGCCGCTTTGCCCGATGATTCGCCCCGGCGCTCGGAACCTTGTAGAGCGTTGATAGCGTTGTGACGTCGTTGCGAGTTGGGCTTGCCCGTTTGAGCATTGTCGGCCCGGACCGTTCCGTTGCTTATCGCTTCTTCTTGTCATGTTACTCGGAGCCGCGCTGAACTGTGAACAACCCCGCTAGTTTTGGGAGTAATCTACTAGCCAGTTACCAGACCTGCAACTGCAACACTGGGCTTCCAGCTCCTGTCTAGACCTCGGCCACCAACTAACGAGGTGCGGGATGTGACGGGACACCATTTCGAAGCAGCAGGGAGTGAGTCCGGTATTTGGAGCACCAAGCGGGCCTAAGTGGCCAGCTGTCGTCGCATTATTGGTAGCTGATTCTGACAAGTCTGTTGGCGAATCATTTTGTCACACTATTCGGTATAAGAGGCTTTGCTGCCATGCACGCGAGAGACCTGTCCGCGGCGCGCGCCATTGGCATCATCGGTGCAGACTCTACACGAGCCGTTCGACGCTCTATGCCCAGCAGTAGCATTGCAAGTGGATTATCGCGAATCAGGCTGGCTACGCTTTCTGAAGTCTGAAGTCCTCTAAGACTAGCTTCAGGTCGTGTTCTGTCAGACGCATGCTCCAATGACTATTCCACGCAAGGTCGACGCTCTTGTCGATAGCCTAAAGAACAGCCCTCGTGCGACGCACGCGTTTCGTTCTCCGTTCGAGGGGTTCGCCGCTACGCTCGCCTCAGCGAGCCAACCCTCAGGGTGAGGGACTCGGCCTGCGCGCGTCGTTAACATACGACGACCGCAGGCTGCGCTAAAAGTCCCGGGAAGTTGGATTGGCTCGCGCAGTCTTGTGGACCGACCCACGCGACCACGACGGAGTGCCGCGGAAAATTTGGAAGAGTCCAAAATATTGTGCCGTCTGAGGCGTCGGACTATTATCGAGACGGATAGCTTGGCCGAGGCGTGGCTGGGGTATCACATCCCTGCACGCTAGCCTTTTTCAAGGGGCCGCGATGTCGCAAATTCAGCACGTCTTCGTTCTCATGCTCGAGAACCGTTCCTACGACACCATCTTTGGTCTGTCGAATTTCACTGGCACGTTGCCCGGCGGCGGTGCGACAAGCGCCAACGGGCTGCCCGCGGAGGCAATTATCAATTTCGGCCGAGCTGGTGCCTCTTATCAGTTGGGCCACGGCTCGCCCTACGCGCTGGGCTTTGACCCGGGTCACGAGTTTTCCGACACGGGCGTGCAATTGTGTGGCCTCGCCATCGCAAATGCTGACACCGTCCGGAACGACACTCTGGTACTCGACGCCACCGGCTACCCCCCGCTGGCCGTGGACCCCTCAACCACCGGCTTCGCCGCCACGTACGAAGACCATGGCGACACCGTCGCCGATGTCTTCAGTGCCTTCACGCCCGACCAACTGCCCGTCTTGAATTTTCTTGCCCGCGAGTTCGGCGTTTGCGACAACTGGTATGCGTCGATACCCGGCCCCACTTGGCCGAATCGGTTTTTTGCACTCGCCGGGACGTCTTCTGGACTTGACCATTCGCCGAGTGATGCGCAGGTGCTCGAGGCGGTCGTTCTCAACGCGCCCATTTTCACCTTCCCCAACGGTACCCTATTCTCGAAAATGCGCCCCACAGATTGGCTCATTGTGCAGGGCGACGTCGCACAAAGCCGGGCCATCTACGGCATGCAGAATCAACTCAGCCGCTTTGTTGGGATGGATGCCCTTCTGTCCCAACTCGGCGATGGCTCGTTGACCGCGAGGTTCGTATTTATCGAACCGACGTACGACGCGAAGAACGACTTCCGCAACGGCAATTCGATGCATCCGGCAGGCGACGTCCGGGCGGGCGAAGCGCTTCTGAAAACGCTTTATGACGCCATCAGCAGTTCAAAGCTCTGGCCCAGCAGTCTGTTCGTTATCACATTCGACGAGCACGGAGGCTTTTTCGACCATGTGCGGCCTCCGCCTGCGGTCCCGCCCGGCGCGGTCGAAAATCGGAAGCTAAACACGCACAACTTTGCCTTTGACCGCTTCGGCGTGCGGGTTCCAACCCTGGTGATTTCGCCCTACGTCTCGGCCGGCACTATCGACCATACGCTTTACGACCACACGTCAATTCTGAAGACCGCCGACAAGCTGCTCGGGCTGAACGGCTTGCTCAATCTGACAGCGCGCGTGCGTGCCGCCGATGACGTTTCAAAGATGCTCGCTTTAGCGGCCGCGCGCACGGACATTCCGAAATGTCCGGCAGCGCTCCCTGTTGGTATCGACCGGCCCACGAGCGAGGGTTCTCCCCGCGCCAAAGACCCATTCCTTCCACTCTACGCGCATCATTGACGCGCCTGTTCCGCGTCAATTCGCGACTGACGGTGGAGGTGACCGCCCGAGAATCTGGGCTATCCCCCAAGACCTTCGTCCTGTTCATACAGACTTGCGATGCTCAGGCGCTCTTCAGGTCGAAGCTGCTCGTACGAAGTTTTCTCGGACATCGCGGCACCTTATACGAGATACATGTTGCACTTCGCTTTTGAAGCCGCCCTTCGGGTTGAAGTTGTTGATACTGAGTTCTTTCGTGCGTTGCAACACCTTATACGAAGCAGGTGTTGCATTTCAGATTGAGGCCGCCGCGAAGCCCGGACCCCCGAGACCGGCATTCCATTCAATTGCTTGCCGCTTTCGGCGGTACGAGAGGCCTGGCCCTGGTTTAGATGCAGCCGTAACGTCGAACGACGAGTTATTCGCGCGTACTGCGCAAGCCGCACTTGCGTGGCTGGGCCGTAACGAGTTTGTCACGTCGCACGCGCGTCTCGAACAGGGCCGGTCGCTTTTGCCCACGAAATGAAAAACCCCCGCGGCGTGCTGACTCGGCAGCCGGGTTGCAGCTTGGGCGATGGCATCGGTACTAACATGTCGCGCCGTAGAGCCAAGAACCGACCCAGCATGCGCGTGACCGTCCTGGTCAGCACCGTGCATTGCTATGCCGTTCTGGGCAAATGGATGCTATCCCAATTTCGCGAGCAGTTTCATAAAGTTGCGTTTCGCACGATAGGTCTCGCGGATGTTCTCCAATTCGCGGGCGAACTCAACGTGCTCGTTCAGGCTCGCCCGCAGCTGCCCAATAGTTCGAACGATGCCGAACGCCTCATCATATCGGGCTTTTCTGGTTCCGCTCTCAGCCGCGGTTGGCAGCAGGCGGTGATACAGCGCAATGGCGTCGTGCGGATGTGTCTTCCCCCGGACGGACGCCATTGTTGGCCACATGTTTATCGCTACGGGACCTCCACAGAACGTTTGCCATGCGGTCTCGCTTTCACCTTCGGAGAGAAAGATTTTGACCAGTTCGGTGCGGATTGGTGCTTGCCAATGGCGGCGCTCCGCTTTGGTCGCCGCCTCCTCAGTGAGGACAAGCTTCCACAGATGGTCGAGTGCGCGCTCATGCGTCGTATCGTACCGACCAGTTGCCGTGGCGACGTCCATCAGCGCCGTGACCGCTTCAGCGACCGGGCGCATCTCGAAGCGCTGCCAGGCGAACGCGTCGGCCTTTTCGAACTCGCCACGGCGAAGATATTCCAGAATGCAAAAGTCAAGCAGACGCTGGTCCACGTTCTTTCCGGATTCCGTGAGACCACGTTCGGCCCATGCCAGACCTTCGTCGTAACGTCCGTGCGTGGCACAAAGCTCTGCGACCAGCAAAAAGCGGTATGGACTCGATAGGTCCTTGGAGCGAATGCGAATCAGTGCATCGACATCGTCATCAAGCTCCGCAAGCCCCTCCATTGCCCGCTCCAGCCGCATCCGCAGCGGGTCGAACGACCTGCGGAATTCATTGCTCGGGGCGAGTGGCAGTAACGCGTCCCATCCGTTCCCAACGAGTTTGCGATACCGGCGCAGTCCGCCGTCGCCGAGCGGTTCCGCATAAGCTGGCAACACATCATAGAACGTGTCCCATACTCCTTCCGTCTGGTAACGGAACAGACGCTCGGCCAGCTTAACGGGGTCTGGTCTCGTCTGCTGGCATGCTGCGAGATGCAAAGCGGCTAGCTCCTTGATTGCCGGCATGACGTCGCCGCCGGAATCATCAATCTGCTCGAGGCTTTTTTCTGCGCCAGCGATGGCGAGCTCCGCAAGGTCGACCACTTGAGCGGCGTGGGGACCAGCAAGCCGCTCTCGCAGCATGTCCGCCAGCGACATCAGGCCATCGCCGTACGCGCCGGCTTCCCGCCAGTCGAGCGGCCTCGAAATGCACGTTGCCTGACGAACCGCGGTTTTCATGCTCGGGAGGTCGCTGGCATTCGCCGAACGCGCCGCGAACAGCAGCTTGTCGCGCAGCGTCATATCGCGCTCAACCACTTCGAGCAACAGGTTGCGAACGGTGTCGTCGTCGAGAGTCGCGACGTACTCGCTAATCAGCTCCTCGTCAGTCTTGCGCTTTCTGCGAGGCTTCGCCGGTTCGGTCTCGTCGGCACAAACGACCTCCTCGCCGGTATTCTCCAGCCAGGACAGCGCGACCGCGACGGCATGTTTGCAGAAGATACCCTCCTCGCCGACCGGGCAGTCACATTCGTACGTCAGTTCGCCGTCGTCGCCTACGCCAAGTTCAACCCTGTACGGATGTGTGCCGCGCACATTGGCACGAAGCACACCATCGTGCTCTTCAAGACGCGATACCGCGCCGTCGTCGAAATAGGCTTTGCCGCGGGAGAAGGTCTTCAGGTCCGTCAGCGACCGGACCTCGGCGAGAGTGACAACGTCAGCGAGGGATGAGGAACGAGACATCTGTCAGTAGGGACCGTTTTCAAAAAACGCAGGCAACATGGAAACGAAAGCCGCTACAACGCAGGCGCCGTAATGACTAACGGCTGCTCAAGGCAGCCGTCGCACGCGGACCTTTATCTCAGGAGGAGGAACTTCGACTCCAGGTGACCCGGCAACGCCGGAGCACCGTTGGTTCATCCGCTGCACGCAGCTTTGTCGGTCATTATAGTTCGCCGCTATCGACCCAAACGCACCGCCATGACAACAGTGAGCATTGCAATCATCGCCCTGTCAGTCAACCACAGTCGTCGCCGTTCCTGGCTCTGATTTGAGGTTATTCATGTCCAGACGCTGGAAGCGCACGAGCCAGCGAAGCAGAGCAGTTGGTCGGCCTGCCGCCCAGACATTGCAGGTCCGCTCGAGTGGGCAACCGGACACGCTCGCCGTGAGGGAGACCGCGTTGTCTTCTCGCCCTTCAGGACGAAGCCGGCGCCGATGACGTCGGACGCAGATAAGAGAGCAGCATGTCCACGTGCATGTTCGAGATTGCCGTCCGAGCGGGACGCTCAAAATAATTTCGTCCAGTGAACATTTTCAATGTGAAGCGGTTGGAAACGACGTAATAGCCCATCCCCACCAGCGTCACATAGAAATCTAATGCATCAACGTCCGCGCGAAATTCCCCAGCCACAGCGCCGCGCCCAAGCGTTGTGCGAATAAGCTCAACGACTGGAGAGAGGGTCTCGCGAATTTTGGCCGACTGTTGGAGATATCGACCCTCGTGAAGATTCTCGTTGTTGATTAGGCTCAGCCAACGAGGATTTTCCTGAAGGTGCGTCCAAATGGATTCGGCGAGCGAGCGGATTGCGTCCGACGGCTTCAATCCTGACAGGTCGAGATTGCTTTCGCAATTCGCAAACTCGACATACAGCGCCTCGAGCACCGCGACGTAGAGCCCCTCTTTGCTCGTGAAGTAGTAGTAGAGCATTCGCTCATTGGTGCCAGCGGCAGACGCTATCGCGTCAACTCGCGCGCCAGCGAGGCCGAGGCTTGTGAACTGTTCCGTGGCAGCCTCAAGAATGCGTCGGCGAGTGCCCTCGGGGTCTCTCTTTATCGTTGGTTGACTCATGGCGGGCGCTAGACCTCATCGTTGGACACTTACTTAATACCTGATATTATGCCGGCCGTCAGGGCAGAATTTCGCGTTTTTCAGTATGATTGGGACGGTTTGTTCCGTAATGAGAATAGACGTCCAGGCGGATACGGCCGATTGCCGCTCACACGAACTTAGCGCGGCAAGAGTTGTCGGCAGCGTTTCGCGATTTGGACGGCCGAAGCGGGGTGTTTCCGACGGTCAACCGTGCTTCGGAAGAAAAAAGCCCGCTCATGCCGGGCCGAAATCCATATCAATGGAGACATGCACGAGACAGAATCAGCATAAACCCTTAACGGCTGACAATTCGCTCAGTGGCTTCGAGTAGATGCCTCCGATAGTCCTGCATGGCTGTGTGAGCGTCGTGCAGCGTGGTCAGCAGTGCGAGCGCCGCAGGAGTACATGGGCCGCCCCTTTCGAGCTCCTGTATGAGTCTTTCTTGGCGTCGGACTAGCAGGGCTTTCGCCCAATCATCGGTGGCCGCGCGTAGCCGCAACATTTCTTTTTCAAGGTCCATTTTTTTCCTTCCTTGGAACGTTGTTCCCTTCTTACTTCCTTCGTTGGTCTTTCAAGGACCTTCCCACACAGTGGTCCAAATCGTCCATGAGCGCCCCGTTCCCGCGCCGTTGGCTTCGTCGTCGCTGAGGACGGCGACCTGTAAGCGTCTAACGCGGAGCATCGATGAGCTTGCCGGGTTTAATCGCGCCGGACGCAAGCGCGCGAATAGCTTTAGAGAACTTCTCAGTTGGTGTCGCGACGTCGTTCGGTTCAACAGGCGTTTCGCCATCTTCGACCCCCTGCGGTCTCACGCCGGTTTGACCCGTTAGCCTGACGAAAACCGCCGGGTTCAAAGCTCAAACGGATTACTGACCACCTCTATAAATGTCGCAGAACGACACCGGGCCGACGCAAGCGATTTGCTGAGTACCGGTCGCTTTCGCATTCGAACCAGATGCGGATTTCCCGACGGCGCCTCCATAGCCGGACGCGTCAGCGGAAGGTGCAGCACTATCCTGAGCTTGCGCTGCGCTTACGGAAAGCACGGCCACGAAGGCGGCAATAAAGAGCAGATACTTCGACATAGCAAGTCTCCTTGGTTAATCAAAGCAAAGCGTGGCCGGGCTGCTGCACGGCAGTCGGTCGATGCTTCATCGCGTTTGGACTCTCGCTGCTTGCGCGAGTCGAGCGTTGCCAATAAAGCGTGGGACCGTGTTAGAAAAGACTTCGCGTCAATCAAACGGCTTCTTCGCAGAAGGTAGTGATGCCGCGCGATGCGATGAACGATGCGCGGAGGCGTTTAGGGCGACATCCACGCCCGAATAACGCGGTCGACCGCGTAAGGCAGGCGCTCGAAAAAAGGTCGATGCACGATTAGAACGATAGAGCTTTGCCTGAAATGAAATAGCCTCGATTAGCAGGGAGTGACCTCCGCCCATTTGGAGGGATTCGGCGCCGCGCGGATTGGTCGCTTTGCATTTTCCTTTTGCCATTATGACGCGATGCTTTTAAAAGTCGAATAAATGGCAGGGCGGTTTCAAACTGAAGTGCAACACGGGGCTTAATGTTTAGCGCCTTGAGCGTTTGGCGAGTGGTGCAGCCCGCTAAGCAGATAGCCCTTGTAGTCTGCCCGTGTACCGGCTCGGATTGTCTGGACGCGGGTTTGCAACTCAGGCGGCCTCTTTCATGGTGGCTGCGTGACGGGCTTCATGGGGTGACATAAAGCCCAGTTTTT
>NZ_FCON02000120.1 GCF_001544535.1 Caballeronia choica | reverse complement strand
CCGAAAGCGGTCGCGATGCCGGACGCCGCAGCGTCCCCGCTGTCAGCTCAAAACTCGTCTACCGCGCAGACTCCTAGGACAGACTTGGGGTCTTCATCACTCTTGTAGGTAAGCTTTTTGCAGAAGGCATTACCCTCGCCAAATTCTTCGCGGGCGGTCTGAATGATGTCGTCGGCGTGGCTGTCGCTCTTGGCGAAAATGAGGGTCTTGGGCACTTCTTCGCGGCCGGGGAATATTTCGGGCAGCTTGTCGCGGAAAGTGCGGATGACGGTGCGAATCTGGTCCGGGTTGACGATATTGCGGTCGAGCTGGGTGGCGGAGTAAGCCTCGTCTTCATCCTGCTGTTCCCAGCGCTTCTTGCGGGTGAGCTTTTCCCGCCGCTCGACCTGCTGCTGTGCTTTGATTTCGCTGCCGGCTTTGGTGATCTGCGTTTCGATGACGTAGATTTCATTGCCGACATTGACGCCATCGGCCACGGCTTTTTCGTGACTGTAATCGCTGACGACGTTTTTCTTGAAGAAGCCGTAGGTCCGGTTGTCAGGCGTGGCGGTAAGACCGATCAGGCTGGCGTCGAAGTAGTCGATGACCTGTTGCCAGAGGTTGTAGATCGAGCGGTGGCATTCATCGATATAGATGAAGTCGAAGAACTCCGGAAGGATGTTGGCGTTATAGACGACGGGCATCGGCGCCTTGGGCTGAACGAGTTCGGCCGGATTGATTTCTTCGGTGGCTTCGTCGAGCTCAGTTCCCTTTAGGATGGAGTACAGGCGCTGGATGGTACTGATGCATACTTGGCTATCTTTGGCGATGTACGAGGATTTGAGCCGCTGGACGTTGTAGAGCTCAGTGAATTTGCGGTTATCGTCAAGCGGAACGTAGGACATCATTTCCTGCTCGGCCTGCTCGCCAAGGTTCTTGGTGTCGACGAGAAAGAGGATGCGTTTTCCCTCGGCGTACTTGAGCAGGCGATAGATGGAGGTGATGGCGGTGTAGGTCTTGCCGGCACCAGTGGCCATCTGGATCAGCGCGCGAGGTCGGTCTGCCTTGAAAGATTCCTCCAGGTTGGTGATGGCAATCTCTTGGCAGTCGCGCAGGTGCAGTTCCTTGGCGGGCAAGTGGTTCGGATTCAGAGCGGGGATGGTCTGCAAGCGCCGGCGCAGGCTGGCGCCTTGGGATAACCATTCCTTTACGGTTTCCGGGCGATGGAAGTTGAACACCTCGCGGGAGCGGGGCTTGGGGTCACGGCCATCGGTGAAACGGGTGATGATGCCGGTGCTCTCGTAGAGAAAGGGCAAGGGCTCCTTGTTGTTCACCCACTTTAGCTTGGCAGCAGCGTAACCTTCGGTCTGCTGTTCGACTTCGGTGATTTTGTGGCCAAGGTCTTCCTTCTTTGCCTCGATAACTCCGACTGCCTTTTTGTCGACCAATAAGACATAATCCGCCGGACCGACATCCGTTTGGTATTCCCTTACAGCGATGCCGAGCCCCGCGCCGAAGTCAATCTTCTTCGCTGATTGAACGACCCAACCTGCTTGCTTAAGCAGCGCGTCGATATTGTCTCGGGCTTTTTGTTCTGGGTTCTGGTTCTCTGTCATACGCGAGGTCGCTCGTGGCCCTAGTTGGCGTCATGCGAATGATAAGGGAAGTAGCGTGGGTAGGCGAAATGCATTGGCTACGCCTCTTCGTGAGTCGGCGCCACCCCGTAACGACTGTAACTTTGAGCTGCCCAAACTCGACTTCTGGCGTAATCGCACGCCCCGGTCGACAAGCGAACTTCATTCCCTTCTAAGCCGGTAACGAACTGACAAAACGCGCCCAGGATGGGCAGGAGCGCCCCCAGTCCTGTTCCCAAATCTTCCCGATCAACCGGCAATTGAGGAACCTCAACGGCCCACGGCATCCGTATAATTAACTGGGCGCCCTTGAGGCGACCCATCTGCCAACTTTCAGCAAGTATAGCCGGGTGACCGGACCTACCTCGTTACCTGCCTTTGGACTGCTGACAACGCGACCGGCGGTAGTGGGTCGATCAGCGACATTAGACAGCCAGTCCCGGCAGCCACTCGGCCAGTTCGCCAATCTCGTACGCGAGGCGCGGCCCGCGCAGCGTTTCCCAGAGCGGATGAGCCACTCCAAAGACTGTTAGCCCGCTTCGGCCGGCTTTCTTTTGGCCTGGCGCTTCCTGAGTGTGGCGGCAGCGGCTGCCAGGTGTTCGGCTGATACCGGCTCGGTTGGCTTGCCATCCAAGCCGATGCGCAACCCGCCAGCAGCTAAAGCGGCAATGTAGTCGGCGGAGTTAACCCACAGCGTAAGCGCATGGCGCATCGGGACCGCAAGTGACCGCCAACGTCCCCGCACGCCTCGCCTCGGTTAGCTGCTTCGCAATACCCAGCGCCAGGGGGACAGGATGAGTAAAAAGCGTCGGATAGCTTTCTCGCAAAACCGCCAGCGCAGCAGCACCTTTTGCCGCGTTGCGGCGGTGACGGTCGACGGGACTGAGCGCGGTCTGCCGCTTGGGCGTCGGCGTCGGTGCTGGCGGTATTGGCGATATTGGTGCTGCAGGTGCCGGTGCCGGTTCTGGGGCAGCTTCGGCAATTGGGCGGCGTCTTTTCAACGTGAGCGTCGGGCGGGATGTCGTTTGCATGGGTTCGAATTCAGGGTCTTTTCATGTCTTCGATCCGGTCCGCTGTAGTTCAGCCAGCGTTTCGCAGTCGAATTGGCATCGTTACGATATCGAAAAAGTGAATTTTCAGCAGGAAGGAAGGCCGTTACATCGACCTCATCGCAATGCCGCTGCCGCGCTTCTGGCCGGGGGGCTTCCGGCGAGTTGCGGCCAGTGGCGTTGCGGACCGGCTCGGTGGCGTTCCGAGCGGGTATAACCCAACGCTCGGGTTACACTGCGCTCATGCCGACAATCATTGGCAGCATCTCACGCTAGGCGACGTGGCAGCGCGAGCAAGTCATATCGACGTCGCGTGCTCGCGCTGCGAGCGCTATCAGCTGGCGCGACTGATAGCGGCCCTTGTCGCTGACTTCCGCATGACGGATCTCGGTCGGAACTGGCGAACCGTCCGCGAAGAACGGCGGCGGTACACGAGCGGTGCGACATCTATTTCCCAGGACTTAAATCGCTCATGGACGGCGACGGCGAGGCGGGTTGTCCTCCGGCAGAAGCGTAGCGATGAAGCGATCATCTGATGCGCCGCGAGCGCGCCTTGCCACTCGCGCAACGCTCGCGCCGATTGCAGACGACTGGCAAGATTCGGCCCAGGCTGTGTCAAAACGCACGCCGTTTCGGCTCAGCGAAAAAAGCGGCTTGTTAAATCGCTCTATATCGGCCTCGCGACACCTCGGGAGGGGTAAAGAGACCCCTCAAAACCCAGTGATCTTGAGTTCTGACACGGCCTCGGCCATGAGCCGCCATCCGATCTTAGCGTTGCTCGACCGTTCTGACGTCCGAGTTGCATCAGACAACTATCATTTGTTGACCGGTGAAGGTGTCACTTGATCGGCAGGGCATTCGATGGTGCCGATTTACCTTCACGCTCAGAGGCGATGCTAAAAGTAGGGTCCGATCATTTGTAATTCGCAGGGCTCATCTGTTCGACACGGTCCCTTGACTGATAGAAGTTCCTTTTATTGCGCGATCACTCCTTGTCACCTTGAACCATTGCGAACGGTGGCTTATTTTTAACCTTGCAAGAACGCGATTACTTCCGAGTTATTAATTAACAACCGATTTTACTTTCACACCCGTACGGATAGAAGCGACATGCCGCTTGTTATAGGAAAATTTTGGCGTAGCGTGATTTTAGTGACCGTCGTGATTGTGGGCGCGATAGGGCTTGTTTGGGCTGCTTTTATTGGGGTTCCTGAAGTGTATGCAGCGCACAATACGCAACCAATGAGTGATGCGTCAAAATTATTTTCCGGGACCCTATTAAGTGCTGCAGGTTTTCTTTTTGTCATGCTGTTCGATCCATTGAAAGTTCGCCTCGGGGAGGCGGTGAAGGACGTGGTGGGCATCGTTGCATTGCCCGCATGTAGAGTGTTTATATATGGACATAATCAAACAGGGAAGACAACCTTGATTAGACGGCTTGTGGCTCTGCGACAGGATGGAAATGAGCCATCAACCAAAATATTCAGCGTCTACGAAATGATAGCGCCGCTGAATCTTGAATCTAATCGCACAATAAGAATGCTGATTGCGGATTATCGAGGAGAAAGCAATGAGGAGGTGCTTGTCGATCCTCCTGCATTTTTTGCGTACCCTGGACACCGGCATATAAATGTGTTGATTTTTATGGTCGACATGCTCAAAGAAAAGCCTGTGCGCCCAGACGGCATGGATCTTAACGACTATACAAACAAAGTTTTGAGTGCGATTGAGAACCGAATCGAGGATGAGATGGAGAGGTATATAACCCCGTACGAGATAAAGAAGGCATTTAAGGTATGTGGTTTTTCAGATAAGCTATGCGCCGTTAGATTTGTCATTAATAAGATTGATACCTTGCGCGAGTTGCAAAGTGTGCTGCAAATAAATGATATAGATGCTTTTGCGCATGATAAATTCGATCGTTTAATAAATGAGGTTAGAAACCAGTGCGAAAAGCTAAAAATACAAGACAAATTTGCCGTAAAATTGATCAGCGCCCGAACACGAGAAGGCGTAGATGAGTTGATAACGGAGGTAATGGACCTTTATCAGAGATATAGACGAATTGAGGATAACCATGCCCGACAAAGATCATAGGAACATTGATTACGAAATTCGCGAACAAAAATCGCCAATGGCTACACTTAGCCCAAGGCTGCGAGCGGCGTTCATGGTAGCGCTGGCCATGGTTATAGTTTCGGCATTGGGGTTGGTATTTTCGCACTCGCAACCTAATGGCGAAGTTATCATGCAAGTTCGTGACTTGGCGTCGAAATTGGAGAAAACCAACCAGGAAATCCAGTCGTTGAACCAAACCACTAACACTCTGAAGACGGATTTGTCGGGGTTAGAAAAGCGACTTGACGCCGCAAGTGCAAACACTCAAAAAAGCAACGGCCGTGAAGAGACATGCGCGGTCATGACCACCGAGATGTTACAGCGGAAGCTAAATACCCTTGGCTACTTCGTCGGCGCAACGGATGGAGTGATGGGTAAAAGAACGATCTCAGCCCTAAGCAAATTTCAAGCGGATCATCATTTACCGGTAACACGCATTGCAGACAGCGCCACGATCTGCGCTCTTGCGTACGAAAAATAAACTTCCGTCGGTCGGGCCAGGCGATCTGAGATTACGCAACCGTTACTTGGCGGACTGTACATAAGAGGCGTCGTCGGCCTCGAAAGAGGGTTCGCGATCCCCGGTCAGATTCGTGACATACGCCAAGTCCACTGCGATCCCGATCACGGGCGTCCATCTTACCCCGTGTTCCAGCCTTATCAAAAATCCACTCATCGGCGCCGACCCACTCGCATATGTCGCAGTCCCCAGGGAAACAAGGTCGAACTCCGGTGACCAGCCTGCAATTTTCTCGCAACGAACGTCCGCTTTACTTTGCGAAGAGCCGCAGATGCGTCAACGCGCCGGGAGTCCCTTTTGGGTCGACTTCTGCCCTACGCGGACCGATCGACGGTGGAGCACTCCGCCGATTCAACGTCGGACCGGCGGATTCGGCCATCTACGGCCCATCATCGATGGGATAACGTCGCCGCTCGGACGTCTCACTTACCTCGACAACGGACACCTGATTAGCAAACAAGCTTAGCCGTAGTTTTCGGCTTCCCTACCGATGGCTGCGGACAGTTAGCGTCCCCATTGGCACCATCGATCTGCGAGCGGATCCACTTTGCAGTCCAGTGAGCCGTTACTGGCGCGTTATAGATGCCGTGCCGGAAGCTCAGCACTGAATCCCCAATGAGATTTTTGCTAAAAAAGAGACCATCGAATTCTCGGTCGCTCGGACCCGCCTCCACCTGAAGGTCAATCGAACCGCTCAGGAGGGCCAACTCCACTCCAAACATCGACGAACCAACGACGGTCAAGCTTCGGGAGATAATTATGGCTGGGATCGCAACCACCCACAGACCTATATAGATCGCCATACTAGCCATAAAAGGAAGCCAAGCGGCGAAGAGCAAGACCGTGCTTCCATGACCTTGACCTATCGAATGTGCGGCCAGAACGGCGTAGCCATCCTCCACCGCATCTTTCGCTCCGAAGAAAATAGCGAAGACGACCACTGCCCAAGTTACCGTCAGAACGCGATTGTGAATGGGAAGGTGAAGCAGGCGCTTTCCGATATTCGCGAATCCTCTAAAACTAACTTGTTGAAGCCAATTGATGATCTGCCCGATCATCAAGGAAGCATGAGCTTCGTCGCCGCTTGCTCGTATAACCAGGCACGGTGTTGTGCTTGGTGGTTTAGTAAGCGTTGAAACCCATTTACTTCGCCAGTCTCGGAGGCGACGCAACTGCGCAGACCTGTCGAGTATGTAGAAGACAGGCATTAGCAAAAAACCCGTTAGAAGCAACGAGACCACGAACTCGTCGGCGAAATCGGTCGGCGACAAGAATTTAAACCACGACAGCGTGCCCAACCCGGCTAGTCGTGCGAGTGCAAGGTGTAGCACCGGCCGTATCAAGAACGCCCCTAAAACTAGAATCAAAAATGCCAGGCCACGGCCAGCGTATTCGAATATTCTTTTCTCTTGACTGCTCTGGACCTTTTTTGATGCCGATATAAAAGGGGTTGCTAGCGCCACAATGCCGGAGACGTCAGCCCCTAGTTCTGTGGAGGCATAGTGTGCGACATTTCCCCCGTGACTGTGGGCGACAACAAAAATTTGTCGGGTTCCATTTTTACGTTCGGCGTTTATTTCTTCAGCCAACTTCGTGGCGGCTTTGCCGCGCGCATGAATCCCGTTGTATCCAGTCCACCGAAACCCCCTAATGCGAGTACCAGCCGGTAATTGCTTGGACAGCCTCCGTCGAAAAGCCGCGTGTTCGCCGACACGGCAGTTGTTGCTTCCAGTCAGGCCCTGATCTCCTGGGCAATCACTCCAGATTAATTCATT
Organism: Caballeronia choica; assembly: GCF_001544535.1. Lineage (GTDB taxonomy): Bacteria > Pseudomonadota > Gammaproteobacteria > Burkholderiales > Burkholderiaceae > Caballeronia > Caballeronia choica. Next base: position 16,845 of record NZ_FCON02000120.1, on the reverse strand, counting down.
TTCGGGCGGGAAATTTTTACCAAAGAAATGTGAAACAACAGACTTCCGACGACCGAATGCCCACGTACCGTGCACGAGAAAAACGACGGCCGCCGGTTCGATATCACGCATCGCATCCTCCGCGACCGATGTTGACTTGTCCATTTCGCACCTTTGACGGTGGTAGCTTGAACCACGCAGACAACGTGGCGGTCCGGCAGTACGGTGTCATTCACCTTAGGCTTGATATATGCAAACAGCAACCGGGCTGTGTTGCGGCTTGCCGAAGCAGCTTTGCTGGTTTCGTAAGCGCGAACTACGTTCCGCAATTTTTCTATGCCGCCGCAAGGCGCGAAACCTGAAAGCCGATCACCGACCAGTCTGTGTCGAAATCGACATCATTGACCACGATGATTCCACTACATCCGCGTGTTTCGTCGTTTAACACTAAAAGGCGGGACGATGATGGTTGTACCTTGAATACTGCGTCGAGAGGGCGTTGGAGCTAATGGTTGTAGAGGTCTTGAAGCGGTCGCTGCAGAGCCTGCAACCCGAGCGACTGTTCGGGGTCGGTTAGAGCCGGTCTGCCCGTTTCACGCCGCGCGTTAAATTGGGCCTGAAATCCGAAAGCGCTGGATAGTGACGTAAAGTCAGTCATACCGCCCGAAGTCGCTTGCGCTTGCCGCGTCCGTTCAGTCAGGTTCGACCGGCGGGTACCACCAGTTTCGAAAGCCGCCCTCGCGGTCGCGCCAGTCACGTTTCCGTCGCCAGCCCGCCGCACGCAGCGCGTCGGCGAGCGCAGTATTGTGCGGGGACGTGCCGATGTCCAGTCCGTGCAGCGCCGCACGGATGTCGGAGAATGCACGCGGCAGGCTGCGCTGCTCCGGCGGCAGCGCCGACCACCAGCGTTCAAGCTGCACGGCCACCGTATCGGCGCGCAGGCGGGCGCGTTCGAGACTGCGCAGCGCGACCTTCAGGCGGTGTGCGGCAAGCCGCTGGCGGCGCAACTGCTCCGCCTGACTGCGGACCTCCAGTTCACGCGCCGCCGCCTCTGACCGTTCACGTTCCCGCTGTTCCGCAGCGGCGGTCTGCGCATCCATCTGCTGTATCCAGTCTCTGATGTAGCTCATTTCAATCCCCGTCGTCAGGTGCGGTCCCGGACACAGTCTCCAGCAACCGGATTCCGGGTGAGCCGTCACACCAATGTCCAGTTGTGGTGGATGTGGCACAGATCGAGCATAGGCCACAAATCATGCGTGCGTGCGGCAGACGATCCGCGACCCGGCGCACGGGGTTTACACGGTGTCAAAAACTACACACGCTCGGCCAGCCCCATCGAAGAGGGTGTAAACAAGAGATGCGGGGGGTGTTAACGAAGGGCGACACGCTGTAAAACCACCGGCCAAGATAATTGTCGTCGTCTACACCCCTCTGCGCACTTTTGAAAAGGTGTCTTCCCGAAAATCAAACACCTACGATCACAGGCGATGTAGCAACTACATGCGAAGACCCAGAAGGCCGTAGACCCACCATTTCTCTAATATTCCCGTGCACGCGCGCGCATGTGTGTATGCGTACATGCTCGATCCTCCTCCCTCCTTCTGTCTTCTCTGTGTGTTTATAAGAGAATATGGCTCTTCTGGGTCTTCGAAACGATAGAAGCCAAGCCGAACAAGGTACACAGCGAAGACCCACAAGACTTACAGTGGGTCTTCACGGGTCTTCTGCCCGCTGCGTGCGTTATCCTGTAAGGCTCACGGCGAAAGACCCCATGATCTGGGGAGGTACGGCGCTGAATCGCCGTGAGCCTTTTGTGCCAAGACGTTGCACACACGTCTCTTTCCTTAGAAGGGGTTCGCGCCTGCGTGGCGCTAAGCCGCGTGGCTCGCCTCGTCGTCGAGCACCCAGACATTGCGCCCCTTCTCTTGAACTGTTTTACGGCCTGCCTTGCGCATCACCGCGCCGATGTCGCGTTGTTCCTGCCACGTCGCCCTGTCGTAAGTGCGTCCGGTCACGGCGGCGTACACCTCGGCTGATTTCAGGCGCGGTACGGCGCTGTTGAACTCGACGTGTTCGAGCATCATTTCGTAGAACGGCGAGCGCTCAACCCGCTTCTCGGCTTCCTGTTTCGCGCGTCTGAGCGTTTCGGCTTCTTCGGCGGTGAGCCAGTGTGGCATGCCCTGCTTGTAGAGTACCACCGCCTCGGCCCAAAGCTGGTCACGCATCGCCCTGACACTCTCGACGTTGCAACGCCCCACCGAGAGCGGCAAAAAGCGCCGGTTGCCGGTCGTGTCTTTCAGGTACTTCCCGTTCGCGTCGGGGTTGGTGGTGCCCACCGTCACGCACATGCGCGGGTAGTCGCGCACGCTGCGCGCGTAGGCAGCGCGGTATCGGTCGGACTGCTGTGACAGGAAGTGCTTCACGCGGTTGATATGGGCGGTGCCGAAGCCGCTCAGTTCACTGAATTCCACGATCCACACACCGCGCATCAGTTCTCCTATGTCGCGACCGCTGCCTCGCGAGAGGTCCGGCGCGGCGTCACTGAAGTAGGTGTCGCCTACCAGCACCCGGAACAGAGTGGACTTGTACGCGCCCTGATCGCCTTCGAGAATCGGCATGATGTCGTGCTTCACACCGGGCCGCATGATACGGGCCACCGCGCCAACAAAGAACACTCGCGCCACCGCGCAGGTGTACACGTTGTCCTCGGCTTCGCAGCAATCAACGAAGAACCGAGCGAGGCGTGGCACGCCGTCCCACGCGAGTGAATTGAGGTAGTCGCGCACTGGGTTGTACTTCAGGTGCACAGCGGCGGCACTGACGGCTGTGCGGATCTCCGTGAGACTCGCGTACCGCTTGAACGCTTCTTCGAAGTAAATCTGGCAGCGCGCGTCGTCCGCATCCTCCCACAGCACGTCGCTCGCGTAGCGCGGGCCGATGGCACGCCACGGCGGCGGGCGCTGCAATTCGATGTTGCCGCTCATTTCGTTCGCGCGCACCAGATCCGCGAGGGGCGAAGCGGCAACCGTGACAGTCTTGCCGCTCGGCGAAACGAACAGGTCGAACAGCTCCTTGGCCGTCATCTGCACGAGGCCGTTTTTCTTGCGTCCCTTGCCTCCGCCTATCGCTGAGCCGCCGCCCTGCGGTGGATGCGTGGTGCCGCTGCCGCCACTGTCTCCGCGTGGTATGTCCTCACCAATCCCGGCAGCCGCTCCTGAGCAGTTCTGCGCGGTTCCGTTCGCGCGCCCGTCCGCGTAGCCGTTAGCACCCGGGTGTGCAGTCGCTTCCGCTTTCGGTTCGGCCTGCGGCTCCGAATCCGGGAACCCTGCCTGCCGCATCGCGTCGCTCCAGTTCCAGCCGCGCTGCTGCGCGTGCCACACCAGCGTGCCGATGGTGACGCCCTTGCCGGGTTCGCCGGTATTCCAGACGTGTTTCAACGCTGCTTCGTGGAAGCCCGCGTGCAACTTTTCGTCGCTGCCCAGCACTCCCGGCTTGCCGTCCGGTCCCGTGCGCGTAGCCGCGCGGCTGATCGCTTCGGACCACTTCCGCACGAGCTTGTAGCCCGTCTCACCCCAGCCGAGCGACAACACCGCCCAAACAATTCGCATCCACGCGGCTCGCGTGGCGAACTCGCGCGGGTCGAGCCCGACGAGCATCAACCACACGAGGCGCAGGTTCTCGTGACTTAATGTCCAGTCGTGCTCATTATTGAGCGCAAGGTTCTCGACATTCATGCTCTCGAACGCGGCGCACGGCTTGCCCGGAATCGGCTTGGATTCGTGACCATTCGCGCGGCGAGCCGGACGTGCGCCGCCGTGTATATCGAGATACTGCGTAAACACTGCTGCAAGCGCACCGGCCGTGTAACGTGTAAACGTTACCGCGCCGTTCCAGTAGCGCACCTGCTTCGGGTTCGCCGGGTTTTTGCGGTTGAACGTGTTGATCGGGCGCAGGATGCGCGCCGCGTCGGTCGTGACCTGTGCATCGACGTGCAACTGCGCCGTCGCGCACACCTCTCCGAGCTGGTCGGCCAGCAGTTGCCATTCACCGCGCGTGATCGGCGCGTCGAGCAGCAGGTAGACGTGCAGGCCGTTGCCGGAATCGACGATCAGCGGCGTGAGGCCGAGCGCCTGCATGAGCGCGGTGAGCGCAGCCAATCCCGCTTGCTGGTCGGGGTACGCCTTCGTCTTGCCGGTTTCGTGGTCGATGCCGCAGTCGATGTCGAGCCGCAACGCTTGCAGGCGTGCAACGCTCGTGGCCTTGCGGTTGGGTGCGTCCGCGATGAACCCTGCCGTCGAGAAATAAACCGACAACCCGGCGCGGTCCTGCGCGAACAGGTAGTCGGCAAGCTCTTCGCGGGAGTTCAAGCGCCGCGCCCTCTGTGGTTGCCGCTCGCCGCTCACAAGCGGCTTGAACGCCTGCGCGTAATAGCACGGCGCAGCAGGTAGCACGACACGCAGAAACTCAACGAGCGCCGCGTGCTCGGGGTTCGGGGGTGGATCGTGCCGTGGCGGCACGGATGCACCTGTATCGACTTGCGTGTAATCGGCCATTGCTACGATTAGCCTGTTGTAACGAAAGGCCCGCTGCTGTCGCGGGCCTTGTCTTAGATGGGGGCGCGTCACGCAGCTTTCTCGGCCCAGCGATGCACGTGCAATTCAACGATCATGGGTCGGTCAGGCACGCAGCGCGCGTACGGTGCCGCCTACCTCGATGTGTTGACCGGCACGCGGGGGCGATTCATCTCAAGGGAACTGCGCGGCGACCCTGCCGATGAATGCGCCATTGGCCCGAATGTGCGCGCAGTAATACGGCCCCGGTGTTCCGGCTGTCTTTTCGATGCGCAGCAAACACCGCGTTTCGAACGGCTGCGAGCGTTGCGCACGCGGTGCCAGTGCGGCTGGCTGTGCAGGTTCGAGCGTGCGGCCTGGTACAAGTGATCGCGCCGGTGCGTTCGTTGTGCCGACCCGGCGTTTGAGGGTGAGCGTGCCCTGAATGCGTGTGGTCGGCGTGCTCATGCAACTGCCCCTGCGTTAGCAGCCAGCACGGCGGCGCGTGCCTTGGTGGTAGGCGGCGTTTTCGGTTGCGCTGGCGCACTTTGTTCGGTCTGTTCGGACGTACTATGGGCGAGCTTCGAAACTTCGCGCTCGCGCATCCACTGCGCAATGTCGGAGCCACGCCACGCGACGGCGCGCTTACCGATCTTGATCGGGTCAGGGAATGCGCCCTGCTTGCGCATGAGATGTCGCGCGGTGTCTGACGTGCAGGTAACCGCCCCGACATCGTCCTCGCGCAGCAAGACGAACGGACTGTCGAGTCGCGCGATCAGGTCGAGCCATGCGACTATGTCGGACGATGTGACATTCTCAAAAAGGCTAATCGAGCGTGGCATGTAAGACTCCGTGAGGTATTCGTGCGGGACTGTACGGAGCCACAGTACCGACAAAGAGCGCGACAACCCAAAGGCAATGTCAAACTTTTCGCATGCGTGAATACCAGCGCTCGACACTGCGCCTGCCCAGGGTTCGTCCGGTGTCAGGGTCGAGCCGCCGCACCCCGGACAGCCTGCCCGCCTCGATGGCGGTAAGCACCCGCGTTGCGGCGTTGCTGACGGACACCTTTGGATGCGCGGCGAGGATTTGCGCGACTGCCTGCGCGACCATGAGCCGCTCGTCGTCGGTCCATTTTGACCGTGAAGCGCCGCCCTTCTTTGCGTTCTCTCTAAGCCGGGCGTGCGTTTTTTCCAAACCGGGTGAGGTGAAATCGCGCAGTTTCGTGAGCAGCGAGAATTGTTCCCCTGCGTTCACCAGTCCGGCTGCGAGGTCGTGTTGGATTGCGGCGTCTAGTGCCGCGACGAACTTAGCGCCTGCCGGTGTTGCGAGGGGGGGCAGCCGGCCTTGCTCGTGTAGGCAATCCAGCACGCGCCACCAAGCCAGCCAGCGCTGCGGTTCGTCCACGCCGACAATCGTGCACAGCCAATCCAGCAGGCGGGGTACGGGCGGGAGAATCGCGTACCACGCCCGAGGCAGTGAGACTTTCGGCGCACGTGACGGCATCGCTACCCCCGCGTGTGTCGCCCGGTCACTTCGCTCTCACCAGCGCCGGCACACTGTCGAGCAACGCACGCACGCGCGCGCCGTCGGCGTGTTCGTAATGCTTCTGGATCATGCCGACGGACGTGCCCGCCAACCGCGCTACAAGCACGCTGTCGATGCCGCTTGCCACCAAGCCGGTAATGCTCGCATGGCGCAAGCTATATAGCACGGTTTCGGCAGGGAGCGCGGCCGCCAAGACGGCTGCGCGAAACGGCTTTTTCCACGCGTGGCGCGTCCAAGCCACGCCGTGCGCCTGCGTGAATATGTAGGCGTTCGCGAGCTTGTCCGTGCTCTGCGCCGTGAGAAACGCAACTGCCGCAGTCGATAACGGCACGACGCGAAAACCTGTTTTGCCGCTGATAGCGAGCGTGCCCTGCTGCCGGTCGAAATCGCGCACGCGCAGCGCTGAAAGTTCGCCGGGGCGTGAAGGAATGTGTGCCATTGCTTCGACCAGCGCGCGCAGGTCAGCGGGCAGGTGTTCGAGCAGCGCGCCGATTTGTTCGGCTGTGAGCACGCCCTCGCGCCGCCGTCCGACGTTCTCGAACTTGCCGACGGTCGCCCAGCCCGCGTCACTTGCCACTAGCCGGTCGCGTAAGGCGAGGTTCAGCGCTGCTTTCAATGCCGCGAGATTGCGGTTTGCCGAGTCGCGCGCACGACGCACCCCGGTCGCATCCTGCGTCGCGCCCTGCGCGGCTTTCACCTGCGCTTGCAGCCATGCGCGAACCTGCGTCGTACGCAATTTGTCGAGCGCGGCCGAGCCGATGGGAGCATCGTCAATCAGTCTGCGAAATCGCCCTTCGGCGTCCGCTGCGCTCGCCGCGCCCTTGTGCAGCCGCAGGTGTGCAACGTACGTCGCGCATGCTTCCTTCACGGTGGCAGGCTTCGCGCTCGCGCCGTGCTCGACATTGCGCGCCCACTGCTCGGCCGCCGCCTTTGCGCCGTCGTAGTCGTCGAACGCGCCGAGTGCGCGGTATTCCTGCTTTCCGTGCTCGTTGCGCCGACGCGCGATCCACGTTCCCGCGCCGCCACGCGCCGCTACCCGAAAGCCCAGGAATAACCCCGCTTCGATGCGCGCCCAATAGGGTTCGCGGCGGGCTTCGAGCGCGGCGCGCCCGGTCTTTGATGTCAGGTTGTGTTTAGGCTTTGTGCTCATGCTGACCCCCTACGGAAAACGTACGGAAATCCTACACGAAATCACATGAAACCGGACGAAATCTAAAACAACATCAATTCAACGAGTTATGGAATTTTCTGACCTGCACGAAACTGCTTAAAACCTGGAATCCCGCCCTCCGAAGGCAGGGGTTGCTGGTTCGATCCCAGCCGGGCGCACCAAGAAATGAATTGCTATCGAGGGCTTACGGTTTATCCGTCAAGCCCTTTTTGTTTTCATGCGGAAACCTGGCGGTTCAAAACCAGACGCAAGCCGGCGGGATTGTAAAACCGCCTTTGAGGCGGGTTTCCTTTTCAGTCAAAGCAACGTCCGACCTTCCCCGGTGACGGCGAACCAATCGGCGCCAAGCCGACTTGCTTGGCGCGTAGCGCTTCGTGCGGCGACCAGGTCACGATCATCGGGCGCCCACGACAGTTCACCTTTTTGCTGAAAGCGGAGCGGCAGCGACACCATCAATATCGCGGCCGCACGTGGCCGGATTCGCCGGTGTATGGGTTCGTGTTGCCTTGGGACGAGTAGTTGTTGTACATCGTGTTGTCGGGCGCGCTGCGGTGATACGGCTCGACATAGGCGCCGTTGCTGCGCGTGTAGCCGCCGACCTGTTGATCGTTTCCGTACCCGCCGCTGTATCCGTGCTGCTGCGACGGTTGACCGTCGTAATACTGCGCGAACGCGGGTGCCGCGACGAAGCAAGCCGCCAATAACAGGATCTTTTTCATCGTTTCTCTCAGGGACCAAGGATGCGCCGAAAATGCCGGGCGCCCCTGTCTTACGGCCGCTTGCGGACGAACCTTAGGCCAATAAGCCCTACGCCCTCCGTCGCTCCGCCGCATCTCACCCCATTCCGTCCAACAAGACACAACAAGCCACGCCAACCACAGCGCCGCCTCAAAAAAATGCAAAATATCGCCTCGTCCGGACGGTTGCGGGGGCGCGCATCGAACGACGGAAAAAAGCCAAAAGACCAAGCCCAACAGCAAGGGGATTCACAATGGAGCAGGCGCACGAACCCGCACGCCGACCTTATGCGTTCGCATGGTCTCCGCACCGAAATCCCGAAAAGGAACAGGCGACGCTGCGCGTCTGGATGGGCGCGCTCGTGCTCCTCGCGTACCTCGTGTTCGCGTGGCTCCATCCGTCGCATGACAGCGAGCTGCTTGCCGGCTTCATCGCGCTCTACGTTGCTTACGGCGCGCTGAGCCTGATCGCCGTGCGGACGATGGCCGGTCCGTCGCGCGTCCGGCTCGTGATCACGACCATCGCGGACCAGACGTTCGTCGCAAGCGGTCTCGCGATCGGCGGATCGATGGGCCTGCCGCTCCTGTGGGTCGTCTTCTGGTTCCTGATCGGATCGGGCTGCCGCTACGGCAAGGCGACGCTCGCCGTCTCCTGCGCCACGGCGCTCGCGGCCATCGCGGCGCTCGCGACATGGCAACCGTGGTGGGAAGCCAACCGCCCGGCGGCGCTCGGCATCGCGCTCTCGGTGCTCGGGGCGTCGGTGTATCTGAGCGTGCTGGTCGACCGGCTCGGCAGCGCCAATCGCGTGCTCGCCCGTCAGGCATCGACCGATCCGCTCACCGGCCTCTCGAACCGCTACGCGCTGGAAAAGACCGTCGGCCGGACGATGACGGCGATCTCCGAAGGCGACGACGGTACGAGCGCGTTGCTCCTGATCGATCTCGACGGCTTCAAGGAAGTGAACGACACCTACGGCCACGCAACCGGCGACCTGCTGTTGCAGAACTTCGCCACGCTGCTGACGCGCCGCATGCGCAAGACGGACGCGGTCGCACGCCTGGGCGGCGACGAGTTCGTCGTCCTCGCGCGCCACGTGCCGGACCGGGCAGCCGTGCTGACCGTCGCGGAGGGCATCCACGCGATACTCGCCGCGATCACCTCGGTCGGGGACCGGCCGGTGAACGTGTCGGCGAGCATCGGCGCGTGCATGATTCACGGCGACGCGCAGAATCAGACCCGCGACATCGCCACGCTGATGCGCGCCGCCGACCGCGCGATGTACCGGGCGAAAACGCTAGGCCAGGGCCAGACCGTTTTCGCCGAGGGCGCGGACTTCGAAACGAGCTGACTGGCTACTTACGCTTCCACGCTCGACCACGCCTGTTCGCGCAGCTTCGCGCGCAGCCGTGCGACAGCCTGGCTGTGCAACTGGCAAACCCGCGATTCGCTCACTTCCATCACCGCGCCGATTTCGCGCAGGTTCAGGCCGCGTTCGTAGTACAGGCTCATCAGCAGCTTTTCGCGCTCGGGCAGCTTGTCGATGGCTTCGATCAGCGCTGAACGCAGGCTGTCGTCGAGCAGTGCCGAGAGCGGGTCCGAACGGTCGACGCAATAGCGGTCGAGGAACGGTTCGTCGTCGGCGGAGCGGTCGAAGTCTTCGTAATAGATGAGCTGGCTGCCGTGCAGGTCCTGCAGCATCGTCTGGAATTCGTCGAGCGGCATCTTCATGTGCTCGGCGATTTCGGTCTCGCTCGCCGACCGGCCGAGGCTTTGCTCGACCTTGTGCACCGCGGATTCCACTTCGCGCGACGTCTTGCGCATGCTGCGCGGCAGCCAGTCGTTCGCGCGCAGTTCGTCGAGCATCGCGCCGCGAATCCGCTGGCTCGCGTAGGTCTCGAACTGCGCGCCCTGATCTTCCTTGTAGCGGTTCGCGGCGTCCATCAGGCCGATCATGCCGGCCTGGATCAGGTCGTCGAGATCGACGCTCGCCGGCATCTTGGCGACGAGTTGAAGTCCGAGCCTGCGCACGAGCGGCGCGTAGCGCGTCAGCACTTCGGATTGCGAGAGCTTGCCCTGGGCGTTGTACATCGTGTTCCCCTTTCTTCTATCTCATCGACTACATCGACGCCGAACTGCTCAACTCGCGAGCAACCGGTGCCTCGGCGCGGCGTGCGGCGGTCGATCCGCCGTTCGCGCCCGTCATGGCTGTTTTGACTGCTGCTGTACCCGCCGCCCCGGCGCGCGAACATTGCGCGGGCCGCATCGGCCAGTGCAGGAGTCCGGCGGCGATCTGGCGGTAGTCGCGTGCGGCCGGCGTCGCGGGAAACGCGTCGACGGCACAGCGCGCGAGGTCCCGGGCCCGCGCGACGCGCGCATCCTCCGCGACGTACCCCGCGTGCACGAGCGACACGGCCAGATACCGGCTCGCGACCCCCGACAGGTTGTCGAACGCCACGGCCGCATCGGCCGCGTTCTGCACGTGATTCAGCAGCACGCGAAACTGTCCGATGGCATGCGCGTAGTGCAACCGCTTCATGCAGGCGTAAGCCTCGGTGATCGCCGCCGCCGCGACGCGCGTGACGATCAGGAAGTCGTTCGCCTGCGCCGCGAGCGACGACAGCGCGCCGTGGCGATCGAGTTGGGTATCGATCAGCACGATGTCGGCGGGGCCGTCGAGCAGTGCGCGGCACTGCGCCGCGTCGTGGCTGATGCGTTCGTCGCGCGGGGCGGCGAGCAGCGAAAAACCGAGCGGCGTACGCGTCACGGCGTCCTGCAGCAGGCGTCTGCCCGAGATCACCGAGGCCAGCGCGCCGGTATCGTGAAGGCCGAGCATCCCGCTGATCGAACCGGCGTTGCGGCGCTCGTCGATGACGAGCACGTCCTTGCCGTGAATCGACAGCGCGGCGCCGAGATTCGCCACCGCCGACGTGCAGCCGATGCCCGAAGGCCCGCCCGTCACCGCGACCACGCGCGATCCCGCGCGTGTCAGAAGCCGTCTCAGGCCTTCTGCCTGATCGAGCACGAACTTATCCAAAATGAACCTCATGCAGTTCGGTGGACGAGCGCGCCGAAAGCGCGGACAGCAAGGCCGGCACTTCGTCGTCCTGCGGTACGAAAGGCGAGCCGTCGCGCGGAATGCAGAACGCGCTCTTGATCAGGAACCGCTTGGTGGCGACGTACAGGTTTTCCGGCACCTTCTGTCCGGTCGATACGTAGTGCACCGGCAGCTTGTAGCGAATCACGGTGTCGAGCACGCCGCCGAGGTTGGTGGCTTCGTCGAGCTTCGTCAGGATGCAGCCCGCGAGCGGCGGCTGGTCCGCCGTGCTCTGGTATGCCTGCACGACTTCGTTCAGCGTGTCGCCGTGGCTCGTCGCGTTGAGCAGCAAGAGGCGCTGGACCGGCTGGCCCGCGCGGCAAAGCATCGCGATCTGGTCGGCGACCATGCGGTCGCGCTGGCTCATGCCGATCGTGTCGATCAGCACGATGTGTTTGTTGCGCAGCTCGGAGAGCGCGAGTTGCAGGTCGGCGCCGTCCTTCACCGCATGCACCGAAACGCCGAGGATCTTGCCGAAAATGCGCAGTTGTTCGTGAGCGCCGATCCGGTAGCTGTCGGTCGTCAGGAGCGCGACCTTGCTCGCGCCGAAGCGCATCACGCAGCGCGCGGCGAGTTTCGCGGTGGTCGTCGTCTTGCCGACGCCGGTCGGGCCCATCAGTGCGAACACGCCGCCGCGTTCCATCAGCGCTTCTTCGCTGTCCATGACCGGCAGGTTCACTTCCAGCACTTGCTGTACCCATTCCAGCGCGGCTTCGACGTGCTCCATCTCCGGCATGTTGTCGATGACCATGCGCACCAGTTGTGCCGAGAAACCGGCGGCGAACAGACGCTTGGTCAGCGCGCCGTTGGTCGGGCTGCGGCGCTGGCGGTCGCCCCACAGGAGGCCGGCGAAGTGTTCTTCCATCATGTCGCGCATCGACGACAGTTCGTTCATCACCGTGTCGTTGACGACCTGCTCCATGCGGGCGCGGATCGCTTCGGTGACGGCGGCGGCCGCGCTCGCGGGCAGGCCGGCGAAACCGCCTTCCTGGGTCACGGGCGATGCGGGTGCGTGCTGCTGCGGTGCGGCTTGCGGCATCTGCACCGGGACGATCTTCTGTGCAGCGCGGCGCGCGGCGATCTGCGCGGCTTCGCGTGCCCAATCGGGTGTTTCGATCTTCGGTTGCGGCCAATGCGGTGCCTGCGACCCTTGCGGGGCGTGCTGCGATGCCTGCGGATGGGCGGCTTCGGCGTGGTCAGGTTTCTTGACCGGGTTCGGCGGGACCGGCGTGCCGAGACCCTTTGCGATCGCGGAGGCGGGCGTCAGGGTGCGATTCGCGGGCGCCGGCGTAGCCGCCTGCTGGGCGACACGGCGCGCATGTTCAATGAGCCACGGGTTCGACTCGGCCATCGTGCGCGGCGCTTCGTCAGCGGGAATGCGGCGCTTCGGCGCGGGTTCGGGTTTAGCGTCGGCGTGGCTTTCGTCGTCAGCACCGGGGTTCGCGCCGAACACCGACGAGAAAACGTCGCCGCTCGCGTAGGGATTCGCCGCGTTCGTGCTCAAGTTCGCGTTCGCGTTCAAATTCGCGCTGGCCTTCGCTGCCGCTGCCTGCTTCGCGGCGCCCTCTTCGGCTGAAGGAGAAATCTTCGCCAGATCGCTGTCGGCGACGCCGACGATCTCGACCGTGCCGTCTTCGAGCGTACGGTTCGACAGAACGACTGCATCGGGGCCCAGGGCTTCGCGGACGAGGCGCAGCGCGTCCCGGCTTGTGGCGCCGACGAATTTACGAATATTCAAGCTTGCCCCCGATGAGGTTTGACGACTTTGATCTTTGCGTAGGAGCCACGGCGGTCGATCCCGCAGCCCGTTATCCAGTGAAGCCATTATTCCGAATGTCGCCGGGTGACTATCTGGCGATAAGGGGTGAGAAAGAGGGGTAATTCGGGTGATGGGTGAAGAGGGGCGTTCGGTTGGCGCCGGGAGACCGGGGCTGCGGGGGCCATGCGGCAATGCGACTGCGCACCGCGCATTTCTCAGGCGCCGCTCCATCGGGAAACTTTCGCCGCTCACATCAATGTCCCGCCGCGCGGGCGAGCATGGCGTCGGCGAACGTGCCTTCCCCACCGCCCCATCAGGATTTGCGCCTCTGGCTGAAGGGCCGCCCGACGGCGTAAGCTGTCGGCTCTCGTTCTCGCGCTCGTCCTTGGCGCGAACCCTTCACGGAGATTTCACCGCATGGCGTCCGCTGTCGCTTCTTCCGATTCCCCGCAAACCACCGGCGCGCGCCTCGTCGTCGATGCGCTCGTCACGCACGGCGTCGAACGCGTCTTTTGCGTGCCCGGCGAAAGCTTTCTCGCCGTCCTCGATTCGCTCCACGACGAAACCGCCCAGATCCAGACCATCGTCTGCCGCCACGAAGCCGGCGCCGCCAACATGGCCGAGGCGGTCGGCAAGCTGACCGGCCGCCCGGGCATCGCGATCGTCACGCGCGGGCCCGGTGCGACACACGCGTCGATCGGCGTGCACACCGCCTTCCAGGACTCGACGCCGATGATCCTGCTGATCGGCCAGTGCGCGCGCGAGCACATGGACCGCGAGGCGTTCCAGGAAATCGACTATCGCCGGATGTTCGGGCAGATGGCGAAGTGGGTCGCCCAAATCGACGACCCGCGCCGCGTCCCCGAATACATGAGCCATGCGTTTCACGTCGCGACGTCCGGGCGGCCCGGCCCGGTGGTGCTCGCGCTGCCCGAGGACATGCTGAGCGAGGCCTGCGCGGCCGTGCCGGGCGCGCCGCGTTACCAGCGCGTCGCGGCGGCGCCCGCGCCCGGGCAGATCGAGCGGCTTCAGGCGATGCTCTCGGCGGCTCAAAGGCCGTTCGTCATCGCGGGCGGGAGCGGCTGGACCGAAGCCGCGACGCAGGATTTCGCGCGCTTCGTCGAGCAATGGCAATTGCCGGTCGGCTGCGCGTTCCGCTTCCAGGACACGCTGAACAACGAGCATCCGAACTACGCCGGCGATGTCGGACTCGGCATCAATCCGGCGCTCGCCGCGCGCATCCGCGAGGCCGATCTGCTCCTCGTGATCGGCCCGCGCCTCGGCGAATCGACGACCGGCGGCTACACGCTCCTCGACATCCCGAAGACGAAGCAGACGCTGATCCACATCCATCAGGGCGCGGAGGAACTTGGCCGCGTCTATTCGGCCGATCTGCCGATTGTCTCGGGCATGCCGGAAATCGCGTCGGCGCTCGCAGCGCTCGCGCCGCCGTCGACGATCCCCTGGTCGGGCGCGGCCGATGCCGCGCACGCCGCCTACGTCGAATGGCGCAAGCCGAAGCCCATGCTCGGGGACGTGCAGCTCGGCGAGATCATGCGCCAGTTGAGCGAGCGCCTGCCCGCCGATTCCATCATCACGAACGGCGCGGGCAATTACGCGACGTGGCTGCATCGGCACTACGCGTATCGGCATTTCCGCTCGCAGGTCGCGCCGACGAGCGGCGCGATGGGCTACGGCGTGCCCGCCGCGATCGCGGCGAAGTCGCTGTATCCGGAGCGCACGGTGATCGCGTTCGCGGGCGACGGCTGCTTCATGATGTCGAGCCATGAAATCGCGACGGCCATGCAGTATCGGCTGGCGGTGATTTTCATCGTCGTGAACAACGCGCAGTACGGGACGATCCGCATGCATCAGGAGCGGCACTATCCGAATCGCGTGCATGGCACCGGGCTCACGAATCCCGACTTCCCCGCCTTCGCGCGTTCGTTCGGCGCGCATGGCGAGATCGTCGCGACGACCGCGGAGTTCATGCCCGCGTTCGAGCGCGCGGTGAGTTCGGGGCTGCCCGCGGTGATCGAGATCAGGATTCCGCAGGATCAGAGCACGCCGGGCGCGACGCTCGACCAGATTCGCGAGCAAGGCAAGAAGTAAGGCTTACCGCCAATTCTTTCGATCTGCTTGCGAGCGATTCTCATTCGAAGTAGAGTAGCCGCTCGACAAATCAGTAAGAAGGAGTGGCGGATGCTGAAATTCCTGGTGTTGGTGGCGGCGGTTGGCTTTTCGGGCGCGGCGTTTGCGAAGGCCGATTGCACCGCGCATCCCAAGAGCGAGTGGATCAAGGAATCGGATGCGCGCGCGCAACTCGAAGCGCAGGGCTACAAGATCAAGAAGTTCAAGGTCGATGACAACTGCTACGAGATCTACGGCCATAACAAGGACGGCAAGAAGGTCGAGATCTATTACGACACCAAGACGCTTGCCGTCGTGAAGTCCGAAATCGACTGAGCGCCGGCGTTCCCGACGATGCCCGCCCGCCGCGTGAAAACCTGGGACATCGGGGTGCGGCTCACGCACTGGACGGTTGCGGGCATCGTCGCCTGGAACCTGTTCGGTCCTACCGACCAGGTGCATCGGGTGCTCGGCTATGTCGCGGCTGGACTCGTCGGGTTTCGCGTCGTGTGGGGCTTCGTCGGCACGCAGTACGCGCGATTCGAGGCATGGTGGCCGACGCTCCCGCATCTCGTCGACTATCTTGGCTCGCTGGGCCGCGGCAGGCCGATGCATCATCTCTCGCATAATCCGCTCGGCGGACTGATGGCGATCGCGCTGTGGCTGCTGATTCTCGCGCTGGCGGCGAGCGGCTGGCTGATGCGCCTCGACGCGTTCTGGGGCGAGGACTGGCCGCACGATATCCATACGTACCTGTCCACCGCACTGGAAATCTGCGTGTGCGCGCATATCGTCGGGGCAATCGTGATGAGCGTCTGGACGCGCGACAACTTGATCCTCGCGATGCTCACCGGATTCAAGCGCAATCCCGGCGGCGATTCAGGCACCGATAGGTAACATTAGGTCATCCCTGCGATTTCGAGCGACCCCGTCGATATACTTCCCGCCGATTCGAGGTTCCCGGGAAAGTGGTCATGAAATTGTTCAAGCAGGTCCGCCATGCGGCCATTGCGCTCGCGTGCGGAACGCTGCTCATCAACGCGCACGCGGACGAGCAAGTCAACGGCGCGAATTCGAAGTGGAAAGTATCGATCGGCCCAGGCGTGATGGTGACGCCGAAGTACCCGGGCTCGAAGCAATACGAAGCGCTGCCGTTGCCGTCGCTCGACATTTCCTACGACGACCGTTTCTTCTCCCAGGGTCTCGACGTGCTCGGCGTGAATGCGCTCAAGAGCGACGCCTATCACGTCGGCGCGGCATTGAACTTCGACTTCGTGTCACGCAAGGAATCCGCCGACCCGCGTTTGCATGGTCTCGGCAATGTCGATGCCGGTCCGAAGCTCAAGGTTTTCGCCGACTATTCGGTGTCGCTGCTGACGGGTTCTGTCGCGCTCTACCAGGACATCGGCGGAAACGGACAGGGCATGCAGATCACGACTGATCTGGCGGCGAATCTTCCCGTGACCGACCGCCTGCTCTTCTCGTTCGGCCCCGGCTTCACCTGGGCCAACTCGGTTTATGCCCGCACGTTGTTCGGCGTGTCGCCGCAGCAAAGCGCGGCGTCGGGCATGCAGGCTTACGACGCCCGTTCCGGCGTTCGCGATATCCACCTGAACGCCTACACCAGCTACGACTTCACGAAGCATTGGTCGGCGTCCCTGCTCGTGACGGCCGGATGGCTCCAGAACTTCGCGGCGAACAGTCCGATTACCGAACGCAGAATGGAATGGAACGGTATCGCGGCGGTCAACTACCGGTTCTAAGCCGCCGCGCATTGCAAAAAGGCCCCGTAAAAACGGTAATGCCGTTCAGTTAGTGCGACGTGAAAGTCGCGTAGAGGATTGTTCCATCTGGTTTCGGCCAGAAGAGGAACCGG
>NZ_FCON02000119.1 GCF_001544535.1 Caballeronia choica | reverse complement strand
ACAACAGAGAGAATCGGTAACTTTTTCGGGGGTTTGTAACAGGCAAAATTAACCGATCCCTTTTATGTTTTTTATTCGAACGGGCCTAATTACGGGCTATTCGGGAAAACACGAACTGCGATGATTTGTGACGGAAAACGACCTGCGTGGCGCGCCGGTTGACAGCTTCCGGATTAGTTTTGTTACGCCTGAAACAGAAGTCATACGACGAGTTCTTAATATGGTTTACCCGCTGTATCGCTGATAGCCGAGAAAATACTTGCGGCGCCAAGGCAGTCGATTCAGCCTCGGGATACATCGGGTCTTTCCGGCGCTGACAAGAACTCGCCCGCGCCGTTGGCCATGGTTCTCGTTAGGCCCGAAAAGCGTCGAGGGTTGCGGCCGCCGGGCAGGCGTTGCGGAAGCGCAAGGCATCGGGGGCTGATAGGCGCTTTGTCGGTGTAAAGCGTGAAGCCGGGGTTCCTCAGGATTTTGGAGGGCTGCGCAGCGCCCGCGCCTGGACGAGCGGGTTGAAGCCGGGGCTCTTCTTGCTGGCGGATTCCTGCGCAGCCGGTTTCGTGCGCTTGTTCGCGCCCTTGCTTGCCGCCCCGGATAGCTGGTTCAACAACTCGTCATCTTCGTCCGCTGGTTCTTCCTCCGCCGTAGCCGGCTGATCGTGATCGCCGGTCAGATGCTCGATGACCGAGAGGAAGTCCTTCTTCGCGTTGCGAAGCGCACGGCCGGGCATCATCGTGAGCACGACGACTTCGTGCACCGAACGACCGTCGACGCTTTGAGCACCCGCTTCTTCATGCCAGTCGATGTCGCGGCCCGTATAAGCGGCGATTACCCGATGCAGCACGGCGGGCGAGAGAACGCCCGCATCGTAGAGATCGAGCACCTGGCGCTCGGCAAGCGAAAACAGTCCGTCGTCCCGTCGCGCCGCCTTGCCGGAGCCTCGCGCGGCCATCACTGGCCGGTGGCAGGAGCCACGCGCCACACCGCATTGCCGACATCGTCCGCGACCAGCAGGGCGCCCGCATGATCGACCGCGACGCCCACCGGCCGTCCATACGCATGACCATCCGGCGACAGAAAGCCGGTCAGGATGTCCTCGGGCGGACCAGAGGGTTTGCCGTCCTGGAACGGCACGAATATGACCTTGTAGCCACTGCGCGGTTTGCGATTCCACGACCCATGCTGGCCGATGAACGCGCCGTTCCAGTAGTGCTGCGGGAACGCCTTTGCGTCATAGAACGTGAGTCCGAGCGAGGCCGTATGCGAGCCGAGCGCGTAGTCCGGCGGGATGGCCGACTGCACGAGATCGGCACGCTGCGGCTTCACGCGATCGTCGACGTGCTGCCCGTAGTAGCTGTACGGCCAGCCATAGAACGCGCCGTCCTTGACCGACGTCATGTAGTCGGGCACGAGATCGTTGCCCAGTTCGTCGCGCTCGTTGACCGCCGTCCACAGCGCGCCGCTCTGAGGCTGCCACGACATGCCGTTGGGATTGCGCAGGCCCGTCGCGAACAGGCGCGTCTGGCCGCTCGCGATATCCACTTCCATGATCGCCGCGCGCCCGTGTTCGGCATCGATGCCGTTCTCCGCCGCGTTGCTGTTCGAGCCGACCGTCACGTACAGATGCGTGCCGTCGCGGCTTGCGATCAGGTTCTTGGTCCAGTGATGGTTGATCGGCCCAGCGGGCAGGTCGATGAATTTCTCGCCAGGCTCCGCGATGTGCGTATCGCCCGCGTGGTACTTGAAGCGCAGGATCGCGTCGGTATCGGCGACGTAGAGGGTATCGCCGACGAGCGCCATGCCGAACGGCGAGTGCAGCTTGTCGATGAAGACGGTCTTCGTTTCAGCGATGCCGTCGCCGTCCGCATCGCGCAGCAGCATGATGCGATCCGGGCTCGGCACGCTGGCGCCTGCGCGCTTCATCACTTTCTTCATCACCCAGCCCTTCAGGCCTGCATTCGAGTCGTGCTGCGCGGGCGCGTTGCTCTCGGCGACAAGAACGTCGCCGTTCGGCAGCGTCGCGAGCCAGCGTGGATGATCGAGATCGGTCGCGTAGGCCGTGACGGTGAAACCTGGGGCCGCCGTTGGCTTCGCGCCTTCGGCCCAGGGGGCTGCAGGCGCGATGTTCACGGTCGGCATCAGCGATTTCTTTTGCGGCGCGGGCAACTCCGGATCGGGACCGAAGCCCATGGAGTCCTGGTCGGCCGCGCCGGCGCTCACGACGAGCGTGAGCGTGCAAGCGGCTGCCGCAAAGATACGCCGCGAAGTCAGGGAAGTGCGACGCATGGGCTCAGCCTCCGCCGATACCCTGCACGACCTTGCCGGTGCCACCGCATACTTCGCATCGGGCGCCTTCGTTATTGCCCGAGCCGTCGCAGGCCGGGCACACGTCCTCGCCGCTTCCGGGTGTGCCGGGTTCGGCTTCGTCGCCGGGATTGAGGGGAGGTTGTTGCGCCATGACTGGCTCCTTGGTGAGCGGACGGGTTTCGCGGTGACTACCGCAAGCCCTGTTCCACATCGCTTGTCCCGTTGGAATCAAGGCTTGCGGCCGAACGCTTCGCGCAGTCGTTTCTTGGCCTGATCCAACGTTCCGCGTCTCGTCTTCGACAGGTTGCGGCCAGCACGATTGATATAGAAATTGAGCATCGACATCGCCGACTGGAACGGCGTGCCCTTGCGCCGCTTGCTGTGCTCGGACGAGCGCTTGAGCGACTGCGCGATTTCCTGCGCGTTCCCCTTCTTGAAGATGTCGCTTTCGATGTCCATCGCGTCGCTGGTTTCCATCACATGATGCGACCAGCGGCTTGTCTTCGCGCCCGTTGACTTCTTCGCGCTTGAGGTGGACTTCTTCTTGTTCGCGAGTGCATGTCTCTGGCGCGTGCTGCGCGAGCTCTTCGCTGTCTTCCGGCTTGCTGGCATGGCTGCCTCATCCATTGGCTAGATTGCGGGCTGCATCGAGCGTCAGCGTGGCGCGCATCCCTTCGGCGAGACGCGCAGTGGCGTCCTCACGCTCGCACGCGACCACCGCGCCGACTTCGCCGTCCTTCATCAGATAAGCGATGAACTTCTGCGCGTCGAGGTCGCCGTCGATCACGACTTCATCGGGATCGCTTACATGGCCGAGATAGTCGAAGCGCTTTTCGAAGTGATAGGTCCAGAAGTAGGGCACGCCTTCGTACTCGACGCGCTTGCCCGCCATGTTGTACGCGGCCACGCGCGCATGCTGCTGCGCGACGCGCCAGTGTTCGATGCGTAGCCTGGTCTGCGAGCGCGGCAGCGGAAAGCGCGCGACGTCGCCCGCTGCGTAGAGTCCGGGCGCGGCGCACAGTCGGGCGTCGACGTCGATGCCGCCGTCGTCGGCGATTGGGATGCCGGTGATGAACGACGTCGCGGGCTTCACACCCGTGCCGGCGATCACGACATCGGCGGCGATGCGCTCACCGTCGTCGAGGATGACTGCGTCGCGTTCGATCGCGCTGATGTTGCGGCCCATGCGAAACGACACGCCGTTGGCTTCGTGCAGGCGCTTGAACATGGCGCCGATGCGTTCGCCGAATTGCGTGGCGAACGGTATCTTGCCGGGCGCCACGACGACGGTGTCGATCTTCCGCTTGCGCAGGCACGACGCCACTTCGAGTCCGATGAAGCTCGCGCCGACGATCACCGCCTTGCTGTTTTCGAGCGCCTCGACGATGGCGCCAGCGTCATCGCGATTGCGCAAGAAGAGAACGCGAGCGTCCGGCGCACGGGGCACGTCCATCGGCTTCGGAATGCCGCCAGTGCAAACGAGCGCGGCTTCGTAGTCGATGATTGTTCCGTCGGCGAGTTCCGCCTGCTTCTTCGCTGCATCGAGGCGCACGGCTTGCGATTCGATGCGCTCGATTCTTTGTTCAGAGAAAAAGGCGGGATCGAGAAGCGGCGGAACGTCGTCCGGCGGCATGTCGCCTGCGACGACGAATTTGCTCAGCGCGGTCCGGTCGTAGGGGATCTTCGCATCGGTGCCTGCGAGCACGATGCGTCCATTGAAGCCAGCCTCGCGCAGCGCCGCGCAGGCTGCGGCGCCCGCAGCGCCCGCGCCCGCGATGAACATCGTGGACGCATCGGCGGCCGGCCGTGCCGGAGGCGATTCGTCAGGCTCGGGCGACACGTACACGTCGCCCTCGTCGACCAGCGACGCATAGCGCGTGAGGCCCTGCAACGCGGGCGGCTCGACGAGCGAGCCGTCGCTGATCTCGAAGGTGCCCTTGTGCCACGGACACACGATGCGTCCGTTGCAGATGCCGCCCTTTTCGAGCGGCGCGCCTGCATGGGGACAATCGGCCGTGTACGCGTGAACGGTGTCGCCTTCGCGCACGAGCATGATCGGCGTATCGCCGATCTTCACACGCGTGCCGCGATCCTCGGCTAGCTCCGCGAGGCGGGCGACCTTTTGCATCGTCGGGTGCATTGCGTTCTCCGATGGATCATGCCAGCACCGGCAGCAAAAACTGGTCCGCGCTTTTCGGGCTGCCTCGGAGCCTGAGCGCATCAAGCTGGCTTCTAGTGGGCGTGCACGGGTATGCGGGTTGCTCCAGCGACATGACACTCACGAAGGAGACCGCAATGACCGTCACAGAACGGACAGAAAGCACCGACAAACCCCTGGGCGATGCAGGTTCGGGCGCAAGCGGCGGCGGATCGATCGGCAATCAGCCCGGCCCCGGCTCGGCAACCGGCGGTGACCCGAAGCAAGGCGTGCGTCAGCCAAACGCGGGAGAAATCGAACCGGAGTCGAGGCGACTGGACGAGCATCCACACCAGACGGCGGAAGTGCCCTATGGGTCCGGCGACCGGCCGGAACCTGCCGGCGCCGGCGGACTCGACGCACAGAACGCGGACCTGAAGGACCCGGGCGCATCGAAGCGTTGAAGCCTTTGAAAAAGAAAACGGCCGCTTGCGCGGCCGTATGAGACTTTAGCGTGTGGCGATATACATCGTAATTTCAAAGCCGAAACGCATATCGGTGAAGCTAGGGGTTTCCCACTTCATAGAGCCTCCTTTTGCAATGGCGGCCATACGGATGCATGACCGTTGCGCGGTGAACCAACCACAACTTTTACTGCAAGCGCCGTGCCAAGCCGCGCGTCCGTTTTATCCGACGCAGTCTTTATCCTAAACCTTCTTCACGAAGCGCATCACGAGAAATTCGTTACCGGGGTTTACAAGGCAAGGGTCGGCGGCTTCATCGCGCCGTCGCCGACCGGGACACCGTGACCAAAGGACTCGACGCGCGTGCGTAACCGTGCGCCAGACGCTGCGCGAGCGGCGAACGCATGAGTTGCTCGAGCGGCATCGGCTTGTCGAAGTAGTAGCCCTGCGCCTGCGCCGCGCCCATGTCGCGCAGCACGGCGAGCGTCGCGGCATCCTCGACGCCTTCGGCCACGAGCGTCAGGTCGAGCGATTCCGCCATGCGCACGATCGCCCGCACGATCGCGCGGCTGCGCGCACTCGCCGTCAGTTCGAGAATGAACGACTTGTCGACCTTTAGCCCGCTGAAGCGGTACTGATGCACATAGCTCAGCGACGAGAACCCCGCGCCGAAATCGTCGAGCACGACGGACATCCCGTTGTCGGCGAGACGCTGCATCGTGCGCCGCGCGAGATCCGGCTCGGCGACGAGCGCGCCCTCGGTCAGTTCCAGGCACACGCGCGTCGGCGCGACGCCATGCCGGCGCAAGAGCGCGAGCACTTCGTCGGCGAACTCGGGGCGCGTCATGCTGTAGCTCGAACAGTTCACATGCACGGGCGGCCAGTTCGCGTATTGCGCATCCGAGAGAATGACCGCGATGCGCGTGAGCATGTACAGGTCGAGCCGCCCGATGAGCCGCAAGCCTTCCACCCCCGGCAGAAATTCGCCGGGACCGACGATGCGCCCGTCCGCCTGCCGCCAGCGAACGAGCGCTTCGAGCGCGACCACATCGCCGCTGCGCACATCGACGATCGGCTGGAAGAACGGCAGCAGCTCGTCGTCGCGCTTGAGGGCATTGCGCAGCGCGCCTTCGCGCTCGACCTGATCCGACACCTCGCGACGCAACTCCTGGTTGAACACGACGTAGCTGTCGCGGCCGGCATTCTTCACGCGATACATTGCCGTGTCGGCGTCGCGCAGCAGGTCGGCGGGCTCGGTATGGAACTGGCTGTCCGCATTCACGATGCCGATGCTGCACGACGAGAACACCACGTGATCGTCGATGTGGAACGGCAGGTCGAACGCGGCGAGAATCCGCTCGGCGATCGAGACGGCATCGCAGAGCGGCGAATTCGGCGAGAGCACCGCGAATTCGTCGCCGCCGAGGCGCGCGAGCAGATCGGTGCCGCGCAGGCAATTGCGCAGCCGCTCGGCCGCCTGCACGAGCAGCAGGTCGCCGTAATGATGGCCGAGACTGTCGTTGACGACCTTGAAGCGGTCCAGGTCGATGAACATCACCGTCACCTGCCGGCCGTGCTCGCCATAGGCGCGCCACTCCGCCTGCAGCCGATGCAGCAAGTGGCTGCGGTTGGGCAACCCGGTCAGCGCATCGTGCGAATTTTCGTGGATGAGGCGTGCGTTCGCGTTGTCGAGTTCGCGCGTGCGGATCTGCACGCGTGCTTCGAGTTCGACGTTCGCCGCATGCAGCGCTTCGGCGGCGCGCCGGCGCGAGAGCGCGGTGTCGATGTGGCGCGACACGAAGGTGAGCAGTTCCTGGTCGCGCGGCGTATAACGCACGAGCGGCGCGTAGCTCTGCACGGCCAGCACGCCGCGCACGTCGTCGCCATCGAACAGCGGGATGCCGAGCCACGAACGCAGGCGCACGTTTTCGTTGCCGGTATCGATCACGCGTTCGGCGATCAGGCGCAACGCTTCGCTCGCATCGATGAGGCACGGGCGGCGCTGGCGGATCACGTATTCGGTGAGGCCGCGCTGGCCGCGACGTGGCAGCGGCGGCTCGTGGACGATTTCGTCGACGTAATACGGAAACGACACTTCCTGCGTGTCGGTATCGAAGAGCGCGATGTAGAAATTGCGCGCATACAGCAACTCGCCGACGATCCCGTGCAGGCTCCCGAAGAACTCCAGCATGTCGCCGGGCCGGCTCGACAATTCGGCGATCTGGAACAGCGCCGCCTGCAAGTGCTCGGCGCGCTCGCGCTCGGCGATGCCCTTGCGCAGTGCAGCGTTGACCCGCGACAGTTCCGACGTGCGCCGCGCGACCTGCTCTTCGAGGTCGGCGCGGTGCAGGATACGGTCGAGCGCCATCGCCACGTGGCGCGCGACCACGAGGAAGAGCGCACGGTCTTCGGCGCTGTAGACGCGGGCGACGTCGTAGACCTGCATCGCGAGCATGCCGAACACTTCGTCCGACGCGTTTTTCAGCGGCGCGCCCATCCAGAACTCGGGCCGGTCGCCGATGCAGTAGAACGTGCCTTCGGCCTCGGCGGCGCGGATCATGGCGGCATCGATCAAGAGCGGCTGGCCGGTCGTCAGCACGCGGGCCGTCATCGAGAGGCGCGAGGGGTTCAGCACGTCGTAGTTCTCGGCCTCGACGACCTCGGTATCGATCACATCGACGTAGTACGGATACGTGATCCTGCCGCTCTTGCGGTCGTAGAGCGCGAGGTAGAAATTCTCGGCGTCGATCAGCGTGCCGAGGCGCTCGTGCACGCCCTGCAGGAACGCGGCGCGCTCCGGCACCGAACTCGCGAGATAGGCGATCTCGTACAGCACGCGCTGCGTGTTTTGCGCGCGTGCGAGGGCGTCGGTCTGGACGCGTTCGCCCAGACGCCGCGCGAGTTCGCGCAGGCACGCGTCGTCGGCGAGGGCGTTGGGCGCGACGAGCCAGCCGAGCACGCTTTCGCCACGGCCCGTCGGCCAGCGATGCCAGCCGCGCGCGGCGCACAGGTGCGCGAGTCGTTCTTCGGCGATGCTCTGCGGCCAGTCGGGTGCGCTGTCGAGCGCGCAGTCGAGTGACCCGTCGCCGCGGCCCGCGAGGTGCAACTGCTCGCCCGCGCGATACCACGCCCACGCGCCCGGCCGGCCGCCGCCGCGCGCCGAGCGCAACAGCGCATCGACCGACGGCGCGCCGGCGCTGTCGCTGTCGCTATCGTTCGAATCCGGCAACGCGGCAATCTTCGGAGAAACACTCATCGGCAGTCCAGGCCTGAAAGCCAACCCTCGTTGTGTGATTTCGAACCGCCACCGGCGCGCGGCGAGAACGCGATTCAGGGCCGTTCAACGGATCGGTCTGTTCGTGCTAACGGCAACAGCGGTCGAGGCTTGAGGACTTCGGGAACAATGTAAGGAAAGGCTATTGTGTCTGAAGAATAAGTCGCCGGCTGGATGAAAGCAAAAAATCAGGGTTTTCATGCACGCCCGGACGCGAACCGTTCCCGGTACGCCTGCGGCGTCACGCCGACCGCCCGCAGGAAGCCGCGCCGCATCGTTTCCTCCGAGCCAAATCCGCAGCGCGCCGCGATGCGCTTCACCGGCAACGCGGTATCGCCAAGCAGCCGCCGTGCCGCTTCGAGCCGCAACTGTTCGATCGAGCGCGCGGGCGTCATGCCCGTTTGCGACCGATAGTGGCGCACGAAGCTGCGCTCGCTCATGCCGGCGCGCGCCGCGAGCGCGCCAAGCGACAGATCCGCGGACAGGTTCTCCGCGATCCACGCATGCAGTTCGCCGAAGCGATCGCCGGTCTTTTGCAGCGACAGCGCCGTGCTGAACTGCGCCTGCCCGCCGGGGCGCTTCAGGAACACGACGAGATGGCGCGCGACATCGAGCGCGAGTGCGCGGCCGAGGTCGTCCTCGATCAGCGCGAGCGTCAGGTCGATGCCCGCCGTCACGCCGGCGGAGGTCCAGACGTCGCCGTCGCGGATGAAGATCGGATCGGGCTCGACGCGCACGGCCGGATAGCGGCGGCCCAGTTCGGCGCAGCGCGTCCAGTGCGTGACGGCGCGCCGCTCGTCGAGCAGGCCGGCGGCCGCCAGCAGGAACGCGCCCGTGCACACCGACGCCACCCGCCGCGCGCTCGCCGCCTGCGCGCGCACCCACGCGACGAGCGCCGGATCGCGCGCCGCGTCGTACACGCCCCAGCCACCCGCGACGACCAGCGTGTCGGACGGCTCGGCGTCGCCCGGCAGCGGCTCGGCGACGATCCCGAGCCCGGCCGAAGTCGTCACCGTGCCGCCGTCGACCGCGACCACGCGCGGCGAGTACGGCGGCGCGAAACCGTGCGCGCAGGCCAGTTCGTTCGCCGAGGCGAACGCCTGCAACGGCCCCGCGACGTCGAGCAGTTGCACGTTTGCGAAAGCGAGGATGTCGATGCGGCGCGGTGCGGGATGCTTCATGGCGGGATCGCGGTTGGCGTGAAATGTGGGTCATGTGTCATTTACGCCATAGCGTAGCGGCGTAGTATTTCCTCGTCCATCCCTGAACACCACCCATTCACGAAAGAGGAAGCGAACATGACGCTCCATATCGGCCTGCTGCTTTTCCCGCGCGTCCAGCAACTCGACCTGACCGGCCCGCACGACGTGTTCGCGCAAATCCCCGGCGCGACGGTGCATCTCATCTGGAAAACGCGCGCGGCGGTGGAATCGTCGAGCGGCATGCTGCTCACGCCCGACACCACTTTCGATGATTGCCCGCCGCTCGACGTCCTGTGCATCCCGGGCGGCTCGGGCGTCGGCGCGCTGATGGAGGACGACGCCACGCTCGACTTCATCCGCCGCCAGGCGCGCGGCGCGCGCTTCGTGACGTCGGTGTGCACGGGCGCGCTCGTGCTTGGCGCGGCGGGGCTTTTGCGCGGCCGCCGCGCGACGACGCACTGGGCGTTTCACTCGCTGCTCGCCGGTCTGGGCGCGATCCCGGTTCGCGAGCGCGTCGTGCGCGACGGCAATTTGGTGACGGGCGGCGGGATCACGGCGGGCATCGATTTCGCGTTGACGCTCGCGGCTGAACTCGTCGGCGAGGAGGAAGCGCAGGCGATTCAACTGGAACTCGAATACGCGCCCGCGCCGCCGTTCGACGCGGGGTCGCCGGACAGCGCGCCGCGTTCGGTCGTGGAGACGGTTCGCGAGCGCTCGGCCGCGACGCTCGCGACGCGCTCACAGATCGCGGAGCGGGTCGCGCGGCGGCTTGAGATCGCGAAGTGAGGGCGTGACCATGGCGCGCTCGCGAAGCGTGGAATAGCGAAGCGCGGACTTAAAGGCACGTCGATAAGGCACGCGGCCTCGCTCGCCAGCCATGCCCGCTAACAGCGCGTCGCGTCGAACTGCTTCTGCATGAAAAAGCGTGTGTGTCCCGCGAAGAAATCCGGCAGTTCGCCGAACACGACGAAGCCGCAGCGTTCGTAGAGACGCCGGGCTTCGGGGTTCAGCGTGTCGAGCCATGCAGCGCGGCAGCCGCGCTTGATGGCTTCGCGCTCCGCCGTATCGACTGCACGCGCGCCGAGCCCCTGGCCGCGCGCGTCGTCGCGAATCCAGAGCCATTTGACGAAGAGCCAGTCCCACGCGGTGAACCCGGCCAGTCCGCCGACGAGTTCATCGCCGGCGTAAATCGATACCGCGAGATCGCGCTGGGCCGACGCCCCAAGCGATGCCGCATTGAACGCCGCCAGACCGCCGCTGACCTCAGCTTCGAACTCGGTGTCGATCCAGTCGGCGACTTCGATGGTGACGTTCATATCGCGATTGAAGAACCTGGGGTGTCGACGGAACCAGTATGACTGCCGCCAGTGCGCATCGGATGGTGCAAACAACACAACACCAACCGATGCAAAATAGAAGCTCTCTCCGCAGAGGCGCAATCGATGGACAAGAACGCACTCATCCGCCGCTTCGGCCTGAAGCCACACCCGGAAGGCGGCTACTTCCGCGAGACATACCGCTCTGCGTCGCAAGTGACGCGCGAATCGTCGGGCCTACAACGCGCCGCATCAACCGCAATCTACTACCTGCTGAGCGACGGCGCGCATTCCGCCTGGCACCGCATCCGCTCCGACGAGGTCTGGCATTTCTACGCGGGCGACCCGATCGAAGTCCACGTCATCGACGCGCACGGCGCCCTCACCACCCACCGCCTCGGCAATACCCTCACGCATCCAGACGCCGAATTCCAGGCCGTCGTGTCCGCGGGCGACTGGTTCGCCGCCGTCTGCACAGCGCCGGCGGGCTTTGCGCTCGTGGGCTGCACGGTCGCGCCGGGCTTCGAGTTCAGCGAGTTCGAAATGGCCGACGTCGACGCGCTCGCGGCGGCGCATCCGGAACATCGCGCGTTGATCGCGCGGCTGGGATAACCGGATACCACGACGCAGGAAGACGCCCTAACGCGCCGAGTCCCGTTCGAGCGCATAGATGGCGATCTGGACGCGGCTCGTCAGCTTCAGCTTGCGCAGCACATTGCGAACGTGGATCTTGACGGTGCTTTCGGCGAGATCGAGTTCGCGCGCGGAGCAGGAGAGGACATGCAAGCCCCGGTAAGTGAAAGTTCAACTATCGCGCGGGCAGGGCATCTTGAGATTGAGTCGGACTGTTTTGCAAATGAACTCGCCGATGCTGTCGATGTCGTCCAGATGGAGGATCACCAGGGAGGTGGAGAGTGCCGTCGGGTCATCGCTGGCGATGGCCAGGATCGCCGCGTCGGTCTGGTACAACGGATCGCGTCCGAGCGCCGGGCGCACGATTTCGAGGCGCGGCAGGAACTCGCGCGTGAAACCCTCGACGAGGATGAGGTCAGCGGGCCGGAGTCGGCTGGCGAGTTCCGCGAGCGGCGGCTCCGGTTCGTCGCGCAACTCGCGCACGATGGCATAGCGGTACGGCGACGCAATCAGCACCTCGCCGGCGCCGGCATGGCGAAAGCGCGCGCTGTCCTTGTGAGCGGGCTCGAGTTCGATCGAATGATGGCTATGCTTGATGACGTTCACCGACAGTCCGCGTGCGCGAAACCACGGGAGCAGCGCTTCGATCAGCGTGGTCTTGCCCTGGCCGGAGCGGCCCGAGATGCCGAAGAGCGGCGGTGTTGGCGAATTCATGCGGGGTTCCGTTTTCGTTTGCGGCTGATCGGTGCAGGGACCGTTGCGTGAGTCGGTCTAGCTTCGTCAAGGATTGATCGTCTGCCCTGTCGCGATGCTTGTCGGGCGAAGCGAGCAGCAGTGTAGCGGCAAACTGCCGCGGAAGCGCCGTCAGGTCGACGAGCGCGCCGATGTTGTCGCTGTACTCAGCGGTCATCTTGCTTGGCTTGTGTAGAGACGGAGTGAAGCTGGTCCAGACTTTGCCACGCGCGCAATGCACTGACCATTCGCCAAAGGGACAGGGCGGCAACGCGCCGCCGTTCGCTGGAGCTAGTCCTGAAGGCGTGGAAGTCCTTGCAGGTGATGGCGGACCCCGCGCAATCGCGCTATCGTCTTGGATCGCGTTTGGGATTCGGCGCTATGCAGCGCCTGCGGGTTTTTGAGGATCAGACATGGCAGAAGACAATCTCAACACGCCGGTTGCACCGCAGCAGTTTTCGATCGACGTGATGCTCGAGAAGTATGCGAAGGGCGACGAGAGCCGCATCGAGGACATCTATCGCCGCGTCGCGCGCGGCGTGGCGCAGGCTGAACCGGAGGCGTTGCGCAAGAAGATCGAAGCGGACTTCGTCGACAACTTCAGGCGCGGTGCGCTCGGCGCGGGCCGCATCATGAGCGCGGCGGGCACCGGCATCGAGGCGACGCTCATCAACTGCTTCGTGCAGCCGGTGGGCGATGCGATCCAGAGCGCCGACGAGAGCGGGTTGCCGGGCATCTATGTGGCGCTCTTGCAGGCGGCCGAGACGATGCGGCGCGGCGGCGGCGTCGGCTACAACTTCTCGGCGATCCGGCCCAAGGGGGCGCGCGTGCATTCCACGGGATCGTCGGCGTCGGGGCCGTGCAGCTACATGGACGTGTTCGACGCCTCGTGCCGCACGGTCGAGAGCGCGGGCTCGCGGCGCGGCGCGCAGATGGGCATTCTCGATTGCACGCATCCCGACCTGCTCGAATTCATCACGGCCAAGCATACGAAGGGGCGCTGGAACAACTTCAACGTATCGGTGGCGGTGTCGGACGAGTTCATGCAGGCGGTGGCCGACGATGCGGACTGGGAACTCGTGCATCGCGCGGAGCCTTCGCCGGCGCTGCGCGCATCGGCCGACCTGCGCCAGCGCGACGATGGCATGTGGGTTTATCGCGAGGTGCGGGCGCGCGAAGTGTGGGACGTCATCATGCGTTCGACCTACGACGTGGCCGAGCCGGGCATCGTATTCATGTCGCGCATGAACGACGACAACAACCTGCGCGCGATCGAAACGATCCGCGCGACGAATCCGTGCGGCGAGCAGCCGTTGCCCGCGTACGGGTGCTGCAATCTCGGCCCGCTGAATCTCACGCGTTTCGTGCGCGATCCGTTCACGCAGCGGCGCGGAGGCACGCCGTCATTCGACTGGGACGCGCTCGCGAAAACCACGCGCATTCAAGTGCGCTTCCTCGACGACGTGCTCGATGTCACGCTCTGGCCCTTGCCCGAACAGGCGAGCGAAGCGCAGGACAAGCGCCGCATCGGCGTGGGCTTTACGGGTCTGGGTGATACGCTCGTGATGCTCGGCATCCGTTACGACGCGCCCGAAGGCCGCGAGTTCGCGACGCGTGTAGCGCGCACGATGCGCGACGAGGCGTATCGCGCGTCGGTGGAACTGGCGCGTGAGCGCGGCGCGTTTCCGCGCTTCAACGCGAAGCAGTATCTGGAAGAAGGCACGTTCGCTTCTCGTCTGCCCGAGGACATCAAGGAAGACATCCGCAAGACCGGCATCCGCAACAGCCACTTGCTATCGATCGCGCCGACGGGCACCGTGAGCCTCGCGTTCGCCGACAACGCATCGAACGGCATCGAGCCCGCGTTCTCGTGGACCTACCAGCGGACGAAGCGCATGGCCGATGGCGGGCGCCAGACCTTCGCGGTCGAAGACCACGCGTACCGGCTTTATCGCGAGCTGGGCGGCGACGTGAAGACTTTGCCCGACTACTTCGTGAGCGCGCTGGATATGTCCGCGCACGATCATCTGGAGATGATGGCGGCGGTGCAGCCGTTCGTCGATACGTCGATTTCGAAGACCGTCAACGTCCCCGCCGACTATCCGTTCGACGCGTTCCAGGATCTCTATTTCGAAGCATGGCGGCGCGGCCTGAAGGGACTCGCGACGTATCGGCCGAACGAGACGCTCGGCGCGGTGCTGTCGGTCACGCCCGAAGCGACGCCGGCCGATTCACCCGATCCGGACCTCGAGCAGGACCCGTTGCGCATCGCGATCGATCATCGGCCGCGCGGCGAATTGCCCGCGATCATCGAGAAGGTCGAGTACCTCACGCAGGCGGGCAAGAAGTCGCTTTACGTGGCGGTGTCGTTCATCGAAGTGACGGGGCGGCTGGGCGGCGACGACATAACGATCGAGCGCCCCATCGAGTTCTTCATCCCGACGGGGCAGCGCGACGAATCGCAGCAATGGATCACGGCGACGATGCGTTCGCTGTCGCTCGCGGCGCGTGGCGGGTTCGTCGCGCGCAACCTGCAGGACATGCGCAAGGTATCGTGGGATCGCGGGCAGGTGCGCCTGGGCGATGTCGAGCGGCTCGACGGTCACCGCAGTCCGCGCTGGCACGATTCGGAAGTCGCGGCGCTCGCGTATGCGATCCAGCAGATCTTGTTTCGGCGGGGCTTTCTGGATGCCGAAGGAAACCAGGTGCCATCGCGTGCGCTGTCGCAATTGCGCGGCCATGCGGTGTCGGCACAGCCTTCACTGGAATCCGGGGATAACGACGACCTCGCGCTCCTGCATGCCGATGATGCGTCCGCGCACACGGCTCATTCGCTGATGCCGATGCACGGCCGCAAGTGCTCGACGTGCGGCGCCAATGCGGTGATCCGCAAGGACGGCTGCGACTTTTGCACGGCGTGCGGCGAGATCGGGGCTTGCGGCTAAGCTCGGATAAGCGCTCAGCCTGCTGGCCCCGGCGTTCGCGTCGTGGTGTGTGAAAGCGCCTGTTCCACCTGCGAGCGGGCCGCATCGGAAACGATTTGCGGCCCCGCTATGATCGCGATCACGAAGACCGCGGCGACGATCACCTTGCCCATGCGGCCGACCCTGCCGGTCCTGCTCCTTCCTGCGTGCGCGATGTGCTTGCGCGTTGCGGGACGTAGGGGCGCCATACGGGCGCGGCGGGTGCCCAATCGTCAAGGGCGGAAAACTGCTCCAGCGGTGTGTTCTCGTTCATGATGACTTCCTCTCGATCCTGACTACGTTCGCTTTTCAGCGATGGTTCAGCGATGGTTCAGCGCGCCACGACGCCGCCTGGCGTCACCGACCCATTCGCATATTCGACGATGCTGCGGTTTTGCTGCTCCGCGAGCGCGGCGCGACGGGCCGATTGCGCGGCAATGGCTTCACCCGCCATGCTCTTGTCAGGATAGGTATTGCGGTTCAGCGCCGGCAGCGTCCCGTTCGAATAGGCGGCCGCGAGTTCGGCGCGCACTTGCGCGCGTGTTTTCGTGACTCCGGTGCTTTGGGCGGTCGTCGTCTGCACCTGATAGGTGCCCGCGCGACCGATGCCCTGGCCGCCTTCGGCGAACGCCGTCGTCGATACGACTGCGGAAATGGCGGCAAGCGTCAGACCTGCGATCAGTCGGCTCTTCATGATGTGTCTCCGGTCGTTGCATTTGCGTTTTGGAGAGCAGCACTCCGGTTCGATGAACTCGGCGACGCTGCGACAGGACGAAATGTAGTCAAGTCGCGACCGCGGATAAATGTGCGAAGTGCGAAAAGATTAATCGAATCTGGCGAATAATCGCCCGGCGCCTTATGCGGCGGGGAATGGAAGGCAGGTCGCGCGATGGAGAAGGGCGAATAGGCCCTGATATCGGAGGGATTTAAAGCAGGAAAAAACGGGCGTTCGAGGAGAACGCCCGCGCGCAAAGCCGCAAACCGTTAGCTACGCAACCACATCGGCGGTGCCGGCCACTTCCGGCGTCCCGCGCTTGACGATCGTCGAAGACGGCGTGCTCGTCGGCAAGCAACGGTCTTCCGAATCTTCCTGGCCCGAAAGCAGCGGGCAGCGCTCGAAAAGCTCCGCAGCCCAGTCGACGAACACGCGCACCTTCTGCGAGAGATGCCGGTTATGCGGATAAACCGCCGAAATCGGCATGGGCAAAGGCTTCCATTGCGGCAGCACTTCGATCAGTTCACCGGACTGCAGATACGGCAGCGCCATGAAACGCGGCGGCTGGATCAGTCCCGCGCCCTTCACGCCGCAGCTCAAATACGCTTCAGCGTCGTTCACGGCGATATTGCCGCGCATCTTCACTTCGATCGTTTTGTCATCGACCACGAAATCCATATCGATGATGCGACCCGTGCGGCTCGAAAAATAATTCACGGCCGTGTGCTGCTCCAGGTCCTCGATCGTCTCGGGCACGCCGTGTCGTTCGAGATACTGCGGGCTCGCCGCGGTCAGGCCCTGAAACACGCCGATGCGCCGCGCGACCAGACTCGAATCCTGCAGCGTGCCGACCCGGATCACGCAGTCGACGCCTTCCTGGATCAGGTCGACCGGCTTGTCGCCGAAGCCGACCATCAGTTCGACATCCGGATAACGCGTGTGGAAGTCGCACATCATCGGCATCACGATCATGCGTCCGATCGCGCCCGGCATGTCCACGCGCAGCTTGCCGCGCGGGCCTTTCGCGCTCGTCGCGAACGAACTCTCGGTTTCCTCGATGTCGGCGAGGATGCGCACGCAGCGCTCGTAGTACGCGGCGCCGTCGGGCGTGAGGTTGAGGCGCCGCGTCGTGCGCTGCAGGAGCCGCACGTTGAGAAACGCCTCGAGGTTCTGGATGATCGTCGTCACCGATGCGCGCGGCAGGTTGAGCGTGTCTGCTGCGCGCGAAAAGCTGTTGGTGTCGACGACGCGTGTGAACACCTGCATTGCTTGTAGCCGATCCATGTTCTCTCACCTTCAATGCATTGCCGCGCGTGAAATTAAGCGCGCTGCTAAGACGTGAATGGAGTTGACGAGTCGCGATTGTTCAGTGCGACCGAATTGTGTTGCCGGATTATAGGCATTTATCTAAAAAGCTGCGGGCTCCATCATTCGTCCCATCGCAACTAAGGTGGGATGGCGCGAACACGCCGCAATAACCATGGCAACAACGCTGGATCAGGGGCTGGGTCAGAGTACGGTTCCACGACTTTGCATCGAGGAAGTCCGCATCACGGGACACGCGCAGCCGATCGTGCTGCGCAGCTATCGTCCCGCATCGGATGGCACCGTGCTGCCGATTGTCCTCTATTTCCACGGCGGAGGCTTCACGAAGGGCACGCTCGATGACGCCGAGATCGCCGCCGCGACCATCGCACGCGACACGCCGGCGTGGGTGGTATCGGTCGGTTATTCGCTTGCGCCCGAGTTTCCGTTTCCGGCCGCGCCGGAAGACGGCTATCGCGCGGCGCAGTGGGCGGTCGCCCATGCACGGGCACAGCGCGCGGACCCGCACCGTATTGGTGTGGCGGGGCACGATGCCGGCGGCAATCTCGCGACCTGCATTGCGGCAATCGCCCGTGATCGCGGCGATATCGTGATTTCGGCGCAGGCCTTGCTTGCGCCGCTTCTGGACCCGAGCATGACGCGCCTCGCGGACGAGCGCAAGGTGACGGGCTCCGACCTCGGAATGAGCGAGTGCGCGCGCTGCTATCGCGCTTATCTGCCCAGCGCATCGCAAAGACTGCACCCGTATGCGGCGCCGCTCGAATCGCGGCGCCTGGTTGGCTTGCCGCCCGCGCTGATCGCGAGCGCCGAGCACGACCTGCTGCACATCGAAGCGGAAAAGTACGCCGGTGAACTGATCGCCGCGGGCATTCCGACCGAGGTCACGCGCCATTGCAAGGCTTCGCACCATGGCCTCGCGACGCATCCGGGCGCGCTTCACGACGTCGTCGCCTTCTTCAAAAAACGGCTCTCGCGCGCGAAGTAGGCGCAAGCGCGAGCCTGAAAAAAATCTCAACGACTTATCGGAGCTTTCGACATGTTCTTCACTCGCAAACGCATCTATGCGGCGCTGGGCGTCACGCTGGTCGTGGCGGGCCTTGGGGGCTATACGGCATGGCGCGGCCACGGCGACGCGCCCGTGAACAGCGCGCAGGCCGCGGCCCACAGCGCAATGGCGACGGAAGTGGACGTCGCGACCGTCGTCTCGAAGACGATCACCGACTGGCAGAGCTATTCCGGCCGCCTCGAAGCGGTGGACAAGGTGGATATCCGTCCGCTCGTGCCGGGCACGATCGTGGCGGTGCACTTCAAGGACGGCGCGCTCGTGAAAAAGGGCGATCCGCTCTTCACGATCGATCCGCGCCCGTACGTGGCCGAAGTCGATCGGGCGGCGGCGCAAGTGGCGTCGGCGCAGGCGCGCAACGGCTACACGACGACCGATGCGGCGCGCGCCGAACGTCTGCTTGCCGACAACGCGATCGCCAAGCGCGACTACGACGAGAAGCAGAACGCCGCGCGCGAGGCCATCGCGGGCCTGAAGGCCGCGCAGGCCGCGCTCGAGACCGCGAAGATCAATCTGACGTATACGAACATCGTGGCGCCCGTGTCGGGCCGCGTGTCGCGTGCGGAGATGACGGTGGGCAATATCGTTTCGACCGGTGCCAACGCGCCGCTCCTCACGACGCTCGTCTCGGTCTCGCCGATCTACGCGTCGTTCGATGTCGATGAACAGACCTATCTGCGCTACCTGAGCCGCGATTCGAAGGACACCGTGCCCGTCTCGCTCGGCCTCGCGAACGAAGACGGCTATTCGCGCGAGGGCGCGGTGGCATCCGTCGACAACCGCATCGATACGAGCTCGGGCACGATCCGCGTGCGTGCGCGCTTCGACAACGCCGATGGCTCGCTGCTGCCGGGCCTTTATGCGCGCATCAAGGTGGGCGGCGGCACGCCGCATCCGGCGGTGCTCGTCGACGATGCCGCGATCGGCACCGACCAGGACAAGAAGTACGTGATGGTCGTCGACAAGGACAACCGCGTGCAGTACCGCGAAGTCACGCTCGGCACCCAGCACGAAGGCCTGCGCGTGATCACGAAGGGACTCGAACCCGGCGAGCGCATCGTCGTGAACGGCCTGCAGCGTGTGCGTCCGAACGATGTCGTGAAGGCGAACGGCGTCGCGATGGCGAATAACGCACCTGCACCGAAATCTGCGTCGTAATCAGCGTCATCTGCGGCGCTTCAAGGCAAAAGACTGTCATGAATATATCCAAGTTTTTCATCGACCGCCCGATCTTTGCGGGCGTGCTATCGGTGGTGGTGCTGCTCGCGGGCGTGATCGCGATGTTCAAGCTGCCGATCTCCGAGTACCCGGAAGTGGTGCCGCCGTCGGTCGTCGTGCACGCGCAGTATCCCGGCGCGAACCCGAAGGTGATTGCCGAAACGGTGGCCTCGCCGCTCGAGGAGCAGATCAACGGCGTGGAGAACATGCTGTACATGCAGTCGCAGGCGAACAGCGACGGCAACCTGAACATCACGGTCACGTTCAAGCTCGGCACCGATCCGGACAAGGCGCAGCAACTCGTGCAGAACCGCGTGTCGCAGGCTTTGCCGCGCCTTCCGCAGGATGTGCAGCTTCTCGGCGTGACGACCATCAAGTCGTCGCCCACGCTCACGATGGTGGTCCACCTGAACTCGCCGAACGGCCGCTACGACATGACGTATCTGCGCAACTACGCGCTGATCAACGTGAAGGACCGGCTGGAACGGATCGCGGGCGTGGGGCAGGTGCAACTGTGGGGCTCGGGCGATTACTCGATGCGCATCTGGCTCGATCCGCAGAAGGTCGCGCAACGCGGCATGACGGCGAGCGATGTCGTCAACGCGATTCGCGAGCAGAACGTGCAGGTCGCGGCGGGCGTGATCGGCGGGTCGCCGACGCTGCCGAACGTGCCCGTGCAGTTGAACGTGAACGCGCAAGGCCGCTTGCAGAACGAGGCCGAGTTCAAGGACATCGTGCTGAAGACCTCGCCCGATGGCGCGGTCACGCGTTTGCATGACGTGGCGCGCGTCGAACTCGCGGCTTCGGAATATGGGCTGCGTTCGTTGCTCGACAACAAGTCGGCGGTGGCGATCGCGATCAACCAGCAGCCGGGCGCGAACTCGTTGCAGATTTCCGACCAGGTCCGCCAGACGATGAAGGAACTGAAGGCCGACATGCCGGCCGGCGTCGAGTATCAGATCGTCTACGACCCGACGCAGTTCGTGCGCTCCAGTATCGAGGCCGTGATCCACACGCTGCTCGAAGCCATCGCGCTCGTCGTGCTGGTCGTGATCGTGTTCCTGCAGACGTGGCGCGCCTCGATCATTCCGCTGCTCGCGGTGCCGGTGTCGATCATCGGGACGTTCTCGCTGCTGCTTGCATTCGGCTTCTCGATCAACGCGCTGTCGTTGTTCGGGATGGTGTTGGCCATCGGTATCGTGGTGGACGACGCGATCGTGGTGGTGGAGAACGTCGAGCGGAATATCGAGTCGGGGCTGTCGGCGCGTGAGGCCACCTATCAGGCGATGCGCGAAGTCAGCGGGCCGATCATTGCGATCGCGCTGACGCTGGTGGCCGTGTTCGTGCCGCTCGCGTTCATGTCGGGCCTGACGGGCCAGTTCTACAAGCAGTTCGCGATGACCATCGCCATCTCGACGGTGATCTCCGCGTTCAACTCGCTGACCTTGTCGCCCGCGCTCGCGGCGATGCTGCTCAAGGGCCACGACGAGCCGAAGGACTGGCTCACGCGCGCGATGGACCGTGTGTTCGGCGGCTTCTTCAAGCGCTTCAACAAGGTGTTCCATCGCGGCTCGGAAGCCTACGGCCAGGGCGTGACCAAGGTGATCGGCCGCAAGGCGATCATGATGGGCCTCTACGCCTTGCTGCTCGGCGGCGCGGTGCTGATGGGCAAGATTGTGCCGGGCGGCTTCGTGCCGGCGCAGGACAAGGAGTATCTGATCAGCTTCGCGCAATTGCCCAATGGCGCGTCGCTCGACCGCACCGAGCAGGTGATCCGCCAGATGACGGACATCGCGCGGAAGCAACCGGGTGTCGAAAGCGCGGTGGAGTTTCCGGGCTTGTCGGTGAACGGGTTCACGAATTCATCGAGCGCGGGCATCGTGTTCGTGACCTTGAAGCCGTTCCATGACCGCAAGACGAAGGAACTGTCGGCCGGTGCGATCGCGGGCGCGCTGAATCAGAAGTTCTCGGGGATCAAGGGCTCGTTCATCGCCGTGTTCCCGCCGCCGCCGGTGCTCGGCCTCGGCACGCTCGGCGGCTTCAAGATGCAACTGGAGGACCGCGGCGCGCTCGGGTATGAAGCTCTGAACGACGCCACGCAGGCGTTCATCAAGCGCGCTTCGCAGACACCCGAACTCGGGCCGACGTTCTCCAGCTATCAGATCAATGTGCCGCAATTGAACGTCGATCTGGACCGCGTGAAGGCGAAGCAGTTGGGCGTCTCCGTGACCGATGTGTTCAACACGATGCAGGTGTATCTCGGTTCGCTGTACGTGAACGACTTCAACCGCTTCGGCCGCGTGTATCAGGTCCGGGTCCAGGCCGACGCGCCGTTCCGCGCGAGTGCCGACGACATCGGCCTGCTCAAGACGCGCAACGCGAACGGGGACATGGTGCCGCTGTCGTCGCTGGTGAAGGTCACGCCGACTTACGGCCCGGAAATGGTCGTGCGCTACAACGGCTACACGGCGGCCGACATCAACGGCGGTCCGGCTCCGGGTTACTCGTCGGGGCAGGCGCAGGCCGCGGCCGAACGCATCGCCGCTGAAACGCTGCCGCGCGGGATCAAGTTCGAATGGACCGATCTCACGTACCAGCAGATTCTCGCGGGCAACGCGGCGCTCTTCATCTTCCCGATCAGCGTGCTGCTGGTGTTCCTCGTGCTCGCCGCGATGTACGAGAGCCTCACGCTGCCGTTCGCGATCATCATGATCGTGCCGATGAGCATCCTGTCGGCGATGCTCGGCGTGTGGCTCACCGACGGCGACAACAACATCTTCACGCAGATCGGCTTGATGGTGCTGGTGGGGTTGTCGGCGAAGAACGCGATCCTGATCGTCGAGTTTGCGCGCGAGCTGGAGATGCAGGGACGCTCGATCGTGGAGGCCGCGATCGAGGCAAGCCGCTTGCGTCTGCGTCCGATCCTGATGACGTCGATCGCTTTCATCATGGGCGTGGTGCCGCTCGTGCTGTCGTCGGGCGCGGGTTCAGAGATGCGCCACGCGATGGGTATCGCCGTGTTCTTCGGCATGCTCGGCGTGACGCTGTTCGGCCTGATGCTGACACCCGTGTTCTACGTGCTCTTGCGCAAGCTCGCACGCACCGAACACATCACGGACAAGCACGGCACGAATCCGCACATGCGCGGAATCAATGCTTCGTTTGAAGCGCAATGAGGGAAATGATGAACAAGTCGTTATCAAGACGATGGCTGGGGCTGTCGGGCCTCCTCGCTGCGATGCTGGTTGTCGCGGGCTGCTCGCTCGAGCCGCACTACGACAAGCCCGACGTCAACGCACCGACCGCATACAAGGAAACGCCGGTGCAGACCGAATCCGCGGACAAGCTCTCGCCCGCCGAGGCCGGCACGTGGAAGACGGCGCAGCCTTCGGAAGAGGTGATGCGCGGCGAATGGTGGACGATCTTCGACGATGCGACACTGAACGACCTCGAACACCAGGCCGCCGCCGCGAACCAGAACCTGAAGGCTGCGGCGGCGCGCGTGAAGGAAGCACGCGCGATCAACCAGACGGCGCGCGCGGGTCTGTTCCCGACCGTAGACGCGGGCTTTGGTCCGACGCGAGAGAAGCTTTCACCGGCCTCGCAATTGCTGCCGCAGGACCAGAACGTGCCGGCGCAGACGTTGTGGCGCGCGCAGGCGAGCGTCGCGTATGAAGTCGACCTGTTCGGCCGCGTGGCATCGACCGTCGATGCAGCGAAGGCCGATACGCAGCAGAGCGAGGCGCTGTTCCGCTCGGTGCAGCTTGCGTTGCAGGCGGACGTCGCGCAGAACTATTTCAACTTGCGCGAACTGGATGCCGAGATGGACGTCTTCACGCGCACCGTGACGTTGCGTGAGCAGGCGCTCAAGCTCGTTCAGCGTCGTTTCGACGAGGGCGATATCAGCGAGCTCGACGTTGCGCGCGCGAAGTCCGAGCTTGCGACCGCACGTTCGGACACGATGACCATCCAGCGCCTGCGCGCCGCCTCCGAGCACAGCCTGGCGGTGTTGCTGGGCAGGGCGCCCGCGCAGTTCACGATGGCGGCGAATCCGCTCGCGCCGGTGGAGATTCGCGTTCCGCCGGGCTTGCCTTCATCGCTGCTCGAACGACGGCCGGATGTCGCCGCGGCGGAACGCGCGATGGCGGCGGCGAATGCACGCATCGGCGTGGCGAAGGCGGCGTTCTTCCCGTCGCTCTCGTTGACGGGCGCGGGCGGCTTCGAGTCGTCGACGCTGGGCGATTTGTTCCAGTGGTCGAGCCGTACGTTCCTGCTGGGGCCGCTGGTGGGCACGGCGCTGTCGATGCCGATCTTCGACGGCGGACGACGCAAGGGCAATCTCGCGAATGCGCGCGCGGTGTACGAAGAGGATGTGGCGAGTTACCGGCAGCAGGTGCTGGTCGCGTTCCAGGAAGTGGAGGACAACCTTTCGGACCTGCGGATCCTCGAAGGCCAGACGCAGACGCAGGCCGATGCGGTGAAATCGTCGAGCCGGGCGGCGCAGTTGTCGCGCACGCAGTACAACGAGGGGGCGGTTAATTATCTCGATGTGATCGATGCGGACCGGACGGTGTTGCAGTCGCAGCGGATTGCGGTGCAATTGTCGGGGACG
Organism: Caballeronia choica; assembly: GCF_001544535.1. Taxonomy (GTDB): domain Bacteria; phylum Pseudomonadota; class Gammaproteobacteria; order Burkholderiales; family Burkholderiaceae; genus Caballeronia; species Caballeronia choica. Next base: position 393 of record NZ_FCON02000119.1, on the reverse strand, counting down.
CAGGCCGTGGCGACGGTGAATCTGATTCGCGCGCTCGGCGGTGGATGGGGGGATGCGGTCCCTGCGGTCCCTTCTCCGGGGGGGGAGTCGCCTAGCCTGGCGCAGAGGTGAGGGCGCTGGCGCTTGGGGGTTGGGTTTGGGTTACACCGTTTGATGCGCTTGGGCTTCTATGGAACTTGTTTTCTTAGCGGTCTATTAGCTCTGCCCCTGTCCGGGGCGGGACTCACTTTCTTTGCTGCTGCAAAGAAAGTAAGCAAAGAAAGCAGCTTCCCAACGCGAATTCTTGCCATGTGCCTCCAGACCGCTCCCTCGGAGTGGTCCAACCGGGGGAGTGTCGTTAGCGGGGTTTCATCGTTGTTGGCATGTAGAAGAGGCGCGCACGTCGCACCGCTA
>NZ_FCON02000118.1 GCF_001544535.1 Caballeronia choica | reverse complement strand
AAAGGGCGGTCACGATGAACCGGAATGGCCGGTCACGTTCGTCCGGAATCGTCGGTCACGATGCCCCGGAATACCCATCCATCCTTCATTTCGTCAACGCCAAAAAATGGAGACCATCTAATGAATGCAACCTGCCTGGACACAGAATCGGCCGGGGTACGGACCGTTCTTCACATGTCGCCAGCAGTAATGGCGGCAGCTGTGCTTTCAGCGCAAAAGAACAACATAAGTTTGCGCGAGTGGCTGGACCGCGCCGTTGCCAGCCTAATCGCCGACGACCATCCAGAGGGTGCGGCGCCCTGGTCTGTACAGTCCGCCGACCTCTTCGCCCAGGTGGCCAGTTGTTCACCGGAGGTACTTCGCGGCCGCTGGGCGCTGCTTTACGAGCACGTTCTGTTAGAGCGCGACCTATGGCAACACTCGGAGCCAACCCAAGCCGAAATCGAGGACGGTGCGTTGCCCGACGCCCCTTTCATCGTGCCCTCAAGGCTGAGAAAGGCATGGCCGCGACTGGTGGCGAGTGTATTCATCCTTTAACGCGAATTAGTAGGCAAGCCATGTATGACGCTTTTATGCGGGATGCCAGCGACCATTCGCTTACTGCGTCCTCACGCGTTCGCGCAGCTTTTGACGCTTTGTACACCGCATGTGTGCAACTCGTTGACCCCCAGGACATGTCCGCAGACAGCGGCGAGAAGTTCGCAGAGAGCCTTGTCGCACATGCGCTGGCGGCGATGAATCTACCCGGGGAGTACGCCGCGCTTGCGGGCAAGCTGTGCGATTGGGCGTTGCACACGGCGCCCCTGCCGCCATTGCCTATGTCACCAATCGAAGCCGTCGCGCTAGCAGAGCGTGTTCACGAAGCGGCACAGGAGAAAGGCGCATGCTAAGAGTGACAATTGAGTTGTGGCCGGGTGGCCGAGAGAGTGGTCGCCGTGTGCTCGCGACTGCAGACATTGCGCGCATAAAAAGTGGCGCCCATGCCGACTACGAAGTGGACCTGCACGAGGCATTGCTCGGGGACGTGGGCAACACTGCGACCGTGCGAGAATATCCACGGTGGTCGGCGAGCGTGTGGGACCTTGTGGGTAGATGCATCGCCGCTGCGCTCAACGGCAGCCGAGAAGAGCTGCCACTCCGTCCGCTACTACCAGAGGTGCCGGTGCACGATAGTGATGGCCTGCGGTATGTGCGCATGCGTGAGATACCTGAACCCGCGCGGACGTTCTTCCAAAAGAATATGGCGTACTCCACACGCCCGTTAATTGAAGACGACGCGCAACCGATGGACTGCGCGTACGCGTGGGACTGGTTGGATTTTTTGGCGGGGGCGCGGTGAAGATGCGTAGCTTTGACGGCCTTCTATCGCGAGTCGCGCCGGTGGCGCCGCCTTGCCGCGTGTCGGGGCGACCTTCTGTCAGCATGTGCTTTCTGTCGACGCTGGGGCATCTCTCGCCTAGAGCTAAGGCGCCAAGAGCTACGCGGGCACGTATTCAGTGTTGATGTTGCACCCAAACAGTATTACCCCATTGTACTGGTCGGCCTGCCTCCTGCGCAGCTGTCGCATCTGTCGAGGCTATGCAGGCAGCTAAAGCCGATGCCGGATGGCTACGGTGGGACCCGCCCGCTAGTCGGCGCGCATCGCTCGGCGAGATTTCCGCAATGCAGGCGCTGAGCCGGGCGCGAGGTATCACAATGCGCGCGAGTTTGCTAATGAGGAGCGTGCAGAGCACTTATATGCCTAACGACATACAGACGGACGTGTACGTGTATCTCGGTGACTGCAGCGGCGACAGCTTGCCGCTGGTCTGCGAAGGCGTGTCACTCGTTGTCAACGCGACGACTTGGCAGCGCGCACGGCTTGCACTACAGCACCCCACCCCTCGCGGCCCTTTTCCTGTCGGCGCCATCTTTACGATTTTTGTGCATGAAACGTCAACTTCCAACAGCCGCATTTTGTCGACGTTGCGGGTAGACGTCTTGTGCAAGTCTGGCTTTGCGCATGCAAGCGTGCTGAGCACGCAGCCGCGGCGCGACCTCGAGCCAGTGCCGTTCGTCGTTGGGGATGACGTCGTCACTATTGCCCGCAAAATCGTGGATATCCTCGCATGAGGCCGAACCTGCACACGGTAGTCGTCGATGTGCACGCGGGCGAGTACCTTAAGCACGACCAGCCACCGCTGCCACTCGTCTGCACTGGCTGCGCTCATTACCTCGGTCACGAGACAATATTTGAAGGCATAGCGCGAGCACTTCAGCACGTGTATCCGCCCGGGCCTTACCCTCGCGTCGGCCCTGCAATGACGATTTTTGTGATGTGCGACGGCGTGATGCGCAATCGCTATGACGTCATCATCACGCACCGCGGTGCATGCCCGAGCGTGGTCAGCCGCGATTTGCCGCGGTACGACCTCGCCCCTACGCCTGCTCCCAGCTGGTACGACTACGTGTCAACCGCTCGCGGTATTTTCTCGCCGGGCTGCCGCCTGACGATGCCGCGGCTTTGTCGCCGGCCTTCCATGCCAGAACGACGACCATGACTCAACAAGCTCCTGACGACTTTCCGTGGGACACGACGCCAGCTTCTCTCTCCGGCACACAGCCAAAGCTTGCCGGCCGAATGATTGACGGCAAGTTCGTCGTCGGATTGACCTCCGAAGAACGCTACGGAAGGTGGGCCATTTGCGAGGACCTGGCGCAGCAACTCATCGCCGTTGTGCACAAAGACGCAGCCAAGTTTCCCGAGCACTCACGCGATGAGACGCTGCAGCGTGTACGCCGAGGCACGCAAACAAAAGATTGGGTGTCGGTCGTGGAAATGGATTGGCTCATCCGCCGACTCCGCACCCTGCTCGACTGGTAGCGCAAGGAGGCCCGGATGCATCACATCGATTTGCTGCAAGTGTTGCGTGAAAACTGGCTGCTGCTCGCGTTACCTGTGTGTGCAGCGGCCATCGGACACGCAATCGGCCGTCTTGTCCGAGGTCGCGGGTATGACACTCCCTGAACTGGCACGCCGACTGAACGTTTCGCGGCCATATTTACTTAAACTTGTCGCGCGCGGCGATTTGCGAGCATCGAGAGGGCCGGACGGCAAGGTGCTTTTCGATGACGCGGAAGCGGATGCGTACATCGCCGCGACGGAGGAACGGCGAGCAGCAGCGATGCGGGAGTACATGAAGGTCTCGCAAAAACAGCGGCGGTAAGAGCCGCGCTCTATGACGCGGCTCTTGGCGACAGCCGGGACGTCAATCGCGGGGCAGATTGTCAGCGGCCCAGTATTCGTCTTGCTCGAGAAGCGCCTGTTCGGACGAGAAGAGTTGCCACAGCACGAAGTGTTCGTCTGCCTCGACGTCCCGATAGACGCGCATGAAGTCAGACACCGGCCCGAGGTAGCCGCTCGTGCGCGGGTCGTACTGGTTGCCTTGGTTGACGAGTTCCTGAACGGTTGCGCCTTCGACATACTCGAATTGGCTATTCTCCGACAAATTTTCTTTCACATAGGTGGGCAGCGTGAATTCGTGTTCGACAATCACGGGGGCCGAATCGAGGTCGAAGAGTTTGTGCTCCGCCGCCGAGCCCGGGCTAACGACGACACGGGCAGCGGCCGTACCTTCCAGCCAAAACTCTTGTTGTTTAAGTTCGCTCATTGCTTGTTCCTGTTTCACATATGCACGAAGAACCCGTGTTTACGGCAGCGCAATGCATCGCTTGAGACAAGATTAAAGAATTCGAAAGTGACGCCGTTAATCGGGGTGCCGGCAAAGGTGCCGCGACCCGGGAAACCCGATGGACACGAGGACTATCCGATGACACGAGAGAAATACCGATTGGACGACAAAGAGAAAGAGTCGTTGAAAGCCATGCTTGCAGCAGCAGAGGGCCTGGTCGATGAAGGCGACTTGCAGGATGTCGCGAAATTCCTTCACGACACCACAGCGCTCGTTCACGAGGCGCTTGAGCAAAAGAAGCGCGCCGCCTAGAACGCCCAGAGGAACTCGACGCAGCGGGCCCACGCAGCACGCGTGTCCGCTTTTTGAGTGCCAGCTGCCGCCACCCCGACCGGCGGCGGCGTTTTTTTAAGTTGAACATGCTTACGCTGACCTTTTACAAAAATACCCAAGGTGTCCACATCGGAGACCTTTACCGCGGCGAACGACGCCTGCTGGCCACGACTCATCCAGCCACCATCGCCGCAGCAATCTTCGCGATGGACGAATACGACCTCACGGTGAAAACTGCGTTGGGCTCGCTCGGTATCTCTTTCCCGGTCGAGACCGGCGACCTTGACCCACTCGGTGACATCATGGAAGACGAGGAGATGGGAGAGTTCATGAGCGGCTTCGCGACGTTCTCAAGTTTTGATTTCGCGAATCCGTCGCCGATTGACCCGTACGCCGAGATTCACTTTAGGACGGCGTTGCACCACCTTCCGAAAGAGCTTGTCAAGGTCTCTGCCTCCGAGCCTGCTCCGAAGAGCTTCAAGAAGGATTTGCGGGAGCGAAACAAGTACATCTACTTCCCTTGGGAGTGAAAGATAGCCTCTGACTGGTCGAAGAGTCGCGCATCAGGTGCCGCTCTTTTCACATCTGACAATCGCCGGTTCCCGGCCGATTTGATGTTGGGCGCTGTCTTGCGAGGCGTTCCTTTCGGTCGCTCCAAAAACATTGGGCTCGCATCAGCGAGCCCAAATCAATGTTTGTCCATCCCCTGGTGAGTATGTCCAGGCAAGCCTTTTCCTTAGTGAACTGCCTTGCTGGTGGCGGCACCTCCGAGGTGTACGTGGGCCGTAAGTGCTTCATCGGGCAACACGAACGACACGCACACAGCAGTCGGGCGCTTGGTGCCCGGAGCACCAGAGAAAGCGCCGGCAGTCCTCGCTGTGTCGAGCATCCGCCGACCGCCCGACATCACGTCCGCGACACGGATGTCGCTGGCGCGCTGAGTGAACCGAAGCACCTCCGAAACCTGGGACCACGGGAGTTGCTGACGAATCAGAACAGCCGCATCCTCGTCCTGCCGCCCCAGCGACAACTGGACCGGTTCGTCCTGCAACGATTCAAGCAACTGAATGACCGACGGCTCAAAAAGCGGCAGAAGGAAGCGATGTTCGAAGGTGCCAATCTGTTGAGCAAATAACCCATAGTTGCCAGATGAACCTCCGCGGAACACGGTCATTTGCATCGCGCAGTCACCTTGCTTGCCGACGAGAGCGTCGAACATTTCTCGTAGCACATCCCCGCACAGGTACCAGCCGCCGACGACCTTTCTCACCGCGGGGCGGTCCACCAGGCTTTCCTCCACTTCCTCTGGTCGCATGACGCGACCGCTACTGACTAACACATCCCCGATAATGAGCGGTTCAAAAAACATGTCCTTTGTCCTCACGTGTGCGCGGTATTGCGCGCTACGTGTAGTGACAAGGAATTCGCTTCCCTCTGACATCGAAGCGAACTGTCAGACTGTCCGCAACCGATGTGCTCCGGCTCCAACCGAACTGCGCGGCACGTGTAAACCCCCGACCGGCGCGTCTACTCGACGTTGAATGCTACCGCCGCTGCACCCTCCGTTTGCGTGGCTCTTCACCACGCCGTCATTTGCGGCAATGCTCGACCACGGCACACTGATGCCCCCTTGACTGCTACAGTGAGCTGCCCCGATACTACTGCTACAGCCTGGCCAGACCATGGTGGAATAAGGGTTTGCGGCGGATATTGTCGGAATCCCTGATTCGCCACCAGTATCAAAAGAAAGCCGCTGTTCCGAAAGGACAGCGGCTTTTTTGCTTTCCAAGGTCTCGCGCCACGATCTCACCGCCACATCGATTTGCCACAGTCACCAAAGAAAAAGCCGGCGCAAGGCCGGCTTTCAATCTTGTAGTTATAAGGGGCTAAGGCCTCGCGGCCACGGCGCCTGGCTAGACTGTCGGCAAAGATTCGCGCCGCATCACGCTGCGCTTTGCCGACACCTCAACCCGCTGCCACCCTCTTTCTTTTTGGTCTTCACGCCCAACTTCCCTCGTGCGCAGACGCAGTATTGCCGAACTGGGCCGCGCCAAGTGTGCGGCGGCTAACGTTCAGACAAAAGTCGTCAGCACCGGCCTCAACGCGCCTGTTCCTTTACGCTTGGCGAGCCATACAGCACCCTCCCGCGCTAAAGCTAAACTCGCCTCATCACGCCGACAACCCAAGGTGGACGACATGACCGACGCCCCGAAAATAAAAGCGCTTCTCTTCGACGTATTCGGTACCGTAGTCGATTGGCGAAGCGGCGTCGCACGCGACGTGAAGGCGTTCCTCAGCCGTCACGCCTTATCGATCGATGCGTTGGAGTTCGCCGATGCCTGGCGCCGCGAATATGTCCCCGCGATGGAGGAAATTCGCAGCGGGCGCCGGCCGTTCGTGCGGCTCGACGTGCTGCATCGCGAGAACCTCGTCAAGGTACTCTCCAGCCATGGGATCACGTCAGTTCCGCCGGAGGAAGTCGACGAGTTGAATCTCACCTGGCATCAGCTCGATCCGTGGCCTGATTCCGTCGAGGGCCTTGCGCGGCTCAAGCGCCGCTTCATGATTGCGCCGCTCTCGAACGGCAACATCCGGCTGATGCTGGACATGGCGAAGCGCGCTGGGCTCCCCTGGGACGCGATTCTTGGCGCGGAAGTCGTGCGTGCGTACAAGCCGTCGCCGTCGGCGTACACCGACACCGTCGATATCCTCGGGCTCGATCGCGCCGAAGTCTGCATGGTCGCGGCGCACAACGGCGACCTGGCCGCGGCACGCGGCTGCGGGCTCAAGACGGCCTTCATCGTGAGACCGACCGAACACGGTCCGGCTCAGACAAGCGACCTCCGCGCCGAGCAAGCCTGGGATTTCCTCGCAACCGACTTGAACGACCTCGCCACGCAGTTGGGTTGCGCGAATTGACGCCGCCTGTCGGAACCTCGACGGCGCAATCCGCCGATCACGCGCCACAGTCTAATATGTCGAACTCACACACCAACAAGGAAATCCGCATGAAATCTGCTATTGCGCTGCTTGCTGCGTCCGTCATCGCATCGACGGCGTTCGCCGCGACGGGCACGACCGAAAAGCTGCCGTCGGGGGTCGTCGTCGAGCACATCACGCAGGGCACGGGCCCGCAACCGACCGCCGATGACGTCGTGCGCGTCAACTACCGCGGCACGCTCGCGAACGGCACCGAATTCGACAGTTCGGACAAGCACGGCGGCCCCGCGACATTTCCTCTCGGTCGCGTGATTCCATGCTGGACGCAGGGCGTGCAGAAGATGAAGGTAGGCGGGAAAGCGAAGCTCACGTGTCCGGCCGCGACGGCTTATGGCGAACGAGGCGTCGGCGTCATTCCGCCGAACAGCGACCTGACCTTCGAAGTCGAGTTGCTTGGCATTGGCAAGTAATTCCGGCGTCGGTATTGCTGGCAAAGCCGTGGCGTCGTTGATTGTGCTCGACGGCGCCGCCCGGCTCAGCCCTCAAGACGCGACCTACGACGCAACCAGCGATTCACCCGACACGCGCACGCGCTGCCCCACCTGGACGCCCGGGTCGGCCTGATACGTGAAATTCCGGTAGCTGCCGTCCGTCATTCGAACCTGCACCTGATAGGTCGTCGCCTTGTGCACGGCATGCTCGATCGAATTGCCGGCGAGGCCACCACCCAACGCACCGACGATCGTGGCAGCGGTCCGCCCGCGCCCGTTGCCGATTTGCGTGCCTGCAAGACCGCCAACGACGGCGCCGCCTATCGCACCGAGGCCGGTGGTCGGCTGCGCGCTCTGCACAGCGTTGACGGCGACGACCTGCCCGGCGTTCGGGTCGGCTGCCGGGGCTGTCGGCGGCGTCAGCGATGCTTCGCCGGGGACGTAGCCCGGTGCGTCGACGGCGCGATGATGCGGGCGCGGCGCGGGCTGCGGGACGGATACGACTCGCGCCGGCTGCTGCGCGGTTTCGTTGCGTGCGCTCGACGGCGTCGTGGTCTGTGTGTCGACCAGCGGCGAGGCGGTCGCCGCCGAGGAGACGGCCTTGGATGCCGGAAGCAGGCCGGTCATCGCGGCGACGCCCGTGCCGCACGCGACGATAAGTGCCACAGCGGCTGCCGCGACGAGCGGATGGATACGGCTGGAGGTCGTTGCGGATACGTTCGGTGAAGCGCTCATGTCGGCAATCTCCCAATGGATGCTGAGCGATATAACGCTGCTGCCGACACGACCGTGCACCTGCAAGTTATGACAGTTGTAAGCAAATGTCGGCTGCGGCTCGGCAAGTCGCCCGCGAAATAGCCACTACGCGACGTCCAGTCTGTCGAGCCATGCCTCGGCGGTGGTCCTGTCAAGCAGCGGCAACGCGGCATCGAAGTGCGGCAGCCCGCCCCACAACCCGGCATCGCCGATGACATAGATACGATGCTGCGCCCGCGTCAGCGCGACGTTGAGCAGGTTCGGTTTCGACGCTGCCCACACAGCCGCGCCGCGACCGTCGCGATCCGCGCCGAGCACGAAGACGACGATCTTTTCCTCCTTGCCCTGAAACGTATGGACCGTGCCCACGCGATCCGCGCACCATTTCGACCAAGCTTTCCTCGATGGCCCTCGTCCGCCCGTCATGGCCTGCCAGTCGATCTCCAGCAAGCGGCGCCGCAGTTCGTCCTTGACCGCCTTGAACGGTGAAATCACATAGAGCGGAGGCAGGCTGCGATCCTTCGCATAGGCCTTCGCGACCAGTTCGACCACCAGCTCGATCTGACGAGGCACCGCTTGCTTGCGCTCGGTCTTGCCGCGCACATCGACCCAGGCGCTCTTGCCGAAGCCGGGCGCGACGTCGGGCGGGTCGCGCGTATCCAGACCGAACACCATCTTTCCCTGATACGCGATGCGGTTGGCAATCGAGAACATCGGATCGGCGCACCGCCGATGCACGCGCAATGGACTGCCGATCCATAGCGGCCGTTCGGCGTCGACGGATACCAGCGTGCCATAGGGATTCGCGTCGTCGGCCAGGCGCTGCACCGAGGTACGCGCCGGCGAATAGTCACCGCTCGCGGTATGCGGCGAGGACTGCGCGAGCGCGTCGATCAGGCGCGTTGGCACGGTGAACACCGGCTCGATCTGCAACGGGTCACCGACGACCATCGCACGCTTCGCACGCCACAAGGCGCCGACGGCGGCTTGCGGAACCGCCTGTCCCGCTTCATCGATGAACAGCCAGCCGATCGATCCCGGACCCATATGGCGAAACTGCCGCGCGAAAGAAGCAAATGTCGTCGAGACCACCGGGACGATCATGAACAGGCTTTGCCAGATGAGCGGCACATGCGCGGGATTGTCCGGCCACTTGCCGTTCAGCAATTTGCTGATCGCCAGCAGATTGGCGCCGAAGCCGGAACCGCCGCCCTTGCGCGCGACCTCGGCGAGCCACGCCTGATGCAGCATCAATCCCGCTGCGAAGAGTTGCGAACGCAAGCGGGCGAACCCTTCGTCCTGCCACATGCCGCGCATCTGGACGTCGTCTGTCTCCAATGCGTCGAGCGATGCCGGCAACGGCGTATCGGCAAAGCGCTCCTGAAACTGCGAGAGCGTCGCGCGCTTGCGAGTCCACGTCGCACGCATTTCATCCAGCACGGTGCGCGCACGATCGAGTTCCGCGCGGCTCTGGCGCAAGTGGCCTTCGCGCTCCTTCGCGTGCTTTCGCCGATCAGACAGTCCACCGCGAATCTCACGCTGCGCCTGGGCGTTCGCCACCACATCGGCCGCGTGCCGCCGAGCGGTGCCCGTGCGAAACAGCCTGGCGAGAACACCCGGCGCGCTGCGGTCGATCAGGCGTTCGTCCTCCTGCAATTCGGTCAAACGGGCCTCTTGCTCGCGCAAGTCATCGTCGGCGATCCGGCTTGAGGCCGCCGCATCGCGCACGCCCGCCTCGGCCGCTTCGACGTTCGACTGCGCCCGCCGCGTGAATTCGCTTTCGGTCGTGGCGGACAGTTCCGCATGCAGGTCCGCATAGCGCGCTCGTTCTTCGATTGCCGCGCGGACCGCGTCATCCAGCTTCAGGAACGCACGCTTTGCATTATCGAAGTTAACACCTTTGTATCGGGCCACCCAGTCGCGGATGTGGCAGGGAGCGGCCGAATCGTCGCGCAAATGCTCCGGCAATTCGCCGAAGTAAAACCGTTCCGCAAAACGCCGACGGTTCTGCGCACGGCCAAGCACGCAGGAAATGAGTCCCCACGGAACATCGCCGGGTTCGAGCTTCGCGAACTTGCCCTCGTCTGTCTGCGCCGCGATCTTGTGCGCGACGGGCTGCAGGTAGGACATGTCGCGCCATGCTTGTCCGAGTTGCTTGCGCTTCGGCAGATCGTTCGAAATGTTTTCGACCGCCGCATTGTTCGACGATGCGACTACCATTTCGAATCCTGTCAGTTCCGGCAACAGCGCGCGGATCTTCACCGTCTCTTTCATGCCGGGAAATTGCACTTCCGTGACAGCGCTCGCGAGCGCATCGGCGGCTTTCGGCAGCGCCGCGAGCAGCCGGGCGCGCCGCACCACGTTCTCGCAGATCACATCGCGCAGCAACGTCGTCTTGCCCGTGCCGGGCGGTCCGTTGACCGAAAACAGTCCGTCTTGCTCGAGCGCGCCGAGCGCCGCGTTGATCGCGAACTGCTGCATCAGGCTCATCTTGCGCGACGCATCCTCGAGCCAATGTCCTGCGTTGAACCGGCGCGGATGCAAAGCGTCGACGATCGCCTGACGGCCACGCGGGGTGTACAGGTCGACGCGCTGTGCGTCGTCCAGCGGAGTCAGATAGGCGCGCAGCGTGACGGGTATCTCGCCGTTACGCACGCTCGTCATGCAACGCTCGATGTCCTCGATATAGAAGCTGTTGAGGATATCGATGGCGGGCGTTTGCTCATCGTCGGTCTCGTCATCGTCGATGTCTTCCGCTGCGTCGGCAGACTCCCGCGTGGACGCGTCGATCGCGCCGACGTCCTTCGTGTTATTTTTCGCTCGCGTCGTCAGCACCTGCATCAGCGCAACGGGCGGGTCGCCGGTCGGCTCGTAGCCGCACCAATCCATAAACAATCGTCGCAGATCGAGCAGTTGATCCCTGCTCAATGGCAACGGCGAATTGCCGTCATCATCGCTGACTCGCTCGCGCAGACGGGCCGACTGGAAATTCTGCAGCCTCTCCCCAAGACGTTCGCGCGCTTCGGCGAACGCATCGGCGCTAAGCACAGCCAGTCCGTGCCGCGTGGCCTGCCCCAGCGCCCACGGCGCGGTAGAGACGCTGACCGTTTCGAAGATCGGTTCGCCATGAGCATTCAAACTGACCGATGCCATGCATGACCGCCCATCCAGTTCCGTTCGCTCCGCTTCATCGAATGCGTCGGCGTCGGCCATCATGGGTAAGGTCTGTGCAAACTTCTCGATCGCCTCCATCTCGAACACGCCGAGATACAGCTTGAACCCGCTGAGCACTCTGTCCTGTGGAACGGATAACTGCCACAACGAGGAAGGGTCGGCCGGCAGCTCCCTTTCGAAAAGCCACTTCGTAGACCATTCGTCCCGCGTGCCGAGCACCTGATTCAAGTCGAAAGGGATGAAGAATTCGACCTTATGCCAGTAGTCCAAAATATCGAGAAGCCGCGCGGAATCGCTCATTGGTCGGATTTGCTCAGAAGTTCGCCAGACGAGAGGGATCATAGCCCACCAGCGCGTCAGGACGTGGGCGTTTCCGGGGCGCGTCCCGCCGCCATCCACAGCCCTTCGAACATCGCCGTCTGAAACGCGGCGAACTCCTCGCTCTGCACACAAAGCGCGAAGTGCTCCCGCCGCGACGACACATACGCGACCTTGTCGTCATAGATATACGACGTCATGCCGAAGTCGAGCGACGCGGGCGCATAGCGCAACTGTCGCCGATGCGCCTGCGACTCGGGCCAGATCGCGTCCGTCTCGCGGCTCACCGAGCGGATCACGCGCAGACTCAGGCCCGCCTTGATTCGCGCGGCGACGTACTTGTTCATCACGTCGACGCCCGGCGTTTCCAGCAGTTCGGCCATCGCCAGGACGCCCCGCAATTCACCGCTCTTGCAGGTGAGCGTGTCGTAGAGCACTTCCTTGATGCCCTCGACGCCCTCGAAATAGCGAACGCGCGGCTTGCTGCCCGCGCGGTGATGCAGGAGGCGCAACTGCGGCACGAGGTCGGCGGCGAGGCGCCGGTGCTCCTCGATTCGCCGCAGGATCACGAACGGGTCCTGCGCCTGTACGAACACCTTCGCGCCGCGCTGGATGCGCGAGATGAGTCCGTCCGCGGTCAGCCGCTCGACGACTTCATACGCGTTCGTCCGCCCGATGCCCGCCTGATGCGACACCGCCGCGATGGGCGCTTCGCCCAGTTCGAGCGCGGCGAGATAGAACCGCGCGCGATTGCCGTCGATGCCGATCTGGGCCAGCGCCTGTTCGAGTGCCTGATTCAGGGACGCCATCGTTTCTCCGTCGTTTTGTCCGGTCACATAATACAAAATATTTCTTCAAAATCAATCGACTGGAAACGTTTTGTGCAAATTGTCGGGTATCCGTTGACCCTCGATTGCGGTCTCCTGAATGATGCGTGGACCACACCACACACGGAGACAGTCGGCATGGACATCGATACGACGCGCGCCGCCCGGCCGCGTGAAGGCATTTCGGCGGAGGATCGCAAGGTCATCCTGGCCTCGTCGCTCGGAACGATTTTCGAGTGGTACGACTTCTATCTGTACGGCTCGCTGGCCGTCACGATTTCGCGGCAGTTCTTCGCGGGCGTCGACGAAACCACGGGCTTCGTGTTCGCGCTGCTCGCGTTCGCGGCGGGCTTCATCGTCCGGCCGTTCGGCGCGGTGTTCTTCGGCCGCCTCGGCGACATGATCGGGCGCAAGTACACGTTCCTCGCCACGATGCTGCTGATGGGCCTCTCGACGCTTGCGGTCGGCGTGTTGCCGAACTACGCGTCGATCGGCATCGCGGCGCCGATCCTGCTCGTCACCGCGCGCCTGCTGCAAGGGCTCGCGCTCGGCGGGGAGTACGGCGGCGCGGCGGTCTACGTCGCGGAACACGCGCCGGCGTCGCAGCGCGGCTACTACACGAGCTGGATCCAGACGACCGCGACCGTCGGCCTGCTGCTGTCGCTCGGCGTGATTCTCGCCTGCCGTTCGCTCATGGGCGAGGCCTTCGAAACCTGGGGCTGGCGCATTCCGTTCTGGGTGTCGATCGGCATGCTGGCGGTATCGATGTGGATTCGCCTGTCGATGCACGAGTCGCCCGCGTTCGCGCGCATGAAGGCCGAAGGCAAGCTCTCGAAGGCGCCGCTGCGCGAAGTGTTCTGCGAGCGCAGGAATCTCGCGAAGCTCGCGGTCGCGCTGTTCGGCATGATCGCCGGGATGACGGTCGTCTGGTACACGGGCCAGTTCTACGTGCTCTATTTCATGACGCAGTCGCTGCGCCTCGACCCGGCCATCGCGAACCTGCTGCTCGGCGGCGCGCTCCTGATCGGCAGTCCGCTGTTCATCGTGTTCGGCGCGCTCTCCGACCGGATCGGACGCAAGCCGGTGATGCTCGCAGGCATGCTGGTCGCAGCGCTCACGATCATGCCGCTCTTCAAGGCGCTCACGCATTCGATCAACCCCGCGATCGAAACCGCGACGAAGGCGTATCCGGTCACCGTGATCGTCGATCCGACCCGTTGCCACCTTCAGTTCGACCCGCTCGGCCAGCGCAAGAACACGAGCGATTGCGACCGCATCAAGGCGTATCTCGCGAAGGCCGGCGTGTCGTACACGAACGTGCCGGTCGCGGCGGACCAGGCGGAAGGCGTGACGATCGGCGAGACGCACATCGACGGTTTCGACGCCGCGCGCATCAAGGCGGCACTCGATGCGGCACGGTATCCGTCGCACGCCGATACCGCGCAAATCGACTATCCGATGGCGCTCCTGCTGCTCACGCTCTTGATCGGCCTCGTGACGATGGTCTACAGCCCGCTCGCCGCCGCGCTCGTCGAACTGTTTCCGACGCGCATCCGCTACACGGCGTTGTCGGTGCCGTATCACGTGGGGGTCGGCTGGATCGGCGGACTGCTGCCGACGATCTCCTTCAGCCTCGTGACCGCCACGGGCGACATGTACTTCGGCCTCTGGTATCCGGTGCTGATCGCGGCATTCGGCTTCGTCGTCGGGCTGATCTTCGTGCGCGAGACCAAGGGCCGCGACATCGACGACGCATGACATCCGACCCTACACCTTTGAGGAACAGAACGATGACTCAGACAACTCCCGCCGAACGCGTGCGCGTGGCCGTCGTGCAGGCGGCGCCGGTTGCATTCGATCTCGATGCGACGCTCGCCAAGGTCCGCCATTTCGCGCACGAAGCCGCCGCGAACGGTGCGCAACTGGCGCTCTTTCCCGAAGCGTTCGTCTCGGCGTATCCGCGCGGCATGGATTTTTTCACGGTCGTCGGCGCGCGCGGCAAGGAAGGGCGCGAGTGGTACCGGCGTTACTGGGCATCGTCGATCGACGTTCCCGGGCCCGCGACGCAAACGCTCGGCGACATCGCGCGCGAGCACGCGCTGCATCTCGTGATCGGCGTGATCGAGCGCGAAGGCGGCACGCTGTATTGCACGGCGCTCGTGTTCGCACCCGATGGCGCGCTTGCGGCCAAGCATCGCAAGCTGATGCCGACGGGCGCTGAACGGCTCGTCTGGGGTTTCGGCGACGGCTCGACGATTCCGGTCGTCGATACGCCGCTCGGCAGAGTCGGCACCGCGATCTGCTGGGAGAACTACATGCCGCTCTATCGCACGGCGCTCTATGGCAAGGGCGTCGAGATCTACTGCGCGCCGACCGCCGATCCGCGCGACGGCTGGCTCGCGAGCATGCAGCACATCGCGCTCGAAGGACGCTGCTTCGTGCTGTCGTGCAACCAGTTCGCGCGGCGCAGCGATTATCCCGCCGACTACCCGGCGTTTCGCGACATGGCGGAGTCGGAAGTGGTGTGCCGGGGCGGCAGTTGCATCGTGAGCCCAATGGGCGAATTCCTGGCCGCGCCAGCGTTCGATGGCGAGCAGGTGCTCGTCGCCGATCTCGATATGGGCGACATCGTGCGCGCGAAGTTCGACTTCGATCCGGTCGGGCACTATGCGCGGCCGGACGTGCTGAGGATGACGGTCGATGAACGCGAAAAGCGCGCGGTGACGTGGCTGGGGAATGAGCGAGGTGATGTGCCCGAGGGCGGCGATACGGAGGTCGCGCACGCTTAGTCAACTCACTCAACCGACTTGGGCGCGGGCATACTGTCGAAAGCACAACCGATCTGTTACGCGGGAGAAAAACCGTGCGCCCGACCGTCCAGCCTTTCTTCGACCTCAATACCGGCACGATGACTTACGTCGTGTACGAGAAGCCCGGTTCGCCCTGCGCAATCGTCGATTCGGTGCTCGATTACGACCCGAAGGCCGCCCGCACGTCGACGTGCTCCGCCGATGCCGTCAAGGCGTTCGTCCGCGAAGAGGCGCTGGAGGCCGTGTGGATTCTGGAGACGCACGCGCACGCCGATCATCTGTCGGCGGCGCCCTATCTGAAGCGCGAGTTGGGCGGGAAGATCGCAATCGGCGAATCGATTCGCACGGTGCAGGGCGTGTTCAAGAAGATCTTCGATCTCGAACCGGAATTTCAGCTCGACGGTTCCCAGTTCGATCACCTCTTCAGCGATGGCGAGCAGTTCCGGATCGGCGCACTCGAGGCAACGGCGATGTACGTGCCGGGCCACACGCCAGCCGACATGGCGTACCGGATCGGCGATGCGGTATTCATCGGCGACACCTTGTTCCTGCCGGACGTCGGCACGGCGCGCTGCGATTTCCCCGGCGGCAACGCGCGCACGCTGTTCCGGTCGATCCAGCGCCTGCTCACGCTGCCCGCCGATACGCGTCTCTTCGTCTGCCACGACTACCCGCCCGACTCGCGCGACCCGCAATGGGAGACGACGGTCGGCGCGCAACGGCTGCACAACATCCACGTGGGCGCGGGCAAGACGGAGGACGAATTCGTCGCGATGCGCGAAGCGCGCGACGCCACACTCGGCATGCCGACGCTGATCCTCCCGGCGATCCAGGTGAACATCCGCGCCGGACAGTTCCCCGACGCGGCCGGCAACGGCACCACTTATCTGAAGATTCCGCTCAACGCGCTATGACGGCGCGCGCGATCAACTCTCGATCCGCTCGCGCGTGACGCCCAGCAGATGGGCCATCGCGCGCCGTGCGCCGCTCTGGTCACGCGCGACGATCGCATCGAACACGGCCGTGTGTTCCGCCATCGACGCGTTGAACACCTCGGCGCGCTTCGCGTTGAGCCGCAATTGCCCTTCGAGCGTGCGCTCGATCAGCGTGCCGAGCGGAATCAGCAATTCATTGCTGCACGCGGCCAGCACGCCGAGATGGAACCGCAGGTCGGCGCGCACCCATTCGTCGACGTTCTGCGCTTCCGCCATCGACCGATGCGCGTCGGCGAGCATCGCGAGCGTCGCGGCCTGATGGTTCGCAGCGGCGAGCGCGGCTGCGTACGGCTCGATCATCTCGCGCATTTCCTGGAGCTTGAGCGCGAACTCCAGCGGCGGCGCGACGCGTGCATACCATTCGAGGACATCGGCATCGAGCATGTTCCACGCGCTGCGCATGCGCACGCGCGTGCCGACCTTCGGCCGCGATCCGACCAGCCCCTTCGACGTGAGCGTGCGCAGCGCTTCGCGCAGCACCGTGCGGCTGACGCCGAAACGCTCCATCAGTTCGGCTTCGCGCGGCAGTGTCGATTCGGGCGGGAAATCGCCGCGCAGGATCCCGGTGCCGAGTTCATACGCGACGCGCCCGTGCAGGTCGTGATGGATGGCGGTCTCCTTTTGCCAAAATGTTCGGCTCAAATAATACTATTAATACGACCACAACGAGATTATTTGATAGCATGTCGGTTCCTGTCAGGAGACGCTACCCATGAAAATCACCAAACTCGAAACCTTCATCGTCCCGCCGCGCTGGTGCTTCCTCAAGATCGAAACCGACGAAGGCATCGTCGGCTGGGGCGAGCCGGTCGTCGAAGGGCGCGCGCATACGGTGGCGGCGGCCGTCGACGAACTGTCGGACTATCTGGTCGGCCGCGATCCGCTCCTGATCGAAGATCACTGGCAAGTCATGTATCGCTCGGGCTTCTATCGCGGCGGGCCGATCGGCATGAGCGCGATCGCGGGCGTGGATCAGGCGCTGTGGGATATCAAGGGCAAGCATCATGGCGTGCCGGTCCATGCGCTGCTCGGCGGCCAGGTGCGCGACAGGATCAAGGTGTATTCGTGGATCGGCGGCGACCGTCCGAGCGATGTCGCCAATAACGCGCGCGCGGTGGTCGAACGCGGCTTCAAGGCCGTGAAGATGAACGGCTCGGAAGAATTGCAGATCATCGACACCTTCGACCGCGTGCAGAGCGTGATCGACAACGTGCGCGCCGTGCGCGAGGCCGTGGGGCCGAACGTGGGCATCGGCGTGGACTTTCATGGCCGCGTGCACAAGCCGATGGCGAAGGTGCTCGCGAAGGAACTCGATCCGTTCAAGCTGATGTTCATCGAGGAACCGGTCCTGTCGGAGAACGTCGAAGCGTTGCGCGACATCGTCAACCAGACGAGCACGCCGATCGCGCTCGGTGAGCGCCTCTACTCGCGCTGGGATTTCAAGCACATCCTCGCCGGCGGCTACGTCGACATCATCCAGCCGGACGCGTCGCATGCGGGCGGGATTACGGAATGCCGCAAGATCGCGTCGATGGCGGAAGCCTACGACGTCGCGCTCGCGCTGCATTGCCCGCTCGGGCCGATCGCGCTCGCGGCCTGCCTGCAGCTCGACGCCGTCAGCTACAACGCGTTCATCCAGGAACAGAGCCTGGGCATCCATTACAACAAGGGCAACGATCTGCTCGACTACATCCGCAATCCGGAAGTCTTCAAGTACGACGACGGCATGGTGGCGATTCCGCAAGGACCGGGGCTTGGCATCGAGGTGAACGAGGAGAAGGTGCGCGAGATGGCGAAGATCGGCCATCGCTGGCGCAACCCGGTGTGGCGTCACGCGGATGGCAGCGTCGCGGAGTGGTGAACGGCTTCATCGGGCGGTGGCGGCCTTCCGTGCGCGGCCGCCGGGGCCGGTCCAGGTCTGGGTCTGGGTCTGGGTCTTGTCGTACATATCGGCCGGAAACCTGCGATTATGCTGGCATGACTTGCAAACGCCCCGAGAGACGAGCATGTTCCACGCCTTCCCTGATGAGTATGTCCGAGCCCAATTGGCCGTCGGCGCGCTGGTGCTGTTCGGCGTCTCGCGCGTGATCGGCGCGGCGGTGGGCGTGCAGCGCGGCTGGCGTATATCGACGCTCACGCGCTGCTTCATCGGCGCGGCGGTCGTGTTCTGTCTGCCGCAGCTCGTCGACTGGGTCGCCTACGCGTCGCACGGCGCGCTCGTCGAACTGCAAGGCAAGGCGGCCGGCTGCGCGGTTGCGCTCTTTTGCGCGCCGATCGTCAGCCACAAGCTGGGCTACGAATAGCGATCCAGCGAACGAACGATCGCGCGTGCGCAAGCCACAAGTCGAAGCGGCAACTCAGGTCCGAACGTACCTGGAGAACCACCGCTTCTGAACACGGCGCTGCCTGCGGAACAGAAGCGCGCCGCCCGCATCAACCGGCACCCCGCTACCCCGCGAACGCAAAGCCCGGCACGCTGTGCGACAGCACGGAAGCCGCGACGAACACGCCGATCATCAGCACCGCCTCGACGCGCATCACGCCGGTCACGGTGTGCGCATCGACCGTCGATGCCGTGCGCTTCAGGCGCGGCAAGGCCGACCAGCGGTTCAGCGCGCCGAAGATCAATGCCGTGCCGACGAGCACGGCCTTCACGATCAGCACCTGTCCCCAGACGCTCTCCTGCAGCACGCCCGCCGCGCCGCCGAGCCCGCGAAACGCGTTGAACGCACCCGTCGCGATGACGAGCACCACCGCGACGACGGCCACCGTCGACATGCGCCCCGTGATGCGAATCAGGAACGCGCGCGCGAGCGACGTGCCGAGCGCCGGCAGCACCGCAAGCGCTCCCGTGATGACGACGCCGCCCCAGACGCCCGTCGCCAGCAGGTGCACGGTCTGGATGATCTCGGCGACGGAGAACGCGCCGGCATCGGCGGCATGACCGACCGACGCCTTGCCCGCCGCCGCGACGATCGCGCCAAGCGCGGCCAGCGTGAGGCGCCCGGCGCCGAACGGCGCACCCGACGCCGTCGCGAGGACGAGCAGCAGGCTGCCGGCCAGCGCGATCGCCCAGCCGATGCCGGCGTGCGTCTGGGTGAGGACCGTCCACACCGATGACCCCGCCTCCATGACCGGCACGCCGCTCATCGACGCCGCCTGCAGCCAGAGCGACACGAGGTTCGCGAGCGCCAGCAATAGCGCGCCGCCGATGCCGACGCGCCGCGCGCGTGCCCAGCCGAAGCGGGCCGGAGAGATGGTCGCGAATGCCTTCTCCTTTGACAGCCATCCAAGCATCAGAACGGCGCCGAGCGTGCCGGCAAAGGCGATGTCCGCGAGCGCGGCGAGCGCGACCTGCGCGAACCAGAGCGGGTCGTGGCTCATGAGCGCTCCCCGGCCGGCGTGCGAGCGTGGGAAACATGGGGAGCGTGGGAGTCGGGCGAATGTGTCACGTACGTCATGGAAGGATGATGCAAGGGACCCAGGGACGATAGGGAACGTTTAAGTACGGTGGAACGGCGTGCGAAGTCTAGTCGAACGGACGCTCCGCATGCACGTATTGAAACGCCTTGATACTTTTGTCGAGCGCGTGCATGACGGCCGCGAGTCGAGCGTTTGTCGACGCAATGCGAGCATGAAGCGCGCAACAAGTTCATTGAACAGGTCAATCCAGCGACGCGAAATCGCGTGACAAATTGTCGCGGAAACGCCGCAACGCCCGCCTGGAAAGGCCAAGCCCAAATAGTCATCATCAGGCATCGATGATAGAATGCCGCTCGCATCAGAGGCTCGTCGAGCCTTTTGTGGTAGTAGCTCGCCACCTTCGCACCGAGCCGAACGAAGCTCGGCAGGTCCCCGAATTTCATGGAGTGTCGCGTGTCTCCAAGACGCAATTTCCGTCCGCTGCTCGCCTCGTTGCTCGGCCTGGCACTGATTGGCAGCGCTGGCGCTTTCAGTGCCGCGCAGGCGCAAACCCAGCCGCTCGCCCCGGACACGATGGCGGCGCGCGTGCAAGGCTGCACGGCATGCCACGGCGTGCATGGTGAAGGCACCGACAACGACTATTTCCCGCGTCTCGCCGGCAAACCCGCCGACTATCTGTACAACCAGTTGCAGAACTTCCGCGAAGGGCGCCGCAAGTACCCGCCGATGAACTACCTCGTCACGTATCTCTCCGACGACTACCTTCATCAGATCGCGACGTACTTCTCGCAGCAACGCCCGCCGTATCCGACGCCGGCGAAGAGCAACGTGTCGCCGTCCACGCTTGCGCGCGGCCAGCAAATCGTGCTGAACGGCGATGCATCGAAACAGATTCCCGCGTGCGCGGCCTGTCACGGCAAGACGCTGACCGGCATGCAGCCGGCCATCCCGGGTCTCGTCGGGCTGCATTCGGACTACATCAGCGCGCAGGTCGGCGCCTGGCGTTCGGGCACGCGGCACGCCATCGCGCCTGATTGCATGCAGCAGATCGCCTCCCGCCTGACCGACGACGACGTCACCGCCGTCGCCGCATGGCTCTCGACGCAAACCGCACCTGCCAACCCGGTGCCCGCGCCCGCTGGCTCGTTGAAGACGCCGCTCAAGTGCGGCAGCGAACCGCAATAAGGCGTGAGGAGCGACAACAAAATGAAACGCAAGTCCCTGTTCGCACTCTCGGCTGTCGTCGTGGCAGCCGTCGCAGCCGGTGCCGTCCTCTGGTCGGGCGGCGACAACCTCCATTCGGGCGGCGCGGTCGCCGCGACGCCGGCCGACAAGGTCGCGCTCGTGAAGCAGGGCGAGTATCTCGCCCGCGCCGGCGACTGTATCGCCTGCCACACGGTGCGCGGCGGCAAGGAATTCGCGGGCGGCCTGCCGATGGCCACGCCGTTCGGCACGATGTTCACGCCGAACATCACGCCCGACGACAAGTTCGGCATCGGCAAGTGGACGTCGGACGACTTCTACCGCGCGATGCACACGGGCCGTTCGAAGGACGGCAGCCTGCTGTATCCGGGCTTCCCGTTCACGAGCTACACGAAGGTCACGCGCACCGACTCGGACGCGATCTACGCGTACCTGCGCTCGGTCGCGCCGGTCTCGGTCGCGAGCCGTCCGCATGAACTGCGCTTCCCGTTCAACAACCGCAACCTGCTGATCGGCTGGCGCACGCTGTTCTTCACCGAAGGCGAATACAAGGCGGACCCGACCAAGTCCGTCGAATGGAACCGCGGCGCGTATCTCGTCGAAGGCCTGGGCCACTGCGGCATGTGCCACACGTCGATCAATGCGATGGGCGGCCCGGTCAGCTCGGCGGCCTTCGCCGGCGGCCTGATCCCGCTGCAGAACTGGTATGCGCCGTCGCTCACGTCGAACAAGGAAGCCGGCCTCGGCGACTGGGACATCAAGGACATCAACGACCTGCTGAAGACCGGCGTGTCGCAGCGCGGCGCGGTGTTCGGTCCGATGGCGGAAGTGGTCCACAACAGTCTGCAGTACATGAACGACGCGGACATCAACGCGATGTCGACGTATCTCAAGTCGATCCCGCAGAAGAAGGAAGCGCCGGAAACGCTGCAACTCGAGACGTCGGAGAAATTCGGCACCGAACTGCTGCAGATGGGCAAGAAGGTCTACACGGAAAATTGCGCGAAGTGTCACGCGGAGAACGGTCTCGGCAAGCCGCCGGCCTACCCGCCGCTCGCCAACAACCCGTCGATCCAGATGCAGTCGGCCGTCAACCCGATCCGCATGACGTTGAATGGCGGCTATCCGCCGAGCACCGAAGGCAATCCGATGCCGCACGGCATGCCGCCGTTCGCGCAGGCGCTGTCGGATACGGAAGTGGCTTCCGTCGTGACGTACATCCGTATGTCGTGGGGCAACCACGGCACGCCGGTGTCGCCGCAGCAGGTCAGCAATCTGCGTTCTGCCCCGCTCGACTGACGTTCTTCGCTAAAAGCGTACAATAGACGCTGGGGCGCAGCCTTTGAAGTCAAGGCCGCGCCCCTTGTCTTTTATACGTAATGGAATGTGCGGCTTGCGCGCAAGGCTTCATGCGAGCGCCGCGCGGGGAAGCGAAATGCATTTTGGTGAGCGTTTCAACAGCATCAGTCACCTGGTCGGCACGGTGCTGTCGGTGGCGGGACTGGCGGCGCTCGTTACGATGGCCTCCTTCGAAGGCGATCCGTACAAGGTCGTGAGTTTCGCCGTGTATGGCGCGATGCTGTTCGCGCTATACGCCATTTCCACGCTGTATCACTGGGCGCGCAATCCGCGGGTCAAGGCGGTACTGCAAAAATGCGATCATTCGGCAATCTACTTGCTGATCGCAGGCAGCTACACCCCGTTCACGCTCGTCACCTTGCGTGGTCCGTGGGGCTGGTCGCTGTTCGGCGTAAGCTGGGGGCTCGCGCTCTTCGGCATCGTGCAGGAACTCACGCTCGGGCGCCGAACCCGCAGCGTTTCGATGGTGCTTTACGTGTTGATGGGCTGGCTCGCGCTCGTAGCCGTCCGTCCGCTCGTTTCGGCGCTGCCGCCCGCAGGCACTGCGTGGCTGGTGGCGGGCGGCGTGATCTATAGCGCCGGTATCTACTTTTTCATCAACGACGAGCGCATCCGGCACGGCCACGGCATCTGGCACCTGTTCGTGCTGGCAGGCAGCTTGTGTCAATTTGTCAGCGTGGCCCGCTACGTCGCTTGAGACGTTCAACCCCGGGCCACGCCTGACGCGCGAAACGCATCAAGGCGTTTCGGATGCAACTTAACGCCAGTCGACGTGTCTTGATAGCGCGTCGATCTTCGCGGCATCTTTCCAGACGCCCGGTGAATGCACCGGACGCCATGCCGCCCGATTACTTCGATCGTCGTACGCGCGCTGATTCCAGCGCAACGGTCCGCATTTGTGGCCCGAAAGCGTCAGCGCCGGTCGTCATACCGAATTTGCAAACAATCTATGTCTTTCGATTCCCTCGGACTTTCCGAACCCCTGCTGCGCGCCGTCAATGAACTCGGCTACACCAGCCCCACGCCGATTCAACTCCAGGCCATTCCGGCCGTCCTGAATGGCGGCGACCTGCTCGCCGGCGCGCAAACCGGCACCGGCAAGACCGCCGGCTTCACTCTGCCGATTCTGCAGCGCCTGTCGCAAATGGCACCGCCCGCCGCCGGTGCGAAGCGCCACGTGCGCGCGCTGATCCTCACGCCGACGCGCGAACTCGCCGCGCAGGTCGAGGAAAGCGTGCGCGCCTACGGCAAGTACATGAAACTGAAGTCGACCGTGATGTTCGGCGGCGTCGGCATCAATCCGCAGATCGACGCGTTGAAGCGCGGTGTCGATATCGTCGTGGCAACGCCCGGCCGTCTGCTCGATCACATGCAGCAAAAGACCATCGACGTGTCGCATCTCGAGATTCTCGTGCTCGACGAAGCCGACCGCATGCTCGACATGGGTTTCATCCACGACATCAAGCGCGTCCTCGCGAAGCTGCCGCCGAAGCGCCAGAACCTGCTCTTCTCGGCCACCTTCTCCGACGAAATCAAGACGCTCGCCGACAACCTGCTCGATTCGCCGGCGCTGATCGAAGTCGCCCGCCGCAATACGACGGCCGAGCGCATCGAACAGAAGATCCACCCGGTCGATCGCGACAAGAAGCGCGAACTGCTCACGCATCTGATCAAGCAGCACAACTGGTTTCAGGTGCTCGTCTTCACGCGCACGAAGCACGGCGCGAACCGCCTTGCCGAGCAACTCGGCAAGGACGGCATCAGCGCGCTCGCGATTCACGGCAACAAGAGCCAGTCGGCACGCACGCGCGCGCTCGCGGAGTTCAAGAGCGAGACGTTGCAGGTGCTGGTCGCCACCGATATCGCGGCACGCGGCATCGATATCGATCAACTGCCGCACGTCGTGAACTACGACTTGCCGAATGTGCCGGAAGACTATGTGCACCGGATCGGCCGTACCGGCCGCGCTGGGGCGACGGGCGAAGCGGTGTCGCTGGTTTGCGTCGACGAGCATCAGTTGCTGAAGGACATCGAGCGGCTCATCAAGCGTCCGATTCCGCAGGAAATCATCGTGGGCTTCGAACCGGACCCGAGCGCGAAGCCGGAACCGATCCAGCGACGCAGCCAGGGTGGCGGCGGCGGTCAGCGTTCGCCGCGTCAGGGTGCGCCGCGCCGCGAAGGCGCCGGTTCGAACGGTGCGAAGCCGGCGGGCGGGAACGGCGGCGGCAATGGCAATGGCTCGCGTGACTCGCGCTCGCAAAAGCCGATGGCGGCGAAGCCGAACGGCAATCCGAACGCGCCTCGCAAGGCCGACGCGCCGCGTCCCGCGCATTCGAATGGTCAGCGCAATGCGCCGTCGAACGCCGGGGCGTTGCTCGGCGGCAAACCCCGCGGCGACGGCGCAGGCGCTGGCCGGCGCGACACGCCGCGCTCGGGCCAACGCCACCGCTAAGACGTAGTACGGCGG
>NZ_FCON02000117.1 GCF_001544535.1 Caballeronia choica | reverse complement strand
TTTCTTTGCAGCAGCAAAGAAAGTGAGTCCCGCCCCGGACAGGGGCAGAGCAAATAAACCAAAAACAAAACAAGTTCCATAGAAGCCTGAGCGCATCAAACGGTGTAAATCCACCAACCCCAACCCCAACCCCACCCCAAGCGCCAGCGACCATCATCCCCATGAGCCCAGCCGCCCCCCCCGCTCTGGAATGCCGAAGCCTGCACAAGGCCTACACCGGCAGCCGCATCGTTCTCGACGGACTCGATTTCGCCCTCGGCGCGGGCGAATTCGTCGCGATCATGGGCGACTCGGGCGTCGGCAAGTCAACGCTCCTCAACCTGATCGCCGGACTCGAAAGCGCCGACAGCGGCGACGTCCTGATCGACAGCACACCCATCTCGCGCCTCACCGACGACGCCGCCACGCGTCTGCGCCGGCAAAAGCTCGGCTTCGTGTTCCAGGCCTTCCACGTGCTGCCGCATCTGACGCTCGCGCAGAACGTCGCCGTGCCGCTGCTGCTGAACGGCATGCCGCCGGCGCGAGCGCTTGAGATGCTGGCGGCGGTCGGCCTGCACGGCCGCGGCGACGACCTGCCGCGCCAGTTGTCCGGCGGCGAGTTGCAGCGGGTGGCGATCGCCCGCGCCCTCGTGCATCGCCCGCGCCTGATCCTCGCCGACGAACCCACCGGCAACCTCGATCCGCAGACCGCCCACGAAGTGCTCGCGCTGCTGCGCGCGGAAGCGAAGGCCAGCGGCGCCGCGACGATGCTGGTCACGCACTCCGAAGCCGCTGCCGCGTTCGCGGACCGCGTGCTGATCCTTGCCGACGGCGCGCTGCACGCCGCGCCGCTCGCGCCACTCGCGTCGCTCAAAGCCGCGCGTGACGCATGACGGAACTCGCCGCGGCCCACCGCACGCTGACGCGCTGGCTGCTCGCCGCGCAATGGCGCAGCCATCGCGGACGCGCGCTGGTCGCGATCGCGACGATCGCGCTCGGCGTCGGGCTCGGCTATGCGGTGCAACTGATCAACAGCGCCGCGTTCAACGAATTCTCCGCCGCCGCGCGCAGCCTGTCGGGCGACGCGGACCTGCAAGTGCGCAGCGCCACGCCTCTATTCGACGAAAGCCTGTACCCGCGTCTCGCAACGCGTGAGGGCGTGGCGCTGGCCAGCCCGGTGCTGGAGATCGACGTCTCGGTGCCAGAGCAGAACGCGCCGCTGAAGGTGCTCGGCATCGACGTGTTCAAGGCCCGGCGGATCGCGCCCGACCTGACCGGCGTACCGTCGGCGCAAGCGCCCTTCGATGTCGTCGCCGACGACGCCCTCTTTCTCTCGACCGCCGCGCAGCAATGGCTCGACGCTCGCATCGGCGGCACGGTGTCGCTGCAAAACGGCACGTCGCCCGTGCGCCTGCGGGTGGCCGGCGGTATCGCGCGCGCACGGGCGGGCCAGCGCATCGCGGTGATGGACATCGCCGCCGCGCAATGGCGCTTCGGGATGCTCGGCCGCCTGTCGCGCGTCGATCTGCAACTCGCGCGCGGGGTCGATCGCGAACGGTTCAGGCAGGCGTTGCAGAATGAACTCGGCAGCCGCTTCGTGGTGTCGGAGACGCGCGATATCGAAAGCCGCACCGACCGGCTTTCGCGCGCCTACCGGATCAACATGAACGTGCTCGCGCTGGTCGCGCTTTTCACCGGCGCGTTTCTCGTGTTTTCGACGCAGGCGTCGGCAGTCGTGCGGCGGCGCGCGCAATTCGCGATGCTGCGCGTGCTCGGCATGACGCGCGCGCTGTTGCTGCGGCAAATCATGCTCGAAGGCGCATTGCTCGGAGTGGCGGGCGCGCTGCTCGGCCTCGTGCTCGGCTACGCGGTGGCGGCCCTTGCGCTGCGCTATTTCGGCAGTGATCTCGGCGGCGGGTATTTCCCGGGCGTGCAGCCGCGCGTCGGTTTCGAGCCGGTCGCGAGCGTTGTGTTTCTCGCGCTCGGCATCGGCGTGGCGCTCTTCGGCACGCTCGTTCCCGCGCTAGAGGCGGCGCGCGCCCGCCCGGCGCCGGCGCTCAAGGCCGGCAGCGAGGAAGCCGCGCTCGCGCCGCTCGCGACACCCTGGCCCGCGCTGGCGTGCCTCGCAACGGGCGCGGCATTGACGCAGGCGCCGCCGGTCTTCGACGCGCCCATCGCGGGCTATGTCGCCGTCGCGTTGCTGCTGGTCGGCGGGATCGCGCTGATGCCGCGCCTGACGGCTGTCGTGTTCCGCGCCGCCAGCCGCCGTCACGCCACGCGCAAACGCTCCGCCGTCATCACGCTCGCGCTCGCGCGGCTCGCCAATGCGCCGGGCCAGGCGTCGATCGCGATGGGCGGCGTGCTGTCCAGCTTCACGCTGATCGTCGCGATGGGGATCATGGTGGCGAGCTTTCGCATCTCGGTGGAAGACTGGCTCGTGCACCTGCTCTCCGCCGACCTGTACGTGCGCGTCGCGGCCAGCGGCGACACCGGCGGCCTGCGGCCCGACCAGCAGGCGCAGCTTGCCGCCGTCGACGGCGTGAAGCACGCGGCGTTCACGCGCACGTCGCGCCTGACGCTCGATCCGGCGCGGCCCGCCGTCGCGCTGCTCGCGCGCGAGATCGACGCCGCCGATCCCGGCGCGAACCTGCAACTCACGGGCGCCGCGCTGCCGCCGACGGCATGGCGCGCAGGCGAAACGCCGGTGTGGGCGTCGGAAGCGATGGTCGATCTGTACGGTTATCGGATCGGCGAGCGGCTGCGCCTGCCGCTCGGCGGCGCCGATCGCACGTTCGTCGTCGCGGGAATCTGGCGCGATTACGTGCGCCAGACGGGCGCGCTGCAAATGCGCATCGCCGACTACCGCCTGCTCACGCACGACACCACCGCCACCGATGCCGCCATCACGCTCGGCGCGGGCGCGTCCGCTTCGCGCGTCACCGCGGCGATGCACGCGCTGCCGTTCGGCGCCGCGCTGGAGTTCTCGCAACCGGGCGACATCCGCGCCCGCACGCTCACGATCTTCGACCGGAGTTTCGCCGTCACGTATTTGCTGGAAGCGGTCGCCATCGTGATCGGCTTGTTCGGCGTCGCCGCGACGTTTTCCGTGCAGACGCTCGCGCGTTCCCGCGAGTTCGGCATGCTGCGGCACGTCGGCGTGACACGGCGGCAGATCCTCGCGCTCCTCGCAGCGGAGGGCGGCCTGCTCACCGCGCTCGGCATCGCGATGGGTTGCGTGCTCGGCTTCGCGATCAGCCTGATCCTCGTGTTCGTCGTCAATCCGCAGTCGTTTCACTGGAGCATGTCACTGCATGTGCCGTGGACGCTCATCGCGGGGATCGGCTGCGTGATGCTGGTGTCGTCGTGCGCGACGGCGGTGATGGCGGGCCGCCGCGCGGTTTCCGTCGATGCCGTGCGCGCCGTCCGGGAGGACTGGTGATGCGCCGCTTCATGCTGGCGATGTCGCTCGCGCTGCTTTCGATGGCGGCGCTCGGCGGTGGCTCCGAATTCGCCGCGGTCGTCGAGGGCCGCCCGCTCGTCTTGCCGCAGGACAGCGGTGCGCATCCCGACTATCGCACCGAGTGGTGGTACGCGACCGGCTGGCTGGAGACGCCGGACCACCAGCCGCTCGGCTTCCAGATCACGTTCTTCCGTTCGAAGACGGGTCAGGGCGACGCGAACCCGAGCGCGTTCGCGCCCGCGCAATTGATCATCGCGCATGCCGCGTTGAGCGATCCCGCGCACGGGCGGCTCGTCCACGATCAGAAGATCGCGCGGGAAGGCTTCGGCCTCGCTTATGCGAAGGCCGCGAATACCGACGTCGGACTCGACGCCTGGCACATGCTCCGCGAAGCCGATGGCCGCTACACGGTGAACGCGGATGCCGCCGGCTTCGCGCTGCACCTGACGTTCACACCGACGCAACCGCCGATGATCCAGGGCGAGCGCGGGTACTCGCGCAAAGGGCCGCTGTCCGAACAGGCGAGCTACTACTACAGCGAGCCGCAGTTGCAGGTGAGCGGCAGCGTGACGCGGCCCGCGACATCGAACGCAGAAGGGGCAGGCGCGCCTGTCGCCGTGACCGGCCGCGCGTGGCTCGATCACGAATGGTCGAGCACGCTGCTTGCCGCCGACGCTTCGGGCTGGGACTGGCTCGGCGCGAATCTCGACGACGGCTCCGCGCTGATGGCGTTCAAGGTACGCGGCCGAGATGGCCGCGCGTTGTGGGCGCACGCCGCACTGCGCGACCGCGACGGCCGCATGGCGCAATACGGCCCCGGCGAAGTCGAATTCACGCCCGCACGCCGCTGGCGCTCGCCGCGCACGGACACGTCCTACCCGGTCGCGATGAACGTGCGCGTCGGCGCGTTGCGCTGGCATCTGACGCCGCTCCTCGACGACCAGGAACTCGACTCGCGCGATTCCACCGGCGCGCTCTACTGGGAAGGCGCCGTCACGCTTGGTGGCGACGGACGGAACGTCCACGCGCGCGGACGCGGCTATCTCGAACTGACGGGTTACGCGAAGGCGCTCGAAGTCGAAAAGCGTTGAAGTTGCGTCAACGTCGAGACGCTACAATCGAAGCTCATTCGAATGGCTCCAATGCGCCCCGCCCTTCCCTCCGACACCGACACCGATACTGACGCCGACGCCAACGCCGACGCCCTGCTCGAAGCGCTCGCGCGTCCGATCGTGTTCGTCGACCTGGAGACGACCGGCGGCAACGCGACGACCGATCGCATCACGGAAATCGGCGTCGTGGAAGTGAGCCGCGCGGGCGTCGAGCGCTGGAGCGTGCTCGTCGATCCACAAACGCCGGTGCCACCGTTCATCGAAAAGCTGACCGGCATCGACGACGCGATGCTGTGCGGCCAGCCCACCTTCGCGTCGCTCGCCGAGGCGCTCATCGAGCGCCTGAGCGGCAAGCTCTTCGTCGCGCACAATGCGCGCTTCGACTACGGCTTCCTGAAGAACGAGTTCCGGCGCGCGGGCCTCACCTTTCGCGCCGACGTGCTGTGCACGGTGCGGCTGTCGCGGGCGCTCTTTCCATCGGTGCAGCGTCACGGGCTGGATTCGCTGATCGCACGTTTCGGACTCGCGCCCGAAGGCCGCCACCGCGCGCTCGCCGACGCCGACCTGCTCTGGCAGTTCTGGCAAAAGATCCATGAGGTTTACGCACAGGACCTCGTCGATGCAGCCGTCAAGGCGCTGATCCGCCGCGCCGCGCTGCCCGCCGCCCTGCCGGAGAGCGCGCTCGACGCATTGCCCTCGACGCCCGGCGTCTATGTGTTCCGTGGCGACGACGACCTGCCGCTCTATGTCGGCAAGAGCGTGAACCTGAAGCAGCGCGTGATGTCGCATTTTTCCGGCGACTATCGGCTCGCCAAGGACCTCGCGATTTCGCAGACGATCCGGCGCATCGAGGCGCACGAG
This sequence comes from Caballeronia choica, assembly GCF_001544535.1. Taxonomy (GTDB): domain Bacteria; phylum Pseudomonadota; class Gammaproteobacteria; order Burkholderiales; family Burkholderiaceae; genus Caballeronia; species Caballeronia choica. The sequence goes on along the minus strand of NZ_FCON02000117.1, from coordinate 19,459 downwards.
ACCGTCGGCGAACTCGGCGCGCTGCTGCTCGAAGCGAAGCTCGTCAAGGAACTAGAACCCGTGCACAACCGGCTGTTGCGCCGCGCCGCCGCCGGTACCTGTGCATGGCAATGGCTCGCGGGCGCGCACGCGCCGGTGCTGATCCATGCGAAGAAGCGCGACTTCTCGCGCGAGGACGGTCTCTTCGGCGTTTATCAGTCGCGGGCGAAGGCGCACGCGCATTTGCGCCGCCTCGCCGATGAACACGGCCTGTGTCACGCGACGCTCGGCCTCGAAAAAATCCCCACGGGCAGCGTGCGCGGCTGCTTCGGCTATCAGGTGCGGCGCTGCAAGGGCGCCTGTGTCGGCGCGGAAACGCTCGCCGGGCACGCCGCGCGCGTGCGTGAGGCGCTGGATGCGTCGCGCGTGCTGCGCTGGCCGCACGCGGGGCCGATCGCGATTGCCGAGCGCGATGACGAAACGAAGCGCGTGGCGTGGCATGTCGTCGACCGGTGGTGCTATCTGGGATCGTGCGCGAGCGTCGATGAGATCGAGCCACTGATCGGCGCGGCGCCGCAGGCGTATTCGTTCGATGCCGATGTGTATGGTTTGCTCGCGAAGCGCGTCGCCGCCGGGGAACTCGACTGGATCGCTTGCGACGTGCGGCCCGCGTTCAGCCTCTGCGTGCAGGAAATGGCGCAGCCGCGGCCGGCCGCGCAGAAGGCCATCAGGAAACCCGTTCGCAAGCGGTCGAATGAGAACCCCGCGCAACTCGCCCTTTCATTAGCCTGAAAACATCGGATGATGAAACTCCGTTGCGTTGCTGGCGGTGTTCCAGGTCCGTTTGCGCGCCGGAATGAAGGACGGTTTCAGAATTGACCGTTAGTTGCGATCCAATATCCGACAGACGAAGCATCACCAAACAGGTGCCATGACGATCCCCCTCACGCAGTCGATAAAAAGCCATTTCGGCGTACCCGAAGTCCGACGACTCGCACGCACGCTCATGGCATGCGCGCTGAGCTACGGCGCCGCCCGCCTCGCCACGCTTCCCGAGGGTTACTGGGCGCTGATCACGACGCTCGTCGTCGTCACGCAGCCGAGTCTTACGCAGACGCTCGGCACCGCGCGCGACCAGATCATCGGCGCCTGCCTCGGCGCGGCGGTCGGCGTGCTGGGCATCGTCGCGATCGTGCAGGGTGCAACGCCGATCATCGTGTTCTTCGTCGCGCTGCTGCCGCTCGCCGTGCTTGCTGCGCTCGATCCGGGGCTGCGCCTCGCCTGCGTCACGCTCGTGATCGTCGTGCTGATTCCGGGCGATGGCGGTTCGCCGTTCGAGCGACCGATCCATCGCGTGCTGGAGATCATCATCGGCGCAAGCGCGGCGTTCATCGTCGCGGTGATCTGGCCCAACCGGGCGATCAGGACGGCGCACCGCTCCGTCGCGGACAGTCTGCGCAGTCTCGCGCAACTGATCGGCCTGCATCTGTCGGGACGGCCCGACGCGACGCGGGCGTCGCAGCTCGAAAATCGCAGTGAAGCGGCGCTGCGTGCGCTCGACGAGGCGCTCAAGGAAGCCGGGCGCGAGCACGTCTTCGTGCCGATCCGCAACGAGCGATCGGACGCGATCGACAAGGTGGCGCCTTTCCTCGGCCGCCTGCACAGGGACGCGCAATTTCTCGGCAAGGCCGTGATGCGCGATGCGGTCCGGCCGGACGGCGCGAGCGCCGGGCGGGTCGATCCGGTTGATCCGGTTGATCCGGTTCTGCCGAAGATATTGACGACGCTCGCCGACGCGCTGGATGCCGTTCCCATCGACGACCGGAAAACCGCCAGCGCCCGCACGATGCTTCAGGAATGGGAGCGCGGCCGGACGGCGCACGCGGGAGACACACGGGAGGATTCGATTGTCGGCTTCGTGATCGGACTGATCGCGAACGACATCGAGGGCTTGCTTCAAGTGCTCAGTCCCGCCAGCGATGGCGGGACCCGTTGAGATGATGCGACTCAGGAACGATCGCCAAGCATCGCCGAGGCCGGGACGCCAGCTTGCCGGAAGCCCAGCCAGTACACCAGGAAGCGGCCCGCGAAGATTCCCGCGGTGACGCCCGAGACCAGCCCGTCCAGCAGCACGAACATCGAATCGGCGCCTGCGTGGGTCGTCGCCAGTTCCACTCCCAGCCAGAACTTCGACGCGAACGTCAGGAGGATCAGCACGAGCGGCACCGCCGAGCCCGGCAGGGTGACCGTGCCCGCTTCGCGATCGACCGTCATGCCGCCCGACTGCGCGAGCGCCACGCCGATCGCCAGTCCGAGCACGGCGCCGATGATCCACGCGAGAGCCGTATGCCAGTTCGCGGACGGCTCGTGGATGAGGTGCATGATGCCCCAGCCCGTAAACACGACGGGTACGATCGCGAGTTTCGAAAGCGGCGCCGTGCCGCCTTTCAGTGCCTTGAGACCACGCGAGACCAGAAAGGCCAGCAGCACCCAGACCCACACAGGCGTACCGCTCAGGATCGCTTCGACGGACATGACATTCTCCTTTGTGCGGACGCTCGCCGCAGTGAGACGAAGACTCCGCGGATGAACACAGCGCTGTCGCCGTGCTCCTGAATCCCGAAATCTTTCCAATGGAAACATTTTGACTTCAAGACGTGTCTGCGTCAAGATATCTTTCCATTGTAAAAATATATCGAGGCGATCACCCGATTCCTATGCAGAAAGAGCAACCCGATCCCACGCGCAGGAAAGCGCGGCCGAAACCCGCCGATACGACGCACGACCCGGCACATGACGCGGTGCACGACGCGGCGAAGCATCATCCCTACCATCACGGATCGCTGCCCGACGCACTGCTGCGCGCCGCCGAGACGGTCTTGCAGCGCGACGGCCTCAAGGGCCTCACGTTGCGCGCGATCGCCCGCGAGGCTGGCGTCTCGCACACCGCTCCGCAGCATCATTTCGGCGACACCGCCGGCGTGCTGAGCGAACTTGCCGCGAGTGGACACCGCCGGCTCGCGGCGTCGATGGCGGAGTACGCGGCCGCTGCGAAGCCCGGCGTGGCGCGCCGGAAAGCGATCGCGCGCGGCTACATCGACTTCGCGGTGAGGAATGCGGACTTGTTCCGGTTGATGTCGCGCAACGAGTTGCTGGACCCGAACCGCCCATCGCTCGTCGAGGCCCGGCGCACGTCGGCGCGGGGGCTGGCGGGCGTCTTCGATGTCGCTTCGGGCGAACCGCGCGCGGCCAACGCGGCGTTCGGCGCGCTAAGCGCGGCCGACGCGATCGCGATGACGTCCGCGTGGGGCCACGTGCACGGTCTGACGTCGCTATTGATCGACAACCGGCTCACCGCGCTCGCCGCCTCGACGGGCACATTTGGCGATGCGCGTGAACTCGTCGATGCGGTCATCGAGCAGATGTAGTGCAACCGCCACCCGCGCCACTACTGCGGCAGCGGAGCAACGGGCCGGGGAAGTTGCAGCGCGCTGAATCGACCGACGTGCGGCACGGTTACACAAGCATTGCGCTTTCAGTTGCCATGCAAATGCTGGCGCACGAAATCCGCAAACGCGTTCTGTACCGAAGTGACTTTTTCGACGCAGTCGTCATAAGACGAGCCTTTCGATTTTTCATCGCCGTACATGCCGCGGCACTGGGCATAAAGCGCGATCGTCGCGCCGCTGCCTTGCGCGACCCGCGTGGCGGAGAAGCTGGCACGGCCGTTCCGGGAGGGCAGGTCGGTATCGATCGCGACCGCGTCGGCGTGAATGACGGGTGTGTCGGAATGCTGCTGCACGTAGGTCTGGGTCAGCTTCCAGACCTCGTCACATTGCGACGCGTCCTGGCAATGAAGCGTCGCGCGGCGCTGCGCCGAATCCAGCGTGCTTTCGTTACGGGAGAATTCCTGTTCGCGTTCGGCCTGGGTCTTCGACGTCCCGCAGCCATAGAGTGCAAGCAAGGCGAGCATGACAGGGAGGATATGTTTCACTACGTGAGCTTCCGGGATTGACTGACGTGAATTATAAAAGGACCAACACAGCGGAACAGAGCCAGCCTTCAGGCCATGCGCGTCTTCCGAAGCGCCGCCGATTGTAAATTGTAACGTTCCTCCAGCCTGCCGCCCGGTCGATGCGACCAGGCATCACTCCGCATCGCCATGACGCGCATGCAAATGAAAGCTTCACGCCGCGAATGCAAGCCAATGTGAATATGCGAGTGGCAATTAGTAAGCATACCGGATCGAATCACGGCGAGATCATCCTATTGGTCAGCAGGATCGTCATAACGCGCCGCGGTTCGCTCGCACTACGCTTCGTGTCAGCGCGGGGGCCCGCGCAACGTGGGGCACGGGGGACATTCGTACGCGCCAAGCCCTGATGCTGCGTCATCGGGTCAGGTTTCGGGGGACGATGTGACAGGCCGGCAACATGCAACATGGCGCGCACACACGTGGCAACACGGAGCGTCAAAATGGAAATGGAGCAACGTCGATTGAACCCGGAGCTGTTTCAGTGGCTGGACGAACGGCAATCCCAACTCAAGGTGGTGAAGACCACCACGACACCGCACGGTCAGGTGCTGGACTGGATTCCCATCGAGAGTCAACATCCCGAGGGTAAGGTTCCGTCCCCGCCGCCGTCCGAGTCGATGCCGGCTCACGCTCACGATGCGAAGCACAATAACGGCACGGCGGAGACCGACACGGCAAACGGAGGTGCGGACCTGTACACCATCCAGATGCACATGAACAGCGGGACGAATTGGGGCAGTTATTTCTACGTGGGAGGGCCAACCCCGTAAATAGTCAGCCTGGCAACACGTTCGAACGAAGCGGCCGGTCATCGACCGTCCACGCCGATGAGAGGCGCGGCGGCGTCGATGGTTCGGCCCGCTTCCATTCGACGAACGTCCATCAAAAGGAGATTTTCAGTTATGGCACGACATCCACTCAGTGGCAGCGACCGCGCACCCTATAACGGCGCGCACGCCATCGGCAAGGCCGATCCGGCCGAACGGCTCGAGGTCACCGTACTCGTGAGACGCCGCTCGCATGACGCGTTCGCCGCGCGCGTAAGCAGCCTCGCCGCCGCAAAGCCAGCGGACAGGCACATCGCTCATGACGAGTTCGCGCGGCAGTTCAGCGCCGATCCCGCCGACCTCGCCGCCGTCAAGACGTTCGCGGGCCAGCATGGATTATCCATCGTCGGGGAAGACGCGACGCGACGCACCGTGATCCTGTCCGGCACGGTCGCACAGTTCGACGATGCGTTCGGCGTCGAACTGCAGCAATTCGAACACGAGGGCGGCTCGTATCGCGGACGCACGGGCGCCGTTCAATTGCCGGACGAACTGAAGGATGTCGTGCAGGCCGTGCTCGGGCTCGACAATCGTCCGCAAGCGCGGCCGAATTTTCGCCATCGCCAGCCTCATGGCAACGTGCGCTGGCAAGCGTCGGCACATGGCACGACATCCTTCACGCCGGTCCAGCTCGCGTCGCTCTATGATTTTCCGGCGGGCAATGGACAAGGCCAGTGCATCGGACTCATCGAACTCGGCGGCGGCTATCGCCCCGCCGACCTCAAGAAGTATTTCGCCGAACTCGGCATTACCGCACCGAAGGTGTCCGCGGTATCGGTCGATCACGCGAAGAACCAGCCGACCGGCGACGCCAACGGACCCGACGGCGAAGTGATGCTCGACATCGAAGTGGCCGGCGCGGTGGCGCCCGCCGCGCACATCGCGGTCTATTTCGCGCCCAACACCGACGCCGGATTCCTCGATGCCGTGACCACCGCGATCCACGACAAGACCAACAAGCCCTCGGTGATCTCGATCAGTTGGGCCGGCCCGGAATCGGCCTGGACCCAGCAGGCGATGACGGCATTCGACCAGGCGTTCCAGTCGGCCGCCATGCTGGGGATCACGATCTGCGTGGCGTCGGGCGACAGCGGTTCGAGCGACGGCGTCGGCGACGGCAAGGACCATGTCAACTTCCCGTCGTCGAGCCCGTACGCACTGTCGTGCGGCGGAACCAGCGTGCAGGCGAGCAACGGCGCCATCGTCAAGGAGACGGTGTGGAACGATGGCGCGAACGGCGGTGCGAGCGGCGGCGGCGTCAGCACCGTGTTCCCGCTGCCTGCGTGGCAGGAAGGGCTGAAGGTCACGCACGCGGGCGGCAAGGCAAGCGCGCTCGCGATGCGCGGCGTGCCGGATGTCGCCGGCGACGCCGACCCGGCAACCGGCTATGACGTGCGCGTCGACGGCAGCGATACGGTGTTCGGCGGAACGAGCGCGGTAGCACCGCTGTGGGCCGGGCTGATCGCGCGCATCAATGCGAGCAAGGGCGCGCCGGTGGGGTATATCAATCCGGCTTTGTACAAGACTTCGACTTGCCTGGTCGATATCACGCAGGGGAATAACGGGGACTTTTATGCGTCGCCTGGATGGGATGCCTGTACCGGGCTTGGCCGGCCGGATGGGACGAAGGTGGCGGGCGTGGTTTAGGCGTTGGAGGCTGGCGTCCGCTGGCTCGGTTTGTCCGGCGGACGCTTTGGGTTGGCTCTGACATCGCGAGCACGATTCAACTCGTCTCCCGCTCGACCACCTCAAAACCCACATCAACCACCGTCTTCCCCTCAGCCCCACCCAACCGCTCGATCAAGCACCGCGCCGCCGTTGCACCGATGCGCTTGCCGTCGACGCGCACGGTCGTGAGCGCGGGCGTCGTGTCGGCGGCGAAATCGAGGTCGCCGAAACCGCACACCGCAATGCGCCCGGGAATCGCAATGCCGAGCTTTCTCGCCTGCGACACCACCCCAAGCGCAAGCAAGTCCGAACTGCAGAAGACCGCGTCGACGGCAGGACACTGCGCGAGGATCTGCCCGAGCGCATCGCGACCCAGCGCAACGGAACTGGGCGGCGCCACCAGCACTTCGGCACTCGCGTCACGACCCTGCGCCTGAAGCGTATCGATGAAACCGCGCCGCCGCGCGAGCGCGCGAGCGTCGTTCGCGGACACGAGCGCGAGATGCCGCGCACCACGCGCGATGAAGCGCTCCGCCACCGCCACGCCGATGCGGTAGTGCGAGAAGCCGACCAGCATGTCGATCGGATGCTCGGTCATGTCCCACGTCTCGACGATCGGAATGCCGATCTTGAGCAAGCGCTCGCGCAGCGTCGCCGTGTGCGCGACGCCCGTCAGCAGCACGCCTTCTGGACGCCGGCTCAGCACCGCATCGAGCAACTGGTCCTCGTCCTCGTCGCTGTAACCCGACAGCCCGAGCAGCACCTGATAGCCCGCGCGCGACATCGTGTCGCTGAAAATCTGCACGGTCTCGGAGAAGAGCGAATGCGCGACCGTCGGCACGATCGCCGCGATCAGCCGCGACTTCGCCGACGACAGCCCGCCCGCAAGCCGATTCGGCACGTAGCCGAGTTCCTGCACGGCCTGGCGCACGCGCAGGAGCGTCTCCGGTGCGACCGTCTGCGGCGCGTTGAACACGCGCGAAACGGTAATCGGCGATACCCCGGCCGACGCGGCAACGTCGGTGATGCGAATGCCTTTCGGCGCACCGCGCGAGCGCTTGGGCGCGGTGATGAGCGGCGAGTCCGGTTTGAGTGTCGGCATGAGGAACGTCGTCGTAATGGCCAGAGATGGCTCAGGCCCGGGTGTTCATCTCGCCCGCGCCCGCCTGCGCAAGCGACGCAGCCGCGTTGCTACGCCGCATCAGGATCGCCGTGACGATCGCGAACACCAGCAGGCACGTCGCCGGGATCAGCATCGGCGCCTTGACGCTGCCGCTCGCCTGCCGCACCCACGGCACCAGGTTCTGCGCGACGAAGCCGCCGACATTGCCAAGCGAATTGATCGCCGCGATGCCGGCGGCGGCCCGCGCGCCGGTCAGGAATTTCGGCGGCATCGTCCAGAAGCACGGCAACAGCAGGTACATGCAGGGCGCGCCGAGACACAGCGCCGCGAAGCGGAGCGTATTGGTCGGCAGGAACACGCTGCCGAGGAAGAACACCACGCCGAGCAGCGCCGCGGCGAGCATCGCGCCCATCATGCGATTGCCGGCGCGCAGCTTCGCGGGCAGCCACGCGAGCGCGATCGTCGCGGCCAGCCAGGGAATGATGTTCAGCATGCCGTTGGTCGTATTGCTGACACCGAAGCCCTTGACGAGCGTCGGCAGCCAGTAGCTCACGCCATACACCGAGATCGACAGCATCATGTAGTAGAGCGCCATGCCGATCACGCGCGGCTCGGTCAGCACGCTCATCAGGTGCGAGCCGCGGCCCTCCGACTTGCGGGCCTGTGCGCGCTCGGTTTCGAGCGTATCGGCCAGCCACTTCTTCTCGGGATCGGAGAGGAACTTCGCCTTCAGCGGCGACGCCGGCAGCCACAACAGCACGACCGCCGTCAGCAGCACGGAAGGCACGCCGGTCACGATGAACACGAGCTGCCAGCCTTGCAGGTCGAAGAGGCCGCCCTTGTCGAGCAGATAGCCGCAGATCGGCGCGCCCACCATGTTGCCGATGCTGCTCCCCAGCGTGAAGTAACCGAGCATGCGCACGCGCTGGCGGGCTGGAAACCACAGCGTCAGGTAATAGATGACGCCGGGATACAGCCCCGCCTCCAATGCGCCGAGCAGGAAGCGCAGCACATAGAACATCGTCGCGTTCTTCGTGAACGCGAGCAGGATCGTGACGATGCCCCACGTCAGCATGATCCGCGCGATCCAGCGCGGTGCGCCGTACTTGTGCAGCATCACGTTGCTCGGAATCTCGAAGATCAGATAGCCGATGAAGAACAGCGACGCGCCGAGCCCGTATGCCACTTCGCTCAAGCCGAGGGCGCCGAGCATCTGCAGCTTCGCGAAGCCGACGTTCGAGCGGTCGATGTAGGCGACCAGATAGAGCAGGCCGAGCAGCGGCATCAGCCGCAGCGCGAGCCGGTTCATCAGGCGCGGTTCGTCGATGGTTGGAACCATCGTGGATGTTGCCGTGTTCATGTGTCTCCTCCGCCCTCATCGACTCCGCGCGGAGCGTGTGGCATAAGTAAAGTTTCGTGGCTCAGGTTCGCTTGGCGCGCCATTCGGCGAATGCGGCAAGCGTTTCCTCGTTCGGCGGATACGTGCCGCGCAGGATGCTCCCGCCTTCGACGCGCCCGATGATGAACTCCTCCATCAGTTCCTGCTCGGCGGCGTCCCGCGCGACTTCTTCCGCGAGATGGCGCGGCACGATCACGACGCCGTCGACGTCGCCGACCACGATGTCGCCCGGATACACCGCCACGCCGCCGCAGGCGATCGGCACGTTCATGTCCACCGCGTGGTGCTTCGCGAGATTGAGCGGCGCGCTCGCGCCCGCGCAGAAAAGCGGCAGGCCGATGTCGCCGATCGTGCCGCTGTCGCGCACGCAGCCGTCCGACACCATGCCCGCGACGCCGCGCACTTTCAGGCGCATCGTGAGGATCGAACCGGTCGATGCGACCGTGCGGTCGCCGCGGCAGTCCTGCACGAGCACGCTGCCGGGCGGCGCGCTTTCCACCGCCTTTCTCTGCGGATGATCGGGGTCCTGGAACACGCCGACATGATCGAGGTCTTCGCGCGCCGGGATATTGCGCAGCGTGAACGCCGGGCCGACGAGGTTCGGTGCGCCCAGCGCCGGCTTGACGAGCGGCGCCACGCCTTGCAGGAACACGTTGCGCAGTCCGCGCTTGAAAAGTTGCGTCGTGAGCGTCGCGGTGCTGACGTGGCGAAGCTGTTCGAGCGCGGCGTCGCTGACGGTGAGTTCGGTGGATGTCATGGATTCGGTCCGTGGGGAGTTCAGTGAATCTCGGGCTCGTCGTTGCTGGTCGACGCGACCGTCGGTTCTTCGAGGAAATCGAAATCGCAGCCCTTGTTCGCCTGCGTGACGTGCAGTTGATGCATCACGCCAAAGCCGCGCTCGAACGGACGCTTGGGCGGCGTCCATGCTTGCCGACGTGCGGCAAGCTCGGCGTCGCTGACTTCGAGATGAAGGCGCCGCGCGTGGACGTCGAGTTCGATGATGTCGCCGTCCCGGACGAGCGCGAGCGGCCCGCCGACGAACGATTCCGGCGCCACGTGCAGCACGCACGCGCCATAGCTCGTGCCGCTCATGCGCGCATCGGAGATGCGCACCATGTCGCGCACGCCTTCCTTCAGCAGCTTCTGCGGGATCGGCAACTGCCCCCACTCCGGCATGCCCGGCGCGCCGACCGGACCCGCGTGCTGCAGCACGATCACGGAATCGGCGGTGACGTCCAGTTCCTCGCTGTCGATGCGCGCGGCCATGTCCGCATAGTCCTTGAACACGACGGCCGGGCCGCGATGCTTCAGCAAGTGCGCTTCCATCGCGGCCGGCTTGATGACCGCGCCATCGGGCGAGAGATTGCCGGTCAGCACCGCGAGGCCGTCGTTCGCGACGAGCGGATTGTCGCGGCGGCGGATCACGTCGTCGTTGAAGATTTCCGCGCCCGCGATGTTCTCGCCGAGTGTCGAGCCGTTCACCGTGCGTTGCGTGCCGTCGATGAGGTTGCCGAGTTCCAGCAGCAGCGCCCGCAAACCGCCCGCGTAGAAGAAATCTTCCATCAGGTACTGGCCGGCCGGGCGCAGGTTCGCGATCACCGGCGTGATGCGCGCGAGTTCATCGAAGCGGCCCGTGGTGAGCGGAATGCCCGCACGCCGCGCGACCGCGACCAGATGCACGATCGCGTTGGTCGAGCCGGACATCGCGAGCACGGTCGTGATGGCGTTGTCGAACGACTTCGCGGTCAGGATGTCCGACGGCTTCACATCGGTCCACACCATCTCGACGATGCGCTGCCCGGTCAGCGACGCAAACTGCGCGTGGCGCGAATCGGGCGCGGGGATCGACGAGAAGCCGGGCAGCGTGAGGCCGAGGCTTTCGGTGGCGCTCGTCATCGTCGAGGCGGTGCCCATCGTCATGCAGTGGCCGGGCGAGCGCGCGATGCCGCTCTCGACGCCCTTCCACTCTTCCTCGGTGATCTTGCCCGCGCGCAGTTCGGCCCAGTATTTCCAGGTGTCGGAGCCGGAGCCGAGTGTGCGGCCGTTCCAGTCGCCGCGCAGCATCGGGCCGGCGGGCAGGAAGATTGCGGGCAGGTCCATGCTGATCGCGCCCATCAGGAGGCCGGGCGTGGTCTTGTCGCAGCCGCCCATCAGCACGCAGCCGTCAAACGGATACGAGCGCAGCAGTTCCTCGGTTTCCATCGCGAGGAAGTTGCGGTAGAGCATCGTGGTCGGCTTCTGGAACGGCTCGGCGAGCGTCATTACCGGCATCTCGACCGGGAAGCCGCCCGCCTGCCAGACGCCGCGCTTCACTTCCTCGACGCGCTGCTTGAAGTGCGTGTGGCACGAGTTGATCTCGCTCCACGTATTGACGACCGCGATCACCGGCTTGCCCATGTAATCGGTCGAGTGGTAGCCCATCTGCGCGGTGCGCGAGCGGTGCCCGAACGAACGCAGGTCGTTCACGCCGTACCAGCGGTAGCTGCGTAGCTGGTCCGGGGTTTTGCGATTTGCAGTCACTTCCGTCTCCGGGTTGGTAACGTTATCATTCGGGACGGATGGTAACGCTGTCATCGGTGCGCGTCGCTCGGGGTTTATACGAATCGGTGGGGTTTTCCAATGCCGCCGGCGCCTCCGGTTTGCGCTTATCATCTGACCTCCCGCCTGCGGTAAAGCCAACTGCGGTCAAGCCAGATAACGGAGAGCAACGGCATGTACATCGCCATGAATCGGTTCAAGGTCGCCCTCGGGTCCGAGGCTGCGTTCGAGGAACTCTGGACGTCGCGCGACACGCACCTGAAAGAAGTCCCGGGGTTCGTCGAGTTCCATCTTCTCAAGGGACCGCAGCGCGACGACCACGTGCTGTATTCGAGCCATACGATCTGGGCCAGTCACGCCGCGTTCGAGGGCTGGACGAAGTCGGATGCGTTTCGCGCCGCGCACCGGAATGCCGGCAACGAGAGCCGGTCGCTCTATCTCGGCCATCCGGAATTCGAGGGCTTCGAAGTGATTCAGACGGTGAAGTAGGCACGTGGCTCGACCGCTGCGGTCCGCTGCTGCTGTTGCGTTCTTCGTCTTGATGGCGGGATGTGCCGCGGTTCATGAACCCGGCTGCGCGCCAGGCGAGGATCGCTCGATCAGCGACGTGCTTTACTTCGGGAGGTCGAGGGCGAGCGGCGTCGTGACATCGGATGAGTGGGCGGCGTTCCTGCGGACCTCGGTGACGCCGCGCTTTCCGGCGGGGCTTACCGTGTGGTCTGCGTCGGGGCAGTGGCGCAACGCGGACGGAGTGATCGTTCGCGAAGACTCGTTTGTGCTCACGCTCCTGCATCGTGACGACGAAACCAGCGACGCTTCCGTGCGCGCGATCGTCGGCGAGTATAAGTCGCGGTTCGACCAGGAATCCGTGCTGCGGGTCAGGAGCCACACCTGCGTCTCGTTTTAGGCTCAAGCGGTGTAACCGTCCGCGCCGTTGAGTGTCAGCCTCACCTCATCGCAATATTCCTCACATACCGGTGAAAATCGCTCGCTTGGCGAACGCACACCCGGCGCCTACCATCGCACCCATCCAGAAGCCCTGTACTTTTTGCTTCACGTCAGCGTGAACCGTTGTGCGATGCAACGGCCCTACGATGGCTTCGTCTCCCGACTCCACCGTATCCGGCGCCTATCATGAATCCGCTCAACGTCGTCCAGTTGCTCGTCCTTGCCGCCTTGTGGGGCGGCTCGTTCCTCTTCATCCGCATCGGCGTGGCCGATTTTGGCGTCGCGCCGCTGATGGCGCTGCGCGTCGGCATCGGCGCGCTGTTCCTGCTGATCGTGCTCGTGATGCGCCGCTCCGCCCGCGACGCGTTCCACACGATGCGCACGCATGCGTGGCCGCTCTTCGTCGTCGGCATCCTGAACTCGGCCGCGCCGTTCTGCCTCTTCGCCTATGCCGAGCTCACGCTGTCGGCGGGCGTGACCTCGGTGATCAACGCGACCACGCCGCTGTGGGGCGCCGTCGTCGCGTTCCTGTGGCTCAGGGATCGGCTGAGCGGACTGCGCATCGCCGGTCTCGCGATCGGCTTTGCCGGCGTGCTCGCGCTCGTGTGGGACCAGGTCGCGACGCCCCACGGCGCGAATGCGACTCCCGCGACCACCGCGCTCGCGGCCGCTGCCGCGCTCGGCGCCGCGCTGCTCTATGGCATCGCGGCGAGCTACACGAAGCGGCATCTGACGGGCGTCGACTCGCTCACGGTCGCCGCCGGCACGATGCTCTGCGCGACCGCCCTGCTGCTGCCGTTCGCGATCTACTGGTGGCCGGCGGCGCCCGTGTCGCTCGACTCGTGGGGATCGGTGATCGCGCTCGGCGTCGCCTGTACCGGTGTCGCGTACATGCTGTTCTACCGGCTGATCGCGGTGGTCGGTCCGGCGCGCGCGATCACCGTCACGTTCGTCATTCCGATCTTCGGCATCCTGTGGGGCGCGGTTTTCCTCTCGGAACACGTCTCGCCGGGAATGATCCGCGCCTGCGCGATCATTCTCGCGGGCACCGCGCTTGCCACCGGCGTCATCACGCGGCTGCCGGGCATCGGCGCGCGACGCGCGTCGGCATGCGCGAAGCAGTGAGGTCGACGGCGACGGGCTGAGCCGGTTCGCCAGCCGTCGAGCAGAGTTGGCGCTGTCGACCAGAGTTGGCGCTGTCGACCAGAGTTGGCGCTGTCGACCAGAGTTGGCGCTTTAGCGCTTACTCTGGTCCCATGCGCTTGCTCTCGCCCCATGCGCTTGCTCTCGCCCCATGCGCTTGCTCTCGTCCCATGCAAGCCAGTTGCTGTCCGAGCGCGATGGCTGGGATGGCCCGCGCTGCCTCCTTTAGTGGATACTTCGGTTTTCAATCCATCGGGAGGCGCCCATGTCCGCCGTGTCGGCATTCAAGCTCGTGCTGATCTCGCTCATCGCCATCATCGCGCTTGAACTCCTGGCAAAGCGCCTGCGCTTGCCGCCCGCTGTGGCATTGCTCGTCGGCGGCGCGGCGATGGCGTTCGCGCCCGGGCTGCCGCCCGTGAACCTCGATCCCGACCTGGTGCTGATCCTGTTCCTGCCGCCGTTGCTGATGGACGGCGCCTACTACTTCGTCTGGGACGACTTCAAGCGGCATCTTTCCGGCATCCTGCTGCTCGCCATCGGCGCGGTCGCGTTCACGACGTTCATCGTCGGCGTGGTCGTGCACCTCGTGGCACCGGGGCTGCCGTGGGCCGCCTGCTTCGCGCTCGGCGCGGTGGTGTCGCCACCGGACGCGGTCGCCGCCAAGGCCGTGCTGGAACGCGTCGCGCTGCCGCGCCGGCTGATGGTGCTGCTGGAAGGCGAAAGTCTGCTCAACGACGCGGCCGGCCTCGTGCTGTTCCGCTTCGCCGTCGCGGCGGCGCTCACGGGCGCCTTCAGCGCGCCGCACGCGTTGCTGAGTTTCACGAGTCTCGCGCTGGGCGGCATCGCCGTGGGGCTGGTGGTCGGCTATATCGTCGTGCGGCTGCTGCGCGCGCTCGATGACGACTACCTCGTCGTCACGCTCTCCGTGCTGGCAGGGTGGATCGCCTACATCGCCGGCGACATGCTCGAAGTGTCGGGCGTCATCGCGACCGTGACGTGCGGCATGGTGCTCGGCTGGCATCAGCACGAGGTCTTCTCGGCGGCCGTCAGAACGCGCGGCACTGCGTTCTGGCAGGTCATCGTGTTCGTGTTCGAGGCGCTCGTGTTCGTGCTGATCGGCTTGTCGCTGCGCAGTGTCGTGATGCGGCTCGGCGGCGCGGACAACGCGTTGGCCGTGCTCGGGCCGGCGGTGGCCGCGGTGGTGGTCGCGGTCGTGCTGTCGCGCTTCGTCTGGGCGTTTGGCACCGAGTCGATCAAGTCCGCATTCCGTCGCCTGACCGGACGCGCCGATGCGGCGCCGGACTGGCGCTCCGCCACGATCGTGAGCTGGGCGGGCATGCGCGGCGTCGTGACGCTGGCGATCGCGCTGGCACTGCCCGAGGCGATGCCGGGACGCGACCTCATTCTGTTCGCGGCATTCGCGGTGATCCTCGTCACCGTGCTGCTGCAAGGCACGACGATTGGGCCGCTGATCCGCTGGGTGAAGCCGCCCGACAGCGCGAGCGACGCGACCCATCATCTCACCGAAATGCAGGCGTGGGCGCGGCTGGAGGCGGCGCAACTCGCGGCGATCACGCCGCTGGTCCATGGGCCCGACGGCCGCGTGATCCACCCGCGGCTGCTCGAACAGTACACGTATCGCGCGAGGCTCACGCAGCAGTTCCAGGACGGGTCTGCTTATCCGACACAGGAACGGGACGCGCACTACGACGTGATTCTCGCCGCCGTCAAGGCGGCACGTACCGAGATGCTGTGCCTGCATCGTGGCGGTTTGATCCACGACGAAGTGCTGCGCGCGCTCGAACGCGATCTCGATCTGCAGGAAGTCGCGTCGCGGCATGCCCGGGGGTGAGCGGTCGATCGGGTGCGGGGCTGCGCTGCGGGCTGGCAGCTTCCCTTCGTTTCACACGATCGTTGCAATTCCGGATTGCCGGGGCGGCCGCGCTTCCCCGCCCGTGCTGACCCGGCGATTCAGAGCCGGGGATGGCAGTCGCGCTGCTACGGATTTTCCCGAACCTGCAACGCCGATTGCCTCGCGTTGTCGATTCTGCCCTCGCTCAAACGACTACAGAATGCGCGCACAAGGGAAACATCGTTCCCCGTGCGCCCGATCCGCAAAAACCGACAACGCAGGAGGCACCCATGAAGCTTTACGCCCATCCCTTTTCTTCCTACTGCCAGAAAGCGCTCATCGCGCTGGAAGAAAACCGCACGCCGTTCGAGTACTGCATGTTGTCGCCGGACGAGCCGCAGCACTGCGCCGAGCACGCCGCGCTGTGGCCGCTCAAGCGCTTTCCCTTGCTCGTGGACGAGGGTCGCACGGTGCCGGAAGCGAGCATCATCATCGAGTACCTTGCGCTCACTCATCCGGGTCCGGTGCGGCTGATTCCCGAGGATGCGCGTGCGGCGCTCGACGTCCGGCTGATGGACCGCTTCTTCGACAACTACATCATGACGCCGACGCAGAAGTTCGTCCTCGACAGCATGCGCGCGCCGGAGCAGCGCGACCGCGCGGGTGTCGACGACGCCCGGACGATGCTCGTTACCGCCTACCGCTGGCTCGACCACACGATGCGCGAGCGCGAGTGGGCGGCGGGCGCCGCCTTCAGCATGGCCGACTGCGCGGCCGCGCCGTCGCTGTTCTATGCGGACTGGGTCTATCCGATCGCCGATGAATTCGCGAACGTCCGCGCCTATCGACAGCGTCTGCTCGCGCGGCCTTCGGTCGTCAAGGTGGTGGACGATGCGCGGCCGTACCGGCGGCTCTTTCCGCTCGGCGCGCCAGATCGCGATTGATGATGATTGTTCGCGCGCCGGCCTTGCCTGCGGACTACTCCAGCCCTTCGTGCTGCAACGCCAGTTTCACGGCCGGCCGCGCGCGCATGCGTTGCGCGAAATCCGCGAGCCGCTGCGGCACGTCGAGGCCGACCTTCTGCGCCCACAGGAGCATCGTGAAGAGATAGGCGTCCGCCACGCTCGCCTCGTTGCCGAACAGATAATCGCCTTTCATCATCGTCGCGATCAACTTGAAGCGCTGACCGATTTTATCGCGCGCGGCGACCGCTTCGGCGTCGGAGGTCGGCTTGAATACGCGGCCGAACTGCTTGTGAATCTCGGTTGAAATGAACGCCAGCATTTCGAGGAGGCGCTGCGCGGCAAGCTCACCCGAAGGCGCCAGCGAAGGCTTCTGCTCGGCGACCCACGAGAGAATCGCGACGTTCTCCGTCAGCGTCTGGCCGTCGTCGAGTTCGAGCGTCGGGACGTAGCTCTTTGGATTGATCTCTTCGAAGTTCTGTCCCGATTCCGTGAGTTTCGTCTTCAGGTCGACACGGACGCGGTCGAACGGGATATCGGCTTCGTGCAACGCGATGTGGTCCGCGAGGCTGCAGGCTCCCGGGGAATAGTAGAGCTTCATGGCGTGGGCCTCCTTCGTGATCGGCTGTTGGCCGTTGGGGTTGGTGGCTCTCTCACGCCAGCAATGTGCATGCCCCTTCGCTTCGTTTTCCGAGGGCTAGAGCGTAACGCGCGTGATGCCGCCGCTCGACAGCAGCCTGACACGCTCGCCCGCGTAGAACATTTCGCCGTCCACGCTTTGCGTGATCGCGCGCAAGTCGCCGTTGTCGAGACGGACGGTGATTTCCAGACCGGGCTTCTTCGCGAGATGGCTTTCGACTTCGTTTCCTGCGACGGCGCCGGCCAGGCCGCCCAGGATGCCGGTCAGGATCGAGCCGCGGCCGCCGCCCACTGCACTGCCGGCGACCGCGCCGAGCAGTCCGCCACCGATCGCACCGAACGGGCTCGCCTGGCCATTGTTCGCGTCGATGGTCACGCCGCGCACGCTCTCGACGGTGGCCATGCGGATCGTCTCTTCGCGTTGCGCCTGCGCTGCGGTGTACATGTCGGCGGAACTGCCCGTCGTGGCGCAGCCGCTCAGGGCGGCGGTGCTGAGCATCAGGACTATGCAGAGTGCGATCGTCGAGCGTTTCATGGTTCTCTCCTCAGTGGTTGCCGGGCCGCGTCGATGCGGCACTGTTGCGACCTTGTTCGATGTCCACATCGTAGAGATCGAAAATGAGGAGCGAATGAGGGATAAATGAAGCGGTCGTTGAATACGCAAGCGCGCCCATGTACGGCGGAGTGCTGAACGCCTGGCGTGTGGTCAGGCGAAGCCTTTGTCCGTTGGACTACAAGTTGGCCGCAGTGTCACTTCGGCTCTTCGCGAGCCGCTGCGCCAAGCATGACCGTCCAGCCGAGTCCACGGACATTGCGAATCACGCCAGGACCGAATTTCTTGCGCACGGAATGGATGAGCACATCGATCGCATTGCTCTCGATTTCCTTGCCCCATCCGTAAAGCCGGTCTTCGAGCTGGTCGCGCGAGAAGATCGTTCCCGGCCGCTCCATCAAGGCGAGCATCAGCGCGAACTCGCGCGCCGAAAGCGCGCCGGCCGTGCCGCCGCAGGTGAGCGTGCGCTCGTCGAGATTGAGACTGATGAATTCGTCACCGAGACGCGAGACCGCGTAACCGGCCTTGCGCCGCAGTACCGCGCGAATCCGCGCCAGCAGTTCGGGGGTGTCGAAGGGCTTGAGCACGTAGTCGTCGGCGCCGACGTCGAGTCCCTGCACGCGCGTCTCGAGATCGTCGCGGGCGGTGAGGATCAGGACCGGCACCGCATTGCCCGCGGCGCGCGCGCGCCGGAGAAGCTCGATGCCGGTCATGCTGGGCAAGCCGAGATCGAGGAGGACGACGGTATAGCTGGCTGCGCTCATTGCTTCGCTTCCTGCCACGCCGTCGCGGACCCAATCGACGGCGTAGTCGGCGTCTTTTAGCGCACGCAGGAGGCTCGTGCCGATCTGCACATCGTCTTCGATCAGAAGGACTCGCATGGTGTTCCCTTTACGCTTGGGTCGCGCGGGCGTTCGACGTTTTAAACGTCTGATTAAACGCGGGCGGCGCTTAGCGAAGTATTGTAAAGGGCGGGGGTGGGGATTGCTGGCGCGTGGGGGCTGGGGGTGGGTTGCCGTTGTTTACGCCGTTTGATGCGCTTGTGCTCCTATGAAACTTGGTTTGTTTTTGGTTTATTGGCTCTGCCCCTGTCCGGGGCGGGGCGGGTGATCGCTAGCGCTTGAGGGCGGGGTCGGGCTTCAACCGTTTGATGCGCTCAGGCTCCTATGGAACTAGTTTTCTTATCGGTTTATTTGCTCTGCCCCTGTCCGGGGCGGGACTCACTTTCTTTGCTGCTGCAAAGAAAGTAAGCAAAGAAAGCAGCTTCCCAACGCCAATCCTTGCCATGCCCCGCTAGCCCGTTCTCTCGGAGTGGTCCAACCGGAGGAGTGTCGTTAGCGGGGTTTCCCCGTTGTTGGCATGTAGAAGAGGTACGGGCATCGCACCGCTATACGAAGTGGACCAGCAGTCATTCATCCCGCCTCGCGCTTCGCGCTCACCCGTCAGGCAAAACCAACACCCATCGCTATCGCTATCGCTATTTCTACATCCTACGTTCGTGCTTGCCGCATGCTTCAATTCACCGCCACTTGCAACCTGTCGTCGGGCACGCAGTGCCAAGACGGATGTATGACTGCTGATCCACTCCCTGTAGCTGGGTGACGCGCGCGCCTTTTCTACATGCCAACAACGATGAAACCCCGCTAACGACACTCCCCCGGTTGAACCACTCCGTTTCAAGCGCGAGTGAAGACCTGTTAGGGCTGGCGTTTGAAAGCGGCGAATTCAACCGGTCGACGCAACACCTCTGTTCCAATGTGGGATTAGAGGTTGAGCGCGAATGAAACGACAG
>NZ_FCON02000116.1 GCF_001544535.1 Caballeronia choica | reverse complement strand
TCGGTCGAGTGCGTCTTGGCGATGGGCGTGTCGGCTTCGGTCGAGTGCGTCTTGGCGACCGACGTCTCGGCTTCAGTCGGGCGTGTCTCGGCAGCGGGCGTCTCGGCTTCAGTCGAATGCGTCTTTGCAACGGACGTGTCGGCTTTGGTCGAGCGCGTCTCGGCAGCGGGCGTCTCGGCTTCAGTCGAGTGCGTCTCGGCGACGGACGTGTCGGCTTCGGTCGAGTGCGTCTTGGTGACAGCCGCTTCTGCTTCGGTTACGCGCGTTTCGGCGAGCGGTGCATCGGTCTCGGTCGAGCGCGTCTTGGCGACGGGCGTGTCGGCTTCAGTCGAGCGTGTCTCGGCAGCGGGTGTCTCAGCTTCAGTCGGGGGAGTACGGGCAACCGGCGCATGCGCTTCGACCGGTGCGACGGGCTCGCTCCGCAAGCCTGCCTTCAATGCGGCCTGTTCGTCTGCAGCATCGTTGCGGACACGTATATCGCTCGGGTGTGATCCGGCGTCGCTGGCTAAAGCCTGCGACGATGCGCCGGGCTCGACCGTGGAGCGCGACGCGTGTTCTTCTGCGGACCGGCTCCCGATATCGGCGGCGACATGAGGTTCTGGCACCGACACCGGCGGAACAACGACCGGCACGGCTTGCGGCGCAGGCCGTTTGCGCCAAAGACCGGCAAAGAAACCGGGCGTCGGGGTCGAGGCGACTGTGGCAGCGGGCTTGGTCGCCACGCTCGGCGGGATTTCAGGACGGCCGCTCGCGCGCCGTGCGTTATCGGGCACGACCGCTTCTTTCTGCGCGACTTCAGGCGGCGCAGCTGCGCCTCCTGCGTCACGAGGCGCACCGGTATCTTTCTGCGCGACTTCAGGAGGCGCAGCTGCGCGTCCTGCGTCACGAGGCACAACGGTATCTTCCTGCGCGACTTCAGGACGCAGAGCCACACGTCCAATGTCACGAGGCACAACGGCATCCTCGCGCACGACTTCAGGACGCACACCCACACGCCCAGCGTCACGAGG
Source organism: Caballeronia choica (assembly GCF_001544535.1). Classification (GTDB taxonomy): domain Bacteria; phylum Pseudomonadota; class Gammaproteobacteria; order Burkholderiales; family Burkholderiaceae; genus Caballeronia; species Caballeronia choica. The sequence continues at coordinate 24,154 of NZ_FCON02000116.1, read as the reverse complement.
CCCAACAGCCTCGTCCCGCGCAGTCGCGTGCCGCGCGTCCCCCGGCACAACAATTTCTTCCTGCGCGAGTTCGAACTGATGATGCGCGGCGTCGAAGACCTCCTGGCAATGTCCGCAGCGCACGCGTCCGTCATGCGGCGCGAGCAAGTGCGGATCGAGGCGGAAAACGGTATCGCAGTGAGGACAGCGGGTTGCCAGCGCCATGTTTGAGCCGAAGGCCTGACGGCCGGTTCGTGGACGATGGCGCTATTCTAAAGGCTTTCGCGTCGAGTTCCGGCGAGGCACACCCAGCCTTCGTGTTCGCGCCAGACGCCGATGTCGATCCATGTCGCGTAGACCGCCGCGACTTCGTCGGCCTGCCGCGCCAGGATGCCCGACAGCGCGATGCGCCCGCCCGGCTTCACCTTCGCGGCGAGCATCGACGCCATCAGTTTCAGCGGATTCGAAAGAATATTCGCGACGACGATATCGAACTCGCCCGCAGGGCAATCGTCGGGCAGGCCGTAGGTGACTTCCGCGCGATTGCGCGCGCTGTTCTGGCGCGCGGATTCGACCGCTTGCGGGTCGATATCGATGCCGAACACGGGATGTGCGCCGCACTTCTGCGCAAGGATCGCGAGGATGCCGGACCCGCAGCCGTAGTCGAGCACCGACTGACCCGGCTGTACCGATTGCTCCAGCCACTCCATGCAGAGGCGGGTAGTCGGATGGCTGCCGGTGCCGAACGCGAGGCCCGGATCGAGTTCGAGGATGAGCGCGTCGGGATCGGGCGCGTCGTGCCACGACGGCACGACCCAGATGCGCTCGCCGATCGGAATCGGATCGAATTGCGACTGCGTGAGCCGCACCCAGTCCTGCTCCTCGACGTCGCGCACGGTGAAGGAAGGCGTCTGCGCCAGCCCGATTTCATTGACCGCCGCGGCAAGCAGCACGGCGGGATCGGCGTCTTCGGCGAGCAACGCCACGACGCGCGAGCGTTTCCACGCGCGGTTCTCGGGCGTGAGACCGGGCTCGCCGAAGAGCGGCTGCTCGTCGGGCGTGTCGGCGTCGGCGTCTTCCACCGATACCGACAGCGCGCCGACTTCCAGCAACGCGTCCGACAGCGCTTCCGCGTGCTCGCGATCCAGTTCCGCGATCAATTCCCGGTAACTCATCGACTCAAGCCTCTTCGGCGGCAACGGCGGCCTGTCGCGCGGCCAGCTTGTTTTCGAGGTAGTGAATGCTCGTGCCGCCTTCGACGAACTTCGCGTCGATCATCATCTCGCGATGCAGCGGGATGTTGGTCGAAATGCCTTCCACGACCATCTCCGACAGCGCGATGCGCATCCGGTTGATCGCCTGTTCGCGGGTCGCGCCGTAGGAAATCAGCTTGCCGATCATCGAGTCGTAGTTCGGCGGCACGAAGTAGCCGTTGTACGCGTGCGAATCGACGCGAATTCCCGGGCCGCCGGGCATGTGCCACGAAGTCAGCCGGCCCGGCGACGGCGTGAACTTGAACGGATCTTCCGCGTTGATGCGGCATTCGATCGCGTGGCCGCGGAACTGGATGTCCTTCTGGCGGAACAGCAGTTTCTCGCCGGCGGCGATGCGAATCTGTTCCTGCACGATGTCGACGCCGGTGATGAGTTCGGTCACCGGATGCTCGACCTGCACGCGCGTGTTCATTTCGATGAAATAGAACTCGTTGTTTTCGTACAGGAATTCGAAGGTGCCCGCGCCGAGATAGCCCATTTTCTTGCAGGCCTCGGCGCAGCGGTCGCCGATGCGGTCGATCAGCCGTCGCGGAATGCCCGGCGCCGGCGCTTCCTCGATCACCTTCTGATGGCGGCGCTGCGTCGAGCAATCGCGTTCGCCGAGCCAGATCGCGTTCCTGAACGAATCCGCGAGAATCTGGATTTCGATGTGGCGCGGATTCTCGAGGAACTTCTCCATGTAGACCTGCGGGTTGCCGAACGCGCGGCCCGCTTCTTCGCGCGTCATGTTGACCGCGTTCACGAGCGCCGCTTCGGTGTGCACCACGCGCATGCCACGCCCGCCGCCACCGCCCGCCGCCTTGATGATCACCGGATAGCCGATCGTCCGCGCAATCTTCACGATTTCCTTCGGATCGTCGGGCAATGCGCCTTCCGAACCCGGCACGCACGGCACGCCGGTCTTGATCATCGTCTGCTTCGCGGTGACCTTGTCGCCCATCATGCGGATGGTTTCCGGACGCGGCCCGATGAACGTGAAGCCCGACTGCTCGACGCGTTCCGCGAAGTCCGCGTTCTCCGACAAAAAGCCGTAGCCGGGATGGATCGCTTCGGCGTCGGTGACTTCGGCCGCGCTGATCAGCGCCGGCATGTTCAGGTAGGAAAGGTTCGACGGCGCCGGTCCGATACAGACGGCTTCGTCGGCGAGCTTCACGTACTTCGCTTCCTTGTCGGCTTCGGAATAGACGATGACCGTCTTGACGCCCAGTTCGCGGCACGCGCGCTGGATGCGAAGCGCGATTTCGCCACGGTTCGCAATGAGGATTTTTTCAAACATAGCAATTATTCGACTCATCAGCGGGCCGACTGTGCGGCCCTAGAGGATCGGCGGCGCGTCTCGCCAAGCGTTGCAGCAGCGACGTGGACGCGGCGAATGCCTGAGTGCTGGCCAGCGGCCTGGGTCGCGCGCTGTCACGTGATGCGCGGCGCATGGGGCGCGGCATGTTCGGCTGGCTCAGTCGCCGATCACGAACAGCGGCTGGCCGTATTCCACGGCCTGGCCATTCTCGACGAGGATCTCCTTCACGACGCCCGACTTGTCGGATTCGATTTCGTTCAGGAGCTTCATCGCTTCGATGATGCAGATCGTCTGGCCTTCCTTGACCGTGTCGCCGACCTGCACGAACGGCTCCGCGCCCGGCGACGGCGAGCGGTAGAACGAGCCGACCATCGGCGACGTCACGACATGGCCTTGCGGCGCGGCGGCGACAGCGGCAGCAGGCGCGGCGGCCGGACCGGCGCCGGCTTCGCTCGGCGGGCCGAATTGCGGTGCGGGCTGCATCTGGCCTTGCGGCATGTACTGCTGCGGTGCCTGCATATAGACGGGCGCCGCGTTCTTGACGATGCGAACCTTTCCTTCGCCCTCCGTCACTTCGAGTTCCGAGATACCGGATTCCGAGACGAGGTCGATCAGCGTTTTGAGTTTACGAAGGTCCATCGAGAAATCCCCTTTCAATACTTGGAGACCGGAAACGCATCCGGTGCTTGACTTGATTTATGGGTGTTGCGTCGCCGGCCGATCTGCCGCGAGACGGCGCGGCAAGCCGTTCGAATGCGCACAGATTTACTTTTCCGGCCCGTGGACTCGCAAGCGCAATACCCGGAAGGTCGTGCCACCGGAAAGCGACCGGGCGACTGCTGTGCAACCGCGACCATCGTGTTTCTGGATGTCGAGCGGGGTCGGCTTGAGGCCGTGCAGTGCCAGCGGTCGAGTCATAGTCGCTTCGGTTTGTGTGAATTGGGCGCACTTTAGCGCCGTTTAGAGAATTTTGTCCAGTTTTACACGGGGCGGCCGTCCATGACACTGGAAGAAATTACATGCTCGCCCGCACGCGCTGTAGCATGTTCTCTCAAAAATAGGCGAACCGGTGGTATTTCGACGCTTTCAGCCGCCAAAACACGGCAAGGGCTTCAAACACTGTTACAGCGCGTCGAGCGTCTTTTTCAATTCCGCAGGATCGACTTCACCGAGTTTTGTCGACCGAACGACGCCTTTTGCGTCGATTACGACGGTAAATGGCAGGCCGCCGGCGTCGTCGCCGAAACGGCGCGCGAGGTCCGCGCCGCCGAAGCCGGCGATGTACACGGGGTACGTGACCGGCACTTTCTGCAGGAAATCATTCACGTTCTTCTCGGTATCGACGCCGAGGCCGATGAACGTGATGCCCTTCTTTTCGTAATCGCGATGCATGGCAGAGAGCGCCGGCATCTCCTTGACGCACGGTCCGCACCACGACGCCCAGAAGTTGACGACGACCGGCTTGCCCTTGAACGCCGCGAGCGTTTGCTGCGTGCCGGCCGCGTTCTGAAGCGACGTCTTCCACAGTTCATCGACGGCGCCGGTCGACGAAGCCGCTTCGGTCGTGCCGCCCGTCATCAGGTGCCCGGCGTAGAAGCCGCCAGCCGTCGCGGCGATCGCGACGGCAACCGCCCCAAGAATGCGTTTCGAGATCATTTGGATGCTTGTATAAGTGCAGTCAGCCGGCGACGCCGAGCGCAGGCGGCGTACCGGAGCCTTCGAGCAGCGCCCGCACCGCCGACGCGTTCGCGCGGGCGAGTCTCCCACGGCCGTCGGCGCGCACCGCGCCGCGCAGGTCGTTGGCGTCGTAGAGCGCGATGTGAATGCCCATCGGGTCTTCAGCGCGCGTCGGCCGGTTCAGGAAGCTGAGAGTCTCGACATAGCCGCGCCCGGCGAAGTGCCGCGTCTCGGACACGTCGTACTGGATGTTCGCGTTCAGCAGATAGATCGAGACTTCCTTCGGGTTGTCGCAGAAACATTGCAGATGGATGTCGGAATGTTCGCCGGCCGTGCCGTTCAACACGGCGCCCGTCAGATACGGATTGAACTGTTCGAGACGCAGCATCCAGTCGAGCGCCACTTCACGCATCCGGCGCAGCACGGCGGGCTGGCTGTCGCTCTGGAAGATCGACTGATACTCGCGGATCTCGTCCTCGATCTGGTCGTTGTCCGGCAGCCACTCGCCGCCGACCTTCGTTTCGCCGACGACTTGCCGCGCCGCCTTGCGCTTCGCGGTGGAGTAGTCGAGCCCGTCTTCAGCGATCATTCGTGCTGCCGCGATCGCGATTTCCTCGCGAACGCGCAGCGGATCGAGATGTGATTTGCGAACCATCTCGGAATAATACTAGAGATTCCCAACCGGCCCCGTTTTCGGCGGACGCCCGTGCGGAAAGCCGGAGCGCCGGGCGCCCTCGGTTACAATATGCGCCTTCATGCACCTTCGCGGACGGGCATTTGAAAGCCGCCCGTCCAACGTTTTCCGAGACTGGCGCCCGGGCGGCGCGACACGGTTTATGCACATCCACATCCTCGGCATCTGCGGCACCTTCATGGGCGGTCTCGCCGTTCTCGCCCGCGAGGCGGGCCACAAGGTCACCGGCTGCGACGCCGGCGTCTACCCGCCGATGAGCACGCAACTCGAAGCGCAAGGCATCGAGTTGATCGAAGGCTTCGGCGTCGAACAGCTTTCCCTCGAACCCGACTTGTTCGTGATCGGCAATGTCGTCACGCGGGGCAATCCGCTGATGGAGGCGATTCTCGATCGCGGGCTGCCTTATACGTCGGGGCCGCAGTGGCTTGGCGAGCATGTGCTCGCCGGCAAATGGGTGCTCGCGGTAGCCGGCACGCACGGCAAGACGACGACCAGTTCCATGCTCGCCTGGCTGCTGGAAGAAGGCGGGCTGAATCCGGGTTTCCTGATCGGCGGCGTGCCGTTGAACTTCGGCATTTCGGCGCGGCTGACCGACTCGAGTTTCTTCGTGATCGAAGCCGATGAATACGACACCGCTTTCTTCGACAAGCGCTCGAAGTTCGTCCACTACCGGCCGCGCACGGCGGTGCTGAACAATCTCGAATTCGATCACGCCGACATCTTCCCCGATCTCGCCGCGATCGAAACGCAATTCCATCACCTCGTGCGCACCGTGCCGGGCGTCGGACGCATCGTGACGAACGGTCGCGAGGACGCGCTCGAACGCGTGCTGACGCGCGGCTGCTGGTCGGGCGTGGAGCGCTTCGGCGTCGAAGGCGGCTGGCAGGCGCTGCCCGCCACCGATGGCGCGCGCGTCGACGAACAGTTCGCGGTGTACTGGGAAGGCGAGCGGCTCGGTGTCGTCGACTGGCAGGTGCAGGGCGAGCACAACCGCATGAACGCGCTCGCCGCGATCGCGGCGGCGCGCTCGGTGGGCGTGCCGCCGTCGTTGTCGGTGAAGGCGCTTGCCAGCTTCCGCAACGTCAAACGGCGCATGGAAGTGAAGGGCAGCGTCGACGGCATCACCGTCTACGACGACTTCGCCCATCATCCGACCGCGATCGAAACCACCGTCGCGGGGCTGCGCACGCGAATCGGCGGCGTCGGAAAAGCGGCGCGCATTCTCGCCGTGCTCGAACCGCGTTCGAACACCATGAAACTCGGCACGATGAAGGCGCAACTGCCGGGAAGCCTCGCCCAAGCCGATCTCGTCTTTGGCTTCGGCGCGCGCGAAGGCCGCGACAAGCTCGGCTGGGATCTCGCCGGCGCGCTCGCGCCGCTCGGCGCGAAGGCGCAGGCGTTCAACGAAATCGACCCGTTGGTCAAGGCGGTCGTCGCCGCCGCTCAGCCGGGCGATCACGTTCTCGTGATGAGCAACGGCGGATTCGGCGGCGTGCATCAGAAACTGCTGGACGCGCTCTCGGCGCGACCCGCCAGGGGCCACGCGTGATCCTCTACCTGCACGGCTTTCGTTCGTCACCGCAATCGTTCAAGGCGCGCGTGATGCGCGCGCGCCTCGCGGAACTCGGACGGCTCGACGAATGGCAGTGCCCGGTGCTGCCGGTTTCGCCCGCTGAGGCCATCGCGCTCGCCGAATCGGTGGCTGCGAAGGCCGATGGCAATGACGTCACGCTGATCGGCAGCTCGCTCGGCGGTTACTACGCGACCTGGCTCGCCGAAAAGCACGGCTGGCGCGCGGTGCTGCTCAATCCGGCGGTCGTGCCGCAGCGCGACCTGAGCCATTACCTCGGCGAGCAGCCGCTCTGGCACGGCGGCGGCAGCATCGTCGTCGAGCCGCGTCATCTGGACGAACTGCACGCGCTCGCGGTCGACACGGTCACGCGTCCGGAGCGCTACTATTTGATAGCCGCGACCGGCGACGAAGTGCTCGACTACCGCACGATGCTCGAGCATTACCCGAACGTGCGCACGACGCTGATCCAGGGCGGCGACCACGCGATCAGCGATTTTCCGAAATACCTGGACGCGGTGCTCGCGTTTTGCGCGCCTCGTCCGCCCGCGACGATGGCGACAGCGGCGGCCTGAGCGCAACGCCAGCCGGCTGTGCGTCACGCTGCTCGGCCGTCGCGCCCGCCGCGCTCCAAGGTAAAAATCGGCCACCTGTCCCGCGTTGCCCTAAGCTATTCCATTGCCGGCGAGCTTTCCGCCTTGCCGGTTCACAGTCTTGCGAGAGTATTGAGTGAACGTTTTCTTCGAGGAATCGGGTAGTTTCAAGGCCGGCGCAGTCCTGCAAAAGCAGGGCGACGCGTTCCAGGTCGAGTTGCCGGGCGGCCGGCGAGCGAAAGTGCGCGCGAAGGACGTGCTGATCGAGTTCGAGAAACCCGCAGCCGGCGACCTGATGAAGGAAGCCGACACCATCGCGCAGGACATCGATCTCGATTTCCTGTGGGAATGCGCGCCCGAAGAGGAGTTTCCGTTCGCGACGCTCGGCGCCGATTATTTCGGCGACAAGTTCGGCGCGGTGGAACGCGCCGCGCTCGTGTTGCGCATGCACGGCGCGCCGGTCTATTTCCGCCGCAAGGGCCGAGGACAATATCAGCGCGCGCCGCAGGAACAGTTGCAGATGGCGCTCGCGTCGCTGGAAAAGAAGCGCCAGCAGGCGCTCGTGCAGGCGGGCTATGAGGAGGAACTGAAGGCGGGCAAGCTGCCCGAAGCGCTTGCGGCCAAGGCAATCGGTCTCCTGACGAAGCCCGACAAGAACACGATCGAATACAAGGCGCTCGAAGCCGCCGCCGCCGTGCGCGGCATTTCGCAGGCGCGGCTGATGCTCGAATGCGGCGGCATTCCGTCGGCGCGTGCGCTGCACGAGGCGCGTTTTCTCTCCGAGTTCTTCCCGCACGGCGTTGGCTTTCCGGCTGTCGAGATTCCGCCGCTGCCCGAGGACCTGCCGGAAGCGGAAGTCGAAGCGTTCTCCATCGACGACGTCACGACCACCGAAATCGACGATGCCTTCTCCGTCCAGCAACTCGCGGACGGCCGCATCCGCATCGGCGTGCACATTGCGGCGCCGGCGCTCGGCATCGCGCGCGGCGACATGGTCGATGCAATCGCGCGCACGCGTCTTTCGACCGTCTACATGCCCGGCGACAAGATCACGATGCTGCCGGACAGCGTCGTCGAGACGTTCACGCTCGCCGAAGGCGGCTTGAGGCCGGCGTTGTCGCTGTACATCATCGTGAATCGCGAGACGCAGGAAATCGTCGCGAGCGAAACGCGCGCCGAGCGCGTGTTCGTGAAAACCAACCTGCGTCACAACCATCTCGACGAATTCGTCACCGAGGAAACGCTCGCGAACGGCAGCGGCGATTACCCGCACAAGGAAGACATCGCGGTGCTGTGGCCGCTCGCGCAGGCGCTGTTCGAAAAGCGCCAGGAAGCGCGGGCGACCTACGGCCTGCGGCGCGAAGTCCAGCGCAACAACGACTTCAATTTCTACGTGGAAGGCGAGCACATCACGATCACGCCGCGCCGCCGCGGCTCGCCGCTCGACCTGATCGTCGCGGAACTGGCGATTCTCGCGAATTCGTCGTGGGGCGCGTTCCTCAACGATCATGGCGTGCCGGGCATCTACCGGTCGCAACGCGGTTTCGGCGGGCCGGGACCCAAGCGCACCCGCATGCAGACGACGCCCGCGCCGCACGAAGGCCTCGGCGTCGCGCAGTACGCGTGGAGCACGTCGCCGCTGCGCCGTTATGTCGACCTCGTGAACCAGTGGCAGTTGATCGCGTGCGTGCAGCACGGCGTCACGGCGAAGCTCGCCGCGCCGTTCAAGCCGAAGGACGCCGATCTGTTCGCCGTCGTGCAGGGCTTCGACGACACCTATTCCGCCTACGCCGATCACCAGCGCCGCATGGAATATTTCTGGTGCCTGCGCTGGCTCAAGCAGGAGAACCGGAAGCAGGTGGCGGCGTCGGTGGTGAAGGACGATCTCGTGCGTCTCGATGAAATCCCGCTGATGCTGCACGTTCCCGGCCTCGGCGTGCATGCGCGCGGGACGAAGGTGATGCTCGACGTGATGTCGATCGATGAACTCACGGTCGAGGCGTCGTGCCGGCTGCTGCATGTGATCGACGCGCCGTCGGCGTCGGCGGAAGCGCCGGAGGAGGAAGCCGAGGAAGAGATCATCGAGACGGACGACCTGAGCGCCGAAAGCGAAGCCGAAGCCTCGGCTGAAGCTTCCACCGAAACGCCCGAAGCGCCCGATACGCCCGAACAACCCTCGACCGACGCCACGGAGCCGACGCAATGAACCCGGATCGCTACGCGGTGATCGGCAACCCGATCGAGCACAGCAAGTCGCCGTGGATCCACGCGCGCTTTGCCGAGCAGACGGGCGAGCCGGTCGAATACGGCCGCATCCTCGGCACGATCGGCGGTTTCGAGAAGGACGTCCGCGCGTTCATCGAAGCGGGCGGGCGCGGGATGAACGTGACCGTGCCGTTCAAGCTCGATGCCCACGCGCTCGCCGATTCGCTCACGCCGCGCGCAGCGGCAGCGGGCGCGGTGAACACGCTCGCGTTCGATGCCAACGGCGTGCGCGGCGACAACACCGATGGCGTCGGCATCGTGCGCGACATCGAGCAGAACCTGGGCGTCAAGCTCGAAGGCGCGCGCATCCTGCTGCTCGGCGCGGGCGGCGCGGCACGCGGCGTCGTGCTTCCGATGTTCGATCGCAAGCCGGCGGCGCTGACCATCGTGAACCGCACGGCGTCGAAGGCGCATCAACTCGTCGACCAGTTCGCCGACGCCGCGCAGGCCGCGCACGTGCGCTTGTCCGGCGGCGCGGCGGACACGGTCGAAGCGGGCGCCTACGACGTGATCGTGAACGCGACGGCGGGCAGTCTCGACGATGCGCTTCCCGATTGCGACGACGCTTCGTTCGGCCCCGGCTCGCTCGCCTACGACATGATGTACAGCCCGCAGCCGACGGTCTTCATGCAGCACGCACAAGCGCTCGGCGCGCGCGCGGCCGATGGTCTCGGGATGCTTGTCGAGCAGGCGGCGGAATCGTTCTTCGTGTGGCGCGGCGTGCGGCCCGACGGCGGCGCGGTGCTGCGCGAATTGCGCAAGATCCTGACAGCCACGGCCTGACCAACCGGAACCGCGCGGACTTCCCAGGATGACAAGAACAAGACCTGCGGTTCGTCTCGGGCCGGCGCGCTGGATCGTGTACGGCGTCTCGGTGCTCGGCATCGCGTTTCTCGCGACGCAACTGGTGTTCTTCGTGCAGATCGGCGTCTGGACGTTCGTGAATCCTTCGTCGACGGCGTTCATGCGCTCCGACGCGTGGCGGCTCAAGGCGGAGCGGCCCGATCTGTCGATTCGCCGGACCTGGGTTCCCTACGACCAGATTTCGCGCAACCTGAAGCGCGCGATCATCGCGTCGGAGGATGCGAACTTTGCCAACAACAACGGCTACGAAACCGACGCGATTCTCCAGGCCTGGGAGAAGAACAAGGCGCGCGGGAAGATCGTCGCGGGCGGGTCGACCATTTCGCAGCAGCTTGCGCGCAACCTGTTCCTGTCGCGGGAGAAGAGCTATGTCCGCAAGGCGCAGGAGTTCGTCATTACGTGGATGCTCGAATTCTGGATGGACAAGGAACGCATCTTCGAGATCTACCTGAATTCGGTCGAGTGGGGCAATGGCGTCTACGGCGCCGAGGCGGCCGCGCAGTATTACTACAAGACGTCGGCGGCGAAGCTCACGGCCGGGCAAAGCGCACGGCTCGCAGTCATGCTCCCACGCCCGCGCTATTTCGACGAGCATCGCAATTCGGCTTATCTCGCGCAGCGCACGCGCGTGATCGCGAAGCGCATGGGGGCGGCGGAACTGCCCGAGTAAGCGGTTTTAGTTCACCTTCGCTAAACGCATAAAGCCCTGATTTATCAGGGCTTTTTTGCATTTTGCCCGCAATCGGCGATCATCGTGACTCCCATTATATGAACACCACAATCACATATTGAAAATTCGAGATAAGCGGACCTACAATCCGTCCACAGCCAGAAAGGCAATTACGACGCGGCAAGGTTTTCGCATTCAGCCGCGCGACAAAGAAACGGAGACACGTCATGCAATCGATTGCCCGCCTGCGCTCGCAGGCCGCGCCGCCTCATCCGACGACTTCACGAATCGCGCCCGGCGCGGTCATCCGCCGTCACGCCTGACGCCGCGGCAGCCCAGTCCAACGAGCATCGAGCGCCATGAACAAATCGCCGAATACCGACATCGACGTGGCCGACACAGCCGCCGCGCCGCAAGTTGCCGACAAGCCGAAGTCCACCGACAACAAGCCGAACGTCCGCGATCCCGACGCGATCGCGTTGCCGAGCACGCTCCTCGACATCACGCCACAGCAGGCCGGCACGCAAACCCTGCTACGCGGACTCGCGATCCTCGAAGCCGCCGCGAACGGCGCCCGCGACCTGCGTGCATTCGGCGCCGCGCTCGGAACGACGCGCAGCACCACTCACCGCCTCGTCAGCTCGCTCGTGCAGGCGCGCTACCTGCGGCAAGTGCAGGGCGGCTATCTGCTCGGCCCGAAGCTGATCGAGCTCGGCACGATCGCGCTCGAACAGATGCCGCTCACGGCCGTCGCCCGCCCGCATCTCGAAGCGCTCGCCCAGCACACCCACGACACGATCCACCTCGGCGTGCGCGACGGCGACGACGTCCTCTACATCGACAAGATCCCCGGCACGCGCGGCCTCGAAATGCGCTCGCGCGTCGGACACCGGATGCCGCTTGCATCGACCGGGATCGGCAAGGCGATGATGCTCGATCTTCCGCACGACACCTGGTCCAAGCTGCTCGAGTCGTCGCACCGGGCGCTCGCCGGCGCGAGTTTCAAGCCTGACCACCGTCCCGACGTCGACACCTTCCTGCAGCGCATGACGCGTTACGCGCAAGGCGGCTTCACGTTCGACCTCGAAGAAAACGAAGCGTCGATCCGCTGCGTCGCGGCGCCCGTGCGCGATGCGTCGGGCGCGATCGTGGCGGCGCTGTCGGTGGCGAGCACGATTCCCTACATGCCGCACGAGCGGATGGAGGAACTGATTCCCGTCGTGCAGCGCGAAGCGCGGGCGATCTCGGAGGAACTCGGCTGGCGCGTGCCGCAGCCCACCACCCGCAGGATCAAGCGATGACCGGGGCGAACTCGCCGCATCACGCCGCCGCGCTCGTCGCGCTCGACTGGGGCACGACTGCGCTGCGCGCCTACCTGCTCGGCGCCGACGGCGCGGTGTTGGACTCGCAAGCGTCGCCGGCGGGGATCATGAAGCTGCCCGCGGGCGGCTTCGATCAGGCGTTCGACGAAACCTGCGGCGCGTGGCTCAAGCGCGATCCGGCGCTGCCGGTGATCGCGGCGGGCATGGTCGGCAGCGCGCAAGGCTGGATGGAAGCGCCCTACATCGAGACGCCCGCCGACGCGTCGGCGCTCGTGAACGGCATCGTCAAGGTGAAGGCGGCGAACGGCTCGACGGTGCACATCGTGCCGGGCGTGCTGCAGGCCGGCACGATGCCGAACGTGATGCGCGGCGAGGAGACGCAGATCTTCGGCGCGCTCGCCAGCGACGCCGCCCTCGATAACGAACCGCACGGCGCGCTGATCGGCCTGCCCGGCACGCACGCAAAGTGGGCGTTCGTGTTCAAAGGCCGGATCGAGCGGTTCTACACGTTCATGACCGGCGAGACCTTCGGCGCACTGCGCGATCACACGATCCTCGGCCGCACGATGCGCGCGACCGAGCGGCCGGATTCGGATGCGTTCATGCGCGGCGTCGATACCGCGAAGGACGCGGGCCACGCCGGCATGCTCGCGACGATTTTCAGCACGCGCACGCTCGGCCTCACCGGGCAACTCGCGCCGGAACAGCAGTCCGATTACCTGTCGGGCCTTCTGATAGGCCACGAGTTGCGCGGCCTGAACGAAGTCCTCGCCCGCGAGCAATCGAATCTCGCGGGGAAGACGCTGCGCCTGATCGGCAACGACGCGCTCTGCGAGCGTTATCGCGTGGCCCTCGCACGGTTCGGCTGCAACGACGCGAAGACCGTCGGAGAAGCGACCGAACACGGCCTATATCGCATCGCAGCGCAGGCGGGGCTCGTGAAAGCCGCCGTCCGCGCGAGTTCAAAGGAGTAAGGACATGCAGCCTCACATCAACCTGCCCGCGCCGTACGCGCCCCACGCCGGCCTCGCCGCCGCGTTCAGCGCGTGTCCGCTGATCGCGATCCTGCGCGGCGTGACGCCCGCCGATGCCGCCGACCACGGCCGCGCGCTCTACGAGGCCGGGTTTCGCATCGTCGAGGTGCCGCTCAACTCGCCGCAGCCGTTCGACAGCATCGCCGCGATCCGCCAGGCGCTGCCGGCCGATGCGATCGTCGGGGCGGGGACGGTGCTGCATTCGAGTTTCGTCGATCAGGTGAAGGCGGCCGGCGGCGACCTGATCGTGATGCCGCACAGCGACGCCGACGTCGTGCGCGCTGCGAAAGCGCAAGGGCTCGCGTGCGCGCCGGGCGTCGCGACGCCGAACGAGGCGTTCCTCGCGCTGAAGAACGGCGCCGACGTGCTCAAGATGTTCCCGGCCGAGCAACTCGGCCCGCAGGTGGTGAAGGCGTGGCGCGCGGTGATCGCGGCGGCCGTGCCGCTCGTGCCGGTCGGCGGGATCGCGCCGGACAACATGGGGCCGTTCCTGACGGCGGGCGCGAACGGCTTCGGTCTCGGCTCGGCGCTGTACAAGCCGGGTCAGAGCGCGGCCGTCACCGGCGCGCACGCGAAGGCGTTCATCAACGGCTTGCGTATCGCGCGAGGCGAAAAGCAATGAACCGGCTCGCCGGCAAGGTCGCGCTCATCACCGGCGCCGGTCGCGGCATCGGTGCGGCAATCGCGCTCGCGTTCGCGCGGGAGGGCGCGGCGGTCGTGCTAGCGGAACTCGATATCGAGACGGCGCGCGGCACGGCGGCGCGCATCGCGGAGCAAACGGGCTCGCCGAGAGTGCTCGCCGTGCATACCGACGTGACGCAGCGCGCATCGCTTCAACAAGCGGTATCGAAAGCGGAAGAAGCGTTCGGCCCCGTCGACGTGCTGGTGAACAACGCGGGCATCAACGTGTTCCGCGACCCGCTCACGATGACCGACGACGACTGGCGGCGCTGCTTCGCCGTCGACCTCGACGGCGTCTGGAACGGTTGTCGCGCGGTGCTGCCGGGCATGGTCGAGCGCGGCGCGGGCAGCATCGTGAACATCGCGTCGACGCACAGTTTCAAGATCATTCCCGGCTGCTTTCCGTATCCGGTCGCGAAGCACGGCGTGATCGGCTTGACGCGCGCGCTCGGCATCGAATACGCGGCGCGCAACGTACGCGTCAACGCGATTGCGCCCGGCTACATCGAAACGCAACTGACGCTCGACTGGTGGAACGAACAGGCCGATCCGGTGGCCGCGAAGCAGGCCACGCTCGACCTCCAGCCGATGAAGCGCATCGGCAAGCCCGAAGAAGTCGCGATGACGGCAGTGTTCCTCGCATCGGACGAGGCGCCGTTCATCAATGCAAGCTGCATCACGGTGGATGGCGGGCGCTCGGCCCTGTACCACGATTGAAAGAAAGCATGGCGCACTGGCCGCGGTGCGGCGTCAATAACTAGACACGGCCACACCTTCGTAGCGCTCATAAAAAAGCGCATGGACTTTGAGACATACGTCAGGAGACACAACATGAAACGCAGAATGTTCCTCACGCTGGTTGCCGCGACCACCGCCGCGAGCGCCACGATGCTCGCCGCGCCGGTCGCGCAGGCCGCCGACGAGCAGATCAAGATCGGCTTTCTCGTGAAGCAGCCCGAAGAGCCGTGGTTCCAGGACGAGTGGAAGTTCGCCGAGATCGCCGCGAAGGAAAAGGGCTTCACGCTCGTGAAGATCGGCGCGCCGTCGGGTGAAAAGGTGATGAGCGCCATCGACAACCTCGCCGCGCAGAAGGCGCAGGGCTTCATAATCTGCACGCCGGACGTGAAGCTCGGGCCGGGCATCGTCGCGAAGGCGAAGGCCGACAAGCTCAAGATGATGACGGTCGACGACCGCCTCGTCGACGGCTCGGGCAAGCCGATCGAATCGGTCCCGCACATGGGCATTTCGGCCTACAACATCGGCAAGCAGGTGGGCGAGGGCATCGCGGCCGAGATCAAGAAGCGCGGCTGGGACATGAAGGACGTCGGCGCGATCGACGTCACGTATGAACAGTTGCCGACCGCCCACGACCGCACGGCCGGCGCCGCCGACGCGCTGGTCGCCGCGGGCTTCCCGAAGGCGAACATCATCATGGCGCCGCAAGCGAAGACCGACACGGAAAACGCGTTCAACGCAGCCAACATCGCGCTGACCAAGAACCCGCAGTTCAAGCACTGGGTCGCGTTCGCGCTGAACGACGAAGGCGTGCTCGGCGCGGTGCGCGCGGCCGAAGGACGCGGCTTCAAGGCGGACAACATGATCGGCGTCGGCATCGGCGGTTCGGAATCGGCGTTGAACGAGTTCAAGAAGCCGAACCCGACCGGCTTCTTCGCGACGGTCATCATCAGCCCGAAGCGCCACGGCGAGGAAACGTCGACGCTGATGTACGACTGGATCAAGGACGGCAAGGAACCGCCGAAGCTCACGCTGACGAGCGGCATGCTCGCGACGCGCGACAACGTCGCGGAAGTGCGTGAAAAGATGGGCCTGGCATCGGCCAAGTAACTTTTCGACGTCAGGTGAAAGAAAGGCCGCTTGCTTATCTTGATCTTGAGCAGGCGGCCTTGAAGAACTCAGGAGGCGATGTGTCAGCGACGCTGCGTTTTGACAGTATCGGCAAGGTGTTTCCAGGCGTGCGCGCGCTCGACGGCGTGTCGTTCGACGTCCACGCCGGCGAAGTTCACGGCTTGATGGGCGAGAACGGCGCAGGTAAATCGACCTTGCTCAAGATTCTCGGCGGTGAGTACCAGCCCGATTCCGGGCGCGTTCTCATCGACGGCAACGAGGTGCATTTCCCGAGCGCCGCCGCATCGATTGCGGCCGGCATCGCGGTGATTCACCAGGAATTGCAGTACGTGCCCGACCTCACCGTGGCCGAAAACCTGCTGCTCGGCGCACTGCCGAGCACGTTCGGCTGGGTGAACAAGCGCGAAGCAAAAAGGCACGTGAAGGAACGCCTGCTGGCGATGGGCGTCGATCTCGATCCGAACGCCAAGCTGCGCCGCCTCTCGATCGCGCAGCGGCAGATGGTGGAAATCTGCAAGGCGCTGTTGCGCAATGCGCGCGTGATCGCACTCGACGAACCGACCAGTTCGCTGTCGCACCGCGAGACCGAGGTGCTTTTCAAGCTCGTGCGCGACCTGCAGGCGGACAACCGCGCGCTGATCTACATCTCGCACCGCATGGACGAGATCTACGAACTGTGCAACACCTGCACGATTTTCCGTGACGGCCGCCTGATCGCGTCGCATCCGAAGCTTGCCGACGTGCCGCGCGAGACGCTCGTCGCGGAAATGGTCGGCCGCGAAATCAGCGACATCTACGATTACAAGCCGCGCGAACTCGGCCCGGTGCGCTTTTCCGTCGCGAACGTGGAAGGGCACGCGCTTACCGCCCCGGCGAGCTTCGAAGTGCGGCGCGGCGAGATCGTCGGGTTCTTCGGGCTGGTGGGCGCGGGGCGCAGCGAACTGATGCACCTCGTCTACGGCGCGGACCGGAAGAAGGCCGGCACGATCACGCTCGACGGCAAGCCGATCAAGGTGCGCAGCACCGGCGAGGCGATTCGCCACGGGATCGTGCTGTGTCCGGAGGACCGCAAGGAAGAAGGCGTGATCGCGATGGCGACGGTCGCGGAGAACATCAACATCTCGTGCCGGCGCCATTACCTGCACGCGGGATTTTTCCTCGACCGCAAGAAGGAAGCGCAAACCGCCGAGCGCTTCATCAAGCTATTGAAGATCAAGACGCCGAGCCGCCGCCAGAAGATCCGCTTTCTTTCAGGCGGCAACCAGCAGAAGGCGATCCTGTCGCGCTGGCTCGCCGAGCCGGACCTGAAAGTCGTGATCCTCGACGAACCGACGCGCGGCATCGACGTCGGCGCCAAGCACGAAATCTATAACGTCATCTATCAACTGGCGGAGCGCGGCTGCGCGATCGTGATGATTTCGTCGGAGCTGCCGGAAGTGCTCGGCGTGTCGGACCGGATCGTCGTGATGCGGCAGGGACGGATCGCGGGCGAATTGCCGCGAGGCAAGGCGAACGACAAGTCGGTGCTCAGCCTCGCGCTGCCGCAGTCGGACTCGACCGCCAAGGCAGCCTGAACAGATTGAGCAGACTGAACGGTACTCAAGGGAATACGGAGCGAATCATGGAAGCAAGAGAAAACCTCGTCAGCCAGGCGAGCGAATCGGTCGCGAACGCGCTGATCCCGCAAAAAAGCGACAAGCAGAAGTGGTGGCAGCAAGTCACCGAATACAGCCTGATCGTGATTTTCGTCGTGATGTTCATCACGATGTCGGCGACCGTCGATCACTTCTTCTCGATCGAGAACATGCTCGGCCTCGCGCTCTCGATCTCGCAGATCGGCATGGTCGCGTGCACGATGATGTTCTGCCTCGCCTCGCGTGACTTCGACCTGTCGGTCGGCTCGACGATCGCGTTCGCGGGCGTGCTCTGCGCGATGGTGCTCAACGCCACCGGCAACACGTTTATCGCGATCGTCGCGGCGGTCGCGGCCGGCGCGGTGATCGGCTTCGTGAACGGCGCGGTGATCGCCTACCTGCGCATCAACGCGCTGATCACGACCCTCGCGACGATGGAAATCGTGCGCGGCCTTGGCTTCATCGTGTCGCACGGGCAGGCGGTCGGCGTGTCGTCGGATACGTTCATCGCGCTCGGCGGCCTTACGTTCGTCGGCATCTCGCTGCCGATCTGGGTGACGCTCGCGTGCTTCATCGTTTTTGGCGTGCTGCTCAATCAAACGGTGTATGGTCGCAATACTTTGGCGATCGGCGGAAATCCGGAAGCGTCGCGGCTCGCCGGGATCAACGTCGAGCGCACGCGCGTCTGGATTTTCCTGATCCAGGGCGCCGTGACCGCGCTCGCCGGCGTGATCCTCGCCTCGCGCATCACGTCGGGTCAGCCGAACGCCGCGCAGGGTTTCGAGCTGAACGTGATTTCGGCGTGCGTGCTGGGCGGCGTATCGCTGCTGGGCGGCCGGGCGACGATTTCGGGCGTCGTGATCGGCGTGCTGATCATGGGCACGGTCGAGAACGTGATGAACCTGCTGAACATCGACGCGTTCTATCAGTACCTCGTGCGCGGTGCGATCCTGCTGGCGGCCGTGTTGCTCGACCAGTTGAAGAACCGCGGCTCGCGCGACTAATCATTCGTCAGAAGGAAGCACAAGCATGGCAGCTTCGATCGACAGCGCGCTCGCGCGCTATCCCAGCCTCGCCGGCAAGACGGTGCTGATCACGGGCGGCGCGACCGGCATCGGTTCGGCCTTCGTCGAACATTTCTTCGATCAGGGCGCGAAGGTCGCGTTCTTCGACATCGACACCGATGCCGGCGAAGCGCTTGCCGACCAGTTGGGCGCCGACCTCCCGGAAGGGCGCCATCGGCCGATGTTCCTGCACGTCGACCTCACCGACATCGACGCCTTGCGCCAGGGCATCGCCGATGTGAGGAGCGCGTTCGGGCCGGTCGCCGCGCTGGTGAACAACGCGGCGAACGACAAACGTCACAGGATTGAAGACGTGACGCCGGAGTCCTACGACGCCGGTATCGCGGTGAACATCCGCCATCAGTTCTTCGCGGCGCAGGCCGTGATCGACGACATGAAGCAGCTTGGCGGCGGCTCGATCATCAATCTCGGCTCGATTAGCTGGATGCTGAAGAACGGCGGCTATCCGGTGTACGTGACGGCGAAGGCGGCGGTGCAGGGCATGACGCGCGGCCTCGCGCGCGACCTCGGGCCGTTCAATATCCGCGTGAACACGCTCGTGCCCGGCTGGGTCATGACCGACAAGCAAAAGCGGCTATGGCTCGACGACGCCGGCCGTCGCGCGATCAAGGAAGGCCAGTGCATCGACGGCGAACTGCTGCCGGCGCATCTCGCGCGCGCGGCGCTTTTCCTCGCCGCCGACGACAGCCGCATGATGACCGCGCAGGACGTGATCGTCGACGGAGGGTGGGCCTGATGGACGCCGCACGCGCGCAACTCTTGATCGACAGCCAATGCACGCTGGGTGAAGGTGCAACGTGGTGTGCGTCGAGCGGTCGATTCTATTGGACCGATATTGAAGGCAAACGCCTGTGGCGCTATGATCCGCGCGATCGGACGAGCGTTTCATTCGCGATGCCCGAACGGCTTGCGTGCTTTGCGCTGTGCGCCGATCCGGGCGCTCTTTTGCTGGGGCTCGCCTCGCGGCTCGCGTTCTTCGATCTCGCGACGGGCGCGATCGAGACGATCACCGAGGTCGAAGCCGGCCTGCCGACGCGCCTGAACGACGGCCGATGCGACCGGCAAGGCCGCTTCGTCTTCGGCACGAAACACGATGTGGATCAGGCCGAGGCGATCGGCGGGTTTTATCGGCTGAATGGCGACCTGTCGCTGGAGCGCCTGCCGCTCGCGGATTGCGCGATTTCGAACAGCATCGCGTTCGGCCCGGACGGGGCGACGATGTATTACTGCGATTCGCCGACACGGCAGATTCGCGTCTGCGACTACCCGTCGTTCGGCAACGATCGCGTGTTCGTCGAGCTTCAGGATGCGGCGGGCGTTCCCGACGGCTCGACCATCGATAGCGATGGCGGCCTGTGGAATGCGCAGTGGGGCGGCGCGCGCGTCGTGCGCTATGCGCCCGACGGTCGCGAGACCGCGCGCATCGACGTGCCGACTTCGCAGCCGAGCTGTGTTGCCTTCGGCGGCGCGCAGTTCGACACGCTGTACGTGACGAGCGCGCGCATCGGACTGGACGATCAGGCGCTGCATGGCGACGTGAGCGCAGGCGGTGTTTTCATCGCGACGCCCGCGGCGCGCGGTGTCGCCGAGCCGGTGTTCGCCGGCAAGAGATAGAAGAAGAACCCGAGGCGGCGTGCGATGAACGATGCACCGCCCGTCCGATAAGAAGAACCCGAGGCGGCGTGCAACCGACGCGCCGCCCGCCCGACCCGGCCATGCCGGGCTGTCGCCTCTCGATGGAGCGTGAGTCATGACTGTTGCTCGTTCAACGGAAAGAGTGAATCCTGCATCGATAGCGGCGTCCTCCACTGCCGGAGCAAACGCCCGCCGTTCCAAACTTGCTGCCGCAGTCGAGCCGCCGATACGGCCCGGCCCGAGCACCTCGACGGTCGCGATGGGCGGCCGGGGTATCGACGGTTGCATCACGCTGGTCAATTCGAATTTGAGGCTGGATGTGGCGCCCGCGCTTGGCGGCGGCATCACGCGCTTCGACTGGCGCCACGACGGCGCGCTCGTGCCGATCTTCAGGCCGTGCGTCGAGCCTTGCTCCGATACTGATCCGAATCAGCTTGCTTGCTATCCGCTGCTGCCGTATTCGAACCGCATCGGGAATGGGCATTTCGAGTTTTCCGGGCGCGCGATTGATGTGCCGCGTAATCGTGATGATGAACCGCTGCCGCTGCATGGGGACGGGTGGCTTGGGGCGTGGGAGGTTGAGGAGGAGGAGTCGGCGCGCGTGCGGTTGACGCTTGATCGGCGGGAGGGGGAGCCGTATTCGTATCGGGCGGCGCAGACTTATTTGCTCGATGGGGCGACGTTGGTTGTTACGCTTGATGTCGAGAATACTGGAAGGGATGCGTTGCCGTTCGGGCTCGGGTTGCATCCGTTTTTGATGCGCGAGGCTGATACGGAGTTGTCGGCGGCGGCGGGTGGTTTGTGGCTATGCGGGGATGACTGGCTGCCCGTGCGGCATGTGCCGGCGCCGCCGGCCTGGCAGTTTGGTGTGGCGTATCCGATGCCTTCGACGCTGGTGAACAACGCGTTCACTGGGTGGAGCGGGCGTACAAGTGTGATGTGGCCGAAGCGAAGGCTCTCGCTGACGATTTCGGCGAATACGGATTACTACGTGCTTTATGCGCCGCCGGGGGAGGATTATTTTTGCTTTGAACCGGTTGATCATCCGATTAATGCGGTGAATTTGCCGGGTGGCGGGGAAGCGAATGGGATGACGGTGCTGGCGCCGGGGGAGAAGTTGACGAGGGAGTTTCGGTTTACGGTTGAGCGGACGGGGGAGGTGGGGCTGAGGAGGAGGACGCGGGCGGGGGTAAAAGCGCGAAGAAAGGGGGCGATAGCGGCGTAGTCGCTGCCGATTGTCTGTTGTCTCCGTGTCAAAACGTGCGCCGTGACCGGTCCGCAAAAAAGTCGACTCATCAGGACTCGCTGTGTTGGCTTCGCAGGCCTTCGCGAGGCGTAAAGTGACTCCCGAAAACCTAGCGATTTTGAGTTTTGACACACCCTCGCCATGAATGAACGCTCACGAGTGGCGGTTTTACTGACTGATCGTGATGCTTCAGTCGTAGTCTCTCGCAACAAATTCCTCAAGGGTCAGCACTCGTGTGGGGACACCAAAATACCGATAGACTGCCCGTACCTTGTCGTTCAGGCGCTTGTCATGGGTGACGAACTGATCACAGCCGGTCGCGTAAATGCAGTGCGTCACATCGTGCATTCGAGAGCGTGACTTGCTGATGTGCTCTGGTCGATATCGACTTTGCTCCAGGAAGTTCATAGCAAGTTCGATCGCTCGCTCGAGCACGGGAAAGTGGCCAGAGATTTCGGGCCACGTGAAGTCTTTGACGCCGTGGCTCTTGCATCTGAACGAAAAATCGATGTCTAAAAGCAACTTTAACTGAAGGTCTCGACCGTGGTCTGAGTTAAGCAGGAAATCGTCTGCGAGATTGGACACCTTATTTGCCAACTTCCCGTGTGGATCGCCGACCTTGAAGAACGCGAGAATCTGTTCCTCGTTCTCCTCGACGATCGGATTCTTGTCGTAGTGCAGCACGACCCTGCGAAAGCACGCGAGAGGTTGTTCTTCTTTCAAAACCATTGGACCAGAACTTACCGGGAACAGCTCAACGTTGCGGCTGATTTGGGAGACGCTGTCTATCTTCCGCATCGCAGCTTCCAACCGATCCATCGTCTCGATCGTCGGTGCGTTCATAACCGCCGTGGCGATCTCCTCCATATGTGCCGGGCTGTAAGGAAACATGTGCCGATCAGAAAGGGCCCGAACTTTGGCGTTTAGATCTAGTCTCGTCTCGTCGTACATGTACGCAAACAGGTTGTAGTCAAGATAGATTTTCATGCGGTTGGATTTCGACTAACGGATATACAAGTTAAGACCGGCTAATCTGTGTGGCCCTGATGTCGGCCTTCTGCCCCGACGAGCGACCGCCTTCTGGAAGACTATCCGAACAGCGCATCGACTGCGTAGGGTGGTCGACTGCTGCCCGATGCGGACCGATCAACGTCGGCCCACATCGACCGATCGATGTCGGACAGAGCAGCCGGCCGCAACCCCGTCGCTCGGGGAGTCGGGCTAACTGCCACTGGATCGGCTGCTTTACTCCTAGATCTGACGGATGAACTACGTTCGCAACTCGACCAAAGCTTCCGCGTGCGCACCCCGGTTGCAGTCATTCCCCGGCGACGGCCGGTTCGACATGCGCCGAACAGGCGCTTAGGCGCTCTGTCAATCTTCGCTCGGACTCCAATGCAGCGCGGCTTCGAAATGTCGACGGAAGGGGGTATCAATCTGGCGGGGGGCGTTGCGCACATACTGTTCGGCCAATTCACCCGTCTGTCCTTCGAGACCGGCAAGGTATCCGCTCACTTCATCACAGCCCGCGCGATACTCGTCCCGCCCGCCGAACTTCGGCGGAAGTGCTGTCCAGACAACCCCGTCTAGCCCGCACGACTCCGCCCAATGATTGAGCGTCGGCATCGCGGCGGGAGGCGCACCGTCCGAGCGTTGCCACGCCCCGATATGCTTTGGCCAGTTCTTCGCCGGTATCCCTTCGCGTGCGCCGAGTGCGCGGCGCGCGGCTTCGACGCTCGTGGCGTCCATGAGTGCCCATAGGAGGCGCACAGGTTGACCGCCTTCGTCAATTACCAGCGTCATCCGCCCGTCCTTTGACTGTCGCAGGAATTCGACCGGTGCGAGCGGACCATCGTTAAACCATCCTGTTCGAATGGGGAGTTCCCGCGCATCCCAAACGAGAGAACCCCAGCCCAAGCACGCTATCCTCTGCATTCTTCTCCCTTGTGTTGGGTTTGCGACTACTGTTGTGTGGTGCGATAGTTTGCGCCATAGTGCCGTTCCTTATGACAGTTCGGACATAGCGCGATCGCGTTTTCGACCGTGTCCGCGCCGCCTTCCGCAAGCGGACGACGATGATGCACTTCGAGATACGGGCGACCGTCCGCGCGCAGGAATGGCGCGGCCTGATCGCAGCCTTGGCACACGCCGTTCGCCAGTAAAAGAACTTCCGCGATCACATCGGGGTTGCGCCTGAAGACCCGCGTTAGCACGATCTGCTGTTCAGGCATCGCCGGCGCTTGCCGGAGTCGCCTCGTGCGCGCTTCGGGCATGTCTGCTAGCGCCTTTGTCACCTGATCGTCAAACGAAAAGGAAGCTTCATCGAAGGCGGCCATTTCGCGAAGCCTGCCCACGAATTCCGCATGAACGCGGCGCAGTCCCGGTTCGTTACCCGTTATGTCTTGTAGATACATGATGTGATTCATGACCGATTGCAGCGCCATCATTAGGTTGCCAGGTCCACCTTCGCCAATGCGGCCAAGCATGAATCGAAGCCCGTCTGCGCTGACAATGGTTTTGAATGTCCTGCCCCGGCGCATGGCGAGAAAACAGCCGATGTATCCGTTCGCGGTGCGATCCGCAATTCCGTATTCTGCCGCGAGGGCCTTTTGTGCTTCGGTCAACTGCGCCTTTCCTTCAAGTACCTGCATCGCCGCTTCATACGCTGCTGCAAACACTTCTGGCGTAACCCTAGGGCGTGTTGACAATTAGCAGATCCAGATGAATGCAGCGGCGAGCGCAACGAATGACGAGAAGCGTTCGGAGAG
>NZ_FCON02000115.1 GCF_001544535.1 Caballeronia choica | reverse complement strand
GGTCCGAAAACCCCGGTGCGCGTCACCATCAAGCGCCCACACTTATCGGCTGTTAGTTTTTAAAGAACATTCGCAAAGCGCGTCTTGCTTTTTGCGTCTTCCGCAGCAGGAAGGGTGCGAATTATGCAGACTGGCTTTCGCGACGTCAAGTGCGTTTGGCAACTTTTTTCTTGGCCAATTTCGGCGAACTCGGTGCGAAGCTCGACCAGCGTCCACTCGAATTCTCGAACTCATATTCGGAGATGAACATGATCGCTACCGCACCCCGACGAAACTTCCTGCCGCTCTCGCCGAGTCCGTGAATGAACCACGTTGCAAGCAGCAATGCCCGAGTGCGGACCGCACGCCGATGTTGCGGGAATCTACCGCGTTCCACTCGAATCGTTGAGCGACGCCAGCGAGAAGCCCATCGACGCGTTGCGGCAGCCGAGTCCTTGATGGATGCTTGAAACGCCGTTCGCGTTGTATTGCTGACGCGTGGTCATCCAGGCGTACGATGTTCTGACCACGCGCAATAGCGCCTTCTATTTAATGTCCCGGATGCTTCATCGCATGGGACGCAAGGCGCGCTTGGCAAATATGCATCGGGCCTTAAAGGCACCACCAGGCTTACCATTCAATCGGATCAGAATTCAGAAGGAACCCGGAATGGAACAGATCACGAATCGTCCGCTTGTCTTCTTCGTTGTCTCGGTCGTGCTGATGTCGCTGGCGGCATGGATTGGCGAGGCCTTCCTGCGACGTGACAAGCCGCTGGATGCAGAAACTCGCGAAGACTTCAGCGTAGTTCAATCCGCCACCTTGACACTACTCGCGCTGGTGATTGGCTTTAGCCTGTCGATGGCGGTGGGGCGATACGACCAGCGCAAGAATTACGAAGAAGAAGAGGCCAACGCGATCGGGACGGAATTCCTTCGAGCGGACCTCTTGTCGAGCGCCGAAGCCGCAAATATCCGCTCGCTCCTGACGAAATATCTGGACCAGCGCATTCAGTTTTATCAGACACGAGACCCGCAGCGGCTTGCCGAAATCGACGCGACAACAGCGCGGCTGCAAAGCGAACTATGGGTGACGGCCCGGACCGGGGCGGCCGCCCAGCCCAACCCCGTCACAGCGCTCGCGGTTGCCGGCATGAACGACGTGCTCAACAGCCAGGGATACACCCAGGCTGCGTGGCGGAACCGCATTCCTCTCGCGGAGTGGTCGCTGATGATCTCGATCGGGATCTTCTGCAACCTGCTTGTCGGCTATGGATCGCGCAGCACGATCGCGGCAAAGCGATTCCTGCTGATCCTGCCGGCGGTTGTCGGGCTGTCGTTCATGCTCATCGCGGACATCGACAGTCCGCGTAACGGCGTGATCCTTGTCGTGCCGCAAAACCTCCTGAGCGTCATGCAGTCACTGCCCAAGCCGTGAACTTCCACACGGCCGTCGTCGCGTTATCAACCCGATCGACGTAGCGATGTACGGACTCAACCTTGACCACTCTTACGCCAGTCCGACCATCCTCACCAAGGACGGTATTACGTCTTCGACGCAAGCAGTCCATCGATGACGGATTCCCCGTGGGCCAGCGCGGCACGCTGCGCATCCCCAAGGTCTTCGTAGCCGTGTGCGGCCTCGACCTTGAACACTCGAAACGGCGCCGCAGGGTCGACACTGTCGGACAGTCGAATGCGGATCGCCGCGTCATAGCCCAGCCCGTCGCGCATATTGCGGCGCGCCAGCTTGTCCGGCTCGCGCGGATACACCAGCGCCTCCAGATCGTACCCTTGATAAGTGTGATGCTTTCCGGCCATGATCGCCTCCGATGGTCGTTGCCTTGCGCGTCCGCGATGCTTAGAGCGGCTGGATATTCGATGCCTGCAAACCCTTCGGCCCTTTCTTTGCCTCGAAGCTCACCTTCTGATTTTCCTGCAACGACTTGAAGCCGTCCGCGCGAATTTCCGAGAAATGCGCAAACAGATCATCACCCCCTTCGTCCGGCGTGATGAAGCCAAATCCTTTTGCGTCGTTGAACCACTTGACCGTGCCTGTTGCCATTTTCGTTCCAGTAGGATGAATGTGTCGTGTCGCAAGTTTCGTTCGTCGCGCGCGATGGTCGCGACAAACAACTACTGCACCCACGCGCAATGGCGCGCCATCGCCTGCGTGGAGCTTCATACTATCGCCGCGCTTTGCCTCTCTCTTCAGATGTTCCGGCCAGATCGAATCGATGAATGCGGATAACGCGCACGGGGAAGGGCATCATGGAAACAGCAGTGCATGCCGTGCGACCCATCGTGGCTTCTTGTCTGGCGCCTGTACGAGCACGATGGCGCCCGTTCTCGACGCATTAATCAGCGTATTCCTGCGCGAGCATCGCTTGCACATGAAGTAACAGCCAAAGCTATCGACTGCGGGCTCGGCCTGCGCATCCGGAACCTTCTCTCCGCACCGTATGCAAGTCCACATGACATCCCCATTCGTTTTGCAAGAGTCCAGTATGGGCTTGCTTCGACCTCGCATCCACCTCTTTCGAAAACTAACGGTGGCGGTGCCTTGTCCATGCCGGGGCATCGCGCCGAATTCGGATGAATCGCGCGATATATGCTCCGCCGCATGCCCGACGGGCGGGGTCGTTCACGAAATCGTATAGCGGTTCTGGGGACCGCCGGTGTACAGGGTCTTGGCAAGCCCCAGAATGCGGTCGCGGTGACGATCGAAGGCCGCGAGCAGAGCGGGCTCGCCCGTACCGATGTCGGGGTTCAGTTTCGCCAGCATCGCGTCTTCGACCAGAAAGGAAATTTCGCGCGAATTATCGTAGCCCCAAAAGCACACGCAGTGTCTCGCGGGGTCGTAGCTGCGGCTTGGGTTGGGAAAGTTGAGTGCCACGTCGCTTTTTCTCATCTAGGCGCCCAGACAAACATAGCGCCACTTGCTCGCGTTGACATCGAGGCGAGCGTCATTATCACGTCGTTTCTGGGCGCGCTCGTCGTCTGCACGTTCCAGCGCCGAAGCGCGCGCCTTCTGTGCGACAGCGTGCTCGCTTTGTTTGAGCGGGGCCGGTGAGTTCACTTTGATGGGCGATTGCATGTTGGTTCCAGTTTCGTCGTGTAAGGATTGGGGGGCGCCGCAGCGACCGATTTCTTGATCGGCATTCGGATGAACCGCGCCGCATGTCTGCATTGCCGTTGCGGTGTCGTCACGCCCTAACGTGCAGTGTCATTCGGAAGAGTTCCTCGCCGACAAGTCTGGTGTCGATGGTCATTCCGGGACCGCGTCCGCGCGTTTTGCAGGCCGGCGCACCAACAGGGAGAAGCGCGCTGCGTCGACGACGCGAAGTTCGCTAACGCGATAGTGGATGGGATGGAGGAATAGTGGTTGTGCGCCGCGCCGGAGGATCAGGATCGCCAGAGTCGGCGCAGCATCGGCGACCGCGCACACCGGACATCACGAGGATGCGCTCGATACCGCCGCGACGCAAGCGCAATCTCGAACGCCCGTTCGTTCGAAGGCACTCAGAACGGGAATGGCGTCCACGGAATCACGCAATCCAGGCGCAATCAAGCGACTGATGCCGCCGCCCCTGCTCGCACGCACGCGTTGTCATATCATGTTCGCTCCTCGACGATGAAAGCCCAAAAGGCCGATCGACATGACCGATCACAGCAACCCGCTGCTGCAGGACTGGCAAACGCCCTACCAGTTGCCGCCCTTCGCGCAGATCCGGTACGAACACTTTGCGCCCGCGTTCGCGGTGCTTTTCAAGCATCATCTCGGTGAGATCGACGCACTGGCTGACAATCCGGCGGCGCCCACGTTCGACAACACCGTCGCCGCCTTCGATGCTGCCGGAGCCAATCTGGATCGCGTGCGGCTGACCTTTGAAAACCTGTGCGCGTCCGAGGCGCCGCCCGAGTTGCAGGCGGTGGAGCGCGAAATGGCGCCGTTGCTCGCCGAGCACGACAGCAAGGTGGCGATGCACGCCGGCTTCTTTGCGAGGCTCGACGCCGTCCACCAGCAAGCCGCCGCGCTGGAACTCAGTGAAGAACAACACCGTCTGCTGCAACGCCTGCACACCGATTTCGTACGTACGGGTGCCACGCTGCAAGGAGCCGCGCGCGAGCGCTTCGCGGCCATTGCGACGCGGCTCGCCGATCTGCACACCCAGTTCGCGCAGAACATACTCGCCGACGAATCCACCTACCATTTGCCGCTGTCCTCCGAAGCCGACCTGGCCGGCTTGCCCGACTTCCTGCGCGAGGCCGCACGCAACGCGGCACAGGAACGCGGCGTGGAGGGCTTCGTGATCACGTTGTCGCGTTCGCTCGTGGAGCCGTTTCTCACCTGGTCGACACGCCGCGACCTGCGGGAAACCGCATGGCGCGCCTGGACTTCCCGTGGCGAGACGCCCGCACGCGACAACCGCCCGCTGGCTCGCGAGATCCTGACGTTGCGACAGGAACAGGCGCGCTTGCTCGGCTACGAAAGCTTCGCCGATTACGCACTGTCGGATCGCATGGCCGGCACGCCTTCCGCCGTCGATGAACTGCTCGGCCAGGTGTGGGAGCCGGCCAAGGCCAGCGTCGAACGGGAGCGGCAGGCACTCGTCGCTCAAGCCGCGCTGCTGGGCGAACCGGTCGAGATCGAACCGTGGGACTGGCGCTACCTCGCCGAGCAGGTGCGCGCCGCGCGCTATGCGCTCGACGATGCGGAAGTGCGACCGTACTTCAGCCTGGACGCGATGCTCGCCGCCATGTTCGATTGCGCTGAACGCCTGTTCGGCGTGCGCTTTGTCGAGCAAACCGGCGTACCGCTGTATCACCCGGACGTGCGACTGTGGGAAGTGCGCCGTGGCGACGAGCGGGTGGGCGTCTTCATCGGCGACAACTATGCGCGGCCCAACAAGCAGGGCGGCGCCTGGATGAGCATCTATCGCAGGCAGAAGCGCAATGGTGGCAGGGCCGAACCGGTGGTGGTGAACAACAACAATTTCTCCCGCGTCGACGATGGCCCGACACTGCTCGGCTTCGACGACGTGCGCACTCTGTTTCACGAATTCGGCCACGGCCTGCATGGCTTGCTGTCCGATGTCACTTACGGCCGTCTGTCGGGAACGAACGTCCCGCGAGACTATGTGGAACTTCCTTCGCAACTGATGGAAAACTGGGCCACGGTACCCGAAGTGCTGATGAAGCACGCGCGTCACGTGACAACGGGTGAACCGATCCCGGCCGCGCTGCTGGAGCGCATCATGGCGGCGCAGGCCTTCAACAAAGGCTTCGAGACGGTTGCCTATACGTCGTCGGCGTTGATCGACATGGCGTTGCATCTGCTGAAGGACCCCTCCGCCATCGACATCGCCCGCTTCGAGACAGAGCAGCGAGAGCGTCTTGGCGTGCCGCGCGAAGTGGGCATGCGCCACCGCTTGCCGCACTTTGGCCATGTCTTCAGCGGCAGCTACTATGCGGCCGGCTATTACGTCTATATGTGGGCCGAGGTCCTTGAAGCCGAGGCGTTCGAAGCATTCGAAGAAGCCGGCGACGCATTCGATCCCGCACTGGCCGACAAGCTTCGACGCTACGTGTACAGTGCCGGCGATAGCCGCGAACCAGGCGCCGCCTTTCGCGCTTTTCGCGGCCGTGATCCGCGAGCCGAGCCGATGCTACGCAAGCGGGGCTTGTCGCGGAGTTGAAGGCATGATGAGCGCGCGCGCTTTGAATTTGCTTCGTGCTTCGCCTAAACTGATTTCGGGCTTGCGCGCATGATGTCCCCCGGTCGCGCAACCCAGGCCTCTTCCGCGCTCTCCGACGAATAATGCCTCGAGGCTGTCATGGTCACAGGAACGTGCCGCCTGTGCGGCTCGAACACCCAGTTGTGCGACAGCCATCTGTTGCCAAAGGCGCTATACAAATACGCTCGCATGGAACGCGACGGCACGCTCTCGAAGCGTCAGCCGATCACGATGGGCGACGGCATCGCGCTTCGCTCCGCACGGCAATTGAAAACCTACTTGCTGTGCTCCGACTGCGAAACCCGATTCAGCAGCGGCGGCGAGCAATGGGTGATTGCGCATTGCCTCAAGGCCACCGGCGAATTCCCGTTGCGAGACCTGTTGGTCAAGGCCGCGCCCAACGGCGCTCAGCGACTGAAGACGGGCTACTCGGTTCGGGCCGCCGATTGCGATTCCATCGATATCGACAAGCTCGCTTACTTCGCGGTGAGTGTCCTGTGGCGGGCATCGGTGCATCACTGGGGCATCCGCGACAAACGGCTCTCGTCGCTGGGGGAAAAGTTCGAGCCGCTCGCACGCGAATATCTGTTGGGTCACATTGGGCTTCCGGAAGAATTCGCCGTGCTCGTCAAGGTCGCACTTACCGGCAGCGACTATGTCAACGCGATGTACACGCCGTCGCTTGCGACCAAGACTCGCGGCTACCATCATCATTCGTTTGTCATCCCCGGCATCCAGTTCGATGTGCTCGTCGGCACGAATATCCAGGCCGCGGACCGGGCGCAAGGATGCATCGTGCGCGGCGATGGACACCCGGTGCTGCTGATGACCGACATCAGCGGCATCGTCCGGGCGCAAGTCAACGCGTCGGTGAAATCGAAGCCGTCGCGCGGGCTGCTGGACGAGTTCGGGATCGCTCGCCGCCAGGGCGTAAAACCCGCGCCTTAGCGGGACAGCCAAGGATAGCGTTTCGTATCCGCGTCCTCGTAGTCGGGATCGAGATAGATGAAGCAACGCTGGATCTTGAAGTCGCGGATCTCGAACACGTCGCACCAGCGGCCCGCATGCGTCACGCCCGCGCGCCATTCGACGCCGCCTTGCGTCGTGCCGAAACTCGTGCCTTCGACGACCACGGTATCGCCCTGCTGGATCACGTTCAGATAAGCCAGGTCGTGCTTGAACTTCGACACGATCGATCCCAGGTCCGCAAACAGCTTTTCAAACGACGCCCGTCCCGTCGCGATACCCCACTTGGGAAAGTACACCTCGGCGTGATCGTCGAAGAGATCGAAAAACGACGCGCCGCGGTCGAGCCGGCGCAGATACTCCAATGCGATCGTCTTGCGTTGCTCGTCGGTCATGGTGGTGGTGTCCATGGTTTGTCTCCTGAATGAAGGGTTGAGTGAATGGTTGAATGAGGTCGCTCAGTGCAGCGTGCTCAGGTAAGCGATGATCTTCTGGCGACGCGCCGGGTCGCCTTCGAAATAGGTCATTGCATTGCCGGGCGCGACCGTCTGCGTATCGGTCAGCCACGCATCGAGCAGCTTGGCGTCCCAGACTTTGCCCGGCGCCGCTGCCTTCATGCCGGCCGAATACTTGAAACTCGCGTCCGATGCGAACGGCCTGCCGACGATGCCGAACAAGTTCGGCCCCTGCCCGTTGGGCTCGCCCTTGCCGAACGTGTGGCACACGGCGCAGTTGTTGGTGGTCAGCTTCTTGCCGAACGCGACGGTGTCCTGCGCGTCCTCTGCGTGGCTCGCGCCGGCCGCGAGAGACAGCACGGCGGCCAGCATCATCGCAACGTTGCGAATGCGATTCATGGGTTCACTCCTGTCAGATGCGCAAGCAATTTCAGCGCGTGGCGGTTTCGGCGTGCGCCGCGTTGGCGGCACGATAGGCGAAGGCAAGGATAGGACCGAGCGTGCCGCCGCCCGCCCAGTACGCACGCGCCGATGCCGATGCCACACAGTTGCCGACGCCATACAGCCCCTTGATCGGCGTGCCGCGCACGTCGAGCACTTGCCCGAGCGAATTCGTCTTCGGTCCGCCCTTGGTGTCGAGGTTGCCTGCGACGATCAGCGCCGCGTAATACGGACCCTTTGCGCTGAGCGGATACATCGTTTCGTTCTTCTGGTCCGGCTTCTTCTTGACGGGACCGTTGAACAGCTTTTCGACAATACGCTCGCCGCGATGAAAATCGACGTCCGTGCCCGACTTCGCGAAGCCGTTGAAGCGCTTGATGGTCGCGTCGAGGTTGCGCAGGAAATCGTCGCTGAGATCCATGCCGCCCACGGCGCTCTTGTATTTCGCGAGCCGCTCGCGGATCGCGGCGGCGAGTTCGGCCGGCGTGTTGCCGCGCATCACGTGCCGGTCGTTCGATCCGGACGGCACGATCAGGCTACCGTAGTCGTCGCTGGCGCAATGATCCTGCGCCTGCTGGTCCCAGATCGAGATCAGCGCGAGGTTCGGATACTCGCCCTTCGCACCGTCCCATTGGGAGAACGTCGCGCAGACCTCGTTGTAGGCGAGCTTCTCGTTCACGACGCGCTTGCCGTACTTGTTCACGTAGATCATCGAGTCGCCCGTCGGCGTGAAGATGCCGGAGAGCGAGCCGTCTTTCGCGATCGCCTTGTCGAGCGAGATCGGTGCCATCCAGGAGTAGTTCATGTTGCGCAATTGCACGTCGAGCGCGCTGGAGATGCGCACGAAGTCCCCTTCGTTGGTCGGCGCCGCGCAGCCGCCGTAGACCGCGCCATGCAGGAAGTTCTTGCGCAGTTCCGGGTCGTGCGTGAAGCCGCCGGTCGCGAACACGACCGCCTTCTTCGCGCGAGCACGAAAGATCGTGCCTTCCTCGGTCTGCGCCGCGACGCCGATCACCACGCCCTTGGCATCGACCAGCACCTTCTGC
The DNA here is from genome assembly GCF_001544535.1 of Caballeronia choica. GTDB lineage: Bacteria > Pseudomonadota > Gammaproteobacteria > Burkholderiales > Burkholderiaceae > Caballeronia > Caballeronia choica. The sequence goes on along the minus strand of NZ_FCON02000115.1, from coordinate 16,630 downwards.
ACGCGATAACCGGTGCGAATGTCGACGCCGTCGCGCCGGGCAGCCGTGCTCATCGTGCGGATCGCGACGCGCCCGCCGTCGGACATGCTCGGCAATCCATCCTTCGGAAACAGCACGCGGCCGCGCGGCGCCTTGTCTTCCGGCAATTCAGCCCAGTAGTCCGGCACCGATGCCTCGTGGCGATACGGCAGCGCGCCCTTGTTCGCCAGCAACTCGGCTGCGGGCGATGCGCTGTCGTAGATCGCCTCGCACATCTCGTACTCCCAGTCCGAGAGTCCGAGTTTCGGCAGCGACGGATCGTACTGCTCGGGCCGCGAAAGGCGCGCGACATAGCGCAGGTAATCCGCCTTCGGATCGGCGATGCCGGCGCGCCGCATCGGCTCGTTGTTCGGCACCCAGTACCAGAACGCGGCCTTCGCGGCCGTGCCGCCGACGCTCCCCGCCTTCTCCAGAATCGCCACGCGATTTCCCAGCCAGCGCGAGAAAAGCGCGCACGGCAGGCCACCGCCTCCGCCACCGCACACGACGATGTCGTATTCGGCGTCGAACTTGAGTTCGTCGGCGGCTTTCGCGGACAGCGTGACGGCGCCGAAGGCGGCCGCAGCCGTGCCCGCGCCGGCGGCCTTGATGAAGTTGCGCCGCGATGCGGCGGGCGCCTTGTGCTCGTCAGTCATGTTCGTCTCCGGGTTTCGTGGGGTCTCGTCTTTGTCGTTGGTCGATGCATCGGAAAGCGCTCACCAGTAGTGCCATGCCTGCACCAGGATTCCGTTGGTGAGCGTCGTATTGCGGCCCGACACCGAGTGCTGGTACTGGATCGATAGCTGGTCGTACATCTTCTGGTGCAGGAACGGCAGGCTGTTGGGCTTGAACTGGAACAGCACGCCCGCGCCCACCGTCGTCTCCCGGCTCGACGTGTTCGGGGCCGGGATGCCCAGCGTCTGGTTGAAGGTGCCGCCGCTCGTCTGGTGATCGACGCCGATGAACGGAATCGCAAACGGGTTGTCGGGCGGCGAGATGCTGTAGCCGACACGCAGGTTCACGTGGAACGTGTCGCCCGGGCTCAGGTCGTCCTGACCCGTGCGCAGCGTGCGGCCGCGCAGGATGCCGCCGACCAGCAGATCGACGTTCACATGCCCGTACCAGTCGTCGTAGAAGACCGAAGGCCAGAAGGACCACGTATTCGTCGACACGCTGTTGGTTCCGATCGGCACCTGCACGTAGGCCTGGAACCCGAGCGTCGTCGCCGGCGCGGGGTTGTACCAGACGAGCCCGCCGATCAGCGGGTCACCGATTCCGCTCGCGGAGAACTGCGACCCCTGCGTGCGGACTTCAGGCACGGTGATGCTCGCGTTGAACCCGACATGCGGCAGCGACTGGAGCTTCCAGTAATGGATGAACGTCGATAGCCCGACGAAGGTGTTCGTACCCGGCCCCGCGACCTGGTTGCCGTGCGAATCGAAAGCGCGGTTGTCGTGATTCCATTCGAGGTTCTGCCCGAACGAGTCGTAGGTGCCCTCGAAGTCCGAGCTGAACTGCCAGGTTTGCGGACGGTCGGTGGCGAACGGGATGCCCGAGGCCTGCGCCGACGGCATCGGCAAAAGCGTGCAGGCGCTGCTCGCCAGTGCGATCATCAGCGTCGCGCGCTGCCGTCGCGAGGTGTGTTTGAAGCGCGCTATCCGGCGCTTCGCCTTGGGGGTTTTCATCGTCGTCTCCGAGTGTTCGTTTTATGTGCCGTCGAGGGCATGGAACGCACGGTACGACGCTACAAACCAGTGGGTCTTTCAGATTTCGCGGGTTACAGATTCCTGCCAAAGCGGGCGGCATCAGGGTTGTCACCAGCGCCGGATTGCGCATGCGGCGTTCGCGAATCGCGACCCATGCGCGCATCAAAAGCGCGGCGCGCCCGCGTATACTCGCGTGCAGAACGGCAAGGAAACGCCACCGCGGCACGCCCGAAAGACCGTCGATGCAAAAATCGGAGACGACTATGAACGGTCCAGCGGAGCGATCCGCGAGCGCGCGGATCGAGCGCTTCAGCGCAGTGGCCGGCGTGCCGGGTCTTGAATACTGCGTGTCGGGCGCGGAGCCCTATTCCCTCGAAGTCGACAACCCGTCGGACATGGTCTGCCTCCTGCTCGGCACGATCGTCTCGAAGACGCGTTACGACGACGGCCCCACCCTGCCTCTGACCTTTCGCGCCGAAACGGCGGCCTATCATCCGCGCGGCGGCCGGATGCGCATCGACGCGCAACAGGTCGGGCGCGGCTTCATCGCGTTTCGCTACTCGGACGCGTTCCAGCAGCGCATCGCCGGGCGCGGCGCGCACGCGCTGCGTCCCGCCGGCAGCCGAAGCAATCTTTCCGCCGATGCGATCCGGCATCTCGTGCGCTATGCCCGCCAGAAGGCGCCGGCCGACGCCGGGCGTTCAATCGATCCCTGGGAAATACAGTGTCTCGCGACGCTCGCCTGGATCGAGACGACGCGGCATCTGGAAAGCACCGCGACCACGCGCAAGGGCGGGATTTCCGATGCCGAATTCGCGCGACTCGAGCAGTACGTGACGGACAATATCGAGCAGGCGCTGAATTGCGCGGACATCGCGGCGATGCTTGATCTGCCGGTTCGCGTCGTGTTCGACGGGGTGAAGGCGCGCACGGGTTATTCGCTTTACCGTTTTGTGCTGGAAAAGCGGATCGGCGTGGCTGCCGAGATGTTGCGCGCAAGCACCGCACCGTTGTGCGATGTGGCGGCGGCCTGCGGATTTTCGTCGCAGCAGCACATGACCGCGCTGTTCTCGGAGCGGCTTGGGATGACGCCGCTGCGGGTGAGGCGGGGCGCTGGCGCTTGAGGTTCGGGGGCTCAACCGTTTGATGCGCTTGAGCCCATCAAACGGTGTGAATACTCAACCCGCACCCTACTCCGCCGCTGTGGAGAACCCGGCGTTGCGAACAGCCTTCCCTCCAAGCAGACAAACGATCACAGCCGCCACCAGAAGCACGCACAGCGCGAGCCTCAACCCGACGAATCCCGCGCCAAACCCGATCAACGGCGGCCCAACAAGAAAGCCCGCATATCCCGCGGTGGCCGCCATCGAAACGCCAATCGCCGGGGTCAGCGTCGAACGCCCCGCCGCGCTGAAAATCACCGGAACGATGTTCGCCAAACCGACGCCGACCAGCGCGAATCCCACGCAAGCCGTCACGACGTTCGGCAAGCCGAGCACGAGCGCCAGCCCCGTCGCGGCGATCAGGCCGCCGAGCCCAACCACCGTGCCAGAACCAAAGCGTCGCACCGACACATCGCCGACGATCCGGCACGCTGCCATCGAAAAGGCAAACGCCGAGTAGCCGAGCGCGGCGGCGCTCGCCTCGCCATTGAGCGCCGAGCGCAGAAAGACCGCGCTCCAGTCGGCGACCGCGCCTTCGACCATCATGCAAAGGAACGCAAGCGCGGCAAGCTTCATGACGCCGGCACTCGGCAGTGCAAACCCGCTCGCGGGCGCGCTCGCCCGAGGCCCGAGATCACGCAGCGCGAGCATGGCGGCGGCAAGCACCAGCACACCGATGACGGCGTCCGGCAACACGAGACCGCCCGCGACACCCACCCCCCACTTCTGGATCATCGCGCCCGTCGCGGCGCCGAGCAGCCCGCCCGCACTCCACGCCGCATGAAACGACGACATGATCGGCGCCTTCCATTGCGTTTCGATCGTGCTTGCGTGCCCGTTCATCGATACGTCGAGCGCCCCGTTCGCCGCGCCGAGAACGAGCAGCACTGCGCAAAGCGACACGAGGTCCGGCACGAACGCCGGCAGCGGCAGCGCGATGACAAACGCCACGGCAAGCAGTGCCGTGGCCCGGCCGCTTCCGAAGCGGGGCGCAAGCCGCCCGGCGAGCGGCATCGCGACAATGGCGCCCAGCGCGAAGGCGAACAGCGCGATCCCGAGCGAGGTGTCACTGAGCGACAGGCTCTCCTTGATGCGCGGCACCTCGACGGCCCACGCGCCGATCCCGAATCCATTGGCGAGAAACACCGCGAGGGTTGCGACGCGTTCCTTGGTCGGCTTGACGGATGGTTTCATGACGCGGCCACCATGACGGTGTCGCAGACTGCTTCGAGGCGGCTCATCCGCTCGGCGGGCACATCCGATTCGACGATCAGATAATCGACCGCCGACGCCGGCGCAACCACGAACGGCGCCGCCGTCATCAGCTTCTCCGAGGTCATCGCGATAGCGACCAGGCCGCTCGCGCTCACCATCGCGCGCTTGAGTTCGGCCTCTTCAGCGTCGAATGCGGCGACGCCTTCATCGGGATCGAGCGCGCACGCGCCGAGGAAGCACAGGTCGGCCCTGATCTGCTGAACCTGGAGCAGCGCCGTCGCGCCCATCGCGCCGGCCGCGCGCGCGCTGACCCGCCCGCCGATGAGAATGACGTCGAACCCCGGCCGCTCCAGCATGCGCATGCACGCTTCAGGCGAGTTCGTGACGACCGTCAGGTCCGCGTTGTCCGGAAGCGCCTGGGCGATCGCGACGTTCGTCGAACCCGCGTCGAGCAGGATCACCTGCTTCGGGCGGACGATCGACGCCGCGACGACCGCGAGGCTCGCCTTCCGGTCGACCGCTTCCCGCATGCGCGTGGATGCCGCTTCGCCCGCAGGCGATGCGAGGAGCGCGCCGCCGTAGACGCGTTTGCAGTGTCCGGCGCTCGCGAGATCGCGCAAGTGACGCCGCACCGTGTGTTCGGACGTGTGGAGTTCGGCTGCCAGTTCGGACGCCAGTACGCGTCCGTGCTGGCGCAGCCGGTCGAGAATGAGGCGCTCGCGTTGGTCGGGGAGAAGGCCATCGACGGCGTCTTGCCGGGTTCGTTGCATGCTCGGTTATGCTCGGTTGGTTGAGTGAAAACGATCACAATCGAGCACAACATAGCACAAACGAGCAAGCCGTACAACGGCTAGTGGATGCGGAAAGTTGTGTTCCCTACCACCCGCCCACGAACGAATGCACCAGCCGGTTGAACGCGCCGGCGTTTGAAACGTTCATTCCGTGCGACGCACCGTCGATCGTCCGCCGGTCGGCGAAGTCGATCCAGCCAGCGAGCTTGTCGACATTGTTGCGGAACATGCGGGGACTTTTCTGCCCGTCGATCAGCAGCGTCCGGCACTTCACATCGCGTGCCACCTCGCGCGAATAAGCCGGCAACGGGTCGCGAAACTGCTTCGGCAGCGTCGCCGCGTTGTCGATCGCCATCGTACGGAATGCGGCGGGACTTCTGCGCCACGAGCCCGGCGCGCTCACCGAGTCGACGAAGAGTTCCAGCCCCGTATCGATCTCCCCGCGCTCGATCAGATCGGCAACCCGCGCGCGCAGCGCGTTGGTCGCGGCGGGCAGCGACGCTTCCGGCATGCCGTCGAGCAGCAACGGGCCGCCCGGGTCCGCGAGCGTCAGCGTCTTCACGAGCCGCGGATAGTCGCGCGCCAGGTGAAACGCCACGCAGCCGCCGCGCGAATGTCCGACCAGATTCACCGGACCGAGGTCGATCGCCTCGATGAACTCGGCCAGTTCGGCGACATGCGTCTGCCAGCCGAATTCGCCCTGGATGCAGGCTTCGCCCGCCGGCCAGTAATGGCTGAGGCTGACCGAAATGCAGCGAAAATGCTTGGAAAGCGCCGCTGTCTGGCCGCTCCAGTAGCGGTAGTCGCAGAGCGAGCCGTGCACGAACACGAGCGGCTCGCCCGCACCGCACTCGACGTAGGGCACGCAAATGCCCGAGGCGATGGTCGCGAAAGACAATTCCGGGATTGCAAGCACTGAGAAATCGGTTCGGGCGTTCATACACGGGCTCCTTTAAGCGCACTATGCCCGACGTCAATATTCGCGAAAATCGCGTAATATTGATGCTATCCATTCATTTTTCTGATACCAACCGAGCGTTCGACCGCCCCGGCAAACCATGAAAGCACTTGACCTCGACGTCATGACGATGATCGTCGCCGTGGCCGATACCGGCACCATCAGCCGGGCGGCGGAAGTCGTGCATCGCTCGCAATCGGCGGTGAGCATGCAGATCAAGACGCTCGAAGCCGCGCTCGGCAAGCCGCTTTTCGTGCGCAAGCCGCGCAGCGTCGTCCCGACGCAGGACGGCGAAGTCCTGCTGACCTACGCCCGCCGCATGCTCGCGCTGCGCGACGAAGCCTGGGCCGCAGTAGTCCGCCCCGACGTGACCGGGCGCGTGAGCATCGGCGTGCCGGACGACTACGCGTCGTCGTTGCTGCCGCCCATCCTCAAGAAGTTTTCCGCGACCTACCCCAAGGTGGAGATCCAGGTCGTCGGGTTGCCGAGCGTGGCGCTCGCGCCGATGGTGAAGGATGGGTCCGTCGATCTCGTGTGCGCGACGCGGATCAAGGGTTTGACAGGCGAGTTCCTCCGGCTCGAACCGATGGTCTGGGCGGCCGTGCCGAGCGCGCACGAGATCTGGCGCGAACGGCCGTTGCCCATCGCCGTCTTCCTGCCCGGCAGCGTTGCGCGGGAGAACGCGATTCGCAGCCTCGAGCGCGCGAAGATCAGCTATCGGACTTCGTATGAAAGCCCCAGCCTGCTCGGCCTTCTGACGATGGCGGAAGCCGGGCTCGCCATCGTGGCGCTTGCGCGGTGCGCGGTGCCGGCGCATTTCTCCCTGCTTGGGCATGCGCAGGGGCTGCCTGAGATCGCGGCGCTCGAAGTGGTGCTCGCGCGCAGCACGACTTCGAAACGGCCGCCTTGCGATTTTCTGGCGGAGAAGATCATCGCGGAACTGAGACGCTGACCCTTACATGCCACCCTGACTGCAAGCCGTTTCCTATCTTCCGGATGCCTGATGAATGCCGGCGCGGCAGACAAGCTGGAAATCCATACCCGGGCACGCAGTTTCAGGAAAGCGGATGCTTTCGATCACGCTCAAGTGCAGTAAAGCGCTCCGGTCGCCGCGATTGTTTCTCTCGCTGATCGCCGCTCAAAGCGCAAGCGTCGCACTCGCAGCGTGCGCCGGTGGCGACAGTCAAACGGGCGAATCCATTGGCCGCCGCAACGGTAATAGCAGAAGCACTCACGGCACGTATATCGTGCAGCTTACGACGTCTGCGGCCTCCACTTCCGTTCCCCAGAATACCGCGCACGAAGTGACGGCATCGGCGCCCGTGCCCCGCTTCGCTTAAGCATCCGCTGCGTGCCCGGCATCGCCGCATTAGAGCGCTAGCACACACAAGCAGGCAAACCAATTTGTCGGACCACCGTTTCATTGACTAGCTTATTTGCAGCGCGGCCATACGGTCGCGAAGGAGGGCAGCATGAACCTGTTGCAAGTAGGCAATATCAAATACGTGGGAGCCAACCAGATTCAAGGCAATCACGCACCCGAGATCAACGAATCGCAATGGCGATTTCTCGCCCAGGGAGATTCGTGGTTCTCCATCGGCGGATCGATTTTCGGCCTCGGCTCGCTTACACCGCTGCCACCGAACGGCAGCATGCTGCTCGCGATGAGGACAGCCAAGTCGAGCATCGTCGTGAGCGCGGCCTATCCGGGAAAGACCCTCGAACAGATGATCAACCCGAGGCAAGAGGTTTATTTCCGCCGCCTCATTTCGGGCAACCTGGCTCATCAGTTCGACGCGATCCTGCTGTCGGGCGGCGGCAACGACTTCATCGATGCGGCGGCCATCGATCCGGCTACGGCCGATCCCGATCTCAAAAGTTCGCGAATCCTGCGAACGCCGGCCGAGTGGACCGCCGATCCCGCACCCGAGAAGTATGTATTCAAGGACGGCTGGGCGAAACTGCTGAACCGCCTGCTCGGATACTATGCCGTGCTGATCCGCTGGCGGGATGGCACGGCTGCCGAAGACGCCGCGCTTTATCCGAATCGTGGCATGCCGCTCTTCACGCACGCCTACGACTACGCACAGCCTCGGCAGGCGCCGGTGCATGTCGGACTGCAGCAACTCGGCCCGTGGCTGTGGGCGCCGTTCAACGCCAACGACATCCCCGAGGGCGACCGCGACGCGCTGGTCAAATGGTTCCTCGACAGTCTGGCCCAGTTCCAGGGCACGCTCAACGCGAACCTTGCGGACCCCGTGCTGATGAACGGGAATCCGCTGCAGAACCCGAACATCCAGCCGATCGACCTGCACAACACGCTGACCGCGGCACGCGTGGATGACATAGGGATATCGAACGACTGGGAGAACGAGATCCATCCGACAGCCGGGGGCTATGCAAAGCTCGCGTCGGCGTTCGTAGCGAAGTTGTCGCCGCATCTGGCTTGAGACGACAGCGGCAAGCGGCGAGGCGAAGCGCGCTTGGCCACAATCTCCAGCCGATGCGAAAGGAGCTCGAAGATGCCCGAGTATCAGGACGCCCTGCCGGCTCCGGTTGGAGGAAAAATCTTGGCGACCGTTAAGGGCGAATTGTCGAAGCGCAATCTGAAGACGACTCGCTGAAGGGGTTTTGCTTGAAATCGCAGGATGGGGGTCGGGTTGGGGTTACGGCACCCGCACCCAGGCGCCAGCGACTACCATGTAACCTACAACAGTACCGCGCCATCCCCCGACCCTATGCCACCCCCGATCACTTCCGTTCTCTTCGACATGGACGGCGTCCTGTGCGACTACGACCGCTCGCTACGCGTCGCGCACCTGGCAGCGGCATCCGGGTGCACACCCGAGCAGATCCGCCATGCCATCTGGGGTTCGGGACTCGAGGCCCAGGCCGACGCTGGCGCACTCAGCGAACCCGAGTACCTCAGTGCAGTCGCGGACCTGCTCGGCTGCTCGATTCCGCTGGAGCACTGGTTGCTCGCCCGCCGGGCCGCCATGTCGCCAAACCCTGACGTACTGGCTCTGGCTGCCGCTGTCTCGACCCGTCACCGAGTCGCCATCCTGACGAACAATTGCCACATGGTCACGGACAACATGTCGTTCATCTGTCCCGCCATCGCGCAGGTATTCGGCACCGCGATCTACTCGTCGGCTTCGTTCAAAGCCACCAAGCCCGCCGCCCAGGCCTACCTGCTCTGCGTCGATGCATTCGGCTTCAAAGCGGCCGAAGTTCTTTTCATCGACGACGTCGATGCCAACGTGACCGGAGCAATCGAGGCCGGCCTGCCGGCATACAAGTACATCGGCGCAGACGCGCTATCGAACGAATTGCGACGGCTGAAGCTGCTGTGATTTGACGCGGCTTGCACCGCTTCCGGCCCACATCAATACAGGCCCAGCCAGTGCCACACACGCAAACGCACCACGCCGAGCATTTCATGGAGCGCGTTATTGGAGTCAGTCCATCCTTCTGGATGCGGCACCTTCCATGAATGCGGTTCGCGCACGTTCGCGACGAACGGTTGCGGATGCAAGTCGAACGCACCGAATGAAAGCATCGCGCGCCGCATGTGCAGCGAGGACGTGATCAGCACCATCCCGTCATAGCGATCACGAGGCAAAAGCTGGTCGACATTGCGAGCGTTCTCGATGGTGTTCATGCTCTTGTCTTCGAGCACGAGATCCGGCGCAGCGATGCCTGCCTTCAAAAGATACGGCGCATAGACATCCGCTTCCGCGCTTCCGTGGTGCTGCGCATCGCCACCACTGACAATCACCTGACATACGTTTTCTGTCTGCCGACATCGCTTGTAAAGCCTGACCGCTGCCTCCATGCGTGCCATGGCATCGCCCTTCGGCACGAGGCGCCTGCTCTCGTCGAAGCCAGTTCCAGCGCCAAGCAGAATGAACGCCATGCGCGGCGTGAAGCGCGGTTCGACCGGCGCGTCGTAACCGGCCTGTGCAAGGCTCACCAACGGACCCGCAAGCCAGCTACCCAACAACCAGAAGACTCCGGCGCCGCACAAGAGAACCCGCAGTCGGTGCCCGCGCCAGAAAAGAAGGAGCGCGGCAAAGAGAAGAAGCAAACAGACAAGAATCAAGTCGAACGTCCCTGGTTAAGGCGGCAAGGCATGAATGAGGCAGGCCGCACGCACGCGACACATGACACGCGGTGCCTTGTGTCGAGTGCCCTCAATCCGTGCGTCATCGCACGGACGCACGCCTGAGCGAATTCGTTAAATACGATCATACAAAGATCACCGGTCAGTACTCGATGACCGGTATCGGGTACAGGTTGTGAGATTCGGGCGGTCGATAGTCAAGCGCGCGATGCGCGCCGATTCCATCCGGACGCTCACGACAATTCAAGAGCCGATTCTATCGGTGGTCCTTCTCGGGGAAACAAAAAAATGAAGACTCAATTGCGCCGCATCCTGTCCGAATCCGCCCGTCTCGACGTTCCCGTCGAGTCGCTCGGCGACAACGACGATCTTTACGCGGCAGGACTATCATCGCTCGCCACCGTGCATGTGATGCTGGCGATCGAAGACGAGTTCGCAATCGAGATTCCGGACCGCATGCTGACGAGGCGTCTCTTTTCCAGCATCGATTCGCTGGCTGCGTCGATCACGGAACTTCGCCGCATGCAGGCGGCAGCATGAATGCCCGCGCCGAAGTATTCGAGGCGCCGTCGGACTCGATGCAGCCGTCGCTATACGGCAACGCCGATGCCACGCCGCCGCGCGACGCAGCCGCCCTGCTCGCGGCCGCGCGACGCGTTGCCGCGGTCGCGGCCGCCCACGCCAACGCCGTCGACCGCGAGGCGCGCTTCCCGCATGAAGCATGCGAAGCGATGCGCAGCGAACGCCTGCTGTCGGCGATGATCCCGCGCGAATTCGGCGGCGACGGCTTGTCGCTCGACGAAGTGGCGCGACTGTGCGAAACGCTCGGCGGGAGTTGCGCCTCTGCTGCGATGATCTATGCGATGCACCAGAGCCAGATTGCGTGCATCGTCGATCATGGCGCCAACGTGGCGTGGCAACGCGATCTGCTTGCGCGCATCGTCGACGAGCAATGGCTGCTCGCGTCGGCGACGTCCGAAGAGACGATCGGCGGCAACATGCGCACGAGCGCCTGCGCGGTCGATCTCGTCGACGGCGCCTTCACGATCGAAAAGCTCGCGCCGACGATCTCCTATGGCGCGCACGCCGACTGCATCCTCGTCACCGCGCGCCGTCATCCGGATGCGCCGCCGTCGGACCAGGTGCTGATCGTAGCGCCTCGCGACACGTTCGCGCTCGAACCGCGCGGCTCGTGGGACACGCTCGGCATGCGCGGCACCTGCAGTGAAGGCCACCGGCTGACCGCGAGCGGTATCGCCGAACAGATCCTGCCCGAGCCGTTCTCGAAGATCGCCGACGAAAGCATGCTGCCGGTCTCGCACACGCTGTGGGCGGCGGTATGGATCGGTATCGCTGCGGATGCGGTGAACCGCGCGCATCACTTCTTTCGCAACCAGGCGCGCGGCAAGCCCGGCGCATTGCCGCCCTCGGCTTCACGTCTTGCGCAGGCGGTCACGCTCCATCGCATGATGCAGGCGCGCCTGAAGGTCGCACTCGACGCCGTGGCCCAAGCCACCGCCGAGCGCATCGCGAGGCTCGCGTGCAAAAGCGATCTGGTGGACGAACCGCTCGGCGCATCGATCGGGCTCGCGGCGGACATGAACATGCTCAAGCTCGCCATTTCCACTTCGGCGCTGGAGGTCGCGCAGGAAGCGCTGATGATCTGCGGCATGGCCGGCTACAAGAACGACAGCCCGTTCAGCATCGGGCGGCATATTCGCGACCTGATGTCCGCGCCGCTGATGATCAGCAACGACCGAATCGAATTGAACACGGCAAACCTGCTGCTGGCGCAGCGGGCCGCCGTCATGGGGACAATCTAGAAATGAACATGCCTACGGAACAGGCCGTCATGATGACGGCCGAAGAGAACGCGCACGCGCAAAAAGCGGCCTCCCTGCAATCCGATCCGACGCTGCGCGCGCGGCTGGTCGAAGCCGGCATCCTTATCGAGACCGGCGAGAACGGCCTGTATGGCCGCAGTGAAGTGTTCGAGGACGTCATCGAGCGCCTCAACAAAGTCATCACGCTGCTGGGCGCGGACCAGCGCGCGGAAGTGCTGCGCTTTCCGCCCGCGATGCGCCGCCACGACTTCGAGGACAGCGAGTATCTGAAGAGTTTCCCCGATCTCGCCGGCACGATCCACGCATTCCAGGGCAACGATCGCGGACATCACCGCCTGCTCGAAGCACTCGACAAGACGCTCGCCGTGGGCGACGCCGAACGCTCCGACGAATGGATGGACCAGCAGAAACCGACGCGCCTCGTGCTCACGCCGGCCGCCTGCTATCCGGTCTATCCGCTGATCGCGCGACGCGGCCCGCTCGCCGGGGACGGCGCGATCGTCGATGTGTTCGCCTACTGCTTCCGTCATGAGCCGTCGCTCGATCCGAGCCGCATGCAGATGTTCCGGATGCGCGAGTACATCCGTGTCGGCAGCCCGGCGCAGGTCATGGCGTTTCGTCAGAAGTGGATCGCGCGCGGATCGCTGCTCGTAAACCTGTTGCAGTTGCCGTTCGAAATCGATCTCGCCAACGATCCGTTCTTCGGACGCGGCGGCAAGATCGTCGCGGACAGCCAGCGCGAGCAGCAGCTCAAGTTCGAATTGCTGGTGCCGGTCGCGACACCGGACAAGCCTACCGCATGCCTCTCGTTCAACTATCACATGGAGCATTTCGGCGAGATCTGGAACATCCGTCAAGCCGACGACAGCCTCGCGCATACGGCATGCGTCGGCTTCGGCATGGAGCGCACCACGCTCGCCCTCTTCCGCCATCACGGCCTCGATGTCGCGCAATGGCCCGCGCCGGTGCGCGCGCTGCTCTGGGGCGATGCGGCACCCGTGATCGCCGAGGGACTGGCCGGCCTGGGTGCGCAAGCATGAGCGCCAGTTTGCCCGCGGAAATCGCCGGCGCGAAGATGACGCAGGCGGCGCAGCCGGTCGAGCCCGCGCCGCGCGTCCTCTTTCGCGAAGCGGATCGTCACGCGTTGCACCAGGGCGAGCGCGTCTGGCTCGAAACGAACTGCTACGTCGATCTATGGATCGAGCTGCTGCACGACTACGGCTTCGATCCGCGCGCGGCGCTCGGCTTCACGGTGCTTCAGGCGTTCGAAGGCGACCAGTTCACCTTCCCGAAGTTCTCGCTCGACGATCTCGCGCGGCTCTATGGCCTGCAGGCGCAGGAGCTCGCGATCTACGACACGGTCGAGCGCCATGTGCTCGAACAGACGCGGCGCGGCCATGTCGTGCTCGTCGAGGTCGATGGTTTCCATCTGCCCGATACGCGCGCCACGAGTTACCGGCAGACGCATCCGAAAACCACGATCGGCATCAAGCGCATCGATGCGAGTTCGCGTCAGCTCGAATACTTTCACAACGCGGGCTACTTCACGCTGAGCGGCGACGACTACGACGGCGTGTTCCGGCTCTCGCCCGAACTCGCCGGCAATCCGGACCTGCTGTTTCCCTACGCGGAGTTCGTCAAGCGCAACCGGCCCGCGCTGCCCGAAGCGGAACTCGTGCATGCGTCGGCAAGCGTGCTCGCCATGCATCTCGCGCGGCGCCCGACGAGCAATCCGATCAGCGAATGGCGCGCGGCGTTCCCTGAGCACGTCCACGCTGTATTGAACCGCGACGTCGCGTACTTCCATCTGTATTCGTTCAACGTGATGCGTCAACTCGGCGCGAACTTCGAGTTGCTGTCGAAGTACCTGACGTGGCTGCGCGAACGCGGCTTCGACATACCGGAGAGCCTCTCGAAGGACGCACAGCACATCGCGAGCGAATCGATGGTGATGCAGTTTCGCCTCGTGCGAGCGCGCATGCGTGGACGTCCCGACTTCTGCGACGATTGTCTCGACGGACTCGAAGCGTCGTATGAACGCGTGATGACGCCGCTTGCCGCGCTCTTTTCATGAACGGCATGCCGCGCCAGTTGTCCGCCGGCTGGGAGTGCGTGACCACGGCGGCGGGTGCGTTCGCGACGCCCGCCGCGCTCGATTCCATCGGCGCCGGCGGATGGATCGAGGCGCCGGTGCCGGGCACGGTGGCGTCCGCGCTTCGGATGGCGGGCAAGCTCGATGAGCTTGCGACGCACGCGTTCGCTTATAGCGACCACTGGTATCGCGTGCGGTTCGCCGCGAACGGTGCGCGCAAGCTGCGCCTGAACGGACTCGCGACGATCTGCGAAGTCTGGTTCGACGAGCGCAAGCTGCTCGATTCCGATTCGATGTTCATCGCGCACGACCTCGACATCGAGGTGGACGGGGAAGCCACGCTCTATCTGTGCTTTCGCTCGCTGGCGTCCGCGCTCGCGGCAAGGCGAGGACGCGCCCGCTGGCGCCCGCGTCTCGCGCAGCCCGCCACATTGCGCAACGTGCGCACGACGCTGCTCGGTCACATGCCCGGGTGGTGTCCGCCGATCCAGCCGGTGGGCCCATGGCGCGCGGTGGAACTGATCGGCGATTCGTCGGCGTCGATCGACCGCGTGGACGTGGGATCGCGGGTCGAAGGCGCCGATGGCATCGTCGACATCACAGTGCGCTTCTTTCATCCGCAAGAGCGGCACGCGGCGCGGGTCAACTGTGCGGGCGTCTCGGCCGAGCTTCGATGGGCCGATGCACACACCCTGACCGGCAGCGTGCGCGTGCCGGGCGTCCCGCTCTGGTGGCCGCATACGCATGGCGAGCCGGTACGGCATGCCGTGACCCTGCAGTCGGAAGGCTTCGGCACGATCGCGTTGGGGAAGCTCGGCTTCAGGACGCTCTCCGTCGATCGCGGCCCGCTGAACGATGGCTTCCAGATCGTCGTGAACGGCGAGCCGGTGTTTGCACGCGGCGCGTGCTGGACCTCGGCGGATCTCGTGTCGCTCAACGCTTCGCGCGAGAAACTCGAACCTGCTTTCCAGGCGCTCCGCGCGGCGGGGATGAACATCGTCCGCGTGGGCGGCACGATGCTCTACGAGTCCGACGCCTTCTACGAACTCGCCGATGAATACGGCGTGCTCGTGTGGCAGGACTTCGCGTTCGCGAATTTCGACTATCCCGACGATCCCGCCTTTCGCGCGAGCGTCCAGCAGGAAGCCACGCAGTTTTTATCGCGCACGCGCCGCTTCGCGTCGCTCGCGGTGGTGTGTGGCGGCAGCGAAGCCGACCAGCAGGCCGCGATGCTGGGGCTATCGCGCGAGCAGGGAAAGCAGCGGCTCTTCACGGAGCAGTTGCCGTCGATCGTCGCGGCGTCGCGCGCTGATGTCGCCTACGTCCAGAACTCGCCGAGCGCCGCCCCGTCCGATGACGACGGGACGCCGTTCGCCACGCGCTCCGGCAACACGCATTACTACGGTGTCGGCGCCTATCAGCGACCGCTCGACGACGCGCGTCGCGCACAGGTGCGCTTCGCGTCGGAATGCCTCGCTTTCGCCAATGTGCCGGACGATGTCGCATTGCACGCGATACCGGGCGCGGCGTTTCCTCATGAGCCACGCTGGAAGCAGGCGGTGCCGCGCGATCCCGGCGCATCCTGGGACTTCGACGACGTGCGCGAGCACTATATGCGCACGCTTTATCGCGTCGATACGGCACGTCTGCGTTACGAAGACAACGATCGCTATCTCGAACTGTCGCGTGCGGTCGTGGCCGAAGTGATGGCCGCGGTCTTCTCCGAGTGGCGGCGTGCCGGATCATCGTGCGCGGGCGGCATCGTATGGCAATTGCAGGACCTGCGCGCGGGCGCCGGCTGGGGCATCATCGACGCCCTCGGCACGCCGAAGAGCGCGCTGCATGGTCTTGCGAGCGTGCTGCAACCGGTACAGGTGCTCATTACCGACGAAGGGCTCGACGGGCTCGACCTGCATCTGGTCAACGAGCGCGCGCTCGACGTGCATGCGCGCCTCGAACTCGCGTGCCTGCGCGATGGTACGACGAAGGTCGCAAGCGCATCGCGCGACGTCGTGCTCGAAGCGCGCTCGGTCAAGCGCCTGAGTGCGACCGCGCTGCTCGGCCACTTCTTCGACTTCACCTACGCGTATCGCTTCGGCCCGCGCGCGCACGACGCGACGCTCGTCACGCTACGCGACAGCGAGAGCGGCGACGTGATCTCCGAAGCGTTCCATTTCCCGGACTTGTCGATGAACGAGCGCCATGATCTCGGGCTGACGGCCGTGCTGGAGCAAAACGAGGGCGGATGGTGTCTCGTCGTCGGCGCGACGCGGCTCGCTCGCTGGGTCCATGTCGTCGATCAGAACTTTCGTGCGGGCACGGACTGGTTTCATCTGCGCCCCGGTGCGGTGCGCCGCATCCCGCTCATTGCGCGGAACCGGTCGGCTTCAGCGGTACCCGAAGGCGAGGTGCGCGCGCTCAACGGGCTCCGCAGCGCGAGTTATCGCGCGGGCGACTGACACAGGCTGCTCGCTGATGCGGGCGAGCGGCTCACGATGTTACGCAGCGGGACGCGCGCACGGCGTGCGCGGGGTTTCGCCGGTCAGCGAAGGCGAGCGCAGTCCGTGCGACGTGAGCAGCCGGTACAGCGTCACGCGCGAAATGCCGAGTTCGTGGGCCGCATCGCCCAGCCGCCCGCGATGACGCAGCAACGCCAGTTCGATCGCCTGCCGCTCGGCCGCTTCGCGCGCCTGCGCCAGCGACACCGGCGCCACTTCCAC
>NZ_FCON02000114.1 GCF_001544535.1 Caballeronia choica | reverse complement strand
AAACGCCGGTTGGCTGGTATCCGCGATCATCGCCACCTCAATTCCACTGCAGATCGCCGGAGCAGCGCTGTCACAAAAGTTGCTGAAACGTGGGGCGACATCGCGCGCCGCTCGCGCTGGGATCATGAGCGGTTTCATTACAGTGGGTGGACTGGCCATTCTCGTCGCGATAATGTCGAATCTGGATCCGGTAGGGAAAATCATATTCCTTGCAATCGGCTCCGCCCTGCCTCATATCGCCTTCTGCATTGGGCCAGCCATTATCGGTGAAATTACTCCTGTGACACAGCGAGGCGCCCTTCTCGCAATTAATAATTCCATCGCGACGCTAGCCGGATTAATCGCGCCAGCAGTTACGGGTTGGATAATTCAAGTTGCTAAGACGCCGGCGGTTGGGTACGGTCACGGCTACATACTTGCTGCTAGCGTTTTGATCTCTGCGGGAGGTGCTGGATTGCTGCTTATCAATCCGGAAAGCAGTCGATTCCGTCTTGCCCACACGCAGAGCCGATTGGAACGCCTGCGACCTTTCATAACGCAATAGATCGTCCCTTGAAGGGCGTTGTCAGGTTGCTCGTGGGCTCGCCCAAATGACGCGATGAAGAAATCGAATCGCTGTATCGTGGTCATCGTTTTCCCGCCGGCGTTATCAGTTGCGCCAATGAGATGTTCGTGGGATTGCGCGGCGAGCCTTGCCTGCTATGGCGCGCAGTGGACGAGCACGGCGCCGAACTCGACATCCTGCTGCAAAAGCGCAAAAGCGGCGCGACAATGCCGCTGCCGAACGCTTCTTCAAGCGGGTGCTGCGCTCGAGCCCGCGGCCGCGCAAAAATCATCAGCGATCAGCTGCGTAGCAATCCGGCGGCCAAGGCTGCGATTTCAGCGGTGGCGGGCGGGAAGCACGTGTTTGTCAAAGCGGCAGCCCAACTGAACAACCGAGCTGAAAACAGTCAGCAATCGACACGCGAATGCGAGCGTCGTATGCGCGGCTTTCGTGATCCGAAACGCACGCAGGCATTCCTGCCGAGCTTCGGACTCATCCGGCAACACTTCGCGCTTAAGCGGCATCTGCTGCGCGCTTCACTGCATCGCAAACAGCTTGCAGCAAGGTTCGCGGGGTGTTGCGAATTCACCGAAGTAACCCAAGCTCCGTCGAACGGCTTCTGAACGAGCGTCTCCGCTGTGGTCGCGCCGTTTTCACCATGATAAGTTGACAAGGCCCGGCGCGCCTCGCATGGTCCGGCATAGGCGTGTAACTTTTGAACCTACTCTTTCCGGAGAAATCTGCGCGCCACGGGAGCCACATCTTTCGCCCGCTCGACGAGGAACAGATGCCCGTCGTCGATCACATGGAGCTTTGCGTTGGGAATCCGCGCGGCCAGGATCTTGGCGTTGATCAAGGGAACGATCGGGTCGTCGCTTCCGTGCATGACCAGGGTTGGCTGACGCAGCCCTCCGAGCCAGAGGAGGCTCGTCCAGCCCCACGCAGCCAGCAGTTGATAGACATACCGGCGACCTCGTGGTGGCTGGATATGGCGGCTGTGCTCCTCCATCAGAGCGGGGTCATGCCGGAAAGCGCCCCCGTAAATATTGGCACCGATTTTTTGAAGGTACTGCGCGTCCGTATAGCGACGTGGCCCGATCAACTTGGTAAGCACGGAAAGGTTGCCGGGAACCATGATCACGCCAGGCGACGTGGCGGCGAGGATCAGCCTGCGGCAGCGATCAGGATAAAGATGCGCGAACTGCTGCGCGAGCGCTCCGCCCCACGAGACACCCAGGACGTCGACTTGCCCGTCATAGCCGAGTAGCGACAGGAGTTTGTCGGCCATCACCGAAAGTGTCGAGAAACGGTATGGCACAACCGGTGCGGGCGAGCCACCGACACCGGGGATGTCGAACACGATGACTTCCACATCCCCGAGGGCGGCCGCGACGGCTCGACCAACTCCAGATTGGCGCCAATACCGTTGAAGATGACAAGCGGCGGGGACGTGTCCCTGCCGTGCCAAATGCCGACGCGCAGCAACTGACCGTCCACATCCACCGTCTGGATGTTTAAGCCGCTGAAAGCCTCAGGGTTAGTGTTTATTTGTATTTGTGTCACCCGGGTTTCCTCGACGCAGGGAGATTGGTCGGCAATTGGCAACGGATTCACCTTACTTCGTCGAGTGAACGAGTGCCTTCAGTTCCTCGACGTTCTCGGCCACGCGCTTGCTAACGATGGCAAATGTGTCGGATTGCGTCTTGTAGGCCGTTCCGATGATTTCCTGGATGTTCGTCATGGCCCAGTGCAAAGTGCTCTGGACCTGTTCGCTCTTGCCAGCCGCAGGCTTGCTTTCCGAGGTCGCACTTCGCGTGACGAGCGATTGCAGTTCGGTCATCGCCGTGTGCAGGATTTCAACTTGCTTCTGACCGAGCGCCTGTATACCCGCGAGCGCCGTGGTGTTGGCAGCGACGAGCGCCCCGATATCCTTGCGTCGCGATTCCAGCACGGGGGCCACGTCAATGCCGGGTAGTTTGAACTGCGTAAGCATCTTGGTGTACTCGGCAAAAGTGCTCTTGGTATTGGTCGATTCCATCATCAAGTCTCCAGAAAAACTGCGTTAAGAAATCCTTTTTTTGAATAGTGGGGGTACGCGCTCACAGGAGTCGTACCCGGGCCCACGCTTGCGTGACATAAGTGCCGCGGGCGCTCTCGCCGCCGCGTGCCGCTCGTTGCCAAACGTCCGGGGTGCGGCGTGCTTTTTGCCCGAGCGCGTAGCGAACCATCGTCGCCGGTGGTCCCACCAGGAAACCCGGCGCCGTTTGTGCGCCGGCCAGCCAGTCGTCGGGACGCGCCGGCAGTTCGGGATTGAGGTAGAACTTCGCCTTCGGATTGCCGGGCGGATTGATCAGGCTCTGAATGTGGCCGCTACCGCAATCAGCGCGGGTCTCGCTTCGCCTTCGATTTCGAGCCTGTTTTCGGTCTTCAGGAGTACGCGACCGTCGCCCTTGTCGTCAGCGGCCAGCAACACCACACGGTTGCGGACTCGCACTCCGGTTTTCACCGGCGCGACGGAACGCACCTTGTCGAGTCCACAGTTCGAACCGGCTTTGGCATCCACGGGAATGAGCCCCACCTCGATCGCGAGGGCCGCGAGCAGCGAGAGCGTCAGGTACCCGTGAGCGATGGTGCCGTCGTACGGGCTCTCGCGAGACGCGCGCTTGATCGATGACGATCCAGTCCGATACGCCCAATTCGCGGCCGACAAAGTCGGCGGGGGTTGCCACGAGGTATCCCGGAAGGCCTGCGGCCTTACCCGCCTGGCTATCGGCCGAACGAGTGGCTTGCTCATCCGCCCGGTGCTCGTTCGCTTGATCGCGTCGATGATTCCTGCAATCCATCCTGCGAGGATCGACAGCGCTCTTTGTGAGGGATGCGGTACTTCTCACGCTTCGTCTCCAACTTTGTTATTTATGGCGACATGTGAACAGGCCCTGACGGATAAGTGAAATGAAGTATTATTATTGGCACTATGCACAACGTTAATATCAAGTCATTCGACCTCAACCTGCTTGCGGTCTTCATGACGCTCTGGGACACGCGAAGCGTGACGCGAGCGAGCGATCGGCTGGCATTGACGCAGCCGGCAGTCAGCCATGCGCTGCGACGCTTGCGTGATGCAATGGGCGACGAATTGTTCGTGAACGCGAAAGGCGGACTCGTGCCGACTTCGCGCAGCGAGGCACTGATCGGCCCGGTTAGGGAAGCGCTCGAAAAGATCCACCAGGCACTTCGAGATCAGGAGACCTTCGTTCCCTCGCTGGCTCAACGAGAATTCAATATCGCGGCAGGCGACCTGGTGGAGTTTTCGATCATGCCTCAGTTGGTCGAGCATATCCGGCAGCAGGCTCCTGGCATCGTGATCCGGCTGGGCCCTGTCCCGGAGGAAGGGTTCGCGTACCAGCGCCTGGAATCGGGCGATCTCGATGTGGTCATCGGCGGCCAGCCACTCAAGGAATTGGGAGTTCACAACGAGACGCTCACGGAGATCAACCTGGCCACCCTGATCTGGAAGCGGGAAAACCTAAGCAAGCCCCGGTTTCCTCTCGCCCTTTACCTGAAACGACCTCATGTGGTGATTCGGTTACCGGATCGACAGGGATCGATTGTTGATCAGACGCTTGCGCAACGCGGGTTGCAGCGGCAGATCGGTGCGGTGGTGCAGAATTTCATGGCCATGCCGATGGTTGCCGCCAGGACCGGCTACATCTGCAACGTCCCTAGTCGCATGGCCAGCACATTTGGGGAACTGTTCGAGATGAGCGTGCATGAGCCACCCATTGCTTTCGGCACATCGCCGCTGATCATGTCATGGCATAAGCGATTCGACGGGGACCCGGCGCACGCGTGGTTCCTGGATCAGGTCCGGTCAATGGTGTCCCTGGCCTGAAGGCGCTTCGTTTGTACGACGAGGCTTCCCGACGCCCGTTGTTGACGCCGCAGATGCTCACAAGCGCCTGCAGGGGCATCCACGATGCCATCGTGCAAGCTCGACGACCCGCAAAATGCGGTTGCTCGCGGGTCGCCCAGCGTTTGAACTGTGCGAGATCCTGCTTCGGTGGCCAGCGGCGCGTTTGGCTTGCCCGCAGGCAGGCTAGTAAATTCCTGATCGCGCAGGGCCCGGGGTCACGTCGCAGGACTGAGTAACGCTCTAGACGCCGCTTTCCCCCAAAAAAAACACCGCGCGGCGGCCCGCAAGCCGTGCTTCCTTTACTGCCCCACCTGCTGCGTAAGCGCGCCGCTGATGGCGGCCTGCGTCCACGCTCCGCGTCGCCTTCGATACACCCGTGTTTTCCCGTGCTCGCACACCGGACGCCTTGCGCGGCTCCTTGCCGAAGCTAGCGTATTAACCGCGCGCATACCATCAATAAGAACACTTCATTTTACTTATGGTCGCGAGGCTGGTGATATGTAGGCATTGAGAACGCACACCAAGGAGACAGACATGAGCAATACAGCGAACCTTTCGATGGGCTGGTTCTGCCCCACACTCGGCGATACGAGCGCATTCGGCGACCCGGCCAAGGCCTTCCCTCAGTCGATGGAGCACTTCGAGCGCGTCACGCGGGCCGCCGAAAATGCCGGTTTCGACTACATGCTGGTCCCGGTCACCCCTTACTGTTGGGATGCATGGGTTGCGGCGTCGTTTGTCGTCAGCCGCACCTCGAAGATCAAGGCTCTCGTCGCAGTCAAGCCGGGCTTCATCCATCCGGTCGCGCAGGCCAAGATGATTTCCTCCTTCGATCAGTTGTCGAACGGGCGCATCTACATCAACCTGATTGCCGGGCTTAGCGAAAAAGACGCTATCGCCGAGGGGCAACTGGGTTCGAAAGAGGCGCGTTACGAGCAACTCGAAGAGGAAGTCGTCATCATCAAGAAGCTGCTGTCGGAGGAGCAGGTCGAATTTTCCGGCAAGTACTACCAGGTCAACAAGCCGCTGATTATTCCGAAAGCCGTGCAGCAACCCCACCCGCCAATCTTCCTCGGTGGCGGTTCGGAGCAGGCCGCTGAGATTTCTGCCCGTCACTCGGCAGTCCATCTGTTCTGGGGCGACTATCCGGAGCGCATTGCCGAGCAGGTCAAAGAGATGCGTGCCCGTGCTGCCAAGTACGGTCGTGAAAACGAGCTGCGTTTCGCCATGCGTTTGCAGATCGTTTGCCGCGAAACTGAAGGCGAAGCATGGGAAGCAGCGCATCAGCTGGTGGCAGGCGCACAAGGATGGAAGGACCAGGCCACCAACCTGAGCTCGAACATGAATTCGGTCGCCAACCAGCGTCAGCGGGAATTGTCGCAGACGGCCGGCAGTAAGATGACGCCCCACCTGTGGACGGGCATCACCGAGGTCCGTCCCGGCGCGGGTGTCGCGGTGGTCGGCAATCCGCAGCAGGTGGCCGCGCAGCTCATGGAGTTCGTCGACGCGGGTTGCAGCGGATTCTGCCTGTCCGGTTACCCACACCACGAAGAGGCCGAGCGCTTCGGACGTTTGGTCATGCCGCTGCTGATGCGGTAACAGGACACACATCGAAGCAAGACATTACAGCCCTGGTCGGCACGATCAAAACAATGAATAGGCCGGGGCATGAAGACGGAGACAGACATGACTACGGCAATTGATGCCAAGCAATTTCGCAAGGCCCTGGGCTCGTTCACCACGGGCGTTACGATCGTCACCACCAAGGGTGAAGACGGAAAAGACTATGGATTGACGGCGAACAGCTTCAACTCCGTTTCGATGGACCCGCCCATGGTGCTCTGGAGCCTGGGAAAGAAATCTTCCAGCCTACCGGTTTTTGCGGCCACCGGGCATTTCGCGGTGCACATTCTGGCCTCCGACCAGGAAGGTATTTCGAACCGGTTTGCGAAAAGCGGCACCGACAAGTTCGCGGGCTGCACGCTCGCGCGAGGTCACGGCGGCGTTCCGTTGCTCGATGGCTGCTCGGCACGGTTCGAATGCCGTGTGGTTCATCGGTATGAAGGAGGCGACCACGTCATCTTCGTTGGAGAAGTCATGAACTTCGACAGCTTCGAACAGCCGCCGCTGGTTTTTCACGGAGGGAATTACGGTTTGGTGATGAAAAAGGCCGAGGACATCGCCGACGCGAGTTCAAGCTTCGGTAACGGCTGGCTCGGCTTTTTGCTGGCTCGCGCCTATTATCAACTGCTGATGCCGGTCAGGCAGAACTTGAGCAGCAACGGCTTGCGCGACATCGACTACAACATTCTGACCGTACTGAGCATGGGCGACGGAAGAACGATTGCGGAACTCGATCAACTCGTATCGATATCCGGGTCGCAAGTGTCGGATGACGATATTAACAAGCTCGTCGAGCGCGAACTTGTTGCGCTGGAGGCGGGCGACGGTGGCGAGACCGTGGTGCGCTTTACCGAAGCTGGCCGGCGCTATGCGATCGAGTTGCTGGCCATCGCCAAGGCGGCAGAGAGCGATGCGGAACGTGACCTCGACTACCGCGAGGCGCAGGTCATGACGCTGCTGCTCAAGCGCGTCATCCGGTCGACGGCAGCGACGCTGCCTGATCATTGGCAGAAGGATCACTTCTGGCGGGGGAACAATCTCTGGCATGACCGCGCTTCGTCCGACGCGGCGTGACGGGCCGCAACCCCAGCCAGGACAAACTCGTCATCAGTCGCGTTCAGACACGCGACCGGACAGTTGCGAAACTGATACCCAACCCATACCCGACCGATCGCCAATAAAAAAATCAGGCGATTCAGTGAAGGGGGAGACAAGCATGAGAGCAGAAGATATTCAAGCGAGCCGGGCCGAACGTGCCGGCAGGCAGGAAGTAGCGGACGTCAGCGCGGGACGTTCATGGTATGCAGTCAGCGTTTTGCTGGTCGCCTACGTTTTTTCCATCATGGACCGGCAGATCCTCACGCTGCTGGTGGGCCCGATTCAGCAAACGTTACATGTTAACGACACGCTGATGGGTACGCTGCATGGTTTCACCTTCGCGGCCTTTTATGCACTGATGGGGCTGCCGATTGCCCGCGTCATTGATCGTGGCGACCGGCGTTTGATCATTGCGGTAGGTATCGCCCTGTGGAGTCTCGCCACCGCAGCCGGAGGGCTCGCGACGGAGTACTGGCATCTGCTGCTCGCCCGCGTCGGCGTGGCGGTGGGCGAGGCTGTTCTGATTCCGGGTGCGGTGTCGCTCATCGCCGACTTGTTCCCAGCCGGCCAGCGTGGTCGTCCCATGAGCATATTCGGTGCGAGCGGATCATTTGGCTCGGGCGCGGGGCTGATCGCCGGCGGGTTGATCCTGGGCATATTTTCCACTACCCCTCCCGTGCTGCCCTGGGTCGGTGCACTCCACCCGTGGCAGGCTACCTTCATGGTCCTCGGTCTGCCGGGCCTCTTCGTCGCCCTGTTGATGTTGGCTGTACCGGAACCGAGAAATGCGCGCCGCGCTTTGGAAGTCGACTCGGGCGGCAACGGCACTGAGCGATCGATCGAGACTGTCTCCGTCGCCCTCGTCAAGCGCTACATTGCTGAGAACCGCACCGCGATGGTCTCGCTCATGATTGGCGCAGGCTTTTTCTATACGTGTGTCTACGGCTGGTCGTCCTGGGCGCCAACGTATTTCGTGCGTGAATTCGGCTGGATGTATCCGCAAATCGGCAAGGTACTGGGCTTGCTGCTGGCTGTGATCGGTCCCCTCGGGGCGATGCTGGGCGGCTGGCTCGGCAGCGTCTGGACGCGGCGTGGTATTGCACACGGATACCTGCGAGTGGCTGTGGTGGGAAGCATTGGCATTGTCGTGTCGACGCTCGGCATGGTCAGCATGCCGAGCGCGAATCTGGCGCTCGTCTTCATGGCGTTGGCGTCCTGCTTCTCATTCTTCCTGTTTGGGGCCGGGCCGCTGGCAATCCAGGAAATCGCGCCAAGCCCCATGCGCGGCCAGTTCGCGGCGCTCTATACAGGAATTCTGAGCTTGCTGGGCGCGGGCTGTGGTCCGGTCGCGATAGGTGTGCTGACGGACTACGTGTTTCGCGATCCGAGCGCGGTCGGACATTCGATCGGGATTGTCTGCCTCGCGTGCGGCGCTGTCGCCACGGTCCTTTTTCGAATCGGCTACGGGCCATACCGCGACACGCTGAAGCACGCGGCCGACTGGCGCGCTGCGCCGCTTGCCCCGGCCGAGCCGGCGGCCGCGAAGGCCAGCGCGGTAGCCCACTGACGCTTCTCGGTCAGTACTGAAGCAGTAAACCCATTCACGTCATGAGGCAAGCGCGCGGCGAATTTCGCGCAAGGGCCTTGTGCGCTCAAAAATCGATATTTCGATAACCGAATTAATCGAGGAGTAAGAACGATGAAAATTTACGAACAGATTTACGTCAATGGCAAATGGATCGAGCCGCATGGCCGCGAGTATGCCGATGTGACCAACGCCTCTACGGAAGACGTTATCGGACGGGTGCCGCTCGGCAACGCAACCGATGCCGAGCACGCCGTGCGCGCCGCGCGCACCGCCTTCGACGGTTGGTCGGGCACGAGCCCGCAGCAGCGCTCGGAATGGCTCGCGAAGATCGCGCAAGGGCTCGAAGCGCGCGGCGCCGAAGTCGCGCAACTGATCAGCGCGGAAGTCGGCACGCCGATCGCCTGGTCGCAATTCGCGCAGACGGGTGCGGCGGTTGCGCACTTTGGCGTGGCGGCGCAGTTGCTCGGCACGTATGACTTCAGCGAAACGGTGGGGAATTCCGAGGTGCAGCGCGAGCCCATTGGCGTGGTGGCGTGCATCACGCCGTGGAATTACCCGCTCACGCTAATCGCGGCCAAGGTAGCGCCGGCGCTGGCCGCGGGCTGCACCGTCGTGCTCAAGCCCTCCGAAGTCGCGCCGCTCACGGCGTATCTGCTCGCCGAAGTGATCGATGAAGCCGGTCTTCCGCCGGGCGTCTTCAATCTCGTGCCGGGCTATGGTCCGGTGGTCGGCGAGGCCCTCGTGTCGCATCCGGAAGTCGACATGGTGTCGTTCACGGGTTCGACCGGAGCGGGGCGCCGGGTCAGCGAATTGGGTTCGCGGACGATCAAGCGTGTCGCGCTTGAACTGGGCGGAAAATCCGCTGCGCTCGTCCTCGACGACGCCGACTTCGCGACCGCAGTCCCTGGAGCGATCCAGGCGTGCTATCTGAACAACGGCCAGACCTGTTTCGCCCATACACGCATGCTGGTGCCCAAAGCGCGCATGGAGGAAGTCAAACGGATCGCCGCGCAAGTAGTCGGCGGCATGAAAGTGGGCAATCCGTTCGACGAGCAGAACCAGATTGGCCCGGTCATTTCGGCTGTGCAGCAGCAGCGCGTGCAGGACTACATCCGCAAGGGCCTGGAAGAAGGCGCCGAACTCGTGGTGGGAGGGCCCGACGCCCCTGCCGGGCTGGAGCGCGGCTTTTTCGTCAAGCCGACCGTATTCGCTAATGTCACTCCGCAGATGACCATTGCGCGGGAGGAAATCTTTGGCCCGGTGCTGAGCATCCTGGGTTACGAAGACGAAGAAGATGCCGTTCGCATTGCCAACGACTCGATCTACGGTCTCAGCGGTGCCGTGTGGTCGGCCGACGTCGAGCGTGCGAAGCGCGTCGCGCGTCGCCTGCGCACGGGCCAGGTGGATATCAACGGCGCGCCGTTCAACCTGCTTGCACCGTTCGGCGGCTACAAGCAGTCGGGCAACGGCCGCGAGTTCGGCAAGTACGGCCTCGAGGAATACCTCGAATACAAGGCCGTGCAGTTACCGGTTCAGTGATTCCGGTCTGCCAAGGTCGCAACAAAAAGGATGATGTCATGTTTGGATCAATGATGGACCGTCCCCTGCTGGTTTCGTCGCTGCTCGAGCACGCCGAGCGCCAGTTCGGAAGTACTGAAATCGTATCGCGCGAGACGAGCGGCGCGCTGCACCGATACACGTTTCTTGAGGCCGCGAAACGATCGCGGCAACTGGCTTGCGCGCTCGCGCAGCTCGGCGTGACGCATGGCGGCCGCGTCGCGTCGCTCGCGTGGAACAACCACCGGCACCTGGAAGCGTATTTCGGCGTGTCGGGCAGCGGTGCGGTCCTGCACACGTGCAATCCGCGCCTGCATCCGGAGCAGCTCGCCTATATCCTCAACCACGCGGAAGACGAAGTGCTGCTTTTCGACACGACCTTCCTGCCCCTTGTGGAATCCATTGCGGCGCATTGCCCGATGATCCGCCAGTACGTACTGCTGGGCGGCGGGCAAGACATGCCGAAGGACTCTCGCATCCCTAACCTGGTCTGCTACGAGAACCTGCTGGCGGCATGCGCGGGTGACTTCGTCTGGCCGGAGTTCGACGAGCGCACGGCCAGCACGCTCTGTTATACGTCGGGCACGACGGGCAACCCGAAGGGGGTGCTCTACTCGCACCGCTCGACGATTCTCCACACGTTCGCGGTCAGCCTGCCCGACACGCTCTCGCTCTCTGCGCACGACTGCCTGCTCCCGGTGGTGCCGATGTTCCATGTCAACGCATGGGGCCTTCCCTACGCGGCGGCGATGAATGGCTGCAAGCTGGTACTGCCGGGTCCGAAGCTCGACGGTGCGAGCCTGTATGAATTGATCGAGGGCGAACGGGTGACGTGTAGCGCCGGCGTGCCGACAATCTGGCTCGGACTCACACAGCACATGGAGCAGCACGATCTCTCGCTCTCGACAATGAACCGCACCGTGGTCGGCGGCGCGGCGATGCCGGAAGCGCTGATTCGCACGTGGACGCAAAAGTTCGGTGTCGAGGTCCGGCACGCATGGGGGATGACGGAGACGAGTCCGGTTGGCACACAGGGAAGCCTGCTGCCCAAGCATGCGAACCTGACTGTCGAGCAACAATGCGCGCAACGCGCTAAGCAGGGCCGGGCGGTGTTCGGCGTCGAGATGCGGACCATCGATGCCGATGGCAACGAACAGCCGCGCGATGGCAAGGCCATCGGCGAACTGGTGGTTCGCGGGCCGTGGATTGCTGCCGCGTACTTCAAAGGCGAGAAGCCCGCGTTGCGCGACGGCTGGTTCCCGACCGGCGACATCGCCACCATCGACGCCGACGGCTACATGCACATCACCGATCGGGTGAAGGACGTTATCAAATCGGGCGGCGAATGGATCAGTTCGATCGACCTGGAGAACGCGGCCGTTGGACATCCTGCCGTGCTGATGGCGGCGGTGATCGGCCTTAGACACCCGAAGTGGGATGAGCGGCCAGTGATGTTCATCGTAACCAAGCCAGGGCAGACCGTGGACAAGGCGGAGATTCTCGCTTACCTCGCGGACAAGGTCGCGAAGTGGTGGCTGCCGGACGAGGTGATTTTCCTCGACGCGCTGCCGCTCGGCGCGACCGGTAAGGTGCAGAAAATGGAATTGCGGCACCAGTACGCAGACATGCTGGACTGCCCGGCCTGATGCGGCTCTTTGCGCGGACGTGCAACGAGGCGGCTGCGACACGAGGCTGGCACGAGGCCAGCCCATCAATTGGACGAGGAAGAAAACATGAATGAGATTAAGGGCGGCTGCTTGTGCGGCAACGTTCGTTACGAGACCACGCAAGCGCCTCTGATGAGCGCGGTTTGCCATTGCACCCACTGTCAAAAGCAGTCTGGAAGCGCCTTTTCGACCAATGTGGTGGTGCCAGCTGCAGGTTTTAATGTAACGGCGTCGACCCTCGCGACGTTCAACGACGTAGGCGAAAGCGGCTTGAGCGTGAAACGCCATTTCTGCAGCCATTGTGGTTCGCCGGTGTACACCGAGCTGGACGCAAATCCCGGTGTTGCTGTGCTCAAGGCGGGCACGCTCGATGATCCGTCGTGGGTGCGGCCGCAGGTGCATATGTGGCGTTGCTCGGCGCAACCCTGGGTACCAGTTGCCGAAGGAACCGTTTGCTTCGAGCACAATCCCGAGGCATAACGCAGCAGCACCGACGAGATGCGAAGGCGCTGTCAGCCCTTTTCGCGGGCGGCGCTAACGACGAAAAACCGGTGCCCCCGCCGCGTGACTAGAGGCGCCAGATCTATTTAATCAGGAATCCAAGTCATGGTAGTAGAGCAAGATATGTCGATCGATCAAATCGAGGACGCGCTGTCGGCCATTCGGCGCGGCTCGCTGGTCGTAGTGGTGGACGACGAGGATCGCGAAAACGAAGGCGACCTCATTATGGCCGCGGAACTAGCGACACCAGAAGCGGTCGCCTTTATGGTTCGCTGGACGAGCGGCGTGCTGTGCGTGGCGTTGCCCGGCGAGCGGCTCGACGCGTTGCGGATTCCGATGATGGTCCCGCGCGGCAACGATTCGATGCAAACCGCCTTCACCGTGACAGTGGATTACAAACACGGCACGACCATGGGCATTTCGGCGGCCGACCGTGCCATCACGATCCGCGCGCTGGTCGACCCGCAGGCCCACGCCGGCGACTTCAACAGACCCGGCCACCTGTTCCCGCTACGTGCGGTGCCCGGTGGCGTGCTGCGTCGCCCGGGGCATACCGAAGCGACGGTGGACCTGTGTCGCCTCGCGGGCCTCTCCGAGGGCGGGGTGCTTGCGGAAATCGTCAACGATGACGGCAGCATGGCACGGCTGCCTCAACTGATCGATTTCGCACGCCTGCACAGCTTGCCGATCGTCACGATCCGGGACCTGATCGCATACCGCAAGCGTGCGCACGCCGTGGCGACGGCCGTGTGCGAAGCCGTGCCTGCCTGAGACTGCAGCAAAAGCCATTTCGCCGGAGCAAGGCGCCTTGCGCGCCCAATCGAAAAACAAGCTGCGCAATCTGCTTCAAGACTATTCGCCGCGCCCCTGGGCGTGCGAATGGTCGTGCGCGCGGCGAGCATGCAGGTCGTTACGGGTTTAACAACACAATCTAGAGCAGGAGACAAAATGAAGTTGAAATGGGCGGCTGCGACCACAATCGCTGCAATTGGCGGCGCAGCACAGGCACAATCATCGGTGACGCTGTACGGCGTGGTGGATGCGGGGCTGATGTACCAGAGCACGTCGGCGGCGTCGTTCAGTCCGGCGTCGAAGAATCTCGGCAAGCTGTATCGCTTCAAGGATGCGGGCATCAATTCGAGCAACTGGGGCATAACCGGCACCGAAGACATTGGCGGCGGCTATCGCGTGAACTTCAAGCTTCAAGGCACCTTTGATACCGGCACCGGCAAGGCCGGCATCACCGATACTCCGGGGGTCACGGGCCTCTTCAACCAGATCGCGAGCGTGGGCGTGTCCGGCCCGTTCGGGTCGGTCAACGCGGGCCGCCAGATCGCGCCGATAGCGATCGCGATGGGCGAAACCGATGTGCGCAGTGGCCGGTGGTTCGGCAGCATCCTGACCTCGTGGCTCGGCATGAACCAGGCGGCGGGCTGGGCCGGCACGAGTACCAACGGCCCGCTCGGCGCGCTGTACGACAGCAACGCGATCGTGTATGAATCGCCGAGCTTCTACGGCGTGAAGGGCCAGTTCGAATACGCGCCGGGTGGCGTCCCGGGTAGCTTTCAGGGCAACACGCGCGAATCGGCGGTATTGAAATATTCGGGCTATGGACTGAGGCTCTCGGCCGCCTACTACAACGGCCACGATGCCAACCCCGGGCCGAACACGGTGCCGACTGGCCTCGACAATAACCACTTGTACTATGTAGGTGCGCTTTACACGTTCCACGACATCTCGGTATCGGCCTCGTACACCAGGGGCAAGAATCCGGCGCGTTCGAACCAGGTCGATATCGACATGTACACCGCAGGCCTCGGCTATCTCTTCACACCCGCATTCAGGGTGACGAGCGGCATCTACTACCTGAAGGACAGCAACAACTCGGCGAACAAATCTACCGAGGTCGCGGCAGGCGCAGAATACAGCCTCTCCAAATCGACACTGGTCTACGGTGAAGTCGGTCATGTGAACAACAAGGGCACGATGACGCAGACGATCGCCTACGGTCAACCGGTCGCGCCTGGCATAGCGACGACAGCTGTCATGTTCGGCGTGCGACACACGTTCTAGGCGAACGCGAACTTCATTTCGCGGGCGGCGCTTCGGTGGTGCGCCTAAAAGCCGTCGCCCAACGCGACATAGAGGCACCAAGTTACGTACGCTGTTTAGCCTGCAGCCAGCGCAGGCTGGAGCGCGGCGACCTATAAGGCAACCGACTTTTTCCCCGCAAGAACGTCCTAACAGGGTTTGCACGTCGTGCGTGCGCGGTCGTCACGCACGACCCGATTCGCCAAAGGAGATTAGCAATGCATGCACCAAGTCCACTCAAGTTGGGGGCTTACGTTCTCGTCGTCGTTCGTTGCACCTAGCGTCGACGCGTTTGTGCGCGTGGTGATGTTTGGCGTCTCCCTAACGCCGGCCAACCGCGCTTTTCAGCGACAGAGGTTGAACGCAGACTTGCTTCTGGAGCCCATCAGTCGGGCGCGCCAATCGAATCGCCATGGGATTCCGACCGCTATTGCTTTGGCATTTTTCGTCGTCTGGATATCGTGGCCTCATCGGCCCGCTCGACTGAGTGCTATCACCCCACGGCTGCGCCATACCCAGCAGGGCTCGGGTGGCTAAGAGCCTAGGCGCTGGTCCGTCACCCTCCGCGTGTCGGACCGAAATGTAGTGCCAATCCTACGCAGACTTCAGGATTTGCCAATATTCAGACAAGCCTCTGATTTCCATAATTGCTCCCATACAAGAACCAACCCTCAGGAGCAAGTCATGAACACCGTCTACCGTAGCGTCTGGAATGCTGTCACAAGGACTTTTGTCGCGGCCGCAGAGACTGCCAAGCGCTGCGGAAAAGGCAACAATCTTCGCCGAGCTAGCACCGTGCTGGCCATCGCTGCAAGCGTAGCGCTTTCGGGAGGCTGGGCAGTAGCCGGCGTTACAAACGTGACATTCGGCTTAGGCGCCGATGCCCTCGGCGACCGTGCTACCGCTGTCGGCTATCAAAGTGCTGCGGTCGGAACCTCTGCCGTAGCCTTCGGGCCCAACGCGCAAGCGCTCAACCAGGCGGCGCTCGCACTCGGCGCATATAGCACTGCCAGCGGCGTGAACTCCGTCGCCATTGGCACAAACGCCAATGCGAAAACCACCAGCAGCGTCGCACTCGGCGCGGGCAGCGTTGCGTCAGAGAATTATACGGTTTCCGTGGGCGGCGCTGGCGTCACGCGTCGTATCACTAATGTGGCCGATGGTATTGCAAATACCGACGCTGCAAACGTGGGCCAAGTGAACGCAGCCCGGTCGGCCATGTCGACGAGCCTCGACGCAATGGGTAAGCGCGTCGGCGACGTCGAAAGTGGCGCTTCCAGCGCCAACAACCGAATCACTGCAAACTCGAAGGATATTTCGACCCTTCAGGGCCAGGTCGGCAGCTCGGTGACGTATGACTCCGCCGCACGCAGCAGTGTGACGCTTGGTGGGACCTCCGCAACCGGCGCCGTGAAGCTAAAGAACGTTGCTGATGGCGTCGCCAGCACGGACGCCGCCAACGTCGGGCAGTTAAATAGCACGCGCTCGCAGGTCACGGCCAACACGACCAACATCAATGGACTCACCTCACGCGTAAGCGATGTCGAAAGCGGTGTGGCGAACGTCAATGGTCGGGTCACGACCAACGCGCAGAACATCGTCACATTGCAAGGCCAAGTTGGCAATGCAGTCGCCTATGACTCTGCAGCAAAAAGTAGCGTGTCGCTCGGCGGAGCTTCTGCTTCGGCACCTGTACAGTTGAAGAACGTCGGTGACGGTGTCGTAAGCACTGACGCTGCGAACATGGGCCAGTTGAACGCGACGCGTACCCAGGTTGCTACGAATGCCTCGAACATCGATGGTCTCGGAACGCGCATGGCGGGTGTCGAAGGCGGCGTATCGAGCGTGAACGAGCGCGTCGACACGCACTCAAAAGACATCGCCACGCTCAACGGCAAGATGGCCGGTGCAGTGACCTACGATGCGGCAGCGCACACGAGCGTGACGCTCGGCGGCGCTGGCGCGACCAAAGCTGTCCAGCTCAAAAATGTGGCCGACGGTCGCGTCTCCAAGGGCAGCACCGATGCGGTAAACGGGTCTCAGCTTCATGCGACTAACACGAGGGTGGACAGCAACACCGCTGCCATCTCGAGCCTGAGCGGCAGTATCGCAACCGGAAACATCGGCCTGCTCCAGCAAAACAGCACCGACCGGACGATTACGATTGGGAAGAACACGGACGGCGATGTCGTGGACCTCAGCGGCACCAGCGGCGCGCGCCAACTCGGCGGCGTAAAGGACGGCACGGTCGCGGCCGGCAGCCTGACCGCAGTGAATGGCAGCCAGCTCCATGGCACTAGCAAATCGGTCGCTCAGGCGCTCGGCGGCGGCTCCGCGGTCGACAGTGACGGCACAGTCTCGGCGCCCTCGTACACCGCCGGCGGCGTAGCCCACAACAACGTTGGCAGCGCCGTGACCAACCTCGACGGCCGAGTCTCGGCAAACTCTAACGCCATCGACGGTCTGAAGGGCGACGTAGGCAACGCGGTCATGTACGACTCTGCCGTCCGAGACAACCTCACGTTGGGCGGCCCGTCTGCAACGGGGGCTGTGCGGGTGACGAATGTCGCTAACGGCGAGGTTTCGGACACCAGCAAGGACGCAGTAAATGGGTCACAGTTGCATGCAACGAATACGAGGGTTGACCGCAACACGTCCGACATTGCCAGCCTGAACACCAGCATCACGAGCGGCAACATTGGCCTGACCCAGCAGGACGCGGTCAGCCGCAATCTCACCGTCGGCAAGAGCACGGATGGAACCGCAGTGGACTTTAGCGGCACGGCAGGTGCGCGGCAGCTGCACGGAGTCGCAAACGGCACCGTTTCCCCGGGCAGCCAGTTCGCCATCAACGGCAATCAACTGCACGGCACGAGCAGCTCGGTTGCTCGTGCGCTTGGCGGTGGCTCGACTGTGAACAGTGACGGCACGGTCTCCGCGCCTTCCTACACGGCTGGCGGCAAGACTTACAACAACGTCGGCGGAGCGATTTCGAACCTCGACGGTCGTGTGACCACCATCGAATCGTCGGTGGCGAACGTCACCGGGCAGATACAGAACGGGCAAATTGGGCTCGTCAAACAAGACGCAACGACCGGCAACATTTCGGTTGCGGCGGACAAGGGCGGCAGCACGGTCAATATGAAGGGCGCTGACGGCAACCGCACGGTGACTGGTGTGGGAGACGGCGTCATCGCGGCGGGAAGCTCCGATGCGGTCAACGGTGGTCAAATCTACTCGCTGACCCAGGACCTCACGCTATTGAACAACGGGCTCTCGGTCCACGCGAGCACCATCGCGCAGACGGCATCCGATGCGAGCGCCTACACGGACCAGCAGATGAATAGGGCCATGCAGAATTCGATGGCCTACACCGACCGCAAAGTGAATACAGTCCGTAGAGACGCGAGCGCTGGAACGGCGGCCGCAATGGCGATGGCTCAACTGCCCCAGGCAGTAAGGTATGGTGCTGGTATGGCCTCCGTAGGCGGGGCAACCTTTGACGGCGAGTCTGCGGTCGCAGTAGGCCTCTCCGCAATGACCGGTGACGGGCGGTGGGTCTTCAAGGGTAGTGCGTCTGCAAACACTCGCGGAAACTACGGTGTTGGAGTGGGTGCCGGGATGCACTTCTAACACGAAAAGCCATCGAATAGAAAAAGCCTTCTCTTGAAGGCTTTTTTCGACCTCAATTATCGGCGAGCGCGCCTACGCGCCCGAGTTCGTGAAATGGTTGGCGGGCAACACGAAACCATCTGCATTGCTCTTCCAACGCCAAGGAGGGGCGAGTCGTGTTCTTGCCGCGACTCGGTTTCGAAACGAGCATCGCTCCCGGGGCATCTCCCTTGCGAACCTGAACGAATCGGATTACCGCAAGATTGGGCGGCCCATATGGATGTTGATGGATGACTATATGAAGCGCTACAACGAGGCGACCGGGGGCTACCTGGAGCCCGGAAAAACGATATAGTAGCTCGCTGGCCGAAGCCGCCGTCGCAAGTCCGCCGACTCCTCTTAAAGACACACGGCCCGCACTGCGGGCCGTGTCATTCGCACGGGGCAGTAGTGTATCGGTCCAAGTCGTCATGTCGCGCCGCGACCGCCCGCGGTACCGTGAAGCGCAGGAGAAGGTGCACGGGAGCCTGCGACATAAGGATGAACTCCGCACCCAGCGACTCAGCCAATGCCGCTCCGACTTGCATGCCGTACGTAGCCGAACTTGGCTTTCGCGGCGGACGACGGCCCGACGCGTCTTTCCAGTCGATTTCCACGAAAACCAGCGCGCGGCTACGGGCTTCCGTGCGAAGCGAGACCGCAAGAACCGGCTTTTTGGTGTTGACGAGGCGCTGAGAGAGCAAGCTTGATGTGACTTGTCTGAATCGCCGAGGGTCCAACCAAACATCGGCGGCGTCGGCCAGGCTATCGTCGAATGTGATGCGGGCCTCTTGGCTCGCGTATCGGGCCTCTAACGCAGCAATGACTTCCTTCAGAATGTCGACGAGATTGCACGGTTCACGGACAGTCTGGGTCGCGGAGTTGCTGCTCGCGATGAGCGCCTGAAGGTTGTCGAGCTGGCTGCGTAGTGCCTCGGTCGCGGCGAGGGCCTCTTGTGCTGCGCGTCGAAGGGCGGCAGCTCGCATCTCGCCCTCAGCTATGGGCGAGAGCGCCCGTGAAAGCAGCTCAATCTGATTGCGAAAACTCTCCGCGTGCTCAACCAGAAGCAAGCTCTTGGCCGTACTTGAGGCCTCCGCTTGTTCCTTGGCGGCACGCAACTGCAGGAATGTCAGTTCCTGAGCCTGCACATTCTGGACCCCACAAACCATCGCCTTTAAAACACCGGTGGCATCGAAAAGCGGGCTACCCCAGCAAAGTAACGCATGGCGCTCGCCCTTGAACCTGACTACCAACTCCGCGTTGAAGGGGACGGCCCGCTGCACAGCGGCAATATAGTTCGTTTGAAGTTTTGTAGCCTGCCGGGAATCGAGCCCCTCGACTTCAGTGAGCGCGGTGCCTATGAGTTCACGCTCTTCTTTCTCGTACCGACCTAGGAGAAACTTGTTTGCAAATAGAAGCTTTCCCGTCGGGTCGCGGATGGAGAGTGCGCTCGGAATGGCGTCGAGAACACTTCGCAAAACCTTGTATCCATCGTCGGCGAGGGGCCATGCGAGCTCGCCCCGGCGCTCTTCTCCAGTGACCCCTCGACCCAAAATATGATTTCGTTTGGCCACTTCGGCCAGCTCAACCACGCTCGCGATGTTCAGCTTTCGAAAGAGGCGCGTCTTGTAGGTGCTAATAGTGCGCGAATTCAACGACAACGCTTGGCAGATGTCGCGGTTGGCGTAGCCATCAGCAAGATAGCTCAGAACAGTCACTTCGCGCGCGGACAAACTCGCTATCTGCTCGGCCTCGGTCAGCATGCGCGGGTCGGATTTGCCGTGCGCCGTCTGCAGCCCGGGAAAGAACGTGTGGTTTCGGGATATCGCCTGAACGGCAAGAGTAATTTCCGACAGGTCGTCGGTCTTGCTGACAAAGCCCGACGCGCCCGCCTGCATGCACATGCCGACGACATGTTGACTGTCCGCGGAGGTCATGACGAGGGACTTGGTTTTCGTACCGTGCTGACGCATCCGCCGGAGCACTTCCAGACCACCTAAGCGTGGCAGCCTCAACGACAGGACCAGCAAATCAGGCTTGAGATCCAAGGTGCGCCGCAGCGCAGTCGGTCCGTCATTCACCTCCTGGACGACCTCGTATCCCGCTTTCTCGAGCCGCGCTCGAACCGCCTCGCGAGTTGCAGGTTGCTCTTCCGCCAGCAAGATCCGGTACATCACACACCTCCGTGCGCGTTGGGGCCCGCCGGTTCTGGGGTCACGACGAGAGCGGTAGGAAAGTAGGCGAGGCTCAATCAGGGGATTTTGACACAGATATTCTGCAATCGAGGAACGCCGCCCGAGGACTGCGTCCTCTGGACTGGGGCAAGGCGAGACAACTTCCTGCGAGCAACAACAAGCACCCCGCATCGAAGCCGTTTGGGTTCTTGAGGCAAAGATGGTGTTTCAGTTCAAGCTTTGCACTTGAGGCCGAATGCCCCGCTTGTGAAACTCACGACCCAATACGTCTCCAGGCGGACACTCTTGGCGAGAATCTTCGGCCTGCATGGCCATTGCGAGTCGTCGCACTGTAAGCAGGCAGTTGCGGCGTTGCGCCCCAGCGAATACCGCGCGACCCTAAAGTGCTGCGCGGTCGCTATCGACGCGCGGACAAAGACGAGATCGTTCGAACGGCTAACAACTGTCGAATCCCTGCGAGCGCAGTTTCGCCGATCGCACTCGGCGCACAAGCGTGGGATGCTGCGAAGTCAGGTGGCATGACGCCGAGGCGTCGGCATACTCGAGACAGGTAGGGCTTGGACGCACCACCGCACGCGTGTGCCGCGGCGGCCAGCGTCGTATCGCCAACGTGACGCCGCAACCAGGCGAGGGTCGCACGATCGCGTTCGTTGCGCACTTGTACCAGATGCTCCATCGAAGCCTCCGTTACTGTATAAAAAAACAGTACTGTTACTATATACAGTCTCCGTGGCGTTTTCAAGAGAAGGTATTGTTGGCGGCACAGATCATTTCCACCTGCCAGCGTGGTTGTCCTTATCTCGGCAAAACGCCTATAATGGGTGGGCATTTTGCCGAGACGGAGCCGCCGTTATGAGAACCATCGCTTTCACACCGACCGGTCCGGACGATCCGCGCCGCGCGGAATTCGTCCTGCTCGAGCAACTATTGGCCACGCGCATCCGCGGTGATGCTGACCTCGCCGATTTGGCGCACGAACGGGTCGACGTCGACGTAATTGATCGGCTGAGTGCGCAAGGCCTCAAGGCGGACGAACTGGCCTTCATCATCCCTCGCCGCACGCTGACGCACCGTCGGCAGCAGCATGAGCGCCTCTCGACCGAAGAGTCCGACCGAGCGATTCGCCTGGCCAGAATTGTGGCGCAGGCAACCGCTGCATTTGGGAGCGGCGACAAGGCGATGATTTGGTTGCGGAACTCACAAAACCGCTTCGCCGGTCGCAGCGCACTTGAGATGGCGGGAACGGAGCATGGTGCCCGCTTGGTCGAGGACGCGCTCGTCCAGATCGACGAAGGGTACTTCGCCTGATGCTGCTGTGGAGGATCAGTAACTACGCCGATCTGAAAGGAATAGGCGGGCTGCGGGCCCCCGGCCACTGGCACTTCGCAGGACGGCCAGTCGTTTATCTGGCCGAACATCCCGCAGGTGCGCTTCTGGAGGCGCTCGTTCATCTGGAGATCCGTTCGACCGCAGATCTGCCCGACACCTACAGCTTGTTGCGAGTGGACGTGAACGAACGAATCTTGATTGCCGAGTTGGCGGAGGGCACGCTTCCTGAAGACTGGCGCGAAAACCCATCATGGACGCAGGCGTCCGGCAGCGAATGGCTCGAAGGGGGTACCACCGCGCTTCTCAAGGCGCCCAGTGCAGTGATGCCCTTCGCGTATAACTACATCCTGAACCCATCACACGACGACGTCGTCGATATCAAGATCGACATGGTCATCGAAGTGCGTAATGACCCGCGTATCCTGCGTCTGCTCACGCGGCCATAGCCTGATTGCATCCCGAAACGATACTCGCGCCGATATGTCGGCAGTGAGGGATGACAGTAGTGGCAGTTGCGGGCAGGCCTCCATGGCTTCTTACTCGGGCGGCGGCATACAAACCTCGCGGCGCCACATTGCCGCTTCAGTAATGCGGCTCGACCACCGCGCACAACTCGGCCCACGGCACAATCGCGTTCGTATCGAGAAACTCACCGCGCCGCGTGCGTTTGCGGTGGGTTTCGAAGCCGCGCCTTGCTCGGCTGCCATCGCCGGCGATTGCTGTTTTATCTGGCTCTGCCTTCTCTATAGACTCCGATCTAGAACGTTCAAAGTCGCTCTCCGGAGGACTTCGCATAAAAGATTAGCTCGTTTCAAAGCGCCTGCACCTGGACCACCGCGCCAGCCTTACCCGCTACCTGCGGCGCGATCACGAGGTAACGACGCCTGTCGCGCTCCGTGCTTACCCCCGGTGCAACGACCTGACGAATCTGGCCCAGCGCATTGACAATCGCAGCGCCGGCCGGATTCGTCATAAAGTTGGCGAGCCGCTCCACGTCGCCGCTGCCATCGGGTTTGTCCGAGAAGCCCAGCACATAGGACTGCTTGGGCTGCAGCCCAGTGACGGCAGCCTGGAGAACCTGCACCAGCCCCTGATCGAAAAGCGTGACGGTGGTAGGGGCGCTCGCGGCGCCCGCCGGTTTGGCGCTGCCAACGGACATCAGCGCGAGATGGGTGGTCTGCCCCGCCAGCCCGAGCGGTTGCGTGTTCTGCGTGCCGTCGCCCTCCGGCACGGCGTTCGGCACATAGGTCACTGCTTGCGGCGCCTGCCCGATCGGCACGTTGGCGACGACCTTGTTGGTCAGCGTATCGATCACAGTCATCGCGTCGGCGTTCTCGAGGCCTACATAAACGCGGCTGCCGTCGCCCGATGGCCAGATGCCATGCGGCAGGTTGCCGACCGGAATCGTTGCGACTTGCGAGAAGTCCTCGGTCCGGAACACCTTCACCTGATTCAGGCCGCCGACGGTCACGTAGGCAAACGTGCCATTCGCGTTGTGCACGATGTTGACGTGATTGGTGATCGGACCGGTGTCGATCGTCTTTAGCAACGCAAAGGGCGGACGCGCATCGAACACCTGGGTCCGGCCCACGTCCTTCAGCGTGAACCAGATCTGCTTGCCGTCCGGCGTCGCCGCAAGGTCAGGGCAGAACGGGCTTGCCTGCATGACCTTGCCGACAATCTGGTGGTCGGACACCGAGATCACCTCGATCTCCGGATTGAACGACGAACACACATATCCATACTTGCCGTCCGGAGAAAAGATCTGCATGCCCGGGCCGGAGGGAACGGTAATGCGGGTCTTTTCTTCGAAAGTCTTGCCGTCGAGGACATCGACATAGTTTTCGCCACGCACGGTCACCCAGACCTCCTTGCCGTCCGGCGTGAAGAACGCCTCGTGCGGAGACCGGCCGACGTAACTGACGTGTTTGATCGCGTTTGTCTGCGTGTCGATGAACGTGACGGAATTGGAGCCGATCGACACCACAGCGAGCGTTCGATGGTCCGGCGAGAAGCCCATGCCGTGCACGAGCACCTGGCCGCGATACAGCGGGCTGAAGTTGGCGGCGCCGGATCACCGAGCCGAATGACACCGACCAGATGGTTGTCCGCGGGATCGATCACGGAGACCGTGTTGGAGAACTGCTCGGCCGCATACACGCGATCATGGTGGCTGACCGGGATGTCCGGATCGGACAGCAAACCTGGCGCCTGGCCAGCCGGGACAGATTGCGCAGCGGTGAGGGCGACGACCGCGAGGGCCGTGACAGCGATGGAGGTGGGTTTCATTGAGGCGCCTTTTTCATGGTCATGTGAGAGTTGTCATGGGACATCGAACGTGCCGGCGCGGGCGTGGATGCGGGCGTCGGGTGGTCCGGTGCGGGGGCGGGCGCCGGCAGCGTCTGACCCAGCGCGAGCCGCATTGCGACGATTTCCTGCTGCTGCTCGACCACGATTTCCTGGGCGATGCGGCGCAGCTGTTCGTTGTGTCCATAGCGCAGCTCGGCCTGCGCCATGTCGATTGCTCCTTGATGGTGCGGGGCCATCATCGCCACAAAGTCCCGATCGACGTCGCCTGTCGGCGTTATGGACATGTCGCCCATCATCTTCGTCATCGCCTTGTCGTTTTCCGAGAGGAAGGGTGCCTCTTCGGCACTCGTGCCGGCGGGGCTGGCGGCAAACGCGACAGCAGATGTGCCCACTGTCGCCGCGAGGGCAACGAGTACAAACGACGAGCGTGTGAGCGGGCGAAGAAAGGAACGCATGGGCGAAACTCCTGAACGCAAACCGGACGGGCATCGCATGGCGGCGGTCTTTTTTCCAGTACCAACGCATCGCATGCGATGTTTCGGGCCAGCTTTTGATGCAGTGTGAAGGTTGCGACGACGCTAGACAATCGCCAGGCAGCGCGCCCAGACGCACACGACCTTCGGCACCGTGCAAGCGGGCATCCTTCAAAGCCTACTGTGAAATCGACTCGAGCGATCGCCCGCGCGTCGCCGGTCCCAGCACGCCGATAACCAGCGCATCGATGCCCATGCACGCGGCAATCAGCAGGAGCGCTGCCGACACACCGCCGCCACGCAGCGCGTAGGCGATCAGAAAGCCGCTGAAGATTCCGGACATCCGGCTCCACGCATAGACGAAGCCGATCGCACGCGCCCGCACTCGCGTCGGATAGAGTTCCGACTGATATGCGTGGAAGTTGTACGACAGCGTTGTCGCACCGAGCGTCACCAACGCGCCGGTCAGCACGGTCAGGCCGGGTGTGCGCGATTGCGCAAAACACAGCCCGGCGACGGCCACCAGCAGTGCCGATCCGACGATCTGCCATTTGCGCTCGACGCGATCGCCGTACCACATCGCGATCAGCGGCCCGCACGGCATGACCAGCGTAATGCCGAGCGTGTATGCGAGGCTCGCAGTCACTTCGAGACCCTGATGCATCAGGAAAGTCGGGACCCAGTTCGAGAAGCCGTAGAGCCCCACCGTCTGGAACACGTGGAAGACAGACAGCATTAGCGTGCGCGAGCGATACGGCGGACGAAAGATTTCGCTCAGGCT
>NZ_FCON02000113.1 GCF_001544535.1 Caballeronia choica | reverse complement strand
GACGACGTCTTCTGGTGCACCGCCGACATCGGCTGGATCACGGGGCACAGCTACATCACCTACGGCCCGCCCGCGATCGGCGCGACGCAGGTCATGTTCGAAGGCGTGCCGACGTATCCGAACGCGGGCCGCTTCTGGGAGATGATCGCCAGGCACAAGGTCACGGTCTTCTATACGGCACCGACCGCGATCCGCTCGCTCATCAAGGTATCGGAAGCGGATGCGAAGGTGCATCCGAAGAGCTTCGACCTCTCGACCTTGCGCATCCTCGGCACGGTCGGCGAGCCGATCAATCCGGAAGCGTGGATGTGGTATCACGAGAACGTCGGCGGCGGGAAGTGTCCGATCGTCGATACGTGGTGGCAGACCGAGACCGGCGGCCACATGATCACGCCGCTGCCGGGCGCGACGCCGCTGGTTCCCGGCTCGTGCACGCTGCCGTTGCCGGGCATCATGGCGGCGGTCGTCGATGAAACCGGGCAGGACGTGCCGAACGGGCAGGGCGGCATTCTGGTCGTGAAGCGTCCGTGGCCGTCGATGCTGCGCAATGTCTGGGGCGATCCGAAGCGCTATCAGACGAGCTACTTCCCCGAAGAACTCGGCGGCAGGCTGTATCTCGCCGGCGACGGCGCCGTGCGCGACAAGGACACCGGCTACTTCACGATCACGGGCCGCATCGACGACGTGCTGAACGTCTCCGGTCACCGGCTCGGCACGATGGAGATCGAGTCCGCGCTCGTGTCGAATCCGCTGGTCGCGGAAGCGGCGGTGGTGGGCCGTCCCGACGATACGACGGGCGAAGCCGTCGTCGCGTTCGTCGTGCTCAAGCAATCGCGTCCGGAAGGCGAGGAGAGCACGAGGATCGCGAACGAACTGCGCGCGTGGGTCGCGAAGGAGATCGGCCCGATCGCGAAGCCCAAGGACATCCGCTTCGGCGAGAACCTGCCGAAGACGCGTTCGGGCAAGATCATGCGGCGCCTGTTGCGCTCGCTCGCGAAGGGCGAGGAGATCACGCAGGACGTATCGACGCTGGAAAATCCCGCGATCCTCGATCAGCTCGGCGAAGCGCGTTAAGCGGTTTCAACGGTTCAGCATCGAACGACGGCTGCCCTTGGGCGGCCGTTTTCGGTTGCAGCGGTCGATCCTGATTGCCGGCGCAGCGTGGTTTTGGTAAACAGTCGCATGCCCGTCGACACCCCTCTCCAAAGCCTGCCTGAACCGCCTCCCGTATCCGCGGCGATGGCGCGCGCGCACCGCGCCTACTGGCGCTTCAATGTCGTGCTGATCGCGGTGCTGATGGCGATTGGCTTCAGCGTGTCGTTCGGCTTGCCGCTGATGGCGTCGCGTTTCGAGGACGTGCGCGTCGCCGGCTTTCCGCTGCCGTTCTACTTCGGCGCGCAGGGTGCGATCCTCGTCTATGTCGCGCTGATCGTGATCTACATCGTACTCATGCAGTTCGCGGACGCGCGGCTGCTGCGCGCCGCCGACGCCACCGAAGCCGGCGACCGATGAAGCTCACCAACCGCCTCATCGTCTATTACGCGCTCTACACGCTCGGCTTCTTTCTGTTCATCTACCTGATGGCGCGCATCGAGCGCGTGACCGGCCCCGGCACGTGGATCGGCTACGTGTTCCTGTTCGTGCCGATCGCGGTGTACGCGGTGATCGGGCTCCTGTCGCGCACGTCCGATCTCGTCGAGTACTACGTCGCCGG
This sequence comes from Caballeronia choica, assembly GCF_001544535.1. GTDB lineage: Bacteria > Pseudomonadota > Gammaproteobacteria > Burkholderiales > Burkholderiaceae > Caballeronia > Caballeronia choica. Next base: position 23,624 of record NZ_FCON02000113.1, on the reverse strand, counting down.
GCGGCGCGTCTCGTCGGCGTTCAACGGCATGGCGACGGCCGCCGACTGGTTGTCGGCCGCTTCGTTCATCGGGCTCGCGGGCTCGATCTACGCGACCGGCTACGACGGCCTCGCCTACGTGATGGGCTGGACGGGCGGCTACTGCCTCGTCGCATTCCTGCTCGCGCCGTACGTGCGCAAGCTCGCGCGCTACACGATCCCCGACTTCCTCGGCACGCGCTTTTCGAGCAATCTCGTGCGCGGCCTCGCCGCGTTCGCGGCGATCCTGTGTTCGTTCGTGTATCTCGTCGCGCAGATCCAGGGGATCGGGCTGATCGCGTCGCGCTTCATCGGCATCGATTTCGCGATCGGGATTTTCTGCGGACTCGCGGGCATTCTCGTGTGCTCGTTTCTTGGCGGCATGCGCGCCGTCACGTGGACGCAGGTCGCGCAGTACATCATCCTGATCAGCGCGATGCTGATTCCGGTATCGATGATCGCGCAGCGCGAAGGGCTCGGCTGGCTGCCGCAACTGAACTACGGTCGCGTGATGGAACGCGTCGAAGCGCTCGAGCGCCAGGTGGCCGCATCGCCCGATGAAGCGCGCGTGCGCGGCGACTATCGGCGTCAGGCCGCGCAGGTCCAGGTGCGGATCGATACCTTGCCGCAGTCGTTTCGCAGCGAGTACGCGCGGCTGGTTCACGAAATCGCGGAACTGCGCCGGCACAACGGGCCGCTGCGCGAGATCAGCGCACGCGAGCGCGAGCTTGCGTCCTTTCCCAAAGACCCCGCCGATGCGCTCGCGAAGTGGACGCGCGAGCGCGATGCTTTGCTCGAACGCGTCGCCGCGCCGGTGCCGATGGCGCAGGCGTTTCCCGCGTCGACTTCGGCTTCGTCATCGGCCGCCGACGAAGAGAGTCGGCGGGTGCATCAGCGCAACTTCTTGTCGCTGCTGCTGTGCCTGTCGCTTGGGACCGCGAGCCTGCCGCACATCCTGACGCGCTACAACACGACGACCTCGGTGGCGTCGGCGCGGCGCTCGGTCGGCTGGACGCTGTTTTTCGTCGCGCTGTTCTACGTGACGGTGCCGGTGCTCGCGGTACTGATCAAGTACGAGATCCTGACGGGCGTCGTCGGCCATCGGTTCGCCGAGTTGCCGCAATGGGTGATGCAATGGCGCAAGGTCGAGCCGTACCTGATCCGCATCAGCGATATCAACGGCGACGGCATCGTGCGCTGGGCCGGCATCCAGATGCAGCCGGACATGGTGGTGCTGGCGGCGCCGGAGATTGCCGGACTGCCGTATGTGATCTCGGGGCTGATCGCGGCGGGCGCGCTGGCGGCGGCGCTTTCGACTGCCGACGGCCTCCTGCTCACCATCGCGAACGCGCTCTCGCACGATGTCTATTACTGCATGGTCGACAAGACGGCGACGAGCCAGCGGCGCGTGACGATATCGAAGATCTTGCTGCTCGGCGTCGCGCTGTTTGCGTCGTATGTGGCGTCGCTGAATACGGGGAACATTTTGTTCCTGGTGGGGGCGGCGTTTTCGCTGGCGGCGTCGAGCCTGTTTCCGGTGCTCGTGCTGGGCGTGTTCTGGAAGCGCACGACGAAGCGCGGCGCAGTGGCGGGGCTGGTGGCGGGGCTTGTCGTGTGCGTCTATTACATCGTGTCGACGTATCCGTTTTTCACGGCGATGACGGGGTTCGCCGGACGACGCTGGTTCGGCATCGAGCCGATCAGTTCGGGTGTGTTCGGCGTGCCGGCGGGCTTCGTCGCGACGATCGCGGTGAGTCTCTTCGATCGCAAGCCCGATGCCTATACGCGCGCACTCGTGGACTATATCCGGCACCCGTAGGCCGGGGGTGGCGCGGGTGGTGGAGTTTGATATACTCTGCGTCTTGCCGGAGAGATGGATGAGCGGTTTAAGTCGCACGCCTGGAAAGCGTGTATAGGGTCAAACCTATCCGGGGTTCGAATCCCCGTCTCTCCGCCAAACTGGCTTCCATTAAAAAATCCCGCGAATTTTCGATTCGCGGGATTTTTGCATTTTGAAGCGTTCTACTGCGTTTCGACCCGGATCGAGAGGGGACACGCAGCGTCCTCAACGAGAGCGATGCCGCCGCTTCAATGCAAACTCACGCCGACATTCTGCTGCGCAAGCCATTCCATTTGCGCGCCGAGGTGTTCATCCGTCGCATGGGTTGCCCCGCCGACATGCTGCGCGTGACCCTCCGTACCAACCGCCAACGCCGTATTCCCCAAGTCGATCTGTTCGGCAGACTTCCCGCCAACGACTAAACCCTTGGCGTCATGCGCGAACAGGTCCGGCTCGCTCCAGTCCAGCAAGTCCGCGAGAGACAAGCCCGTCGCTTTTGCGCCGCCCGCGAGGCGTGCCGCTTCGGTCACGATATCGATCGTATAGTGATTCGACACAGCACTCGCACTGTGCCCATTCCCCGACGCGACCGCGCTGAAATCATGCGCGCCCGCTTCGAGCGCGGAAGCCGGTGTGAAGATCCACACGCCGTTGCCCTTCACGACAGTCGAGCCGATCGCCACGCCATGGTCCGACACCGTGATGACGTCGCCCGCGTTGCCATAGCCGTTGAGCGTCGGCGTCGTATCGTCGGTGGTGCCGCCGGCGTGGATATCGCCCTGCGTCGTGCCGACATTGTCGATCACGCCGATGATGAGCGGCATGTCCGCAACCGGCAGCGGATCGGGCGCGACGGTGACCGCAAACGCCGACGAAGCGTCGCCTTTTACGCCAGCCGGTGAGATCGCATACGCGATGAAGTCGTGCGCGCCGTCGGCGAGCGGGTTAGCCGGGCTGATGGTCCAATGGCCGCTGCTGGCTACCTTGGCTGAGCCGATCGCCGTGCCGTGATTGTCCTCGACCGAAACGATGTCGCCGGGCCTGCCGCTGCCGTGGAAAACCGGTTTGGTGTCGTCGGTCGTGCCGCCGGACGCGATGCTTCCCTGAACGTGACCCACGTTGTCCAGAACGCCGTCGATGGTCGGAACCGGCGGCTTCGTTGCATCAACCGTGATCAGGAAGTGATTCGACGTCGGGCTGGCGGCCTGCCCGTTTCCTGAAGCGATCGCGTCGAAGATGTGGTTGCCATTGGCGAGCGGAAGGGAAGGCGTGAATGTCCAGCTGCCGTTGGTGTTGACGATCGCCGAGCCGATCACCGCGCTATTGTCCGACACGGTGATGACGTCGCCCGGGTGCCCATAGCCGAAGAAACTTGGCCTCGTGTCGTCGGTGATGCCGCCGTTTGCGAGGTTGCCCTGGATCAGGCCGACGTGGTCGACGATGCTGTCGATATCGGGCCTGAGCGCCGGCAGTGGCTCGATAACAGTGATCGCATAATGATTCGACTCGGCGCTGAAATCCTTCGTGTCGCGGTCGACCGCGATGGCGCTGAAGTCGTGGACATCGTATTTCAGTGGCAACCTCGGCGTGAATGACCAATTGCCGCTTGCGTCGACCTTGGCCGAGCCGATGTAGTGCCCGCTGTCGTACAGGTTGATCTTGTCGCCCGCGTGGCCGGTGCCCTTGATGGTGGGCATGGCGTCGTCCGTCGATTTGCCCGGCATGACGTTGCCCTGCACGGGGCCGACGTCATCATGAACGCCGGTGATGACCGGCGTTTCCGCCCTCGTGACAGGCTCGGGCGCCATGACGACGATGGTGTACTGGTTCGACGCCGCGCTCGGGCTCTGGCCGTTACCCGAAGCGACGGCCGTGAAGTCGTGCTTGCCCTCGAAGAGCGGTACCGTCGGCACGAACGACCAGAAGCCGCTTCCCTGACTGACGACCGTCGAGCCGATCGGCCTGTCACCCTCGTAAATGGTGATGGTGTCGCCGTAGACGCCCGTGCCGATCAGCGTTGGAAGGGTGTCGGCCGTGCCATCGCTTGGCGCCACGTTCGTGTGCTCCAGGCTGTCGAAGACCGCCGTGATGACCGGCGTGTGCGCGGTCTGCACGGGATCGGGTGCAATGGTGATCGGGTAGTGACCGGACGCCGTGCTCGCCGCGTAGCCGTTGCCCGACGCGGTCGCCGTGAAATCATGCGGGCCGTTCGCGAGCGCCCTTGCAGGCGTGAACGCCCAACTTCCGTTCGCACCGATCGTCGTGGAACCGAGCAGCGTCGCCCCATCGCTCACGTAGACGGTATCGCCCGCGTGGCCGCTGCCTTGCAGCGTCGGCGTGACGTCGTCGGTGGTGCCGCCGGGCGCGACGTTGCCGGTCTTCGGGCCGAAGTCGTCGAGCACATTCGTGATCTGCGGTGTTTGCGCGACCGGCAGGTCGAGGTACAACACGAATTCCGCCGAGGCCGCACCCGACGTCATGCTCTGGACGAAGAACTGATTCTTGCCAAGGAGAAGGCCGTCGTCGTAGAAGCTCCAGGTGCCGTCGGCCTTGACCGTGACGCTCGCGACGGCGCCCGTGCCCGCGTGGGCCGCGTCCGGCTGGCCGGGGAAGTTGTCGTAGACGGCGAGCACGTCGCCCGGAATGCCGGTGCCGTGGATCATCACGGGGGCGTCCGTCGTATGGCTCATGTGCGAATGGGCGGCGCCGGTATCGGTATCGATGGCGCCCGTGATCGCGGGATGGGCAAGGGGGGCGATCACGATGACCGCGTAGTGGTTCGAAGCGGGGCTCGGCGCCTGCCCGTTGCTCGAAGCGATGGCCGAAAAGTCGTGCGTGCCACTCGCGAGCGTTGTCGCGGGCGTGAAGGTCCACGCGCCGCTCGCGTTGATCGTCGTCGAGCCGATTTCCACGCCGTTGTCGTGGACCGTGACGAGGTCGCCCGGCCGGCCATGGCCGCTCAGGGTCGGCTTGGTATCGTCGGTTCGGCCGCCGGGCGCGATCGTGCCCGTGGTCGCGCCGAAATCGTCTCTCACGCTGTCGATCGACGGCACTTGCGGCGCGGGCGGTGCATCGACGGACAGTGCGAGCGCGTTCGACTTCACACTCGTGCTCTGGCCGAGGCCCGTCGCGGTGGCCGCGAACTGATGCGGCCCGGACGCGAGCGGGGTGTCGGGCCTGAACGACCATAACGAGTTGCTTCCGACGACGGACGAGCCGAGCAGCACATTCCCGTCGTAGAGGTGAATGATGTCGCCCGGATGCCCGCTTCCCTGGATTATGAGGCGCGTGTCGTCGGTGTGGCCGTTGGGAGGGACGACGCCCTGCACCGGCCCGACATTGTCGACGGCCGCGACGATCGTCGGTGCTTCCGTGGCAACGATGATGCCCGTCCCGCCGGGAACCACGGTGTTGAATGGCGCCGACATCTCCCCGTATGCCCCGTCCGCTTCCAGGCAGACGGCCGAGAACGAATGAACCCCCGGCTTGAGCGGCGTGAGGGGGGAGAACGACCAGTTGCCGCTTGCGTCGACTCTGACAAAGCCGAGATAGCGCACACCGTCATACAGTTCGACGTTCCTGCCGGGCGTGCCGGTGCCGGTGATGATCGGGGAAGCGCTGGTGGAAATCGAGCCGGAGAGCATGGAACCTCCGACCGACGTGATGCTCGTGGATGTCGTGTTGGCTTGCGTGTTGGACATGTTTTTTATCCTGTCTGCTGAACAGATTGATCGCGTTACACCTCGGTGTGTCGTACTCCGGTGCCTCTCGTGCGTCATGACGGCTGGGAACGGATTCGTAGCCTGATCACGCTAAGATTCTCGTGCGAGTCCCGCGCGGGAAATACACGATATTTCCGAAAAATCCGCAGAGCCGGACGGTTCCGATAGCCAAACGGTCGACTTGCGTTTAATGAAGCGGCACGAAGCCTGGAGGTTGCGCGGAGACCGGATACGACATGGATAGGAGGCTCGCCACGCGCACCGTGATGGTCATATCGGGCGCTGACCTGGCGATTGGCGTTTCATGATCGGCACGGCTGCCGACATCGATCCGAATGGCGCGGTATTGAAAATACCCAACCCTAATCCAGCCTCCGCGCATACGCCCCGCCGAATCGCGCGATATACGTGCTCAATCCACGTCCCGCGAGTGCAAGCCGCTTCATTTCGTCGACGTGAACGCGTCCCGGTATCCGGTAATCGTAAAGATAAGTGGCGCCGCCATTGAACCGGACGCGAATCCCCTCGCGCAGGATTTCATAAGCCTCGACTCCCGAATTTCCCGCGAGATTTTCATAGGCTTGCATGCGCAGTGCCCCACGACGGCGAACGAGCGTGCGGGCGTAAAAAGGCAGTCCGGCTGGCATCCCGTATACTTTGCCCGTCAGAAATTATTTTCGAACCCGCTAAAGTTCCAGCGGGCTCGTGCCGAAATAGCATTCATGGAAAACAATCACGATCCCGTCTCCGAGTCCGACGATCCGCACTTTCAGCGGGCGCGCGCGTTGAGCATCAGCATCGGTGCGATCCGAAAAGCGCAGGGCAAGACAAGCCCGAACGACTTTCCGGTCGGATCGGTCGAATGGCATGTCGCAGTGGAAGATTTCGCCAACGACGTGCTGGCCGCGCTCCTGGGCGATGTCGATTTCGCCGATCTCCCGTTCGGCCACGCGAACTCCCACTCCGGCAAATAAGCCCACAGTGCAACCGGCGCCCGCCGGGATGCACCCGACAGGCGTCCTTGCGCATCGCCCGCTTGGCAGCGTGTTGAAGATCAAAGCTTCACGCCACCCGCTTCCGGCGCACCGAGGTCCGATGGCGCGATCGCGCCGGTTCTGCTCACGTTCTCTTCCCAGTAAGGCTCGCGCCCGTAGTGCTGGTGCACGGAACTCGCCCACTGACGATCGACCATCGACGGCCACGAATCCTTGTCGAATCCCGGCGAGTTGCGAACCTGATCCGATGTCGCGGCGAGCCGGAAGCACTTGTTGTCGGTGTCGAGGGTGAGGGCGCTCCACGGAATGGCGAGCAGCTTGTTGCCCATGCCGAGAAAGCCGCCGCTCGACAGCACCGCATAGGCCACGCGTCCGGCTCGCACGTCGAGCATGATTTCCTTGATCGAACCGACGTCGTCGCCGTCGCTGCTGACGACCGTGTTGCCATCGATGGTGCTTGCCGCCATCACGTCCGGGCCGGGCCCGTCGGCGGTCGCGGCGCCTTTCCCGACGATGGTGGCTTCGCCGGATGTGGAAGAAGTTAGGGTGCTCATGGTGACTCCTTGTGAAGTTGACGAACCTTCTGTCCGTCTGCTTCGCTTTCAGCAACGCGCGTTCCCATTGTCACCGCCTGAAGCGCCGGGCTTTCGGGCGATGCGTTGACGCAGATCGACGCCGCGCTTTTTTGCTAAGCTCGCCGTTCGTCCCGCAAGCGCTCGTCCATGATCGATTTCGAAGAACTGGTTTCCATCGCGTACAAGAGGGAGCGGGCGCTGAGCCGCCGCCTGGCGAAGGGCGCGTCGATCTCCGCGCATGAAGCGCTCGTGCGGACGCTGGAAAAGGCGGCGGGCGGGCAGCCGCTCGGCGAACTGGTGCATGCGCGGCGGCTCGCGAAAGCGCAGGCGCACGAGGCATCGAAGGCGCGTGAGAACCGTCCGCCGCGCGTGCTCCGGAAATCCCACGAGCATCCGCCGGGCGCGTGGCTCGCATGGTTCGACGGCTCCGCGATGCCGAACCCGGGCAGGATCGGCATCGGCGCGTTGCTGAAAAGCCCGCATGGCGACGTGACCGAGATCAGCGCCGCGGCCGGTCACGGCGACAGCAGCAAGGCCGAATATCTCGCGCTGATTTCCGTGCTCGAAGCGGCGCTGCATCGGCGGGCGGACAAGCTCGTGATCTATGGAGACAGCCGGGTCGTCATCGACGACGTGCGCAGCCACGCCGGCGCGCTCGCGCTCGCGCATCATGCGCAAGAGGCGCGGCGGCTGATCGAGGCGCTCGGCGACGTTCATCTGCACTGGATTCCGCGCCACCGGAATGCGAGCGCCGATGCGTTATCGCGTCAGGCGTTCCTGCCCGACGCGGTTTGAATCGGGTTTGAGCCGGGTTTGAGCTGTGAGTCAAGGCAACTCGCGGACGTCCACGACAGGCGTCTCGCCAAACGACTCGCTCAACGCATGATCGACCAGCTTCGTCGCCGATTGCGCGGGCGTTGCGAGCAGGCCGTCGCGCTTGAGTGCGTCGAATTTCTCGCGCAGCGGGAAGCGTTCCAGCCCGGTCGCGCGAATCTCGCCCTGCATGTCCGTATCGACGACGCCCGGCGCGACGCTCGCAATCCTCAGCGCGCGGTTGTGATCGAGCGCGACGGCACGCGCGTGGTGGTCGAGCGCGGCCTTCGTCGCGCAATAGATGCTCCAGCCGGGATACGCGTTGCGTGCCGCGCCGCTCGATACGTGCACGATGCGGCGGTCCTTCGCGTCGACGCTCGCGGCGGCTAGCGCGCTCGCGAACATGAGCGGCGCCGCGACGTTCAGGCTCACGGCGCGTGCGATGGCGCCCGCGTCCTGCTGTTCGAGCGTCCCGACCGGCTGCAGCACGCCCGCGTTGTTCACGAGCAGCACCGTGTCGGCGCCGGAGACGAATCGGCGTAACGCATCGCCGGCGAGCCAGCGTTCGACGCTCGCCAAGTCGGCGAGATCGAGTTCCACTTCTTCGAGCCTGCCGGCGAAGCGCGCGGCCAAAGTGGCGTTGGTCTTGCGTGCCAGCGCGAGCACGTCGATGCCGCGCGACAGCAGCGTTTCGGCGATCGCCTCGCCGAGTCCGCGCGTGTGGCCCGTGACGATCGCTTTCGTGTGAGTGAGAGGCATGCCGGTGATCGATCGGAGGGTTGGAATCCCGTGATCTTACCGTTCACGCCCGAAACGCTCACGCCAACTGCTCACCCATCTCTCCAAGCCAGTTACGCCGCCGCCAGCGACTTCTCCAGTGCCGCGACGCCCGCGGGCAGGTCGACTTTGACGCCCAGATCGAGCATCGTGCGCCCGAGCGCGTGCACGGTCCGGAACAGGTGATGCTCGCGGCACTGCTCGCCCATCTGCCCGATGCGCACGATCGGCGCGCCGAACGAACCCGCAATCTCGACATGGTGACGCCGCGAGATATGCGCGCAGACATCGGCGCCGGACAGGCCCTGCGGCAATTCGATCCCCACGACCGAGTTCAGCCGGCTTTCGCGCGCGACGTAAAGCTTGAGCGAGAGCGCCTCGATGCCGGCCTGCAGCGCGTTCGAGCACTTCAGGTGGCGCGCGAAACGCCGCTCCAGCGTCTCCGCGCAGACGAGCCGCAGCGCCTCGTGCAGTGCGAGCACGCCCGACACCGGCGCGGTGTAGTGATACGAAGCGTTGTGCCAGAAGTTCTCCGCGAGCGATGCGTCGAGGCACCAGTGCACGGGCGGCGCGGGGCGCGACTTGATGCGCTGCCAGGCGGCATCGGAGAACGCGAGCAGCGACACGCCCGGAATCGACGACAGTCCCTTTTGCCCGCCGGTGATCACGGCGTCGATGCCCCATTCGTCCATCGGCAGCGGCATCGTGCTCAACGTGCAGACCGCATCGACGACGACCAGCGCGCCCGCCTCGCGCGCCACCGCCGCGATCGCGGCGAGATTGCGGTTCCACACCGTATTCGACGTTTCGCCCTGCACGATCGTCACGATTTCCGGACGAAAGCGCGCGATGGCTTCGGCGACTTCGGCCGTCTCGGCCGCCCGGCCGCTTTCGATCTTCAGCAACTCGACGTCGGCACCGACGCGCCGCGCCATCTCGGCCATGCGCTCGCTGAAAAAGCCGTTGCAGACACAGAGCATGCGCGTGCCCGGCCACGCGAGATTCGTGACCGCCATTTCCATCGCGGCCGAGCCGGGGCCCGCGACGCCCATCACCCACTTCGACTGCGTCTGGAACACGTAGCGCGCCATCGCCTTGACCTGACCGATGACGGTCGCCATCGTCGATCCGAGGTGGTTGATGACGACGCCGTTCGCCTTGGCGACCGCGTCGGGAATCGGAACCGGGCCGGCGCCCATCATCAGCAGCGGTTCTTCCGGAAGGATGGCGGACAACGGCACGACGACGGGGCAGGGAATTTTCTTCGAGTCGTGCGGATGGTCGAGCGAAGCGGAATCGTTTTTCATGGTTTTTTTGGCCGGACGGGAGAGCGAATCACCTGATTATTCCTGTCGCAGAGCGTATCGGGGAATGCACAGTTGATGGATTTTTTTTCAACGTAATTGTCTGGTGGCGCGCACGAGCGGCGTTTGTCTGACTAAACGTGGCTGATCCTCGGCCTGATGCGCCGACGCAACACATCAGGCGCTGTGCTTCACCAAACGTAAAGAGGAAATCGCGGTTTGTGAGATTCAAGAAAGCATTTATTCATTTTGAGAACGGAAATCACTATCATTCACGGCAAGCTGTTCCTTGTGTTGGTCAACATCTGGAGGAATTGGCATGCGAATTCGAACGAACGTCCGTCAACGCCACGTCATCTGCGCGACTTTGCTCGCGCTCGCCGGCGGCGCGGCCTGCGCGCAGAGTTCCGTCACGCTCTACGGTGAACTCGATGCCGGCCTTGCCTATGTGAACAACGTCGGCGACCACGCACTGTACAAACTCACGTCGGGCGTCATCGATGGCAGCTACTGGGGCTTGCAGGGCACGGAGGACCTCGGCGGCGGCGCGAAAGCCATCTTCCGGCTCGAGCGCGGATATTCGGTCGCAACCGGTGAAGGCTTCAACGACCACCCGTTCTATGTCGGCCTCGGCACCGAGACGCTCGGGACGCTCACGCTCGGCCACCAGTACGATTCGATCCACGACTATTTCGCGCCCTTCACGCTGACGGGCGGCACCGGTGGCACGGCGTTCGCCCATCCGTTCGACAACGACAACGCAAACAACTCGTTCCTCGCCGCCAACTCGGTGAAATACACGAGTGCGAACTACGGCGGCTTCAGCTTCGGCGGCCTGTACGGGTTCTCGAATGCGGCGGGGCAGTTCGCCAACAACCGCGCGTACAGCGTCGGCGCGAACTATTCGAATGGTCCGTTCAACGCGGGCGCGGCGTATCTGCACAACAACGGCCGCGGCAATACGACCGGCGGCGCGTACGAACCAATGAACCTGCCCGGCGCCGACAGCACCGTCTTCCCCGCCATCGTTCAACGCCAGAACACCTTCGGCGTCGGCACGAGCTTTGCCATCGGCGAGTTCACGCTGGCCGGCGCCTTCTCGCGCTCGATCAACTCCGGCGTGATCAACGCCGACACCGGCGACGCCGAAAGCTCGATCGCGCTCAACAACTACGAGATCAACGGCGTCTATCAACTGACGCCGGCGATCGCGCTCGCCGGCATGTACGTGTACACGAACGGCGGCGGCGCGCACTGGCACCAGGGCGCATTGCAGGCCGACTACCTGCTTTCGAAGCGCACCGACGTCTATCTCGAATCGATCTATCAGCGTGCGTCGTCGGGCGCGCCGGCGGTCATCAACACCAACGACCCGGCGACCGGCCGCAATCAGTTGATGATCGCAACCGGCATCCGGCATCGTTTCTGAGGCCGGCCGGGCGCGAATCTGCTAGCGTTATGGTCTGTTTGCCACAACGTAGGTGACGCAGATGTCGCTGCAGACTTTCTCGCTATTCGTGCCCGCGTGCTTCGCGATCAACATGGCCTTCGGGCCGAACAACGTGCTGTCGCTGTCGAACGGCGCGCGCGACGGCGTGCGCATGTCGGTGCTCGCGTCGTTCGGGCGCCTGCTGGCGTTCGCGATCATGATCGCGATCGCAGGACTCGGACTCGGTGCGCTGCTGATGGCGTCGCAGACACTCTTCACGCTGATCAAGTTCGCCGGCGCGGCGTATCTCGTCTGGATCGGCGTGAAATTGCTCCGCTCGGGCCCGGCGCTGGTCGCCAAACGCGCGGATGTCGCGAGCGAGCGCACGCCCGCGCGACTCGGCAAGCTGGCGAAGCAGGAGTTCTGGGTCGCGGCCGGCAACCCGAAGGCGATTCTCGTGTTCACCGCGTTTTTCCCGCAACTCGTCGACCGGTCGACCTACGCGATGAGTTTCGCCGTGCTGGGCGCGACCTTCCTGCTGCTGGAACTGGTCGCGATCGCGATTTACTCGGCGCTGGGCGCGCGGCTCGGCTCGGTGGCGAATGGCGCACGCGGATTCCGCTGGTTCAATCGCGTGAGCGGAACGCTGATGATCGGCTTCGGCGTAATGCTTGCTTTCGTGCGGCGTCCGGCGGCTTAATCTGGCGTAATGCCTCGAACCCAATATCGATAATTAATTGTTATTGGGTATAAACGAATATAAGAGCGAATATAAGCAGCGTAGGGGCATTCCCCGAGTGACCCCGCCGATAATCCAAAACAAAATGCCGCTTCCGGTGAATCGCATCAACCGTGCGATTATTAAATTGTGATGAAAATGTGCGGAGCGATCCTCTGCGTATTCAGTCGTAAATCATGCCGACCATTCACACCGGAATGGGCGGCCAAGTCTGGAAGGTCAATGAAAGTTAATTGTTCCGTCAGGGCTGCGCCGTCTTGCCGCACGCCGTCCCGCTGTGTTTCCGCCAATCGTCGCATTCGTCGCGTCGATACCACGCACTCGATCCCCCGATATTCGAATATTGTGTCTTGCGCCTCGCAAACCACCGTCGGTTCGCGACCGCAGGGATAATTGCGTTTTTTTGGTATCCGGCGCGCGCATCGGCAGCTCCGAGCATCGGCCGCTTTATCGCGTGCGCGTCACCGATTATTTTCCTCGAGTCGGCTCTGTCTTTTCAGAGCGCCGGTTTGAATCCGGCACGCCTCACTATCCTTGAGATTTTCCTGATGACGAATCACACCTCCGGGCCATCGCAGACGCGCTCATTCACGACGGTTTTCCTGATCGAGATGTGGGAGCGCTTCGGCTATTACGGCATGGCGGCGCTTCTCGTGCTGTTCATGATCGACAAGATCGGTTTCGCCGACGATCACGCCAACCTCACCTGGGGCGCGTTCACGGCGCTGGTCTATGCGTCGCCGTCGATCGGCGGCTGGATCGGCGACAAGGTCCTCGGCGCACGCCGCACGATGGCGATCGGCGCGCTCGTGCTCGCGGCCGGCTATTTCATGCTGGCGCTGCCCAATGACGCGCTCGGCTTCATGTATGCGTCGCTCGGCGTGATCGTCGTCGGCAACGGGCTATTCAAGGCGAACGCGGCGAACCTCGTGCGCCGCATCTACGAAGGCGACGACGCCCGCATCGACAGCGCGTTCACGATCTACTACATGGCGGTCAACATCGGCTCGACCTTCTCGATGCTCGCAACGCCGTGGATCAAGGACCACTGGGGCTGGCACGCCGCGTTCGCCGTGTGTTGCGGCGGCATGCTGCTCGGGATGCTGAACTTCGTGCTGATGCGCCGCACGCTCGCACACGTGGGCTCCGCGCCCGACAACGAGCCGATGCACTGGGGCCGCTTCTTCGCGGTCGTCGCGGGTGGCGTGGCGCTGGCGGCATCGACGGTGTTCGTGCTCCAGCACAAGGCGGTGGCGGTCGCCTGCGTGTACACGGCGGGCGTCGCGATTCTCGCGATCTTCGCGTACATGCTCGTGAAGTGCGACCGCAGCGAGCGCGCCGGCCTCATGGCCGCGCTGATCCTGACGCTGCAGGTGATCCTGTTCTTCGTGTTCTACCAGCAGATGTCGACCTCGCTCACGCTCTTTGCGCTGCGCAACGTCGATCCGTCGTTCTCGCTTTTCGGCGTGCCGCTCTTCACGTGGAGCGCCGCGCAGTTCCAGGCGCTCAATCCGATCTGGATCATGTTGCTGAGCCCGCTTCTCGCGTTCGCCTATACGCGGCTCGCCGCTCGCGGGCGCGACATTCCGGTCGCGGCGAAGTACGCACTCGGCTTTCTCGTCGTCGCGATCGGCTTCTTCGTGTTCGGCTTGAGCGGACAGCACGCGGTGGACGGGCGTGTGTCGTCGTGGTTCATGGTGGGCGGCTACGGGCTGTATTCGCTCGGCGAACTGCTGGTCTCGGGCCTCGGCCTCGCGATGATCGCGCGCTACGTGCCCGCGCGCATGAGCGGCTTCATGATGGGCGCGTATTTCGTCGCGACGGGCGTGTCGCAGTACCTGGGCAGCGTCGTTGCGAATTTGGCGCGCATGCCCGCCGGCAACCTCGATCCGCTGCAATCGCTGCCGATGTACACGCAACTGTTCTTCGGGCTCGGCTGGCTTGCGGCGGGCGGGGCGCTGGTCGCGATCGTGCTGCTGCCGTTGCTGAACAGGTTGTCGCGTGAGCATCAGCGTTGCGTCGACGCAGCCCGTGACGATGCAGAAGGGTATGCGCTCGGGCGGCGCGCGTCGGCGACTTGAGCCTGCGGAGATTGATTCGAAGCAAGCGTGAAGTTCCGATTGCCTTCGCCATCGGAATTCAGCTATAATTTAATTCTTCAGACGCGGGGTGGAGCAGTCTGGCAGCTCGTCGGGCTCATAACCCGAAGGTCGAAGGTTCAAATCCTTCCCCCGCAACCAATCAAATCAAAGGGTTACAGCGCATTTGCGTGTAACCCTTTTGTCTTTTTCTGGCACGTGTAACCGCTGTGTAACCGTGAACGGTCACCACACAGGGCGCGTCGACGGGGTCTCCTTCGAACTAGTGTCCTGCGCCGCAATGGGCGCCATCGCACGGCGCTACGTTTTTCGCTCGTCCCCGCGGCGCGCAGTTGCCGCTCATCCGGCCGGTATCCGCGCTGCTGACGGCTTCGGGTCGGATTGCGGGTGCGTCTCTGATCTGTGCATCCGCACCGCCCGTTCTTCGGATATCGCGTAGTTCGATGCGAACTGGCGGTTGCGGACCGGCAAATTGTCCGTTTAGCCCAGTGCGCTCACCTTGCTCGGTACCGCGGCGATCTCATGCGCGTTTCTTCGAAAATGCAGCGATAAGTGGCGGTCGTTACACCATCGGTGCTATTCGAAAGCCAAAAAGCAAGCCGAACCGAATCAATTCCATCGGCTCGCCTGAATTCATCGCGGCCGAAGCGGAAATGCATGGGGACTCGCTGCGAGCGCTGGGCGACGTCTCGATTGGAAGCCGCCGTCGAGGTCGCCCTCACCGAGCGACCGACCGAGGTCGGCGGCGGCCTTCCGCACGACGGGCGCAACGCGAGCCCAGACACCAGTGAGCATCGGGCTGCGATCGGCCAGCCGCCCTCATTCGCTCTTCCCATGATTCGGTCATTCAGGCGTCGACTTCAGTCCGGATTCGGTCGTTCACCAGCCTAGGGCAAAGTGTTTCTAATCGGCCATCGCGGACGTTGGTCGAGCCCAGAACCAGCCGCTCAGGGGCAAGGAACTGACGAACAATGGCAGGACTCAGTTAGCGGCACTTCGCAGATGTTTGGGCATATGGCAGCGTTACCTCCCCTCGCTAATCTACCCCGTCCATGCGATGCTGGACTAGATAAAGCGGTCGCTAACAAAGACTCGAGCAGGGCTCGCGAGTGGTTCTGTTTTTCAACCCGATCACAGGGGCGATCCTCGTGCTGCGAAAACGATCGCGAAACGTCGGCTGCCGAACCAAAAAAATTCCAAGCCTTCTCTCAGTGCATGCACTACCCTTATCGGGAATCGGTCGAGCGGTGGTGCTTACGTGTGCCTACGGCCTTTCTCCACAGGCAACTTGGCTGCATGCGCGCTTGGTCGCTCTTGGTACGTCATGAAGCGCAGGAGAACGTCATGGCACAATTGCTCAACATCGACCGTGTATTCAGACAACTAAGTAAAAACGCATCTGCGAACTGGCCATTTACGCTCATCGTGTTCGCCGTTATGTCCCTTTTCTTGCTGCGAAACGTCACATGGTGGGTTTATAGGGTTTATAGACACCGCCAAGTCCACGATATTCTTGTTTATCATTTTCGCCGGCTCAGTCGCCGGGATCACAAATTATCTTCAACGAGAGAAGAACGAACGCGGGAGATACGATCGGCTAAAAATCATGGATTCAGAAAATCGATTTACTGACTTTAAGCGCGAAATTCGAAGAAATCTTTTCAACTCTATTCAAAAGGCTATTTCGAAGGGCGACGCGGAGGAGATAAAGTCTGTTGTCACACGCTCCATAGAAGAGCAAGCGTCGAAGGCGTTCGTCATGGATGTCGAAAAAAGACTGAAGGAGGAAATCGCAGGTATCAACCATATCGGTGCAAGTTCAGTAGATGCTATTCTGGCCGTCTATGTTTATGCAAACAAAATGCCACTCTCGGGAGAGGCGGTATGGACCTCAAGCGCCTTACGGAATGGTTGAAAACAGGCGAGGGGATCGTCCAGACGATAGTAGCCTTTGTTGGGGTACCCGCGTCTATTTGGGCGGTGCTTACGAAAACCCTACACCCCGTCGCGGCCGATTTACATCTCCGTCCTTGGATGGAAACAGGCATCGCTGGAATTTTCGTTATCGGTCTTTTACTGATTATCTGGCGCGGGTTCCGTCGATTCGCCAAAGCAAGCCGACTTGAACAACCTGACGCATTCATATTGCGTCCTACGGGGCCCGAGACCCTCATCGGCCGTACGGAAGACCTTAAAAAATTAATCGCCGCCGTCAACCAGAACCGACTCGTGTTACTGGACGGGGAGTCGGGTTGCGGGAAGTCTGCCTTAATCAATGCCGGCCTTGTTCCAACCCTAAATCAGAAACTCGGGCTTCTGCCGGTCGAAATTCGAGACTGGGGCGATGACTGGGTGCGAGGCCCATTGGCTGCATTGCTCGATGCGTTATTCCAAGCGCTTTTGCCGAGCGACCGCGAGAGCATGAATTGGAAGGCCGCATCGGACCTCGCAGCGGACGCGCCTCATTTAGCAGCTGAACTCAATACACGATTAAAAAGCGTTCTCAGTGTTCTTGGAAGGCGCCCGCTTCTAATCGCGGATCAATTCGACGACTACCAAGCGCGGCATCGCGAGCACTTTCTCGATGAAAATGGCAATTGGCTATCTCCATCAGCACTGGCAAAGAAAAACCGCTTCTGGGAGTTAGTGAGCATAGGACTACGCGAATCTCGGATACACGTTTTGGTCGTCGCCCGCGCCGACACGGCCTCTGGCTTGACCTGTATCCGTTTTCTCGACGAAAGTGCGGTTGCGCGCACGTTAGCCCGCGTCGATTCGGAATACCT
Source organism: Caballeronia choica (assembly GCF_001544535.1). Classification (GTDB taxonomy): domain Bacteria; phylum Pseudomonadota; class Gammaproteobacteria; order Burkholderiales; family Burkholderiaceae; genus Caballeronia; species Caballeronia choica. Next base: position 6,527 of record NZ_FCON02000113.1, on the reverse strand, counting down.
CCGACCACTTTTACAAAACATCGCGCCCGACACAGTAACGCCATCGACCGTCAGCAATTCGGAGGGCGGATGGCAGGACTTGCGCGAGCGCCTTGAACTTGATCTGAAAGCCGAAGGCGCAGTGCTAATGCAGCAGGTTCGCACGGTTCTACTCGGATTGCGACAGTTGCCCCTGCTCACTCCTCGGCACTATCGCGTCGCTGGCGGCCTACGAGGAGTGGAAGCGCTTTTCATTTCGCGTGCAATTAGCAGAGCCGGGGACACAGCCGGTGGCGGAGCCGCGGGGAGAGAAGTCGCGCGAGCAATGCTGGCGGCGCTTATTTTGCCAGGTGGCCCGAATCAGCCGCCGAAAGCAAAACGCGCTTCGTTCACTGAGCTCGTGGAAATCGCCGAAAATGAAACGCGAGCGAAATCTGTTCTTGATTCGCTACAGCGAGGCGAGGTGGTCCGCCCAGCCGAGACTGTCAGTAGCGGCAGCGCATGGCAGTTGGATCACGACTACTTAGCTCGGGCTGTTTTAGCAGAGGCTCGACAGACCGACCGCTGGTCGGTGGCTTTGCGCGAAGGCAGGGCTCAGTACGACCATGCTGCCGGGGATTGGAAACGCAAATGGGCTGCGCTGCTACCAATGGGCACTTTGGCGCGTATAAGCTGGGAACGGGCCCGTGGGCGTTTAAAATTTGGCGACGCAGCAAGCTACGCACGAGCTAGCGCGCTTAAGCCAAGCATTCTCGTCGTCTGTCTCGCACTCGTTGGCGCTGAGATACACGCCTGGAATAGTGAAAGATTAATCACTGCTGAAGCCAATCGGATCGTCGATCGCTTTGGCGGCAGCGGTGAGCGTGACGCAGTATTGACGGTTTGGGGCGCGCCAGATCGACTACGGCAGCGAGTGTATCAACTCATAACAGAGGATAACGGAAAGTTCGAGCGCGCCGCTCGCAGTCGTTGGCCCTTAGCGCAAGTTGGTCTGGAGCCGGACCGTGCCCGAGAAGTGGCAGCGGATTTACTTGCTGCCCTACAAAATTCGAACGAATATTGGGCGGACCTACTTCTCAGAAACTACTACGACGTGTCAATGCGTATCGACGATGCCAGGGGCATTGACACTGCTGCTGGTGCACTGCGTACAATTTTGGAAAAGAGATTATCAACTCCAGACAAATTTAACGACACGGTGACGGATGTTGCATCGTATTATGCAAAAATGGTTTTACGATCGAAAAATTCGACCGAACTATACAAGGCCGCAATAGATATGCGCGTCCGCATCGTTGACGACGGCCCTCGCATTAGCGATGAGTTTTTCGAGTCATACATCGCTATTCTGGCGCGCATTAAGGACCCGGCTTGGAAAATATCTGAGTTAGCGGCTCTACGCGCGGCGGTGCTGAGGGAGCCCCGTAGCGACAACATGGACTTCGGAGCTCCCATCGTAGCTTATGCCGCCGTTGCCGCGCAAATTAACGATGCGAGTTCTCTCAAAGCCGCGGCAGCGTTCCTAAGGACCAACGCAGAGCGAGCATCTTACACCGCACCATACATAGACTTTCTTCGACGGTCGTACTCATACATTGCGTCACGACTACCGGAAAGCGACCGGAAGTCGGAGGCCGAAGCGCTGCTCGCAGAATTGCGAACATCCCCCGAAATTAAGCGGCACGAGGTGCTAACGACGCTTTACGCCACGTTGGCATCGCAATTGTCTGACACGGAAAATCTTGCAGGAACGGCATCCAATCTGCGTATATTCGCCAGTCCGTGGCTCAGTATTCCCTCCGAGCGTTTTTGCGCGCGTGCTTATGTGGATGTAATGACGCGGTTATCCGGTCAAGCCGGGCTTCGGAAGGCGCTAGACTATCTTCTCGAGGAAATGGGAAGACTGCCACTTGTAGACAGAGGGTGGGGAGAAGTGATTTTTGCGGAGGCGGCAGTACTACTTCGCGACCCAGTCGAAATGAAGGAAGCGCTTCCGATGTTGCGAACACGACTGCAGAATTTGTCAAGATATGATGAGGTTGACGAGGTCTTGGGCGCCTATTCATTGGTAATTGCTAGTCTTCCCAACGCTGCGGATCTCAACGCAGAAGCTGCAGCATTAAAAGCGCTCTTATGGGCGCGAGATGAAAACTTTTGGCTCGCGCGACCCTATGCAGATGTGGTAGTGCGACTTAACGATCAAAAAGAAATGGGCGCCACCGCTTCGGACCTACATTTGCAGATAATGCGGGCGAAGAGTTCGCAGTCGGCCAATTCGCTCGCGAATGCTTTCGGTATAATTGCCCAAGCTATGATTGCGCGCTATGGCGCACAGCACCAAAAAAGTGCGTCACTAGCACTACAAGCATTAATTCTAGCGGGGCATCCCTTCCTAACCGAGCCCGCCCCTTTACTCGCAGTCCTAAAGCCGGTGGCCGGAATCGATTTCGGCGACGATGTCGAAGCTGCGGAACGTTGGGCTACAGCAAAATATGGCATCCCGCCTGAACAGTTTCGACCCGATCTGCAGGATGTGAAAACCGTAAATCGGATTAGCCGAAGCGCGACAAATGAATTGCGTCTTGTAGGTCTTGCGACAAACTGAGCGCATTTAAAAATGCGCGGCCGCCTGGCTTAGGGACGTTGAACGGGAGCTGGCATGTATTTGCGATTTTGAGTAGTTAGATTGATCCTTTACAGCCGTTGGGCGCGCGCAAGCCGTCCTCCCGGATGAGTGCCATCGCGAGACGAACGTCCGCTTCAGCTTGGAAGCAACCGTTGAAGCAGGGCGTCGTCCGACGTCCGCAGTGGGTCGGCTTGCGACGGTCGCGACCCGAGCGACGACGCGCGGCCGGTCGTTTCATCGTTTGACCGGACTCGGCCAGCATCGGCCGAAGGCCAGTGGGATAAGTCGGCCGCTAAGATGTCGTTTTCATCTCGTGGAACAGACGCCTGACCGCCAACTGCGACCGTGGCACATCCGTGATCGACGAGCGCGCAAAGATCATGGCCAAAAATCGGTGCGCGGATGTTCAGCTCCCACAAGTGGGGAATGTTGAGGTCTTATTAAAAGGAGTCGCGAAGACCGCATTCACAGCGCAGATCGGGAGTTTTACGCAAGGTCGGCCTTCCGCGCCGCAGCATGTCGAAGTGTTGCAAAAATGCGACTTTTTATGAAAGGCTGCTAACAAGGAGTTATTCTTCATTCCGCTTCTAAACACTTACCCTTTCGGCGGAGATCTGTTGATGAACAAGACAACAATGGCGACTGTTTCGCTGGCATTGCTGGGCGCCGCCGGCGCAGCACAGGCGCAATCCAGCGTGACACTGTATGGCGTGATCGACGCCGGCCTCTCGTATGTCAGCAACGCTGACCAAGCGAGCAACCATCGGTGGGGCACGCAAAACGGCACCCTGTCGGGCAGTCGTTGGGGCCTGAAGGGTCAAGAAGACCTGGGCGGTGGCCTGAAGGCAATTTTCCAGTTGGAAAACGGCTTTGACCCGGGGACGGGCCAGTTGAACCAGAGTGGCCGCGAATTCGGCCGTCAGGCGTTCGTGGGCGTGACCAGCGACACCTTCGGTACGGTGACGTTGGGTCGCCAGTACGACCCGTCCGTCGACATGGTTCAAGGCATCACGGGTGACAACTACTTCGGCAGCCTCATGGCAACGCCTGGCGACATCGACAACTACGACAACTCGCTGCGCGTGAGCAACGCTGTCAAGTACGTTTCGCCGAACTACGCCGGCTTCCAGGTCGAAGGCATCTATGGCTTCAGCAACCTGACCACGACGGGTCAAGGCCACACTTGGGGTGGGGCCGCGACGTACAACAACGGCCCGTTTGCTATCGCGGCCAGCTACCTCTATGCGAACAATCAGTCCGCAGGCCGTCCGACCCCCGCTGGTGGCGGCTGGAACAGCCCGTCGTCGGACAGCCTGTTCAACACGCCGATCAACATCGGCTACCAGACGGCTAGCGCAATCGGTATCGCTCGTGCTGCGGCCCAATACGCGTTCGGCCCGTTCACGTTCGGTGCTTCGTACAGCAACGCACAGTACAAGAACGACGGCAATTCGCTCTTCAACCAGTACGAAAAATTCGATGTCGGCAACGGTTTCGTGAACTGGCAGCTTTCGCCGGCGCTGCTGCTGGGCCTGGGCTACACGTACACGCATGCTCACGGCGACACGTCGGCCACGTATCACCAGGCCAGCCTGGGCAGCGATTACTCGCTGTCAAAGCGTACCGACGTTTTTGCTCTCGCGGCTTATCAACACGCGAGCGGTACGCAGAAGAATGCGGACGGCACGACGACCTCGACCGCGCAAGCTTCCGTCTCCGACTTTGGCTACTTGAGCGGCAGCAGCCACCAGGAAATCGTGATCGTCGGCATCCGCCACAAGTTCTAATTGGCATCTTGGACGTGACGGGGCATGCGAACCTTTGAATGTTGCGATGTGTCCCCATTTGTTTGCCGTCACATCCGGAGCGCTTTTTCGTAGTATTTCAAGGCTGACGAGTAGAAAGTTCTATTTCAGCCAAACAGCGCCACCTCGGCGCCCGGAACGGCTCAAGCATCGCGCTTGGGCCGTTTTTTCATGGCGATTCTTTTTCGCCGACTCGCCATCTTATTTATTAACCGGTTGATGCGACATTGCCTTTTGCAACAGTGGAGCAGTTCGGCGAAATTAGGGCTAGCCTTTCTCACTGCGCCCCAAGGCGAGCAGTTGGGTTGGCGGATAAACTGACAGATCAACGCTGGCAAGCCGACGTTATGTATGTCTCCACGCATCCGGAGCGCTTGGACTTGCTTGCCGGCGCGAAGGGTATTGAATCGTTGTTCGGTGAGAGACCAGGATGCGACTGCTTTTGGTGGAAGCGGATGACACGGTCGCTGAGACGGTGCTTGCGTCGATGCGCCGCGCGACATACACGATCGACTGGAAACGGGATGGGGAGGCGGCGAGGCAGGCGCTGCTTCGCGAGTCTCACGATCTGGTGCTGCTAGCGCTGGACATTCCGCGATTGAACGGAATCGAGATGCTAGAGACTTATCGTAAAGCGGGCGGTCTAGCGCCGATACTCATCCTGACCGAACGCGACGCGGGTGCGGACGGGATTCGAAGCCTATTCGCTGGTGCCGACGATTTCATGAGAAAACCACTCGATTATGACGAGCTCGCGGCGCGCGTTCACGTGCTCTTGCGCCGGCGTGTCGACCACCAACAGACGGTGTATATCCACGGCGGACTGACACTGGATCCGGCTGCACACGAGGCTAGCAAAGACGGCAATCCGTTGCATCTTACGCCTCGGGAGTTCGCGATACTGCAGGCCCTAATGGAAGAGCCTGCTCGCGTATCTAGCCGGGCAAAGCTTGCAAAACTGGTGTACGGGCAGCGACCAGAGCCAGAAAGCAATACGATACAGGTATATGTAAATAGCTTGCGTCAGAAGATCGGCGAAGACCAAATTCTTACCATCCGGGGCATAGGTTATCGGCTGAAGATGACGTAGCAGAAGCGCGCGAGTCAATCACGACCACGCCTATAGACGTATCACGGATGCCTATGCTTACAGCACCTCAACGAATCTACAGCGGTTTAGAAACGGCATCCGAGCTTGGCGTTCCGCACGCAAGGATGATATCGATTCCCTTCTCGATAAAATACCTAATCCGGCTCGCCTTACGAATGACCGGTGCCCCTTGGAAGCCGCCGTTGACGCCGCAACGCGTCCGAACGGCGGCAGAGGGTCGACTTCTGCCGGACGCGGGGCCGATCAAAGGCGCACCGCTTCGCCAGTTTTACGACAGACCGGGATCGGCCATGTATGGTCGTTCGATCAAGCTCTCAGACGGACATTTGAGCGTCGGCTCCGCACAGCTAACGGACCTTGGCGCGCCGATCCTATCCGGCGTGTCGTCGGACAGGGCGACCTTTCGATGCCTCGCCGGTGCGAGGCATTAGCCTTGCGCCCTCATTGCACACAAGATAGTGTCGGGCGAGGCTGCGCGTCATGGCCGACAAGTTTGGCGTATCAGCGAGAAATCAGCGTGCTGGGCGCGTGCCGACCGCGCCATCACGTTTCGTCGCCGTCGCGGATACCCATCAGTGGAAGAGGCGGGGACGGCCCGTTAGGGCATGTCGTTATACAGAAATGTCGGCATCACCGTCATCGCGCAATAAGCGCATGGTTTCCGCGGCGATATGAACTTTTGTGAGCCCCTTCCAGATTGTCTCCGCGCCGGGTTCGCCATCGCCCTTGCGAGCGAGGAAACCGCCGAGGCGAGCGACCAAGCGCAACACTTCGTTGAGCTTGGGTTGCACAGGCATACGCGTTTTCGTGAGCAAGTGGGCGGCCCGAATTTCATCGGGATCGAAGAACAGATGCGCGTCCAAATCAGGACAGGTCCGGCCCAGCCGCATCAGATAGGTCACACGCCAAGCCACCACAAGAAACAGCGCCAACGCACGCTCGAGTCGTTCAATCGTGCCCAACTGCAGCTCTTCGACCTGACAGCCGTTCTTCAGAACGTTGAACA
>NZ_FCON02000112.1 GCF_001544535.1 Caballeronia choica | reverse complement strand
ACCGAGACACCCAGTTCCCGCGCAATCACCGTATTGGAGTGGCCCTCGTGGGCCCACAACGCGATGCGCGCCCGCATCACATCTCGCTGCGCCGCCGTCTTCCGCTCGATCAGCGCTAGCAGTTCCTGTCTTTCTTTGTTCGCCAGCTTCACTGGCGTTGCATGGCGGCCTCGGCTCATCCCGTCATGATAATCGAGGCGCTTATTTATTCAATCTATTTACGGGATGTTGTACTAGTCTTCGCCCCACGCGCTGGAAGCGGGGCTTGAGTATTTGGAGAGCCGAGGCGTAGCGAATATCAACTGGCGGGGGTGGTTTGGTGCTCACGCCGTGCAGGCCGCACCCCAAGCCAAGACCGCGGTCGATAAATAAAACCGATGATCTAAAAACCCGTTTGCATACGCATTTCCCCGCTACTGAGCGCCCTCGTCCCTCTATATACTCGCAAAGAGCAACCTGCAGCGAATCCGCTATAAAGCCTCAGTCCGCGATGCGAAAGCACCCACCTCGTCGACATGACGCGATCGCCGACGCACCCATCGCAAATGGCAAACTTGCGCACCTGAAAGCACCAATAAAAAACGCGCATGCAGATCGCCAACGAGCGCCTGCACCTTAAACATCGCGCCGCTCAAGACCACCCATGGACAATCGTGAACTGCTCAACCTCGCTTACCTGCGCGCATTCCGGCTGGTGGCGCAAACCGGCAGCGCGACGCGCGCGGCCGCGGCGTTGTTCCGGGCGCAGTCCGCCGTCACGCGTTCGCTGCAGGAACTCGAGGCTGCCGTCGGCGAGACGCTCTTCGAGCGCCGGTCGTCGGGCATGCTGCCGACGCCGGCCGGCCGCGCCGTGCTTCAGCGCTGCGAACGCATTTTCGCGGAACTGGAGGAACTGGCGCGGTGGTGCGCGGCGCGGCAATCGCGCCGTCGCTCGCTAACCGACAGCGCACTGCCCGCGTACCTGCTCAATACGCGACGGCTACAGTTGCTTTCGGCGCTCGCGCGACATCGTCACATGCCAAGTGCCGCGCAAACGCTCGGCATCAGCCAGCCGGCGGTCAGCAGCGCGATCCGCATCATCGAGAGTGGCGCCGGCATGCAGTTGTTCTACCGCAGCCCGCGCGGATTGCTGCTGACGAGCGAGGGCGAGACTTTCGTGCTCCACGTCCGTCGGGCGTTGAACGAATTGCGCCATATTCCCGACGACATCGCCGCACTGCGCGGCAGCATCCAGGGCTATGTGACGGTCGGCGCCCTGCCGCTCGGCCGAACCTTGATCCTGCCGGCGGCCATTGCGCGGGTTGCCGCGCAATATCCGGGCGTGCGGATCGTGACGGACGAGAGCGGCTACGACACGCTCGTCGCCGGTTTGCGTGCGGGCGACATCGACTTCGTCCTCGGCGCGCTTCGTGCGAACGATGCGGCAAGCGGCCTCGCCAACGAGCGGCTGATGTCGGAAGACCTGGTCGTGCTCGCGCGGCGCGATCATCCGCTTGCCAGTGCGCGCGGACTCACGCTAAAGGACCTGGCGTCCGCGCAATGGATTTTGCCGCGCAGTCAGGCGCCCGCGCGCGGCATGTTCGAAGCGCTCTTCAAGCGGGCCAAATTGAAACCGCCGATGCCGAGCGTGGAGACCGCCGATCTCGCGGTCATTCGCGGCGTGCTGTTGCAGACCGACATGCTGGCGGCGCTGTCCGCGCAGCAGTTGCACTACGAGTGCGAATCGGGGCAGCTTGCGGTGCTGGACATCGCGATGCAGAACACGCGACGCGATATCGGTTTGATCGTGCGCTCGGGGGGCACGCCGTCCCCGGCTGCGCGGGCACTGATCGATGCGATACGGCTTACCGTGGACAAGGTCGCCCGTACCACGCTCGTTGCAATGCAGTAGGGCCGCTCACGCACCCGTCCGCGACAACAGGGGTCCGCGCCCCGCGCGAGTCACGTGTGGACGATCGCATTCCATGACCGTTTCCCCGCGAATGCGGTCACAAAGGCCCATGGAAGGTATCGAATTCGTTTATCGCACAAGCAAGGCGACCTCGCACTATCCAAAATGCGCATGAACGCACAAGCCCTGTCGACGCTAAACGCAGTTCCGAAATCGCAAGCAAGCGTCTCGGCTTCACCGGCGGGACGATCGCCGCCAGTTGCGCACTAAAGTTTCGTCATGGCAGGCCGTCATACCTTTAGCCGCTATCTTCTCCCGCACCGCCACGACCGCACGCCTGCCGCGCCCATGAACGCAAACGCACTCACCCATCACGAGCCGGATCGCACGAAACACCCGACTTCCACCCGCATCATCGTGGCGACGGTGATCGGCAACGGCTTCGTCGCGTATGACTTCACGGTCTACAGCTTTTCGGCGGTGCTGATCGGCCGCCTGTTCTTCCCATCGCACGATGCCATTGCGTCCCTGCTGCTGTCACTTGCCACGTTCGGCGCGGGCTTCGTCATGCGTCCGCTCGGGGCGGTCCTGATCGGGCGCATCGCCGACGCACGCGGCCGCAAATCCGGCATGACGCTGTCGCTCGCGCTGATGACGGCCGGGACATGGATGATCGCCTGCCTGCCGACGCATGCGTCGATCGGGCCGGCCGCGACGGTCCTGATGGTGCTCGCGCGGCTGTTGCAAGGCCTTGCGGCGGGCGGGGAGATCGGGCCGGCGTCGGCTGCGCTGATGGAATCTGTCACCTACGGCCGGCGCTGCTTCATGGTGAGCTGGCGCGGCGCGAGCCAGGGCGCGGCGGCGTGTGCAGCGGCGCTCGTCGGCGCATCGACGACGGCGCTCCTCACGCCCGCCGCGATGCAGGACTGGGGCTGGCGCATTCCGTTCGTGCTCGGCGGATTGATCGGGCCGGTCGGCTGGTACCTGCGCCGCTACATGCCCACGACGCCGGCCATCCCCGTCGCGCAAACCGGGCGCACGCCGCTCGCGCGCATCGCGCGGAAACACGGGCGCGCGCTCGTCTATGGGATCCTGATGATGGCGGCGCCTTCGGTGAGCATCTACGTCGTCGTGTTCTACATGCCGAGCTATCTGATCCAGACCTTGCATCGGCCTCAAACGATCAGCCTGCTGACGGCGTCCCTCTCCGGGCTCGTGATTCTGGTGGCGACCCCGGTCGTCGCCCATTTCGCGGACCGGCTCGCCAGCCGCAAGACGCTTCAGTATGCATCGCTGTGCGCCGCGCTCTTCGCGGCTTACCCTGCGTTCTGGGCGCTCACGCATGGCGCGGCCGATCTCGTGGCGGTCGTCGTCATCAAGGCGTACGTCGCGATCGCGGTGAACAACGCCGGCGCGAGTTCCGTGCTGATGCTCGAAGCGTTCCCGAAGCACCGGCGGGCGGCGGGTTTGTCGGTGATCTACAGTTTTGGCGTGGTCATTTTCGGAGGGTTCTCGCCGCTGATCGTCGCGTGGCTGACCCACGCCACCGGGAATCCGATGACGCCCGCGTGGTACCTGCTCGCCGCCACCGGTGTCACGTTGTTTGCGCTCCAGCGCTTTCCGGAACGCGTGTCACGCAGCGGTCGAGGTCGGGCCTGAATGGTCCATTGCAGCGTTCCGCTGCAATTCAAACGCGCGCAGACGCGCTTCCTGCGGGCTCAAGTCGAACGCACGGCGAAACGCGCGGGTGAAATCGGATGCGCTCCTGAAACCAAGTCCGTAGGCGATATCCGTGACTTGCAGGTTCGGAAAGCGCACGAGTTCATCGGCCGCTTCGCGCAGCCGACGATTGCGGATATACGCGCCCAGTCCACCCTCATGCTCGAACCAGCGGTAGACGGTCGCGCGCTTCAACCCCAGCGCATCGACGACGCGCGTCGGCGTGAGATCGCCCTGATGCAAGTTGGCGTCGACAAAACGCCTGATCTGCCCGATCACGGCGGTCTGCACCGCCGCGCGGCCAGCGCCCGCGAGTCGGGATTCGTGGCGAAACGCCGCGATCAGAAGCTGCGCGCCGGCGTTCAGCGACTCGACGGCGGCGGACGCGTCGATCCGAGGCAGTTGCCGCCCTGTCGCGATGAAGTGATCGGACACGAGGCGCGCGAGCGGCGCGTCGTGCTTCACGACCCGTCCGTGGATCGATTCGCCGTCGGCAAGGCCCGCGTCGATCATCGCGCGCGGGACGAACATCGTCAGCACGCGGCACGCCGGGCGCTCCACGCGGAACGGCTGGTTCATGTCGAACGCGACGATGCCTTGCACCGACCCCGCCGCGCTCCGCTTGCGGCTCATGCCCGTTACGTGGCCGACCTCGCCTTCGACGTAGACGTGAAAAGCGAAATCCCGCCGCGTGTCGGTGGAGACGCGCGCGATCGAGCGCTCCAGCGCCATCGCGTCGGTGCGCGCATCGGTGAAGACGAGGCCGCCGGCGGCATGCAGGTCGATGTGCCCGCCGAAGCCAACCGCCAGCTGCGCCTTCGACGGCGGAACGTCGACGACGTGTCCCACGCGCGCGCGCCACGCGAGCAATTGCTCGGCGGCGGCAAATGCTCGCGTGCTGAAGCTCGTCGACACGATCGGCGGACGCGATGTGACGTCGTTGGCGGAACGGCGGGCGGTCGGGCGATCGGTCATGGGCGGGGGTGAAAGGCGGCGTCGAGTAGCGGGTTCAATCGAAAGAACGACGGCGGCATGGCGTTTGCGTGAAGAACTGAGACGCACGGTCAAGCCCCGCAAAAGTGTAGCGTTATCGTCTGATCTAGAGGATCGAAGTCGCTTTCCCGACAACCGCGCGAACCCCTGTGTTTACGGCAGCCGATTCCGGAAACGTAGCCCGGGCGGCGCAAGAACCTTTGTGGCATAGAACAATGAGCACGCCCAAGACCAGCACCCGTTGCTTCGACGACCCCGCCAAACGGCTGCCGTCGAGTCTCGCGGATGACCAGCTCGATCATCTGGAACGGATGATCGTGTCCTTTGCGCGGTCGAATAAACCCAACATGCTCGGTTGGCTCGACCATGAGTACTGGGAAAAACGCGTCCGCACGCTGGCGGAGCAAAACGACCTCGTAGCGACTCAGCGCCGTCGCGTGATACGCCTGCTGGATATGCTCGAACGCAAGGTCGTGCTGAGCGCGCACAACCGTACGGCAGCGTAGTTTCACTCAGCTTGTGAGTGGCGCCTCGCCCCGCGCGTTCCGGCCGGGATGCGCCATTATTTGATTCACGTGCACACTGACAGGCACGTCACGCGGCCTTTGGCGCATTGAGTCAACGCAAGCGACGGCGATACGCCTCGGCCATCACTTCGCTCACTTCAGCGCGAACGCGCAGAGCGTCGATCACTGCTGCGCGGAACCGGGCAAACGAGTCGATAACGGCCGGGGTCAGAACGGTAGCGCCTATAGCGGCGACGATGAGTGTTTCCATGATGCTTACCTCTCGGAGTGTGTTCTTCCTGCGACCGTCCGCCATGCCCATTCAGCGCGTGTTCGAGACGACCGCTGGCCCGCACGGCGCAGACCGGAAGCAGATGAATATTAGTATAAACCCTAATATTCCTGAGAGCTTTCGCGCGGGTCTTCGTGGAGGAAATCTACGTTGCGATAATCGCGCCTATCCACTAGCTCGGTGTTTACCCGCCAGACGCCTTATCCCGCTTGCACCCGCGACCTTTGCGATACACAATGTAAGCGCTAACACAGCGTTTTCCGCCGACAAATCAGAAACTTGTCCCTGAATGCTGTCGATCGAATCGATCTCTGAATTCGATCTGCTACCCGAAAATGTAAGCGCTAACATTATCACTCTGGCGCCAGGCTCTTCCAGCCGCCCGACATCGCATCGGCGCGGCCCACCTCGACTCAGAACATGAAACGGAGACAACGATCATGAGCGCAACCCCGATCCACGAGCAGGCCCCGCCGAAGATACGCCGCGCCCAGACCGTGGCGCTCACGCTGCTGATGGTGAGCGGCATCGTCAACTATCTGGATCGCGGGACGCTCGCCGTCGCCAATCCGCTGATTCGCCACGATCTCGGCTTGTCGCTGGGTCAGATGGGGCTGCTGCTCTCCGCGTTCTCGTGGAGCTATGCGCTATTTCAATTGCCGGTGGGCGGACTCGTCGACCGCGTCGGGCCGCGCAAGCTGCTGGGGATCGGCCTGATCCTGTGGTCGCTCGCGCAGACCGCCGGCGGCTTCGTGCCGACCTTCGGCTGGTTCATCCTCGCGCGGATCCTGCTGGGCATCGGCGAGGCGCCGCAGTTTCCGTCGGCGGCACGCGTCGTCAGCAACTGGTTTCCGCTGCGCTCGCGCGGCAAGCCGACCGGCATCTTCAACTCGGCATCGCCGCTCGGCACGGCGCTCGCGCCGCTTTGCCTGTCGATCCTCGTCGTGGAGTTTCACTGGCGCTGGGCATTCATCGTCACCGGCATCGCGGGCCTGATCGTGGCGGTCGTCTGGCTCGCGGTCTATCGCGATCCGGTGAAAGCCACGATGACCGAAGCGGAACGGCGCTATCTCGAAGGCGACGAAGCCGACCGCAAGCCCGCACCCAAGGTCACGTTCGCCGACTGGCGCTCGCTCTTTTCGCACGGCACGACGTGGGGCATGCTGATCGGCTTCTTCGGCTCGGTCTACCTGAACTGGGTGTACCTCACGTGGCTGCCCGGCTACCTGACGATGGAACGCCACATGAGCCTGATGCATACGGGCGTCGCGGCATCGATTCCGTTCTTCTGCGGCTTTCTGGGCTCGCTCACGGCTGGCTGGTTCTCCGATCTCATCACGAGCCGCAGCACGAATCCGGTCGTGAGCCGCCGCAACGCCGTGGTGATCGCGATGCTCGGCATGGTCGCGTTCACGATTCCGGCGGCGCTCGTCGAGAGCAACACGATCGCGATCGTGTGCATCTCGGTGGTGATCTTTCTCGCCAATGCCGCTTCGGCCAGTTCGTGGGCGCTCGCGACGGCTGCCGCGCCGCCGAACCGGGTCGGCTCGCTCGGCGCGATCCAGAATTTCGGCGGCTTCCTGGGCGGCGCCCTCGCGCCGATCCTGACCGGCTACATCGCGCAGACGTGGTCGTTCGTGCCCGCGCTGCTGACGGCGGCGGGAATCGCGTTCGTCGGCGCGATGAGCTATCTCATCTTCGTGCGCAAACCGATCGACGACCAGCCCGCACTCGCCGACGCCGTGCGAGCGCCGGCGTGACGCCGGCTCTCGCTTCAGTCAATCCTCAATCCCATCCTTTTCGAAAGACCGATACCATGACGACCGCTACGCAATCCGCCACTTCAATCGAAGGCATCGTCCCCGTGATGCTGACCCCGTTCGACGCTGCCGGCGCGATCGATTATGCGGGCCTCGAACGCCTGATCGAGTGGTACATCGCGCACGGTTCGGATGCGCTGTTCGCCGTCGCGCAGTCGAGCGAGATGCAGTTCCTGAGCCTTGCCGAGCGCGGCGCACTGGGACGGTTCGTCGTCGAGAAGGTGGCGGGCCGCATTCCGGTCGTGGTCTCCGGCCACATCAGCGACGATCCCGATGCCCAGGCCGAAGAGCTTGGCGTCGCCGCGGGGACGGGCGCCCAGGGCATCGTGCTCGTGACCAACCGGCTCGATCCGAAGCACGAAGGAACGGAAGCGTTCACCGCGAATCTCAAGCGGCTTCTCACCCGGCTCCCGAGCGACATTCCGCTTGGCCTCTACGAATGCCCGGCGCCGTACCGGCGGCTCCTGTCCGACGATGAACTGAAGCTGTGCATCGATACCGGCCGCTTCATCATGCTGAAGGACGTGAGCTGCGACCTCGATACGGTGAAGCGGCGCGTCGCGCTTGCGCAGGGTTCGCCGCTCAAGATCCTGAACGCCAACGCGGCGATCGCCTGGGACGCCATGAAGGCCGGCTCGGCGGGCTTCAACGGCGTGTTCACGAACTTCCACCCGGACTTGTACAAGTGGTTGCGCGAGGATGCGGCACGCGATCCGGCGCTTGCCGAGGAACTGGCGACGTTCCTGGTGCTCGCCGCTGTGTCCGAATCGCTCGGCTATCCGGCACTCGCAAAGATCTACCATCAGCGGATCGGCACGTTCGAGTCGATTCGCTGCCGCGCGATCGACTACGACGTGCGCGAGCGTTTCTGGGCACTCGACGCGGTGCTCGACAAGATCGTCGCCGGCACCGAGCATTTCCGCTCACGGATCGCCGCGCTCTGAGACGGCCCGCGGCCGGCCCGGCACCAACCCGCGACGGTATGATGTCGGCGCTCGCCGCGCTCCTTGATTCAACCGACGCCCGCTGATCCGATGCCCCGCTCCTCCGACCCTCCGGCGCCCGCCGCCGTCACCGCCGCAGCCCGCTCCCCGACGGGCCGTGCCCGCCGCAATACGGGCCGCAGCGTGCTCTCCGATGTCGCGAAGCTCGCGGGTGTGTCGACGGCGACCGTATCGCGGGTCTACAACGAGCCGGACAAGGTGTCGGCGAACGTGCGCGAGCGCGTCGAGCAGGCGGCGCTCACGCTCAACTGGTTTCCCAACGCGGCCGGCCGCGCGCTCGCATCGACGCGCAGCCATATCGCCGGCATCATCATTCCGACCCTCGACGACCAGGTATTCGCCTCGCAGGTGAGCGGCATGCAGGCGGCGTTCGCGGCGCGCGACATCACGCTTTTTCTCGGCTGCTCGAACTACGATCCCGCGCAGGCGCTCGTGCAGGTGCGCGCGATGCTCGCACGCGGCGTCGAGGCGATGGCCGTGGTGGGCGAAGCGCATCCGGCGGAGTTGTTCGATGCGTTGCGGCTCTATCGGGTGCCGTATGCGGTCACGTATGCGTATCGCGAGGGCAGCCCGCACGACTGCATCGGCTTCGACAATCACGCGGCGTATGCGGAAATCACCGAGCATTTGATCGGTTTCGGGCATCGGTCGTTCGCGGTCTGCATCCAGCCGACCCGCGACAACGATCGCGTGCAGGCGCGGGTCGCCGGGATTCGCTCGACGCTCGAACGTCATGGGCTCGCGGTGCGGCCGGAGCACATGCTGGAAGGCGCATCGACGATCGCGTTCGGCCGCGCAAGCCTGCGCGCGCTCTGGCAACTGCCGGGCGAGCGCCCTACCGCGATCATTTGCGGCAACGATCATATTGCGCTTGGCGTGCTGCGGGAGGCGGAGGAACTGGGCATCGCGATTCCGGCGCAGCTTTCCGTCACCGGGTTCGACGATCTGGCGATGTCCCGGGAAACCCGGCCAACGCTTACGACGATGCGCGTGGATACGTACGAGATCGGGCAACTGGCGGCCAGGCATCTGCTCGATGCGCTCGATGGCAAGCCGGCGCGAAAGGGGTATCGGGTGCCGGTGGCGCTGCAGGCGCGGGAATCGACAGGGCCATGTGCGGCGTAGCGTCTGGCGGCGCTTGATTTGGTGTTGTCGTTGTTTACACCATCTGATGCGCTCGGGCTTCCAGAAGCTTGTTGTTCTTATCGGTGAGGTGGCGACCAATCGCAATTCATAACCCTGCTGATGGTTGACGCGCCAACCGATCTCCCCGCCGACGCAACTGCGGCCTAGAATGGAAACGTATCGCGATCGAATGCGGAGGCCGCGATGAACGAATTCCTGAGTACGCTGATCCGCCTGTCGGGATCGGAATTGACGTCACGCGTGACCGTCGGCGACGTCATCAACGTATTGTTCGCGCTTGCGCTGCTCGCGCTCATCGCGCTGGTGCTGCTGGTGCACGAGGGAATCGAAGTCCATCGAGCGCATGAGGCACTCCGCCAGAACGGGCAGCACCGCTCGCATCACGGGTGGCTGCGGCACCGGCATTGAGCTGCCGCGTCAATGCGGAGCGTCGCCGATATCACCTTCAAACGCGCCTGCGGATACCCGTCGGAAAGTCGGGCGGGCTATTCGCGAGCCGCAATTCTTCATCTCTTCGAACGCAACTTGTAAGCGCAGTAGCCCCCAACCCGGCTGCCCCGCTGGCGAGGAACCTCCAGACGCCGCCTCACTGCCGAAACGATCGCAAGCGCAGCACCCCGGCGCGTCACCGGTGGCGATGATGCTTCGTGAACGGCAGGGCCAGGCGTGCAGCGCCCTTCTTCTGCGCTTTCCAGCACGACGACACATGCACCGCAACGCTTGCGAGTATGGCAAGCGCACCGATCGTCTGAAGCAAGGCTGACATCATGGCGTCCTCACTGGACCAGGCACATCAACAGCACATCGATGATCAATGCAGCAGCGCCGGCGCGTAGGTTCGCACGAAAAACGCCAGCGTGATGCAGGAGGTCGCGAGCAACGTGCCCGCGCGGATGACGACCGGCGATGCGCGTCGGCCAATCTGCGCGCCGCCATATCCGCCGACGATTGCCGCGACCAGCATCGCAAGCGTCTCGGGCCAGTGCACCGCGTGCGCGACGACGAACGTGAGCACCGCAACCGCGTTCGCCGCACTGACGAGCAGCGTGCGAGGCGCATTCAGGCTCTTGAGATCGCGGCTGTCGAGCAGTCCCCACATCGCGATCATCATGATCCCGACCGCGCCGCCAAAGTACCCGCCATACACGCCGAGCGCGAACTGAACCGCCAGCACCGCATGCCCGTGGATGTGCCAGCGAGCGCGCAGCGCCTCGCCGAGCCGACGCCCGAACGCGAGCGCAAGCGTCGCGATCAATAGCAGCCACGGCAGCACGAAGGAAAAAGCAGCCGACGATGTACACAGCAACAGGATCGCCCCGGCAAATCCGCCGCACAGCGTGGCGATCGTCAGCGCGCGCAACGACACCGACCCGACCGGGCCGAGTCCATCGCGATACGCCCACGCGCTCGCAATGCCGCCGGGAAAGAGCGCGACCGTGCTCGAAGCGTTCGCCTGAACCGGTGGCACGCCCGCCGCGATCAGCGCGGGCAAGCTGACGAACGAGCCGCCTCCTGCCAGTGCATTCATCGCGCCAGCCAATAATCCCGCGCAGGAAACCAAAAGAAGGGGTGACATGGAAGCGATGCTAGCGACGAAGCCGCGCTCCCGCAATCTGGCAATTCCAATGCTAGACTTCGGCAAAACCGAAGGGACAAGCACAGCCATGCGTTTCGACCTGACCGATATGCGGCTGTTTCTGACCGTCGTGGAGCGCGGCAGCCTGACAGAAGGCGCGCGGGCAATGCATCTGGCGCTGGCATCGGTCAGCGAGCGCATCGCGGGCATGGAGAACGCGCTTGGCGCGCCGTTGCTGGAGCGTAACCGTCGCGGCGTGCGCGCGACGCCGGCGGGCGTTGCGCTCGTCCGGCACGCCCGCTCGATCCTTGGGCAGGTCGAGCAGATGCGCGGCGAATTGCGTACCTACGCGACGGGCCTGAAAGGCCGCATCAGGCTGCTCTCCAACACCGCCGCGCTGGCCGCGTTCCTGCCGCCGCAACTCATCCGCTTTCTCGCGGCTTATCCGGATCTTTCAATCGATCTCGAAGAACGTCCCAGTTCGGACATCGTTCAGGCGTTGGCAGAGGGGCGCGCCGATCTCGGCCTCGTCGCCGATATTGCGGATCTCGCGCGCCTGCAGACGCATCTGATCGCGCGTGACCAGCTCGTCGTGGTCGCCAGTCGTTCGCATCGCGTCGCCATGGAAGCGTCCGTCGCGTTCGCGGATATTCTCGACGAGGCTTTTGTCGGGCTGGCGGACGCGGCGCTGGAAACGCATCTCGCGGAGCGCGCGTCGCGTCTTGGCCGCCAGTTGCATTACCGGATCCAGATACGCAGCGTCGAGCATGTGGGAATGCTGGTCGAGGCTGGCATCGGCATGGCGATTCTTTCGGAGGCGTCGGCGAGGACGTTGCGCGGGCGAAGGCTCGCGATCCTGCCGCTGTCGGAACCCTGGGCCGCGAGAAGGCTCCATCTTTGCGCACGCGACTTCGCCGCGCTGACACCGCACGCGGATTTGCTTGCCAGACAGTTGATCGAAGGTGCGGGTGAATGGTTGCGGACGGCCTCGCCTCACGATGCGCGCGGATGAGGCCAGGTGAAAGGCAGGCAGACGCGAGCGAGGCGCGAGCGGCCTAGTGACCTTCGGTCGACGCTTTGAGACGGCCGGCGAGCGCGCGTTCGATATCGCGCACGAAATCCAGCGCGACGGCATCCGCTTCGGGCGACCCTTGCGCGAAATCGCTCGGGATGGCCTTCCCCTGCGCCTTTCTGGTCGCCGCCACTCGCGCGGCCAGCCAGCACGCATCGTCGAAAAGAGAAGCGTCGACACCGAAAGGAAGCTTCTCGTCGTGGTCCATTGAAGTAGCCGGACTGCCGTATCGCCGGGGCCAGTCGCGCTCAGGCAAACTGGGCCGCGGGCAAACCGGCCATGATGATCGCCGCGTGCGTCGACGCCACGTTCGAATTCTTCGGCGGCTGCGTCAGCGTGGTCAGCATCGAGTGATCGTTGAAGCGGAAAAAGCACAGCAACTGGTCCGACGCGGCCAGCTTCACGACTTGCGCAAGCGTCAGGTTCGACAGGATGTCGGCGATCTCGCGCGACAGGCCGAGCCGGAACATGCCGATCGCACGGTCCTCGCGCAGCAGACGCTGGGCCAGCATGATGTACGACAGATTGATCTCGCGAATCGCTTCCGAGGTTTCAGCGGTGTGCATGACGGCTTCTCCGTTCTGGCTGCGCAGACGGTTGGTCCAAACCGTCTTTTGACACAAATCGTTACATTTCGTAACAGCTTGGATCGGAGTCTAAGGTCGCCGCAAACGGTTGGCAATGGGTTTCAGAGCGTTTTTTTGGGCCCGGCAAATTGTTCCGGGTAACTATTGCGCATTCAATATGCTCATTGGTATCGAGGCGCCATCCGGCACGATGAGCAGGAAGTCGCCGACTTCTTCAGGCATCGGCGTCGCCGGCTTCGTCTTCAATGCCGAGCGCCCAGCGTATGTCGCGGGCGAAGTCGACGCTTGCCTGTTCCCATTCCTTCGAGTCGAGCGCGAAGTCGCGCGGATTCTTCCTGCCGCGCGCCCTGCGAATCAGCTCGATGCTCAGCGCGAGCGCGAAGGCTTCGCCGCGTAGCGGATGCATGCGACCGAGCGGAAGGTCTTCATCTTGTTCCATGGCCCAGTTGTCGGCGAACGACACCGAAACTTGAGGTTGGTGCATGAATGCACGCTAGAGGAGCACTCTAATTGCAGCGCCGATGGCAGTCGAAAGCGAAATGACTTGCCAACAATATTCGCGGACGCTAACGTGACCGTGTTCTCGACAAGCAGCGCGGGAGAGATCGTCAGGCAGCCCATGACGACGCCGACGGAGCAACCGCCCCGGAAACTCTCAGGCAAAAGGACCGCGCCGCTGGAACAATCTGGAGAGCGGCGCTACGCGCCCACCGAAGGGGATCTTCCGTCAGCAACGCTCATGCGGAAGAGAAACTCTCAGGTACATGGACAGATGGGGCATCGACGCCGGAACCGACACGCTATCGTGTCAGCGCCCCGGCGATGCTCAACTCAATCTGGACCATGTCATGTCACGAATCGCCATCATCGGCGCCGGTGTCACCGGCGTCACGACCGCTTACGCCCTCGCCCGCCGCGGCTTTGAAGTCACCGTCTTCGAACGTCATCGCTATGCGGCAATGGAAACGTCGTTCGCCAACGGCGGCCAGTTGTCGGTCAGCAATGCGGAGGTCTGGAACCGCACGGCCACCGTGCTCAAGGGACTGCGCTGGATGCTCACGCGCGATGCGCCGCTCCTGATGAACCCGTCGCCCTCGTGGCACAAGTACTCGTGGATGGGCGAGTTCCTGCGGCAGGTCCCGAACTATCGCGCGAACACGATCGACACCGTGCGCCTCGCGCTCGCCGCACGCGAGCATCTGTTCTCGATCGCCGAGCGTGAAGGGATCGACTTCGATCTCGAGCGGCGCGGCATCCTGCATATCTACAAGCATCGGAAGGACTACGATGCCGCCGCCAAGGTCAACGAGTTGCTGCGCGAAGGCGGGCTAGACCGGCACGCAGTCGGCGCGAGCGAGATCGGCCGGATCGAGCCTGCATTGCAGGGCGATTTCCATGGCGGATTTTTCACGCCGTCGGATTCGACCGGCGACATCCACAAGTTCACGCGCGGACTCGCCGAGGCGTGCGCGCGACACGGCGTCGAGTTCCGCTATGACACGGAGATCGTTTCGATCGGTCAAGGCTCGGATGCGCGCTTCACCATCGGCGCGAAAAGCGGCGATCAGGATTGCGCCGATGTATTCGACCGCATCGTCGTATGCGCGGGCGTGAAGAGCCGCGAGTTCGCCGGCATGCTCGGCGATCACGTGAATATCTATCCCGTCAAAGGCTATTCGATCACGGTCTGTCTCGACGATGAACGCAGCCAGTCCGCGGCGCCGTGGGTCAGCCTGCTCGACGACAACGCGAAGATCGTGACGAGCCGGCTTGGCGTCGATCGGTTCCGCGTGGCAGGCACGGCGGAGATCAACGGCTTCAACCGCGACATTCGCGCGGACCGCGTCGCGCCGCTCGTCGAATGGACGCGGCGCCTCTTTCCGCAAGTCTCGACCGCGCGCGTGATTCCGTGGGCGGGCCTGCGTCCGATGATGCCGAGCATGCTGCCGCGCGTCGGTCAGGGCAAGCGCGCGGGCGTGTTCTACAACACCGGGCATGGGCATCTCGGATGGACCTTGTCGGCGGCTACCGCCGAGTCGATCGCCGAGACGATCCTGCATGGCGCGACCGGGCGCGCGACGCGTAACGCGGGCGTCGCCATGCCCGCATCGCAAGGGTCATGATGGCTTAGGCGATGTCGTTCCGCGATCAGCCGGTTGTCCCACGTTTTGGTCCGGGCTGTTAGCGGAGCGCACCGCCGCGTCTGCAAGCTTTTCGACGATCAAAACCGCCGCCCTTTGCGCTCGGCCGGGGCGCGGCGCGTCTGCGATCGGGTGTCCGGTTTCGGCGTAACATGAGCCGGCAACTCGTCGCGCGACCTTTAAGCAGACGAGCCGCCACGCGCCCATTTTCGCTGGATCAAGGAGACCGTCTCATGCAGCAGACACCAGGTTCCATGATTACTTTTCGCCGCCCTGACGGGCAAGACGTTCAGGGCTATCTCGCCAGCCCCGACAAGACTGAAGATGCGCCCGCCATCGTCGTGATCCAGGAATGGTGGGGCTTGAACGATCAGATTCGCGGCGTAGCGGACCGGCTCGCGCAATGCGGATATCGCGCGCTGGTCCCCGATTTGTTCCGGGGCAAGACCACAGTCGAAGAGGAAGAGGCGAGCCATCTGCTGGGCGCGCTCGACTTCGGCGACGCCACCGCGCAGGACATTCGAGGCGCCGTGCAGTATCTGAAGGAGAAGTCGGAACGTGTCGCCGTGACCGGTTACTGCATGGGCGGTGCGCTTACGTTGCTCGCGCTGTGCCAGATTCCCGAGGTGTCGGCGGGCGTGGTGTGGTACGGCTTTCCGCCGCTCGAATACATCGACGCCACCAGGATCAAGGCTCCCGTGCTGGGTCACTGGGCCACGCAGGATGCGTTCTTTCCGGCTGAAACCGTCGATGTGCTCGAAGCCAAAATGCGCGACGCGTCGGTCGACGTGGAGTTCCATCGCTACCTCGCGCATCATGCGTTCGCCAACGAAACGGCGGTCGGGTCGGGCCGCATCGCGCGCACCCAGTTCGATCCGGCGTGGTCGCGACTCGCATGGGATCGCACGCTGACTTTCTTCGGCCGCACGCTCTGGCCGAAGCACACCGCTTAAGCGCGCTGCTTCGGAATGCGGCCAGGGACGGCGCGACTCGGCACTCGCATTACGCGGCTGTCGCCGCCGCGCCGGAGCCGGCCGAGGCAGGCGATCTCTTTCCCGCGGACGACTTGCGCGCCGGTGCCTTTTTCGCGGCCACCGGCTTGGCTGTCGAGCCAGACGCTTTCTTTCGTGCCGCCGATGCCGTCTTTGCCGTCGCCGTTTTCCTGGCCCCAGTCGGCGCCTTGGCTGTCTTCTTGCTCGCAACAGCGGCCTTCGATTTCATGGCTTTACCCGCGGCACTCGTCGCGGACTTGACGACACCGCCCGCATCGATCAGGAATTTGTTCCGGTCTTTCGCGGAGGCCAGCCAGGCCGGAGCCGGACCGCGACCACTCCAGGTCGCGCCGGACTTCGGGTCTCGATACTTGGGTGGCAGTGCTCCTTTGAGCTTGCCGTTGCGGCTTGTGTCCTTGGCCGCTGGCTTCGTGCTCTTGGCCGCCTTTGATGCAAGACCATCGATAAGGAACTTGGCGCGGTCCTTGGCCTCCGCGATCCACTTCGGCGGCCGGGCGTGTCCGCTCCACGTTTCTCCCGTCTTCGGATTCAGGTACTTTGCGGGCAGTTTGCTTTTGGGCACGTTTGCCGGCTGAGGTTTCTGGCTGACGCCATGAGCTTTCGCGGCCTTGGCGTCTCGCCTCGCCTTTGCCTTTCTTTCAATGTCGGCGGTGGTGAGACCATGTGCCAGCATCAGTTTTCGAACCTGATCGACGGCCGCCTGCGCCTTTCTTGCGATCAGCGCATCAGCCTGCGTCTGGAGTTCCTTTACCTTGGCCCGGATTTGATCAAGTGTCGCCATTGTGTACTCCGTAGGGGAGTTGTACTGTTCGCACTATGCCACTGTTAGGGACTTTAGCGAAGCGGCTAAGGCATGCTAATAAACCAGGAGCACGAGCGCATCAATCGGTGAAGACAGCACCCAACCCCAAACGCCAGCGATCCACTATCGGGAATTCGAAATACTTCGGTCAATCCGACGTAAGCAAGAGCCCGCATTCGACTCGTTTCAGCAAAGCTCACCGCCTCTTCTGGCATTTCGCAAAATGGCGGCCTATAAATAATTTTGCAACGCCACATTCACGTCGTTGCCGACTCACAAAGTCAAAGCGTGCAGACTTTCATGCGGGACTTCCCCCATGTATCTGCCGATGCCGGGCGCCGCACAACTTCTGGCCCGGTAGCGCATCATCGCTTTTCAATAACCCTGCCCCTGCCCGCCTCGTTCGCGCTGGCGTTGTTCGGCCGCTTTGTCAGCGACAGGCATCAAACCAGATCATCCCGCACTGTCTGGCCCATCCGGCTATCAAGGAGGTCATGGTCATCACGTCCTCGTCCGTTTAGCCCTTCAACAGAAACTTCTCCAACGAAGGTGTAAGCATGAATCCGAAACTCATTGCAGTACCCGCCGCCATATTGCTGGTTGCCGTCTCCGGCACGGCTCATGCGCAGGCCACTCTGCCGAACTGGTCCGCTGACCCGGCTACCGCGCAGCAACCGGCGCCATCGGCCGCACCCGTGGCAAACAGTGCGCCAATCACGGACCAGTCGTCATATGGCGGAACGCCAATGTCAACCGGCCGTAGCGGCGGTCGCATCGGTGGGACGCCTTGCGTGGTGGGCTTGTCGTGCGACATCTATCAGGGGAGCTAGGGCAGCATCGATTGCGCTTCGCAAAACCGCGGCGCGTCGCACCTTACGTTTCGGGCAGCCCAGCCAGCCGCGCATACAGATCATCGATCGACATCGGCTTGGCGAAGTAATGATCGAACCCCGCTTCGTCGGCGCTTCGGCGGAAGTCGGGTGTCGTGTAGCCGCTGAGCGCGACCAGAAAAAGCGGCTTGCCGCGCGCCATCTCGCGCAGTCCGCGTGCAACTTCGAATCCCGTCATGTCGGGCAGCCCGATGTCGATGACGGCAACCGATGGACGGAATGCTTCCGCCGCGACGAGCGCCGAGCGGCCGTCGTAGGCGACTTCGCACTGGTGCCCGCTCATCGCGAGCAGCGCTTCCAGCGCTTCCGCTGCGTCACGGTTGTCGTCCACGATCAGGATGCGCTGGGCGTGCTGCCGCGGCGTCGAAGTCATGTCGGCGACTTCGTCGGGCAGCAGTTCATACACTCGCGGCAGCCCCACGACGAACGTCGTTCCGCAGCCGATGCCCGCGCTATGCACGCGCACCGATCCGCC
Organism: Caballeronia choica; assembly: GCF_001544535.1. GTDB lineage: Bacteria > Pseudomonadota > Gammaproteobacteria > Burkholderiales > Burkholderiaceae > Caballeronia > Caballeronia choica. The sequence goes on along the minus strand of NZ_FCON02000112.1, from coordinate 7,426 downwards.
GTGATCGTGCACCAGCCGCTTGACGACCGTGAGTCCGATGCCGAGCCCCGCATCCTGCCGCCCTATCGCGGTCGATGCCTGCGCGAACAGGTCGAACACGCGCGGGATCATCGCGGGTTCGATCCCGATACCGTGATCGCTGATCTCGACGATCACTTCCTTCTCCGATGCCTCGACCCGCACGACGATCTCGTCGGACTCGGACGTGTAGCGCGCCGCGTTGTGGAGGATGTTGCTGAACACCTGCTTCAGACGAGCCACGTCGCCGCGCACGAGCACCACGTCTTTCGGATAGAGCGTCGTCACGCGATGGCCGCGGCGCTCCACTTCGGCCGCCGTCATCTCCAGCGCGCCGAGAATCAGTTCATCGATGCGTGCGACTTCGCTATGCAGATCGACCTTGCCCCGGGTGAGCCGCGACACATCGAGCAAGTCGTTGACCATCCGCGACAACTGCGCCGTCTGCCGTCCGATCAATGCAAGTGTCCCGGCGGATTCGTCAGGTTCGGCACGGCTGCGTCCGGCGACTTCGAGCGCAAGGGTGATCGCGGCGAGCGGGTTTCTCAGTTCATGCGCGAGCATCGCGAGGAACTCGTTCTTGCGCACATCCGCTTCTTCCAACTCGGTCTGCTTGCGCCGCAGTTCGCCGAGCGTCAGCAGCATTTCGCGATTCTGCTGCTCCAGTTCCTCGACGGGCGTCTGCGCCTTGCGACGCGTCAACTGGTCGACCAGCACGCTCAGCTTGTCGAGGGTGAGGCGCGGCTTGTCGCGCGGCAAGAGCATCTCGAGCGTGACGGTCGTGCCCTTGCCGAGCGCGGTGCTGACGGAGAACCCATCGGCCATGCGCCGGCTGCCGGGCAGCCCGATGCCGGGCTTGCCTTCGGGATGCACGCCGCTCAGGATCTGATCGAGCTTCGCGATGCCGGGACCCTTGTCGGCAATCTCCGCGACGATGCACTGCAGGTTGCCCGCCTCGCTCGAATCGCCGACCAGGAACGTCAGCGTCCCGCCGCCCGCGAACTGGACGGCATTGCGCGCGATCTCGGAAACCGCGGTAACGAACCGCGTGCGCTGAAGATCGTCGAGGCCGAACAACTCGCCGATCTGCCGGGCGCGGTCGCGGGTCGCCACGAGACTGAGGTTGCTCGCGATCGGCGTGGAAAGGATTCGATGCAGCATGTCAGGCCGCCTTGACGACGACGATCGAAGCATCGTCGTTATCGCGAGCGAAGTCGCGGTGGAGCACGTGCGCAATCACGACCGGATGATGCTGCAGCAAGTCCGGATGCCGGTTCAGGTTCCAGCGCGTGGACAGGCCGTCGGTCGTCGCGATGAACACGCTGCGCGTATTCCAGTCGGCCACGCTCTCGCGCACGAGCCGCATGTTGTAGCCGACGGTTCCATCGGTCGACACCAGGTGCTGGTTCACATCACCGGTATTCACGATCGCGACGATGTTGCCCACGCCCGCATACGTCATCGACCTGGCTCGGGGATCTAACATCGCGGCCGCCATCACCGCGCCGCGCGTCGAGCGCAACTCCGCATGCGCCGCTCGCAGAATGTCGCCGGGCGTATCGTCCCGGTTCAGCTTGCGAAACACATCGACTGCGCGCCGCGCAGCCTCACAGGCGAGCGGACCGTGGCCAAGACCGTCGAGCAGCGTGACCCACAGCTTGCCGTCCCCTTCGATAACGCTCCACGCATCGCCGCAAATCTGCTGGCCGAGCTTCGGCGTCGATCTGGCGCCGACCGTCCACGCACTCGGCTTAGACTCGCTCGCGCTCTTGCCTGCGATGCGCGCAAGCAGAACCGTGCCGCCACCACCGAGCGAATAAAAATCGAAGAGCGCCGAATGACGCTCGATCGTTCCAAGTCCCGCACCGAGACTGCCGCCGGTCGAGAAGCCATCTTTCCTCGCAGCCTCGACGTTGGCGATGCCCGGTCCACGGTCGACGGCCACGATCTGCAGCCCCTTGCCCGAGCCATCCGAGTAAGGCGCGAGGTAAATCTCTCCGCTTCGCGCGTACTTGAGTATGTTGGTTGCCGCCTCGCTGACGACGAGCGCCGCATCGGCCTGGACGCGCTCCGGGAACTCGAGCGATTGCGCGAGTGCGACGGCCGAACGGCGCGCATGTGCGACGCCGCTCTGGTCCGAAAGTTTTACCGTCGCTTCCATTGCACGATGCTCACGCGTGTTCCACTGCCAACCGTAGAAGTGATTTCGAATTCGTTGACGAGCCGCCGCGCGCCACCCAGCCCCAGCCCCAGGCTCTTCGCCGTGCTGAACCCATCTTCCAGTGCCTTCTCGATGTTCGGAATGCCCGGACCCTTGTCCTCGAAAATCAGTTGAATCCCCGGACGCCCGTCCTTCTCGACTTCGACGAGCGTCAGCGTGCCCCCCTGGCCGTGCACGAGCGTATTGCGGGCGAGCTCGCTCGCGGCCGTGACGAACTTGGTTCGATCGAGCGTGCCGAAAGCAAGCCGCGTGGCCCAGTCCTGCACCGCCTTGCGGGCGAGGTTGACCTCGCCCGGCGTGCGGATCTCCAGGACGACCTGATTTATCGTGACGATGAAGATTCTCCCGACGCGGCCGAGGACCGCAACATCGCCATACCCTTGTCGACGTCGAGAGCAGTTCGAATTCCCTTGAGCGTCATGCCAAGCTCCACCAGCGTGATCGCAACCGCCGGACGCATGCCGACCAGCACGGTCTCGGCGTCGAGCACCCGCGCCATCGCCGCGATATGTCCGAGCGTGCGCCCAATGAACGAATCGACGATCTCCAGCGCCGAGATATCGATAAGCACGCCGCGGGCCCGGGTCGACTCGATGCGCGAGGTCAGGTCTTCCTGGAGACCCAGCACGAGTTCGTCGTGCAGTTCGACCTGGATCGACACGAGCAGGAATTCGCCAAGCTTGAGAACCGGAATCTGCTCCATCGTCAATCACCCGCTTTGACCGCGCTTAGTTTTGTGACCGTGAGATTGACGCGGCGCAGGGCGATCTTGAGCGCCTCGGCCAGCGTCGCCTTCGTCACCACGTCGCCCAGGTCGACGCCGAGATGGACGATGGTTTGCGCAATCTGCGGCCGGATGCCGCTGATGATGCACTCCGCGCCCATCAGGCGCGCCGCCGCCACGGTCTTGAGCAGATGCTGGGCGACGAGCGTATCGACGGTCGGCACGCCGGTGATGTCGATGATCGCGATCGCCGCTTCGTTGTCGACGATGGAGTTGAGCAGGCCCTCCATCACGACCTGCGTGCGCTCGCTGTCGAGCGTGCCGATGAGCGGCAATGCCACGATCGATTCCCACAGCTTCACGACCGGCGTGGTCAGGTCGAGCAGTTCCTGCTGCTGCCGCTCGATGACCTGCTGGCGCTCTCGCTGATACGAGTCGACTGTGACGAGCCCGAGCTTGTCGAGGACCTGGCTGAGCTTCCAGAACTCGTCGCTCAGGCGATCGGGATTTGCGCTCCACGTGCTGCGCAAAGCGTTGAAGAGCGGCTTCTTCAAGGAGAAGATGAAGGTGGCCGTTTCGGACGAGGAAAAGCCCTGGATCACGCGTTCGCGCGATAGCGCGTCGAGATGCAAGCGAACGTTGTCCCACGCCGGGCCTTCCAGTTTCTCGTCATAGTCGCTGGCGACGGCGCGCGCGAACTGGGCGAGAAAGGCGCGCGACGCGTCTTTCAACTCGGCTTCGGAAATGACGCCCTGGCGTGCGGTCGCGAGTTGTTCACCGACCCAGTCGGCCAGAATGTTCGATTCCTGCTTGCCGACGATATCGGCCAAACCGTGCGCTTCGCTCAAGTCCTTCTCCAGTTATGTTCTTGGTTTACTAAACCGGCAACATCATATAGCGGTTGAAGAAGCCATGAAATCAATTCGACGCGCAAAACGTTTGCGGCTTCCTTTGACGGCCTTTAACGGGAGAAAGTACGGGTAATCGAGAATCTTTTGGAGCGTCGGAGTAATAGTTACACAGGCAGTTACCCGGGCGCACGCAGGACCGGCGCTCGAGGTCAGACGCGGGGAAGCCGTGCTTCGATCTTCTTGAACCGCCGTTCGAACCACAGGCGCAACCACGCATCGGATGACACCATCGGCAACGACAGCGCCATCATGCGGTACACGTCATTGCGACGAACCTTCGAAACGCTGTCCGGGTCGAGCCAGTTGTCGTTCGCGACGAGAAGCGACACCGTCTCCATCCCGATCATGATCGGCCACACGCACGCGAGTCGAAGCCGCACCGAGAACGCCGAAATGGCGAGCGTGTAGTCGAGCGCGTCGCGGAAGTAGTCGAGCGTCGTGCGGCACAGTTCGAGCAGAACGGGACGCGCCCGGCGCGACGCCTCGGGCGCAAGCAGATCCTCCGCGGCCAGTCCGTATCGATCGAGCATTACCGCCGGCAGGTAGCAGCGGCCGATGCGCAAATCCTTCGCGCAATCGCGCAGGATGTTGGTCATCTGCAGCGCCTTGCCGAAACGAATGCCGCGCGTCGTCATCGTCTCGGGACTTGCCTTCAGCGCACCCGGCACATGCGCGAAAGTCATCGTGGTCCAGAATTCCCCGACGCATCCCGCGACCAGATACGTATACCGATCCAGTTCCCGAAACTCACGAAGCGCGATGACGCGGCCGGACGTTTCATCGGGGAACGTGCGCAGGTCGAACTCCATGCCCTGCGTGAGCGTCGTGACGATATCGCGCACGGCTTGCTGGTCGGCATCGTCGAAACGCGACATCAGCGCGAGCGCCGCCGGGAGCGATTCGAGCAACACCTTCTCGTCGGCCTGCGTCTGCTGTCTCGTGACGTCACCCATCATCGGGTCGAGCGCCGTGTCGGCGGGCTCGCCATTCACTTGCGCGCGCAGCGAAAGCAGCAGTTCGAGGCGCTGCCCGGGCGGCACCAGCGACGTGTCCGCGATCGTGTCGGCGGCGCGGGCGAGCAGGTAGGCGAGACCGACCGGGTCGCGCATCCCGGCGGGCAGGATGCGCAGCGTCAGGTAGAACGAACGGGAAACGCTCTTCAGTAGCGGGCCAAGAAGGAACTGCCCGGCTGGCACGGTCATGGTCGAAATGAATTGATGATCGGAGGGAACGGCGCCGCGGCATTGTAGCGCGCGCATACATTTCCCCCTGCCCGTTGGCTCGGCGCGGCGGAGCGTCCTCATTCTTTCCTCACTTTGCTCGTCCACACTGCAGTCATTCCCACAGCACAACGAGCAAACAGGAGATCAAGATGAAAACGATTCGGCAAGTAATGGTGGCCGCCGCATTGAGCGTCGGTCTGGTGACGGCCGCGCAGGCGCACATGTTCGTTGGCGTCGGCATCGTGGGCGGTCCGGTGTTCCCGGTCGGGCAGGCGGTGGCGGTCGCACCGGTCATGCCGGTCTATGCGGCGCCCGCTTACTACGGCCCGCCGCCGCTGCCGCCGTATGCGCCGCCGCCGGTGTACGCCACGCCTGTCATCGTGCACTATGCGGCGTTCAACCGGCCTTACGGTTATGCCTACTGGCAGCGGTGAGGCGCGTTGCGGACGGGCTTGCGCCGACCCAAACATCAGACGATTCAGCGCCAAATAATCCGTTGAAAATCCGTTTCTTGCGGGGTAAAGTTGAAGTATCGCGTGAACTAAAACTGACGCCGTAAAGAGCATGGCCCGGCTCGTGAATCTCCTGCCCGCATCATTGGATTCGCCCATCATTCTCGCGGAACAGCGAGCCGTCGCAAAGCGATTCATCGGATCGCTTCAACGCGTTTTTTCGTCGTATCCTCCTGAAACGAATTCCGTGACGTCCGGTCACCCGGGCGTGGTCACGGTCCCATGCATGAGGTCGAAAGTGAAACCGCAATACCTTGGCCGTATCGCCGGAGATGAGCATGATGCGTGAAGTGACCGGAGCATTTCTTGGTTCCCGCAAGCTGGCTGAAGCGCTCGACGATTTGCGCGCGGAAGGCATCGGGAGCGATCGCATTCGGGTCGATCGCGTGACCGGGTCTTCGGTCATGCACTTGCGCGATCCTGGCGTGGCGCTGCACTGGATGACCGCCGAATACGCGGGACATGGCGAACATCTGGGCGTCGTCGACTCACACGACTACCTGTTTGACAGCGATTTCGCCGACGAGGGCATGCTTGCGCCATTCGCCCGGGATGAAGCCGACGATTGCGATTTCACTCGCGTGGTGGTCTGCGTTGTCGATGACGCGGAAATGCGGTCGGTGTGCGATATCTTTTCCCGCCTCGGAACCGCTGATGTCGATACCGAAGGCATGGCGGCGTGAGTGCATTCGCGGAAGGCTTGAGGTCGTGCCTGAAGCCTCAAGCCCCAATCCTCGGATTGTTTGCCGGATTGGTGTCAAACCTCACCACCCCCTCGATGCCAACCGCGCCGCCAAGCGAAGTCAGCGCCAGTTGCAACGCATCGGCAACATCGGCCCCATAGACTTCGTCCCCGTCGACATAGACCGTAAATACGCGCAGATACTTCGCTTTCCTTTCCGGGTTCTCGACCGTCGCCTTCGTCCATCGATATAGCGGATACGCGTCCCGCCCGAGGCGCTCGGCTTCGTCCACGTAGTCCGTGAAGGCGTCGAACTGGCACTTGAGGGTTGCGTCGTGCCGGCGAAGAACATCGTAAAGCGCTTCATATTCCGGGCACGCAAGCCCCTCGCGCAACGCCGCGGCAAGTTCGGCAGACGCATCGATCCTGAGCTGGAATTGCCAAGTGCCCTGCATGTCGGCCTCACTCATCATTGCCCTTCAGCCACTCTATCGCGATTCACGCATCGCACGCACCCGCGCCCCAGAACTCAGGGGCCCGCTCGGGGTGGTTGGCTGATCGGTGAGGTTGATGGCGGGGGGCCGGGTTGGGGGTAGACCGTTTGATGTTTTTGCGCTTCCATGGAACTTGTATTCGTGTCGGTTTATTTGCTCTGCCCCTGTCCGGGGCGGGACTCACTTTCTTTGCTGCTGCAAAGAAAGTAAGCAAAGAAAGCAGCTTCCCAACGCCAATGCTTGCCATGCGCCTCCAGACCACTCCCTCGGAGTGGTCCAACCGGGGGAGTGTCGTTAGCGGGGTTTCCTCGTTGTTGGCATGTAGAAAAGGCGCGCGCGTCATACCGCGACAGGGAGTGGATCAGCAGTCATTCATCCGTCCTGGCACTTCGTGCCCGACGACAGGTTCGCTAAGCGATGAATTGAAGCATGCAGCAAGCAAGAACGTAGGATGGTGATATAGCGATAGCGACGGGTTTTAGTTTTACCTGACGGGTGAGCGCGTAGCGCGAGACTGGATGTATGACTGCTGGTCCACTCTGTGTAGCGGTGCGATGCCCGTACCTCTTCTACATGCCAACAACGATGAAACCCCGCTAACGACACTCCCCCGGTTGGACCACTCCGAGGGAGCGGTCTGG
>NZ_FCON02000111.1 GCF_001544535.1 Caballeronia choica | reverse complement strand
GTCATCTCATCGAGAAATTCGCGCTTGCGCGTGCGCTTGGTCGACAAATTCAAGCCCAGATCCATTTGCGTCATGACCACACCTCACTTGTTTGCGCTTATCTCAAGCGTAACTCATTCGGGATGCTATGCAATGACTTATGCAGACCTTCCCTTGTACGCAAAACGGCCGGCGAGATACACGACCGAGATATGCGTCTCGATCCGTCGAATGCGCCCTGCGGGATGTCGATATGAGCATGACCGACGCAAGGCAGCATCGAGAGTGTGCCAGCCACGACGTGCGGCATGTTGGCGTCGTGACGCGTTAATCAATGGTCGGTTCGGCATGGCAGTGCCTAGGTGAAATATTTTTGATACTCGACATTCAACGGGCGTGCGCTTCTTTCATTCGATTGGCGATGATGATGTGGCGCTGTCCGGAAGCGCTTCGGCTGAATAGTTCGGCATGGGAGCGGTAACTCGTCGATGGTTTCGTTCGCGTTGACCGTCGAATGCAGTCGCTTCGCCGTGACCGCAGTGGCTTTGTTTGCCCTATCCAGGCTGCGCGTGAGCGCGGCGGGGCTGGATCGGACGAAGCAGGTTGTCAACTGTTCAAAGCCTCTAACGACGGGACGTCAGTTTTTCATCGGGGCGCTTACGTTCACACTCTTGGAACGTTGCAAACGCCCACGGGAGCGTCAGTGCCGCAGGTCGGCAGCTTTTGGGCGCTCGAGGTCAGACGCCCTCAACTCGTTCGTGGCAGCATTCTTGTCGGCCTTGCGGTTGATTTTTGCATTGGCGACTTCTTCCTTGTATTGGGCCTTCGCGTCGTCGACGGCAGCCTGCATCTGCTGTTTGGAGGCCTTCTTCGAAGCGCGATATTCGGCGTTCGCCTGGGCGTTTGCATTGCGCCGCTGCACGAAGGGGTCGGTCTGAACCTGCGCCACCGGTCGCTGCGCAGGCATGGTAACGCGATCGGAAGGAGCTTGATCGTTCGAAGGATTGAGCGGAGACACTTCGGCCACATTCCTGTCGACGGGATCTTGTTCTGGCATCGCGGATCTCGCGCTCAACGTATAAGCCAGTGTCGTAAGTGCTGCCAACGCGCCGGCATAAACACGAATTCGAACCTGAGTCATATTTCGCTTCCTCCGAGGATGCCCTGGTGTCCAATCATGGCGCTGAGAGTTGCCACACCATCGAGATTACACGCGCATATGCGATTGTCGCCGCATGTTTGGCAAGAGGGTGCCAGCATTTTCTCACTGGCGAAGTACCCACTGAACGAGAACATGTGCGTCTTCGCGCGCCGGAGCACCGCTGCCGCGACCGGCGGCCGATGGCATCGCCATGTCCCTACAGTGCGCCCGGCCTCCTAGTCGCAGCTTGCCTTCGAGCATGGCGCTGGCATTGGGCACGCGGTGATAGTGCGTCGCAATCTCTCGAAAGGAGGGGGCGCGAAATGGTGTATCGACGGTGTGGCAAAACATGCAGCGGTACCGGTCCAGGAGAGCGGCGGGTTCTTCGTCGGCGAACGCGCAGCCAACTCCACCAAGCTGCGTTGTGACGGTCCAAAGCACGCAGAGCAGACGCCTCTTGTTTGGCCGACTCACGATGAGACTCCACGAAGGCACGTGCTCGGCATAGTGTGGGTGCGCAGGGGTCTGATGCGTTGATTCAGGTCAATTGATGTTTCGTTTAGGCACCCGCGTTTGTCGAGGCTGCATCGGCATCGATGCGCACGAGTTCGGCGTCGTATGCCGATAGGAGCGTCTTCCTGGTGTATCAGCGAGCCAGACCAGGGGTACCGCCCCTGGGATGGATCCGGGTCAAGTTGACAGAAAGTTTGCTTGATAGCCTTATCAGGGCACGGCGAAGACGGTTTGCGGATGAAGGTGGCCAACGCGATGTAAGCGCTCGATCTAATTGGACATCAGCACTGGGACCTGCGCGGCCTCCAGTACCGTCTGAGTTGCTCCGCCTAATATCAATTCATGCCAACGCGAATGACCATAGGCGCCCATGACGATCAGATCTGCGCCGAATTCGGATGCAAACGACAACAGGGTTTCGCCGGTCCGCGCACCGTCTTTTACTTCAATCTCGCTTTGCTCGACTTGCACGCCGTGCCTTGCGAGCGTTGCGACAAGGTCCGAACCGCGAGCGCGAGGGTCTCGACGCTCCTCGGCCTCGGCGACTATCGTAATCATGGCGGTCCGCGTTGCGACTTGCAAAAACGGAAGCGCATCATGGACTGCCCTTGTCGCCTCGCGGCTACCATCCCAAGCCACAAGGACCTTGGCGCCGACGGGATTCATCGCACCGGTGTGCGGCACAATCAGCAGCGGTCTGCCGGCGGACAGCACTAATTGCTCCGGATAGCGATCGGCAAGATAAGCTTCGGGGTCTTCCCGGTCATGTTGGCCGGTGATAGTCAGGTCCGCGCAGCGCGCATAGCGAGAAAGTGATATGGGCCCGTACGTTTCCCTGGCGACCCAACTACCCGCCACGTTCGTTTGGGCAAGCCTCGACCGAAACAGGGTCTCGATCTTCGCCCGACGATCCATGCAGGTTTTTTCAAGCGATTTGCGATATCGCTTCGCACTCGAGGGCTCGTAATAAAATCTGGGATCCAGCGTAAAGTCTGAGAAGACACCAGACAGGTGCGCGCGGAAATGCGTCGCAAGATGCAGGGCGCAGTCGATTCGCGCAGGAGTGCGCTCACTGGTGTCCAGTTGCACGACGATAGTCTTGTAGCTCATCGCAGGATTTTCCGGTCGAGTTGGCCAAACATTCAAAGTCTAGGACGCATACGTCGCTCTGGCATGACCCAGATCAAACGACTGAATGCCGGTACGGCGAGCGACGTCGTCGACCGCACCCACGGAGGGCGCGCTACTCGGCTTGAACGTGCGCTTGGTATGTCTTCCGAGTCTCCGAATGGCGAGAAAGGTTGTATTCGATGGCAAGACAGTTGAGCTTGAACGGCTCGTCGCTCCAACAGGCTGCATGAGGGAGTCCACGCACGACCGAGGCGCTTGGCGGGCGATCTTGGCCCCGCTTTTTCGATGTTCGACCGATCAAGTATATAGGCGCTGTATACGGGTCCAAGAGACGGAGCGCCACCCGAACCGTGACGTGGAGAGAGGCGCCCGCAGGCCGCGCTGTACACGACAGCAGGAACGAGTTGAGCCTGCCGATCGAAGCGGCCATCCGCTTCAGTGTTCAAGCGTTGACAAAGGTCTCGCTCACGGCGAGGCAGAGCAGCGCTTGCGCACGGTCGGCCGCAACGCAATCGGCGGAATGCATGCGCGATTGTCGTACCATCGCGGGGGCGTGGAAGAAAGCGCGGATTGGTTCAAACGTCGCGCTCATGCGTCATGCCGCGTTTCACCAATCGCCGGCACTGCATTCGCAATCAGGCGATAAAGACTTTCCAGGCTCTCGCCTTCGAAGGTCGCTTCTCCGAACGGGTCCGAGCGACCCTCGAAGGCTGCGTCGATCTGCGCCCAGTCGCTCTCCGTCAGAAAGCGCCTCGTGGCGGGCAGGATTATTTCTTCCTCAACGCGCCTGTGATTCGCACAAAACTCAACGTATTGCTCCATCAGCGTTTGCAGGCCACGCAGTACTGGATCTCCCTTTAACTCGTACCGTGTCAACGCATGCTCCAAATTGCGCATGCGCGCATCGCCTTCAAGGTGCTCGCACTGCAGTTCGTCCAGCACGTCGTCGAAATTGTCTGTGCGGCTCCGCAGCGCGGCGAACAGAAAGCGATCTTCCATCGGATGGTGAATCTGTTCCGGGTATTCGCGAATGTAGTAGAGCATCGCGCGCAGTACGATGGGATCGGGTGTCGAACCACCCTCGCCAAGCATTCGAACAACGTCGAGCATGGTGGCCGTGACAGCGGCCAGACGCTTGTGATCCACCCGAATGACGCGCAGCGCCGCGGGCTCTCTCGTATTATTCATGGCAGTTCCTCAGATTTACCTGGTTTGCTTGTCGAGTCATTGGGTCGCGGCGGACGCGTCGCACGGTCTGCGCCAGCAAAGCGCTGGACTCGACCGGCAGTTTCAGATTCACGGCCAGCGCCGCTCGGTTCACAACCGCAGCCGGCCAGGGCGTGGCCCACGGATGCGCGATAGAGGTAGACGTTCTGGAGGATCGCGACGGCACTTGCGCACGCAAAGCTCCAGCGTTGAGGCGCTGGCACGTCTTACATCCGGTCCATGTCGGCAACATGGAGGAGATCGAGGGCCGCATAGGCGAGGAAGTGCTGATATGCAGTGGTCTCGCGCAGATCGAGCGGCATGGAGAGTACGGGCCGACGCGTCACCGGATCGTACCGACACGAGCCCGTTGCAAGCAGCACGTAGATCTCGAATTGGTAGCCACCGAGCGCGGAGTGCGCCGTGCGTGCGCCATCCGCGTCGCGGTTGATGCCGTTGGCCGCCCAAAGCAACTCGCCGAGCACGTCGACATCGACGTAGTCCAGCTAGGGGTTGTGCGAGGTACGACGCGCCGCGAGTGCATCCAGCAAGTGCCTTGCGCCGCTGCGCAGCGGGCGTGGTAGTTCGATGACGGCAGGCGGCGTGCCTTCCGGTGGATGCGGCGCGGGTGCGTTCAGCGCGCCCCGATCCGATTCGAAAGAGAGGTTTGGTCACGGATTCATGCCCACAGGTGCCGGAGCCGGCGTGATACAGCTTAGTCGATTCTTCCATTTTGGAGCGACGCGCTGTTGATCTGGATCAGTCTGCATTAGAGGGAGTGACGCGCTGTCTGCTGAAGCAATCGCCTCGGCGAAGATACGGCCGCACTCCGCTAAGTCAATACTCACTAAGTGTGCACGAGCCAAGTCCCGATCGAATGATCCGGGTCAGTCGGGGTCTTGGCACATGTGCCGTGGCGGCGAAGGGTGGACGAATAGTTGGCAGCGATCTCAGCGTCTCCTGGATTGGGCTCATAGGTTTTCAACCAGCGGGCCATGCGCAGCACAGTCGATCAGGGCTCGCCTCGGAACATCGTAGGACGGACTCAAGCAGCGTGCTGGCGGTGCCGCCCCGTTATCGGCTTCTGGCGCCGAAAGGTGGCGTAGGCAGACAACACCGGGAACTGATGAAGAGTTCGAATGGGTAGGACAAACGGGTTCGCCTCGGGGCCAGAGTGTACCGTTGATGCAGATCAGCGAAGAGGGTGCCGAGATGAATCCTCGATGCATAAACTTGCGGTCTGCACGGCCACGTGCCGCAAACGAGTGGCATCGGCATCGGGACGATAAGTCGGCGGCGACAATAGATTCGATCGCGATAAAAATGCTCAATACTGGCACCGCCCGCACCGATCGGGGATGCCCGATTCGGGCGCCGGGCTCCTACTTCGGAGTTTGACGGCGAAACGACGTTTGGGCAACTGATGAAGGATTCGAGATGGCGGAAGCCAGGCATCCCATGACAGGACGAGCGTCTCGCTCACCGCCCGCCCATTGATATGTGCAGAGACTTTGGCGCCTGCGACAAAATGCGCGTCGACGGCGTTTCGGAACCTTCTATCCTGTATAGAACAGTGACGCAAAAGGAACACGCATAACTGCCCCGTCACAGGGTGCCTGATCGCCCCGACCCAAACTGCGAACGATTGGGCTGTTGACTACTTCCTGCAGAAGCGAGAACGCTGAATCGCTGGAGATTAAAAAATGCTCAGCCCGCATGAGTTTGCAACCTTAATGCTTGTGAAGGAAACTCCGGATCGAGAGGATCTGAACCCTGCCGATCTGAATGCGCTGTTGGAGTATCTCTCGTTGAGTTCGAGAAGCTGACGTCGGGGTGCAGGCACCTCAATCTCACAGATCAGGGATATTTCTTTCTAAGAGCGGCGGCCCGGCAGAACTGAATCTACCCCCCGCCTTGATCGTCATAAAGCGCAAGCAAATAACGGCGTAGGCGAGCGTAAGCAGGGTGAGATGGGTTTCTTCTTCCCATTCGAAACGAATTCTCAGCTTGCCGAAGCCGGCCAGGCACGCGTGAGTATGCTCCACGACCCAACGATGACGCCCGAGTTTGTTACCTTGGGTGCCTCGACGCGCAATTCATACCGCGATGCTTAGCAGGTTGCTGAAATACACGTCAGCAGAAGCCGCGTTCCTCGTGCAGCGCATCTGCGTATCAGCAGTATGGCGGCTCTCTGGCGCTTGCCGTCCTCGCTGTATTCGTCGTTCCATTCACCTTTGCACCGACGCGCGTTCTGGCAAAGGTTGCCCAGGATGTGCTGCTATCGCTGGTTCTTATGAGCGGTGTGGTGGCCGTGTCGGACCGCCGCGCACACCTGGGCTCCATTGCCATTGTCGCCGGAATCGCAATCGTGGTCCGCTGGACGGGATGGCTCTTGTCCGGTAGTGGCAACAGCACTTCGCGATGAAACGGCCTAGTTGCACTCGGCCTGCTTGGCGCGGTCATCGGTATCAGGGTATTCGGCGCCGGTACAGCAAACATTCGACCGGATACTTGGGGCGATCACACTCTACACTGATCGGGGTCGTCTGGTCAGAGGCATATCAACTCTTCAGCATCCACGATTCGGGCGCTTATGTCGGAATCTCGCACGGTAACATTCCCGCGGATCGCTCGACCTGGATCTACTTCAGCTTCGTCACGCTCACGACCGTCGGTTATGGAGACATCACTCCAGTCGCTCATGCAGCAAGGTCGCTTGCGATACTCGAGGCGCTGATCGGTCAACTCTATCCGGCGATTGTACTGGCGCGACTTGTGCCCCTGAGGTCGCGGGAGACGAGCCCCCGGATGTAAGCGCAGTTGATTCAGATTAAGCCCGCTGTTTCGATTGTTGCCTGCCGTACCTTCGCACCGAGGGCATCTTTGTTATCGCGCCGACGCGGGGATCCGATACTTCAACGGCGGGTTCCGGCACCACCGCTTCCTCAAACGGAGGGCACAGGAATCCCGGACCTGTCAAGCTCGCCATCTGGAGACGGTCCACCGCCGCTGCAGTCGACCTAGCCGGCTCGGAGATGCTAATACAACTGCCTGACGAGTTGGCTCGACGCTGTATAGTCCTGGAACTCACCGGGCCCCGCACTCCGGTGCGCGAAGATCCGCGCGCAGCCGGGCTCGAAACTCGCTCCGGACCGCTCCGAGCCAAAGGCGTCGATTCGCGGGATCATTCGCGCCCAGGCAAGCTGATCGCAGCGATATGTGATGACAATGATGATGAGCATGGGTGGGATAACCAGCGACAGGCAAGCTGAGATCGGCTCACCGCATCTGTTTCAGCGGCAAGGCAGCAGAAACAACGGCCCGTTAGCAGGCGTCCGAGCCTATTGCAGTGGTGATACGGGCAAAATCCAAAGGGAGTCTGTGAAGCCGACGACGGGACGAAGCGATGACAGAACAGATTCAAACAAAAGGGGTACCGCCACGACGCGCATGGTCGCTCCCTGTTGTGTGACGATGTTGATCTGGATCAACTTGATTCCCGGTCTGCAGCCTACCCTTTTCATATAGATCTGCAGTTCGATCCCGAGCAGGGAAATTAAGCCGAAAGGCCGTGGCGATGCTTCGGGGGCTCGTCAGCTTGCTCAGCTCACGGCCACGGGTGCTCCGCGCGGTGGCGTCTAGTGGTCCTACCGAAATGTCCTGTGAGATCGATCTTACCGAAGCGTAAGGCACGATGTCACTGGTCCGTCTATAAGTGCGCTGCTTACATTTTTTGTGGTTAAGGGCAATTGGAGCCGAGGGTTACCATGTCATGGTTAGCAGAAACATTACGACATTATCCAGAAATTGCGGTTTTTCTGTCGCTCGGCATCGGCTATTGGGTCGGTGGAAAGAGCTTCAAGGGCTTCAGTTTGGGCGCAGTGACGGCGACGTTGCTGGCGGCAATTGCGATTGGGCAGTTTCACATTACAGTTTCACCCAATGTTAAGTCGGTGTTCTTCCTGATGTTCCTGTTCGCTGTTGGCTATGGGGTAGGGCCCCAGTTTGTACGTGGTATCGCGAAAGACGGTCTGCCGCAAGCGCTGTTTGCTGTCGTTCAATGTTTGCTGTCTTTGGGCGCACTGTTCGTCGCCGCGAAGCTGGCTGGGTATGACATTGGATCGGCAGCTGGACTCTTCGCCGGATCGCAGACCATCTCTGCATCGATGGGCCTTGCAACGGACGCGATCAACCGGCTCGGCATGCAGCCTGAGAAGACCAAGGCCCTGCTTGATGCGATGCCTACTGCCTATGCTGTGTCGTATATTTTCGGTACGATAGGCTCGGCCGTTATCCTGGCGACAATTGGACCTAAGCTTCTGCGCATCGACCTCGTCGCTGCGTGCAAGGAATACGAGGCCAGTCTGGGCGGTACCAAGGAACTCGGAGGCGGCGGGCAGGCGTGGCATCGATATGAACTGCGAGCCTATCGGGTAATTCCGGAAAGTGTGGTTTGCGGCAAGACGGTGAGCGAGGTTGAAGCGCTTCAGCCCAAAGGGACGCGGTTGTTTATCGAGCGGGTGAGGCGTGGGAATGTTATACACGAGGCAACTCTCGATTACGTGCTGCAGGCTAATGACGTGGTGGCGATCGCAGGTCCTCGCGACCAATTGGTTTTGGTGCTCGGGGCAAGCAGCACGAATGAACACGACGACAACCACCAGGTTGTTGCGGCTCGAAGGGCGAGAGCCGCGGAGGTCGACGACCCGGAACTGCTGGCAGTGCCCGCGGAAGGGGTGGACGTGTATGTGACCAGCAAGGTCGTCGACGGAAAGACCTTGCAGGAACTCGCCAGCTTGCCGCTTGCGCGCGGCATCTTTCTAAGGAAGATCAAGCGAGGTCCGACCGAGACGCAGATTCCTACTCTGCCGAACACAAAGCTGCATCGGGGCGACACGATAACGATCGTCGGACGCACTCAGGACACAACTGCAGCTGCAAAAGTGCTGGGGGTATTGGATCGACCGACGAATCTGACAGACGTGGCGTTCGTGAGCTTGGCGATCACCGTGGGCGCGCTGGTAGGTGCGATCGTTATCAAGGTCGCGGGTATTCCGATCACGCTCTCGACCGCCGGCGGATCGCTCATAGCGGGCATCCTGTTTGGCTGGCTGCGGGCGATACACCCGACCTTTGGCCGCATCCCGGAGCCCACGATCTGGTTCATGAACTCCGTCGGACTGAACGTGTTCATCGCCGTGGTCGGTCTCACCGCAGGCCCCGGCTTTGTGGCGGGTCTGCAGCACCTGGGCATCAGCCTTTTCCTTTGGGGCATCTTCGCCACTAGCGTTCCGCTCATACTGGGAATGTTTATCGCGCGTTACGTGTTCCGATTTCATCCGGCCATCTTGCTTGGCGTGTGTGCAGGCGCGAGAACCACAACAGCAGCGTTGGGCATGATCTGTGATGCTGCGAAAAGCCAGATTCCTGGCCTGGGTTATACCGTGACCTACGCAGTGGGAAACACCCTTCTGACCATCTGGGGCATGGTGGTCGTAATGATCCTGGCTTAGCCCGAAGGCATCGATGCCGCTTACGCAAAGCAGGAAAACGTCGTTTAGGAGAAGGCAAATGACTAAGCCGGAAAAGATTGACACCAAAGAGGCAGCAAAGCTGGCAGCACTGAGTCCGTTCGAACTGAAAGACGAATTGATCAAGGCGGCGGGTGGCGGAGCGGTTCAGCGAGCGGCGAACTTTTCGATGCTCAATGCCGGACGTGGCAATCCGAACTTCGTCGCGACGATACCACGCCACGGCTTCTGGCAACTCGGTCTGTTTGCAATGCGTGAATCGGAACGCTCATTTGCCTATATGCCGGAGGGCGTTGGCGGCTTTCCAAAGCACGAAGGGCTCGGCGAGCGGTTCGAACTGTTCCTGCGGGAGAACAAAGGCGTGCAGGGTATCGACTTCTTGGCCAGCGCAGTGTCATATGTTCGCGATCAGCTGGGACTGTCGGCCGGCGACTTCCTTTATGAAGTGTGTGAGGGGATTCTTGCGTCGAACTATCCGGTGCCCGATCGAATGCTGAAACTGTCCGAAATCATCGTCGGGCAATACCTGCGGCGCGAGATGATCGGAAAGCATCCGTTCATAGGCGAGTTCGACCTCTTCGCGGTAGAAGGTGGCACCGCGGCGATGACATACATCTTCAACACGATGCGCGAGAACCACCTGATCAAGCCCGGTGATACGATCGCGCTTGGCATGCCGATTTTCACGCCGTACATCGAGATACCGCGGTTGAATGACTATCAGCTGAATGTCGTAAGTCTGAATGCCGATGTCGAAAGCCACTGGCAGTACTCGAAGGCGGAGTTGGATAAACTGCGCGACCCGAAGATAAAGGCCTTCTTCCTCGTGAACCCGAGCAATCCGCCCTCGGTCAAGATGAACGACGAAAGTCTTCAGCAGATCGCCGATATCGTCAAGGATCGGCCCGATCTCATTCTCTTGACCGACGACGTATACGGCACCTTCGCCGACGACTTCGTCTCGCTCTTCGCACTGGCGCCGAAGAATACGATTCTCGTGTACTCCTATTCGAAGTACTTCGGTGCGACCGGCTGGCGGCTCGGCGCGATCGCGACGCATCGCGACAACGTTCTGGATCGGCTAATCGCCGAGCTACCGGACAACGCCAAGAAGGAATTGCACGCGCGATACGAATCGATCACGACAGAGCCGGACAAGCTCAAATTCATCGACCGGCTCGTCGCTGACAGCCGCACCGTAGCGTTGAATCATACGGCGGGCCTGTCTACCCCGCAGCAGGTGCAGATGGTGTTGTTTTCGCTATTCTCGCTGATGGACACGCCAGACGCATACAAGAACGCGTTGAAACGTCTGATCCGTAGCCGCAAGCGCGCGTTGTACGAGGAGGTTGGCATTTCGTTTGATGAAGCCGACAAAAATCAGGTCGACTACTACACGATCCTGGACCTGGAGTTCCTCGGCGAGCGCGCGTACGGACGAGACTTTGTCGATTGGATGATGAAGAACACGGAGCCGTCCGAGATGCTTTTCAGGCTGGCCCGCGAAGCACGCGTGGTCCTGTTGCCGGGTCGCGGATTCGGAACACCGCATCCGTCTGGACGCGTGTCGCTCGCGAACCTGAACGAGTCGGACTACCGAAAAATTGGGCGAGCCATTCGTACCCTGCTTGCGGACTATGTCGAACGCTACAACGTCGCGACCGGCAAGACACTTGATAAGAACAAGGTGTTGTAAATATCGTCGCCCCAAAGTCGTGAAGTCCCTGTTACGCATTTTGGCCATACAGCAAGTCTCTTTCAACGATTAGGAGTATAAAATGACAACGGAAGCCGAGAAGGTCACACCCTATGATGAATTTAACTTTCCAATTCCGGAGGGTGAGTTCCCGAAAGACGGCATGTCCGCACGCGCTGCGGCGGCCGTTGTCATCAGCTCGGAGTGGACTGATGCAAATCCGATGCTGAACATGTCGTCGTTCGTTACCACGTGGGCGGAGCCGGAGGCCGCCGAGACGGCAAAGCGAAATATCTTCAAGAACTATATCGACCACGACATGTACCCGCAGGTGTTCGCGATGGAAACGCGGATGGTGAAATGGCTGCATCAGCTCTGGAATGGCCCCAAGGGCGTAGAGCCCTACGGTACGGCAACGGTAGGCTCCTCCGAGGCATGCATGCTAGCGGGACTCGCACACAAATGGAATTGGCGGCAAAGCCGGGAAAAGCTAGGAAAGGACACGAGCAGGCCCAATATGGTGACGGGCGGAAACGTGCAAATCGTATGGAAGAAATTCCTTCGCTATTTTGACGTCGAGCCGCGCATTGTCCCCTTGCGCCCGGGGAATTATCGCTTGACGGCAGAAGAGCTCGACAAGTACGTCGATGAAAACACGATCGCCGTCGTTGCCATTGCCGGACAGACATTTACTGGCGAAGACGACGATATCCAGGGCATTCATGACTGGCTTGACGGCTACGAAAGAAAGACTGGTGTCTCGATTCCGATGCATATCGACGGCGCATCGGGAGGCTTTGTCAATTCTTTTCTGTACCCCGACTACAAATGGGATTTCCGGCTGCCTCGCGTGCAGTCGATTAATGCATCGGGGCACAAGTATGGGCTTGTGCCACCCGGACTTGGGTGGGTTGTTTTTCGTGAACGCAAGGTTTTCAACGAGGATCTTGTTTTCTACGTGAACTATTTGGGTGGCGAGATGCCTACCGCGACGTTGAACTTCAGTCGCAACGCATTTCAGGTCGCCGTACAGTATTATATGTTTATCCGGCTCGGCTTTGAAGGTTACAAGAGGGTCATGCAGCATACTTTGGACAATGCGATCGCACTTCGAGAAATCCTCGTCAAGAGCGGGTACTTCACTGTTATGAACGAGGCCCAGCGCATTCCGGTAGTAGCGGTGACGCTCGACAAGAAGATCAAGAATTTCAACGAATTCGATGTCTCGAACAAGGTGCGCGAGAAGGGTTGGGTGCTTGCGGCATACACCATGCCGCCAAACGCCGAGGAGGTGACGAGCCTGCGGGTGGTAGTCCGGCCGCACATCAATCGCACCGTCGCGGAGCTGCTGGGAAGGGATATCGTCGAAGCCTGCAAATTCCTTCAGACACACGGTGGCAACGCGACGCCGCCAGCGTTGCACGCGCATGCGTCGGAAAAGACAACGCCCACTAAATGCTGAGGATTCGGGCGAGCGCCGAGGGATCAGAGCTTTTTTAACGAAAGATCACCCGTCGGACGGACGAGTACTCAGCTTCGGTCGTCGTATTGATTTTTCGTTGGAGAATTGCCATGCTTCGCTCGCATTCCGTCTCTCGCTTCGCGCACACATTCGTTTTATCGTCCGTGCGCATCGCCGACGCGGGCACTACAGTCCACCCGTGGTACACCTCTGCCGCAGATCAGCGTGCCGACCACCAGTGGCACGATTGCCGGGAAGGCGTACGCCCGCGGTGCCGAAATGGCATCACCACCCCCAATGTGCACGATCCGTTTATCGGCACGTGGTTGCCGGCAGGCGTTTGTTATATGGGGAGCACGTGATTATTTCAAAGTAAAGCGCCTATGAATTTGAGGTTTAGGGCCTACGCCTGGCTCGCTGAGGCAAGCGTGGCGGCGAAGACATCGAACGGTGAAGGCCTCAATGCTTGGCGACTTATGGATTCGGGCGGCGTAACGCGCTAACGCGCAGACGATCGAAGCGCAATCCACTTGCAGTGCAAGGAATGTGATTGAAGTTGCGAAAACTGCTTGACGATCGATTAAGAGGTAGCGTGCCATGAATGAACCACTGATCGTGTTCTCCGCGCCCATCGTCGTAGATGCATCGACAGTCTGGTTTTCGGCATACGGTATCGGCTGGGGATACGCGGCCTACGCACTTCATTCGCACACGCTATGCGAGCAGTTCGGCGCTGCAGATACATCCGTGAAGCAGTTGAAGCTCTCCTTCGAGCTCGGCAAGCGCCGAATTTGCCAAGCGCTGCTCTGCAGCAGGCGACCCATTCTCGGGGAGCGCAAGACGCTTTCCGTGATTGATTTCTTGAAGCTTGACAACGGGTCGGCGATTCAGACGTCTCGCCATGAGCCTGACGACTTCGAGTCGCACGTGGAACCGAGCGAAGCTGTCATCGGCTCCAGCCGTGCGTGCCCCGCAGATTAAGCGGGAGACACGAGAAATCGGAAATGCACGTCGAACAGTCTGTCCTATCTGCGTCCTTATTCAACCGGCTATTGCAAAGGATCTATACCATGACCGAAGAGTCCCGGCGCTCCGGCCAGATGGCGAGCAGCAGTGAGCCCAGCAGGTGGCTGGCGATCTTTCCCCCTGCGCAATGGCTGAGAACCTATCGACCGCAGTGGTTGGCGAGTGATGCGATTGCGGGCGTGACGCTCGCCGCCTATGGCATTCCGGTGTCGCTTGCCTATGCATCACTGGCGGGGCTGCCGCCGCAATCCGGCATCTATTGCTATCTGGTCAGCGGCCTGTTCTACGCGCTATTCGGCTCGTCGCGCCAGTTGGCGGTTGGACCCACCTCCGCAATCTCAATGCTCGTCGGGATCACGGTCGCTGGTATGGCAGGTGGCGATCCAGCTCGCTGGGCGTCCATTGCTGCGCTGACTGCAGTGCTCATAGCCGGTATGTGCTTACTGGCTTGGCTGTTTCGGCTAAGCTCGCTGGTCAACTTCATCAGCGAGACGATACTGCTCGGCTTTAAGGCCGGCGCTGCACTGACGATCGGCTTGACCCAACTACCGAAGCTGTTCGGGGTGAAGGGGGGCGGGGACCACTTCTTCGAGCGAATCGTCACGCTCGCCGGGCAACTTCCGAGTACCAACCTCGCGGTGCTTGCTTTCGGTTTAGGGACACTCGCCGTGCTGCTGCTTGGAGAGAAGTATCTACCGGGACGTCCGGTTGCGCTGCTCGTCGTGGTGGTGTCCATCGTCGTGCTGTCGGTAACTTCATTGAGTTCCCTCGGGTTCAGCGTGGTCGGAGTGGTGCCGCAGGGCTTGCCTGAGTTCCGCCTGCCGGGGTTGCGCGCGCGCGATGTGGACGGAGTAATTCCGCTGGCGTTCGCGTGCCTGTTGCTTTCATATGTCGAAAGTGTTTCGGCAGCACGCGCATTGGCGCAGGCGCACGGCTACGAGATCAATGCGCGCCAGGAACTGCTTGGCTTGGGAGCGGCGAATCTAGCTGCAGGGTTGTTTCAGGCCTATCCGGTCGCCGGCGGCCTGTCGCAGTCCTCGGTGAACGACAAGGCCGGCGCGAAGTCGCCGCTCGCGCTGGTATTCGCCTCGGTCGCAATCGGCCTATGCCTGATGTTCCTGACCGGGTTGCTTGCGAATCTACCCAATGTAGTGCTTGCAGCGATCGTGCTGGTTGCCGTCAAGGGATTGATTAATGTCCGTGAACTGCGTCACGTCTGGCGAGTAAGCCGCTTTGAGTTCAGCGTATCGATGGTCGCTTTCGCGGCCGTGCTTATGCTAGGCATTCTTAGAGGCGTCATTGTGGCGGTGCTGGTCTCAATGTTGTTGCTCATACGGCGCGCGGCGCACCCACATGTGGCCGTGCTCGGCCGAGTCCCCGGGACGCGGATTTTCTCGGACATCGAGCGCCACCCGGACAACGAGACCGTTTCGGGTGTGCTGGCGTTTCGCATTGAGGCTTCGCTTCTTTATTTCAACGTCGAGCATGTGCGTACTGTGGTCTGGCAGAAAATCCGCTCGACCGAGGGCGCGATCAGACTGGTGGTATCGGATCTGTCTGCGTCACCCGTCGTCGACCTTGCCGGGGCGCGCATGCTGGCGACCTTGCATACGGAACTGAAGGCCGCAGGAATAGATCTGCGGATCGTGTCGGCTCATGCCGAGGTGCGGGATATCCTTCGCGCCGAAGGGCTCGAAGATCGCGTCGGCCATCTCGGGCGCCGCATCTCGGTGGCTGATGCGATCGACGACCTGGAGGACGGCAAGGACATCGGCGTTCCTGCATGAGACACGAACCGCTCGGCGAGCGTTCAAGGCGTACGGGGAACTGTCAGTCGCCGATCTTATGGAGGTTATATCAATGTTGACCAAAAATTCCACGCTTGCACGTGCTAACGCTCAGTTGCTGGTGAGTGCGGCGTTGCTCGTCGAAGCTTGCGCCGCCACCGCGGGAAATCTCAGCTTCCTGAACGACACGCCGATCACATACATGAAGCAGCGCGACAGGCAGGTGCTTAATAATGCTGCGCAGAAAGCGCTCGAAACCAAACGGGACGGAGAGTCGCTGGGTTGGAGCAATGAAGGAACGGGCAATCCGGTAGCGATCAAAGGGAGTGTCACTCCGCTCGATACCGTCAAGGACGGCGACCGCACTTGCCGAACGGTGACACTCGTCGCGATCGCGAAGGGGCAGACGCAGAGTTGGACACCCACTGTGTGCAAGACGGGCAACAGCGCGTGGCAGATTCTCAAGAAATAGGATGGCGCGAGAACTCGCAGCCGGTCGGGCTGACAGGTTCGGTACCGAGTCACTCTTGCTAGAAGCCCGACAGGCCCTGACGGAGTCGGCCGGGTGGTCTCTCATACCGCACGCAGAGAAGCGTGGGGCAACCCGTTCGTAGGGTGAATGGCGGTTGGGCTCCGCCGAGGAGCGCGTGATGCTTCGACCGATTTTCTAATTGACAGCGCGCGGTCGTCACCGCAGCAGTTCTTCGCTCCCGTGTTCAGAAAAAGATCGCTGCCGATGGGTTCACGATATCCGGTTGACGCAGATCAATGTCGAATTTATAGATAGTCGCATTGTGTGATGATGGACCCTGGCTGAGGCACGAGCATGAGTTCCGGAAAACTGATTGAACAGCTTGCCGCAATCTCCGCCCTGGTGATATTGGTCGGCGGATCGCTATTGGTACTTTTACCTTTCATGACTGCGCTTCTCTGGGGCGCGATTCTGGCGTTCAGTTCATGGCGCGTCTACATGACACTGTCGCGTTGGCTCTACGGACGGCGCGGACTTGCGGCGCTCGCTTGCGTGCTTGTTACCATGGTCGTCGTGCTAGGACCCTTCGTATACGGCGGGATCAGCCTTGCCGAGCACGTTGGCGAGATTGCCGGCCTGGCGGAACATTTCAATGCCCAATCCCTAAGTCAGTTGCAACTGCCGGAGTGGGTCGTGAGCCTGCCGTATATTGGGGGACGACTGCAAGGAGTCTGGCATACGCTGACGCAGACCGACGCCGCGTTGTGGGAGCACTTGCGAAAACTGGTGGCACCGGCGGGTCACGTTTTGCTCGGCGCCGGCATAGCGATCGGCGCGGGTCTTGGGCAACTGACACTGTCAGTCATTCTCGCCTTCTTCTTCTATTCGGAAGGCGAGGCTGCCGTGGCGTGGCTGCGCGCGGGCCTGCGGCGCATCTCCGGCGATCGTGCGGACTACCTGCTCGAGTTGATGGCACGCACAATTACAGGGGTGGTCCACGGCGTGCTCGGCACATGCTTCGTTCAGGGCGTGCTCGCTGGCATCGGCTTCTGGATTGCGGGGGTCCCGGCTCCGGCGATGCTTGGCTTCGCCACCTTCTTTCTCTCAGTGCTGCCGCTCGGGCCACCCATCATTTGGATTCCCGCAGCGTTTTGGCTTTCGCACCACGGCGCGACTGGCTGGGCGATCTTTATTGTGGTTTGGGGAATTGGCGTGGTCGGCATGTCGGAGCAGATTCTCAAGCCGCTCCTGATCAGCAAGGGCATGGACATGCCTCTGATTTGGGTGATGCTGGGGATCTTCGGCGGAGCGATTGCCTTCGGCCTGCTGGGAGTATTCATTGGCCCGACCTTACTTGCGGTCGGGTATGCATTGCTTCGCGATTGGTCAATCGGATCGGTGCGTGCAGCGGCGAAGTCGGCTTCTCCGCCACCTCGGCCGCCAGCCATCCCGGAGAACAAGGCCGGATCACCGGGACGCTAGACGGTCGAGCCGGCACTTCAATGTGGTACCGCCCGCGAACCATCCACTCAAGTCAATGATGATCCGCGCGGCGCGTTTAGGACGGGCGCGGCTCGGGTCAAGAACGAGCGGTCAAGATGCCGAGGTGTGTTGCGAAGGGAGACGAGAAATGAAAAAGGAAGGGGTGCCGTCATGAAAAGACATGGACCGGGAACTTCACCGCCGCCCGATGTCCGGTCTGGCTCCAGGCAGGCGGAGCGTGTGACCAAAGAGAAAACTGGCATGGAAGACGGCAGCAAACCGAAGCGTCCGAGCGCGGCATCTCAAACCGAGAATGGTTACTTATCCGCTGACGAACGGGCGGCCAACGGGCGCGCGCTGCGGGATACGGTACCGCGTGCGGCGCAGGCCGGGTGGAAACCGCTCAAGGGCCGCCGTGATCCGGTGGAACTGTTGAGAGAATCCAACGAAGGCCGTATGTCCAATTTGATTCCGATTCGATTCGGGCGCATGTCGGCGTCGCCCTTCGCGTTCTACCGGGGATCGGCCGCGCTGATGGCCGCTGATCTCGCCACCACGGCCAGCAGTGGCATTCGGGTGCAGGCATGCGGCGATGCACACTTGATGAACTTCGGCGGCTTCGCGACACCGGAACGCAACGTCATCTTCGACATCAATGATCTCGATGAGACGCTGCCGGCACCATTCGAGTGGGATCTCAAGCGGCTTGCGGCGAGTGTCGTGATTGCGGCGCAATACCTGGAGCTTTCTCATAGCGACGCGGCACGCGTGGCCACGGATCTTGTGCGGGAGTATCGCGAGCGGACGCTCAACTACGCATTCACGCGCGTTCTCGATGTCTGGTACGACAGGATCGACCTGCAGAAGTACAGGGACCGGACGGGTGATCCGGTTGCCGTGGAAGCGGTACGTAAGCGGATTGAGGATAGGATCGAAACAGAACGGCAAAAGACGGTGCCTGACCATCTATATCCGAAGCTGGTCTCGCAGGAAGGGACAAAACCCACGATCAAGGACGAGCCGCCGCTGATCTTCCATCCTACAGCAGAATGGGCTCCAGGCCTTGAGTCCGGATACGCCGAAGCCTTCGCTTCATATCGCGAAAGCTTGCCCGAGCATACAAGGATACTATTCAACCGTTTCCACTTCGTCGATCTGGCAATGAAGGTGGTGGGCGTTGGCAGCGTCGGTACGATGTGTGGCGTGGCGCTTTTCTTGGCGGCGGACAACGACCCACTGTTCCTGCAGGTGAAAGAAGCCCGCGCCTCCGTGCTCGAGCCGTATGCAGGAAGGAGCCAACACTCGAACCACGGCCAGCGCGTCATAGCGGGCCAGCGCATCATGCAGGCGGCGAGCGACGTATTCCTCGGCTGGACGCGCGGAAAGAATGGACGGGATTTCTATATCCGTCAGCTTCGCGACATGAAAATGTCGGCGATCATCGAGGATTGGGATACAGGGATGCTGCGGCAGTACGCGCGTATGTGTGCGCATGCTCTCGCCCGTGCGCATGCCCGCTCCGGCGATGCGGCGATGATCGCAGGGTATATGGGTTCCGGCCAGAGTTTCGATGATGCGATCTGCGAGTTCGCGACCGAATACAGCTCGCAGAATCGACGCGACTATCGGGCGTTCATCGGTGCGATCCGCGAAGGTCGCATCGAAGCGACGATCGAGAGTTAGCAAGGTCAGTCGAGTAAATGCTGTGCCTGACGCCGGCTATCTGCTCACCCAACGACGTGAGGCTCGGAAAACCTGACAAGGTCGACCCCAGTGGTGGCAATCGTGCTTTGCGCACTTTCCGCGCCTATCGCAAATGCGACCCTCGAGAGAGACGGGCACATAACCTACGCCGTCAACACAAACGATCGGTCGGCAAAAGCTCGCGTGTCGACGAGACCTACATCAAGGTAGGCGGCCAGTGGAAATTCCTCTACCGAGCCGTCGACAAGGCCTGCAAGACCGTCGACTTCCTGCTGCGGGCTCATCGCGACAAAGCGGCCGCGCGGCGCTTTTTGGGGAAAGCGATCGACCAGAACGGTGCACCGCAAACGATCACAGTGGACAAGAGCGGTGCCAAGCTGGCTGCGCTTGAGGCCCTCAATGCCAAACGCGAGACGCCGATCAAGATCCGGCAGTCAAAGTAGCTGAACAACATCGTGGAACTGGACCATCGGGCGATCAAACTCCGCACTCGACCCATGGTGGGTTTCGAGAATTTTTGGTGCGTTCGCGTCATCCTGTCCGGTATCGAAGTGATGCACATGATCAGAAAGGGGCAGATTCAAGACAATGGCAGCCCGAAGTCGGCCGCCCAGCAGTTCTATTCGTTGGTTATTGTAAGGGTTCCTTAGCATGTAAGGGATTTCGCAGTTTCCGATCCTTATCGCGACGCCGGCAGATTCTGATTCTTAGACGAGCAGTATTCGTTCAATCAACACGTAGGAAACCGGACAGCCATGAAGCTGGCACGCCACGAAGACCCTTCCGGCAGCGTTAGCAATCTCGCCAGCCTGGTCGTTCGCACAGTATTCGTTTGGCTCGGAATGTGTACAATTTGCGGCTGCACTTCGCTCGGCCCCACAACCGTTGTTGCGGACCGCTTCGACTACAGCACGGCGATTGCCGACTCCTGGAAGCAGCAAACGGTGATGAACGTCGTCAAGCTGCGTTATATGGATATGCCGGTGTTCGTAGACGTGGCGTCGGTTGTCAGCGGTTATTCGCTGCAAACCGGTGTGTCCATCAACGGGACCCTTTCGACGGACAAAGCGATACAGGGTAATTTTCTTGCGGGGGGAGTACAAGGCGTCTATACGGACCGGCCCACCATCACTTATACGCCGGCAACCGGGCAAGAATTCCTGCGCGGGCTGCTGGAGCCGATTGATCCAAAAAACATCTTTTTCATGCTCCAGAGCGGCTATGCTGCAGACTTTCTGTTAGGCATGACGGTGGAGTCGCTCAATGGCGTGCGTAATCGGTCGACGGCTGCGGGGATGATGAGGGAGGCTGATCCAGATTTCCTGCGTGCAATTGCGCTTTTGCACGACGTGCAGGCCGCCGGGGCGGTCGCAATGCGCGTGGAGGTGGACAAGACCAAAGATTCGATCGCGGTCGTTCTCTTCCGGAGTGAAGACATGCCTGCCGACATCGTGGAGAAAGTCGCCGAGATCCGCCGTCTGCTCAAGCTGCCGGCCGGTGCGCAGAAGTTGACGCTGAGGTATTCCCCGGCCCGCGGTGCGGATGACGAACTGACGGTGAACAGCCGCTCGATGATGCAAATCATGCTCGCCTTTTCCAGCTATATCGACGTCCCGGAGGAGCACCTGAAAGATCACAGCGCGCTGCCTGCGGTTGCACAGAGTGCTGCGGAGATGCAGCAAGGTTTTCCACGGATTCGCAGCAGCAAGGAAAGGCCCACCGACCCGTATGTCGCCGTACATTACCGTGGCTACTGGTTCTGGATTGACCAGGGCGACCTGCGGACCAAACGTGCTCTTAACGCTGTAATGTTCTTCTTCACGCTGGCGAATACCGGCAGCAAGCAACCGCTGCCGTTGGTCACCATCCCGGCGCAGTAGCCGGGCGAGGTAGACCCGATGAATCGGATGACCATGAACGAAGCCGATAGTAGAAAGCACGCGAGTGCCGAACCTCGAACCAGGACGCCTTACTTTTCCGCTCACGAACGGGCGGCAAAAGGGCGTGCGCTACGCGACACGGTGCCGCGTGTGTCGCAGGCGGGTTGGAAGAGGTTCAGTGCGAGTGTCGATTTACCCACGCCGTTCGGCCCGATCAGCACGACGTGGGACTTCTCCCTGACCAACTCGAGCGCCATCAGTTCCTCGAGCGCGCCGCGGTCAATCCGTTTGGGCCATGCCCAGTCGAAGTCTGCAAGCGGCTTGTAGTTGCCCAGGCGGGCGTCGCGGATACGCCGCTCGAGCGAACGGTGCGTGCGCTCCTGCTCTTCCCACTGCATCAACGACCCGACCCATGACGCGTCGGCGATCTCGCTCCAGTGCGCCAGCGACCCATACATCCGTAAGGCATGGGCGCGCTCGTCCAACTGCTCAGTCCTGTTTGTCAGGATCGGCCTCCGCTGCGAGCTGGTCGTATATGTCGAGCCGGTGCGGCGTCACGCGCTTGTCCTTGCCACCCGTGTTCCGGCGGTTTGATGGCGATGGACGGCATTGCTCCCGGGCAGCCCGCCGGCGCTGCAGTGTCAGGCGCCCCGGATTCTGGTGCGGCGCAACGCCGTTCGCGAGGGTTTCCTCGATCGCGGCCTGAAGCTCGGCGGCGCTATACCGGTCGAGCAATCGCAGCAGCTGCGCGGTGATGTTGCCCAGATTGCTGCCGCGTTCGGCCGCGTGCAGCATCAGTGTCCGGGCAGCCGGTGCGGCGTGCGCGAGATGGTCCAGGCCGCGGTGGTGGCGAGCCTCACGTTTGTGCTCCGCCAGCGCATCGATGTGCGCCGCGCTCGATCTGCGCGCCGCGGTTGTGACTGCGCGCATGCGCGGCGACGACATCGGCGCCATCGAGGATGCGCACCTGATGCTGGTCGGCACGAACCGTGAGCGTGCGTCGCCCATGCGTGTGCGGTATCGAGTAGTCGTTCAGGTCGAAGCGCACATAGGTGTCCTGCCGGCTGTCACGGGAAGCTGCAGTCCGCACGGCTGTATTCAATGATGAGGAAGTCGTTGACGTTGTCAGTCCTTCTCATTTGGAAATTGCGATCGTTGAGACGATCATTGCCATTGAGCTGGTCGATCCACAAACAGTAGCCGCGGTAATCCACGACGACCCTCGGGTTGTTCGGCATTTCCTTGTTGCTGTGAATCCGTGGAGAACTCTGCTCGTCGAGTGGCAGAGCTACGCGTGAATTGGTGATGGTTCCGTTTGCTCTAGATCAACTGGGGTTCGGCGGTCTTGCATTATCTATGGTCCATTGAGACATTCCGGTTGGAGTCGAGATGGCCTTCCTCGATAGATTATTTTCGCGTCAGCGAGCGCGCACGGGTTCAGATTTTGAAAAGAGGACCACCGATGCGGTCGCTCGAGTTCTCGCAATGAACCCGCGATTGAAGAACGCGCGTCGTTACGAAGAGAGGCTCACGCATGCGCTCACGACGGCGCTGGACTACACGGACAATCTTGTCGCCTCGTTGCCGCCGCTGCGCGATGCCAACGCCGACGCATGGTCGTCTGATCTGGCGATTCGGGCGTTCTTCGCGACACCCGACGATCTGGCTCAGGCCTTTAGTCGGTCGGAAACACTGCGTGCTTATTTCGAGGGCCGGGCCGATTCGACGGACGCGTATGCCGTCCTCGGCATGGCGATGACCGAGCGGCACGTATTGGGCGTCGCCCAGGAAGGAAACTCTGTCCGTCATGACGTGCCCCAGACTACGCTGTGCTTCAGTGACCATCGTGTCAAGATCTGCAGTGAATCAGATGCGTCATTGCATGCAGAGATTGGACGTCGAATGATCGATCAACTCGCGCTGGAAGGCCTCGCGCGTCTCGCCGCCAATCAACGCGGGCTGGTGAAACAATCGCGGGCATTGATCAAGGAGCGTGTCGACCTGTTGGAAAGGCAAGGCGGGGGTATGCGTGCGGTCGTCGGCGCGCCTTTAATCACCGAATCAGCCGAGTTGGCTCGTCTTGGAATGCAGATGGAAGAGAATTCGCATGCGCTTGCCAAGCTCAGAGTGCCGGGGCAGCTAGGTGAGCTTGAACTGGAGTGTGTATGCAATGTGTTCTCGACACCATCTGACCACCTCTACGTTCAAAGCAGACGCGTGCGCCTGGACATGATGAACATAATGCGGCCCGATGGAGGGGACGCGGGGCACGAGATTGAATTCCACGTCGCACGCATTCCAGGCAATCCGGCAGTAGTGCGAGCGTTCGTGCTGGTGCGGTTTCCACGGGGGGAGTTGCTACCGGCCGGACTGAACATCGATGCGGCGTTGCGGGCAATCTGAGACCATCGATAGCGGTCGTCCTCGGAAAGGTTCACACTCGAGCGCGGCTATTCGACCAAGGATTTAACCCGCCGTGCGTGCCCACGTGCAGCGCATCCCACCGGCGGTGATCGCGCGGAATTACCACGATCCCGGTGAGGATCCGCACGCGGCCACGCTCGCGTTCAACCGAAGTTGACGACAGTGACCCTTCCGGACGGTGACCAAAGTGGCGCGGCTGTCGGCGGCCCCCCGCACCCGGACAGCGCGATTGGTGCCCGGTTGCGGCCACGCGTTGCCCGGCGTCTGAAAGGCGAGGGGCTGACGACACCCGGCGAGCCGGTCGCGTTCTGCAGCGCGGGCGATCGTGAGTTGGCTGCGACGTTAGCAGGCACCACTGGGACTGGTCGTCGATGCGGACGTCGACTCCGTCGAAAAAGAGAGCGTGCCGCTGGTCGCGGCCGAACAACCGTGGACCAGCCTTGTGCCGCATACTTCAGTGAATCACACCACCGAAAGCATCGACGGCGAGCAGCCTTGTCGTTTCATTATTGGACCGGACCCGGCCACTTCGGACATTGACCTGCGTGCTTCACTGGACATTCGATCGGCTGTTACTCCCAGACACCGAACCTTCCCCGAAGAACATGCCGCTCCCGTCCTCAGCCATTTCGGACGGTCCTGCGCCTACAAGAATCGACATCTGTAGGCCGCTGCCCAATTGCTTCGCGCGACGCGGTCACTTGACCTGCGTCAATTCCAGAGGTTGATGATCATTTATCGTTGACCTATTCGGAGGAAGTTGCCATGCAAGAATTCGTTGGAGTTAATTTCACGGTCGCGACTCGCCTGTGTCATTCAGATGACACGATCTGGTTGCTGTAATTGCGGAACATGCATCGACGTTCTTCGTTCTGTAATCCTCTATATAAAATTAGAAGGCTACGGTCTGTCACTGAACCATCTGAAATAAAGCGGGCAAGAACCATCTGAGGGGTGCCGATGCGATCTGACAGGCAATCGCAGGGGCTCAACAGGATCTGTGCCGTTCGGGATCCCGAGCGTTCACCCGCGACGCCGCGACCGTATCCGTATGTTGAGCTGGACTCACTCACCACGTATCGGAGCTAACGCCATGGTCGACGTCATTGTGGATGTAGCGGAGCAGAAGCGATTGAACGAAGCGCGTGAGGCGCAAGTCCCATGGAAGAAGTGGGGGCCTTATGTGAGTGAGAGGCAGTGGGGGACAGTCAGAGAGGACTACAGCGAAAACGGCGACGCCTGGAACTACTTTACTCACGACCAGGCGCGCTCACGCACCTACAGGTGGGGAGAGGACGGGCTCGCCGGACTTTGTGACGTGACCAGCAGCGATTGTGTTTCGCGCTGGCATTGTGGAACGAGCACGATCCGATCTTAAAGGAGCGTCTGTTCGGGCTTACGAACAGCGAGGGCAATCATGGCGAAGATGTGAAGGAATATTACTTCTACATCGACAGCACGCCCACGCACTCGTACATGAAATACCTCTACAAGTACCCGCAACGCGAGTATCCGTACCGCGACCTGGTCGAGACGGCTCTGGTGCAAATAGCTGGCGGGTCCAGATGTCTCTTATAAATACGGATACCTTATTGATTGAACAGCACGGGCTTCAACTGCAGTGCATTCTCCTGAGCGAATCGATGCGGCAATCCTGACAAACCCGTCCCAAAACTTCTTCGATGAGAGCAAGTCTGACGTCGCGGTCTGTCACGGCACAAAGCTCTTGTGGCACGTCTTAACTGCGAGGAACGTGAAGGTGCTCTAACCCGAAATCTGCACGGGAATCAAGAACGCCCCGTGTGCTGATCGTGGCATCGGGCGGGAATGTCGATGCCGCGTTGTTCGCGTCGGCAATCAGCTAAGTTTGAGCTTTTGCGTAAGCGCCCGCTCTCGAAGCGGGCGCATACGCTTATGAACGGCGCGCCGCCGCTTCCAGAAACGAAATCAGCAACGGATGCGGCGCGCCATCACGCGACGACAGTTCGGGATGCCCCTGCATACCCGCAAAGAACGGATGCTTATCGGCCTCGATGGCATCGGCGATCGAGCCGCTCTCGTCGTGCGCGCTGACGGTCAC
>NZ_FCON02000110.1 GCF_001544535.1 Caballeronia choica | reverse complement strand
AGCCTCTGCAGCCCCGTCTTGCCCCAGGTCGCACTCGCCGACTACCTGGAGAGCGGCGCCTACGATTCGCACCTGCGCGGCATTCGCCGCGGACGATCGAGGCAAGCTTCCCCGCCGACACGAAAGTCAGCCGGCCAGCAGGCGGCTTTGTCCTGTGGCTGGAACTGCCGCGACGCTTCGATTCGCGAGCGCTCTTTGACGAGGCGCTCGAGCAGGGCATTTGCTTCGCCCCCGGCGACGTCTTTTCCGCGAGCCGGCGCTTTCGCAATTGCATGCGCTTGAGCGCCGGGCATGCCTGGGACGACCGTATGGAAGATGGAGTCCGGCGGTTGGGCCGGCTGGCACGGGCGCTGCTCGCCCCCTAACTAAGCGGCGTTGATGAATGGATAGATGTGTGGGCAAAAGCCCGATTGCTACAGACCGAAACTCAAAAGCCGGTCACGCCGGCTCTTGATCCAGAGCTGACCGGTCTAACGGTATCGAACCGGTTCCCTTCAGACGTCGCCCGCGTATGGCGAGTCCAAGTCAGGATTGTCAACGATTCTCGTCGGTTGCCAAAGGTTCTCTTCCGACCGGTTGCACCCACTGAGCCATGTTGCACAAAGCTGCCACTGGAGCAGCGCGCGTGTCTTCAAACGGCGGCTATCGGCGAGTTGACCGAACGCGTGCTACCGGCCATGAGCCGACATTCCGTCGTGGGACAAAATTTGCTTTTGCCGCCCGACAGCAAGCGCCGAATGTGGACGTCGGTGTCCCAATGTAGACATTTGTGAGAATCCACATGATTCAAATGAGACATCCCGAAGGCGCGCTCTACGCATTTCAGACCGCTTGGAACAGCCGCAACATGGAGTCCCTCGGAGCATTGTTCCACGAGGATGCGACATTCGTGAGCCGGTTCGTGCGCTACGTGCGCGGCGTCGAGGGGATTATCAAGCTACATGCGCCCATCCACGCAACCATCTACAGCGATTCCACCAACTGGTTGCGAGTTTCGACGGAGATTTTACAGAGAGCGCTGGAACAAGCCTGAGGCGCCAATCGATGTCGGGTACGGCACGCTGAAGATGCGAATGTATGTTTCGTTTTGCGAAGATGACGTTATCAGCAAGTCGAGCACGATAGCGACGCTGAGCCAAGCGCCGACGATGTTACGCCAAGTCTGACACCCGCGTGGGCGAAAAGCACCGAAGCGGGGCTGCAAGCAGCACTTTGATCCGGCGATCCTCGAGGAGCGCTTCAGGACCATCGAAAGCGTCTTTGTCTGAGAAGATAAGTTCCGCCGTCTACTGCTGCGCTTCGAGCGCATTAGCGACGTGCACTACGCGCTAAAGACACTCGCCTACGATGATCAATCTGCGGCACTACTGCCCGAGACTGATCTCAATCGGGGATGTTCGGGGTCATGCCGCGATTGAAGATCGCTCGGCGGTTGTCCCGGCAATCGTAGCCGCCATCCAGACTGACGGTGGAACCTCGCAGGTCTGGGCCGATGGCGCGAGCCATGTCGGCGATCCTGGGCAGCGCGTGGCGCAATAGCGGTGATTCGTTTCGGTTGCCCGGGGCCGTCACGAACGGCGCGATGATGTTGCAATGGCGATCGCAGAAGGCGACCGCCTTGCAGCCCTTGAGATGTTTGTGTCCGCTAACCCGAGGTTGTCGCCGCCTTTCTTCGCTGCAGTCGTCGTGCCGTCGCCGTGAATGACGGAAAGCTTGAGCAGCTCGTCCTGATGCAGTCGATGTACCGTGCCCGAAAAGATTCGCGCGATGCTGCCATCGGCCTGCCAGCGCCGCATCGACCGTTAGATACGCGTGTGGTGGATTTCGGGGCGCCCTTTGTCATTGCTGTCGATCGGCAGCATCATCCACTGACACCCCATATAAAGCGCCTTCAGGATGCATTTGAAGATCTTGTGCAACGACAGCGTCGGCGGCGGACCGCGTCGGCCACGACGCCTTTTGGTCACCGCTCCAGATTCCGAAGCCATCAAGCGCCAACGGGCACTCAGCTCGGACCCTTGGGATGGCTATTGGCGCACGCGACAAGGTATTACCGTCGCGATGCGCCGTGCCCTAGATTTGCCCAAACCACTTGAGGAGAAACGCGACCATGGCGCCGCGAATCCTTGCAAAAAGCCAGCAAACAGAACGATTGCAGCGGATATGTGCCGCTTCGGGCGACACTGCATCCGCTGCTTGCACTTGACCAAGCGTGTGATGACGCGCGGATCAGACCAGCGTTAGCTTGACGTCGATGTTGTTGCGCGTCGTGTTTGAATAAGGACAGACGACGTGCGCCTTGTCGATCAGAGTTTGCGCCTCTGCGCGGTCCATGCCCGGCAGCGCGATTTTTAGTTCGACTTCAATGCCGAAGCCATTGGGGATCCGGCCAATCCCGACACTGCCGGCGATGGCCACATCCTTCGGCAAGGCAATCTTGTCGCGCGCGCTGACGGTCCTCAGCGCGCCGATGAAGCACGCGCTATATCCCGCAGCGAAGAGTTGTTCGGGGTTCGTACCGTCGCCGCCTCCGCCGCCGAGTTCCTTCGGCGTGGTCAGCCTAAGATCGAGGTGGCTCTCGGGATCCGTCGCACGTCCGTCGCGCCCGCCGGTGACGTGCGCATGAGCACGATATAAGACTTTTTCAATTGTCATTCTGGATTCCTTCGCGTATCAGGGTGGTCGCAGGAAGTGGTTTTAATCCACGCGTTCGCCGGGTGGCCAACTCAACTCCCCACGCGTGGGATCAAATTGATGTGGCGGAAAGTAGCCCCACCGTCGAGACTGCGTCGGCGCAACGCTTGCTTTCCGCAGGCTAATGCGCCAGTTCAAAGGAAGTTTTCACGCACCATTTCCAGCACATCCGCCCCGCGGCCGTTAAGTACGGCGCGAACCGAGTACAGCGCCATGCCTATCGCAGGCTTTGCTTCAAAGAAGGGCGGTTTGACCAGTTCCAGCGGGTTGACAACGACGTTAAGAAGCGCGGGGCCGGGTTGGGAGAGCCACTCTTGCACGGCCGTTGGAAGCTCAGAGGCGTTTCGAACCGTTTTCCCCCAAAGGCCGATCGCGTCGGCCACTTTGCCGAAGTCGGGATTCTTCAGGCGCGTGAACGTGTCGAGCATGCCCTCAGACTTTTGTTCGATCTCCACAAAGCCCAGCTTGCTGTTGTCGAACACGACGATCTTGATCGGCAAGTCTTCCTGGATCGTGGTGAGGAGTTCGCCGAAGAGCATGGAAAGGCCACCGTCTCCGCACATGGCGATCACCTGACGGTCGGGACACGCCTTTTGTAGTCCCAATGCACTCGGGAGGGCGGTCGCCATGGTGCCGTGCAGGAGGCTACCGAAGATCTGGCGTTTGCCGTTGACCTCGAGCAGGCGAATTGCCCACACCACCGGCGTGCCATCGTCCGCGCAAAAGAGCGCATCGGCGGCGGCATATTGGTTGATCACCGACGCCAGATATGAGCCGGGGATGGTGTCGTTGTGTCCGGGTACGAGATGCTTTCTTGCCGATGCCATGGTCTCGGCGTATCGCTTGACGTATTTCTCCTGGAACGAAGCGTCGTCCTTGCGCTCCAGGTGCGGCAGCAACGCCTGCAGCGTAGGTTGAATGTCGCCGACTGCGCCCAGGGTGACATGATGTCGCCGCCCCAAATGCGTCGGGTCGATGTCGATCTGAATAATCCTGGCCTCGTCGGGATAGAACTGGCGCCACGCAAAATCGGCACCCAGCAACAACAGAGTGTCGCATTCGAGCACGGCGTTGTAGCCGGCTTCGTTCCCCAGGATGCCCGTCATACCAATGTTGTAGGGATTGTCCGGCTCGAGAAAGCACTTTCCGCGAGAGGTGTGGGCGACCGGTGCCTTGAGCCGGCCAGCCACCGCCATGATTTCGTCGAGTGCCCCCTCGCAGCCGGATCCCGCATAAATTGCGATCTTTTTGCCGGCGTTGAGCGTCCGCGCGATCGCCTCGATCTCCGCATCGCTCGGCCGGATGATCGGGCGACTATGATGAACGCGATAAGGAAAATCTTCTTTCACTTCGCCGTGCGACACGTCGACCGGCACGATCAGCACTGCGACGCCTCGCCTGGCCAAGGCGGCCTGGCAAGCCATCACCGCTTTTTTCCTGGCCTGTTCGGGTGTCAGGATCATTTCGCAGAATACGGAGCACTCCTTAAAGATCGACTTGAAGTCCACCTCCTGTATGAACTCAAAACCCATCTCACTCATCGCCACCTGACTTGCGATCAGGACGACAGGAGCGCGATTACGATTGGCCTCATACAATCCGTTGATGAAGTGCAAGCTGCCTGGACCGCAGCTACCCGCACACGCCGTCAGGTTACTCGTGTACAGCGCCTCAGTGCCCGCCGCAAAGGCCCCCGCTTCTTCATGACGAACGCTGACCCATTCAATGGAGCTGCGCTCCAGGTTCTCAGCAAACAGATTTAGCGTGTCGCCCACGATGCCGTAGCAGCGCATTACGCCCGCTTGTTCGAGAACTTCGACAATGATTTCTGCAACCTTCTTGCCCATGTACGTCTCCGAAACGTGAGGTGATAAAGAGAGAGAAAGCCCTAGTGATGAATTCGCGTAGCCTTGGTCGGTAGGGCGGCCGTTACCTGCACCGCGCCTGCCGTCAGGCGGCCGTGCACGAGCCTGCGTCCGGCATGATCGAACGTGAGCGCCGCGCATTTCAGCGCGCTGACGATGACATTGTCCGGCTGTCCGTGTGCATCGGCCGCCCGTTTCAGTCGCAATCGGAGACGGTGGAGGCGGAGTGGCGTCCTATGATTGCAGGAAGCTGACCAACATCAACGGTCACGCCGTCGCGCTCCTGGCCGATTTCGCAGAAGTGCAGGTCGGACACCCTCACCGCGTCAGCCATTCGGGCTTGCTCGAGCCTCGTGGCACGAGCACCGTCCTGAAGGACCCGGGAGTCTTCGACAAGACGACCTGGTCGGTCATGCCCTGATACGTG
This sequence comes from Caballeronia choica, assembly GCF_001544535.1. GTDB lineage: Bacteria > Pseudomonadota > Gammaproteobacteria > Burkholderiales > Burkholderiaceae > Caballeronia > Caballeronia choica. The sequence continues at coordinate 20,718 of NZ_FCON02000110.1, read as the reverse complement.
CCCAGCGGGGTCTCTGCCGTGAACAGATCGGGAGCGACGTAGGCGTGCTCGTCGGAAGATCCGGCGGTCACCCGGGCATAGTCCCTGTCGAAGATGCCGAGCGAGAACAACCACAGCACGGTTCGGGTCAGAGAAACGGTGACTCGATAGCTGCCACCCTCGATCGCACGGCGGCGCAGCGCCGCGAGTACGCCGACCGTGCCGAGCCAGCCCACCACGTTATCGACAATCGGGATGATCGGCGGCGATTTCGGACGCGCGAGTGTACCTTCGACGGCGAACAGCCCCGAGACGGCCGCGCCGATTTCATCGAATCCCGGACGATACTTCCAGGGGCCCGTGGCGCCGTGAAGCAGGACGCTGGCATGGATCAGCCCAGGCTTCCTGCCGCAGAGTTCCTCGGCCTCGAGACCATGGCGTTCCAGATAGCCCGGACGCTTGTTCGCGAAGAAGACATCGGCATCCTTCAGCAGGAGATCGAATTTCGCGCGATCCTCCTCCGTGTAGTCCAGGATCGTCGAGCGCATTCCGACCTGAGTGTCCCACGCGAACGCCTCGATCTCGCTGTCGTCGAACGGCCGCCAGATGTTGAGAACATCGGCCCCGTGCAAAGCGAGGTCTCTCCCGATAGCCGCTCCAGCAATCACATGACCCATCCCAAATGCGCGAATGCCGTCCAGCGGACTGACGCCCTCCTTCCTGAAAGGGATCGGCTCGCTTTCGCCGATCTTTTCCACGTTGATCAGTGACATTGTCGAGAGGACCTCGGTGTACTGAAGCTCCTTGCGGAATTCCTCGAAAGTGCGCACCTTCGCGATGACGATCCCGGCTTCCGCCGCCGCATTCTCCAGGTCGTCCGCGCGCCATTGCAGAATGGCGTTGCGCACGGCTTCCGGGCTGGAGTTGCACCGGAGCAGGCTGAGTTCGCGGGCAGCCAGCTTGGGGTAGATGTTCAGCGGCACGACGTGCCGTCCGTCGCGGGTCTCGCGAAAGAGATTCGTATCGATTCTGAGGGCCGGAGGACGTCCATTGATCGTCTCCCATTTCAGATCGAAGAACCCGGCGAAGCGTCGCAACGCCTTACGAACGTCCACTTCGATGTCCTGTTCCTCACCGCTGCGCAGTCGCCATAACGCAGCGACGCCGACGGCCTTGGCGGCCAGAGCGATCGCGGACAACGAGCCGAACCGGAAGAGCGCGGGAATAATCGGATCCCGGCCGTGGAAAGTGATCTTGCCACCGCTGTCCGCCGTCGATAACCCGACGTCTTTCAGTACGTCATTGAGCGCGCCGTGTAGATCGATATCCGGGCTCTGCGCCGGATTCGCGAGCTTCGATTGAATGATTCGGGTGAGCCGGTCCGGCTCGTTTTCGATTGGAAGATTGGTCGAGTCGTTCATTTGCGAGAATCTATTTCGATTGGGAGTGTCAACTGCCCGCGATCAATCCGCGCGAGCCACGGCCTCGTGTGGAGTGGCCGCATCCGTACCTTTAACGCGCCTTTCCTTTGGTGCGCAGTTCGATGAGGCCGAGCAGCAGCTCGTCGCGCTCGGCCTCCAGTTCCTCGATGGAGCGCGATCCGACTTCGGCATGAACGCCGTCGATGAGCTTCTTCTGCACTTCCGGCGTCAGCTCCGGCGAGCCCAGTTCCTTCCAACCAGCCGTCATCGGGCCGGCGAACTGATGGAAGAAGTGCTCGATGCCGCCCGGGCCGCCGCCAAGGTGATTGAGCATCATGTTGCCCATCAAGCCCCAGCGCAGGCCGGGCCCCCACGAGAGGGCGGTGTCGACGTCGGCGGCGCTCAGCACACCCTCTGACACCAGGTAATAGACCTCGCGCGCCACCGCGAACTGCAGACGGTTGGCGACGTGGCCCCGCAGTTCCTTGTTCAGGCGCACCGCCTGTTTCCCGATCGACGTATAGAACTCCCTGGCGCGCCGGATCGTCTCTTCCGAGGTCTTGGTCCCGCCGACGATCTCGACCAGCGGAATCAGGTGCGGCGGATTGAACGGATGGCCGACGACGCACCGCTCTGGATGCAGCACGGCACCCACCTGGATGCTGCTCATGGGCAGGGTCGACGTGCTCGACGCGATGATCACGTGGGGGGGCAGCAGCTCATCGAGCTGCCGATAGAGATCCTGCTTGAATTCGAGCCGCTCGGGGCCGTTTTCCTGGACGAGGTCCACATCCGTGAGCGCTTGTGCGAGCACGGGCGTAAACGTCAGGTTCGCTTGCGACGCGCCGGGCGCAAGGCCCAATCTCTTGAGCGCCGGCCAGGCGGACTCCACGAACTCCCTGAGCTGGGCTTCGGCATTCGGGGCGATGTCCGTCGCAACGACCTTCAGCCCCTTGGCGAGAAACAGCGCGGTCCAGCTGGCACCGATCACGCCGGTGCCGATGATGGCGATGCGGCGAATGGGCTTGGTATCAGTCATGTCATGTCTCCAATGCGTGGGTCAGACTTCGGCATAGACGATGCCGGTGAGGTTGCCTTGGGCGAAGAGGAAGTTGCGCGGGTTTCTTCCATCGAGATCGGCGGAGTAAACCGAGCCGCCCAGGTCCGTGACGAACATCCGATTACCGGGAATGTCGAGTGCGATGCCGATTCCCTCCATCAGGTGCGTAACGAGGATTTCAGACGTCGCCGGTCCATCGATCGGCGTGCGATTGACGGAGTTGCCGCGCGGAGGATCGCCACGATCGGTCCAGTAGAGGACACGCTTCGCGAGGTCAAGTTCGAGGTCGATGGGCTCCGGCAACCGGTCGAACAGCACTTCGATGTCGGAGCGGTTTGCCGGACCTTCGCCCTGCGGGATGTCGATATTGGCGCGGAAGATGCGGCCCAGGCCGGCGTTGTCCGGGCCTTTTTGCGTCCAGTAGAGCTTCTTGTGCTTCGGATCGGTCGTGATTCCGACGCACCACCGGGTCTGGTCGAGCCGGTCCTGGGCGCCATGCCCGGCCGTGACCAGCGTTTCGACTTGAGAGCCGTCGAGGTTGGCGCGCATCACGCGCATGCCTTCTCGATCGCACCAATAGAGCTTGCCACCTGCCTTATCGAGATGAATCTGCTTCGGCGTGTGCGTGACGCCTTGCGGGATGATGACCACGCGGTTCTTGCCGTCGAGGTCGGCGCGCTCGATCGAGCCGTCATCGGGGCCGATCGAACCCATGTTGGTCCAGTAGATATGACCGGCATCCACGTCCACGACGATACCGTCGGGGAGGCGGCAATGCGCGACGATCGTCTTGAGGTCGGATCCGTCGGGATTGATCGAGTGAATGCGGCCACCGCTCAGTTCGAGGAAAAACAATCGGCCGGAGCGAGTCGCGTCCGCGGAAACATTCGTTCCGCTAGTTCGGGGCGAGGTCATAGTGTGTCCTTTCGTATCATTGCCGTTCGAAGAGAGACTGGATGTCGGGCGCGACTGTGTACCGTCGGGTATGGGTATCGTTTGCCATCGCGATGGGATCGGAGAACCGGCGCTCAGCACTCAAAGCTTCCGCCGTCTGGCGCGCGCTGTGTCACGGCGCCTTGCACGGGGCCGCGAGCGTTACGCCGGAAACCGGGACCGTGCGACCCCCTTCTTATGTCGCAACGAGCAGGAGCACCTCGTCGATCTCGGCTTGTTGGAAATGTGAACCGACTCTCATCCTCGGCGCAAAAAAGAACCTTCCCACCGGACCCGGTGGCAAGGAAACAGACATTTGCGCGTTTGAGACCAAGCCTTCTCTCTCGGACGAGTTGCTGAATCGATTGCCGTGAATTACCCGATAGGACATTTAGCGGGCCCGCGGTCACATCAAGTCCGCAGGGCAATTACGAAGCCGCAGGATCTGAATTGAACGGTTCATAGTGCCCAGTTACTGAGGTTAGTCGACAGGGCAAAGAACAGCTATTACATGAATCTGGAATTGGCCTCGTGTCCCGTACCCGTTAGAGGCATGTTGTTGCATGAATGACCGTTTGACTTTTGAAACCGGCCATCGCTGGCACGAAGTCTCGTAGGTCCGATTCGGGTCGAAAGTGTGAGTTGGCTGCCGATCCAGAAACTTTCGCCCCGCCGGACTCGACGCGGTCACCGTCGGCAATCCGCCAGACTGCTGACGTAGAAAGGAGTCTGGCCGAAGGTCGGCTATGGCCGAAGTGCTCGCCTTGCTCGTGAGGAAAGGCTGGCCACCATCTTCCGTTCAGCCGAAAAGGCTGCAGTTTTCTTGGCGGCGAATGTGGTCTCCGATTGCAGTGCATCTTCGACGAGCATCGCCACGTGATGCAAGGCGAACTGTTCGCCGAGGTAGATCGCCCGGCGTCCGGCATTCTCGATGTGCACGTGGCGACCCTTATCGACGCGCGCAACAATGGCCGCTTCGATGCCGGAGCCAAGCATTGCCGATGAGCCGGCTTCCGCCAGACGCCGCGCCTCACAGCGCAGGTTCAGTTCCTGTGAGATGGGCTCGACGGCGAATTGTTCGATCGCGACCGTCTGCTTTTTGCTTCGGCCGGCACACAGCAACCGCCACAGGCGTTTCCATAGACGCATGATTGGTCTTTGTTCTCTTTATATTAGACCGCCCGACGCGAGAAGCCGTCGAACTCCCGTAGTAAGAGCCGAGCTTATCGAAGCATCCCTTTACAACGATGATCGGTTCCCAACACTCGAGCGAAATTCTTCGATGGTTTTGATAACTCCCGCACAATTGTCTTACCCCTCGGCCGTTGCCATGGAATTCGCGCCAAGAACTTCAGGGTTGCTCCATCGTCGATCTAAGCGCAATGGGCGTTAGTCCAGGTCCACCGGCTCGTCGCGCAGCGTGTGCCCGGGGGCTACCTGCTCTCGGTGTTCGTACTCGGCGAAGACTACAAGTCGTCGCCGAAAGCGATTTTCAGCGAGTGCAATCCCGGCGACGGAGCCGACGCAAGCGAATATACGGCGAACAAGGCGCACCTGAAGAAGCGATTCGAAACGAGCTTCCGCGAACCGATGCTCGCGCTCGCCGATCAGTTGCAGACGACGAAGTCCGCAAAGTATTCGCCCATCTTCGAAATGCTCAAGATGACCTCGATCAACGGATTTCGAAAGGAAGATGTCAAGGGTCCGCGCAAGTTGATAATCGTATCCGACATGCTGCACAACACGCCCGAGTTTTCGATGTATCGCGAAACGCCTGAATTCGCGTCGTTTCATGAGTCCGACTACGGCCGGAAGATGAGCACGAATCTCAACGGCGTCGATGTCGAACTCGACTATCTGATCAACACGCCGCGCCTTCAAACGCGCCGCAACCTGAAGTTCTGGGAAGGTTATTTCGCTTCGGCCGGTGCGCGCATCGTCGCCGTCACACCACTGGAGGGCTGATCACGATGGACCGTCTCACCGCCGTGCGCGCGCGAAATTTGTTCGCCGTTGCGCTTCTGTTCAAGCTCGTGTCGTCTACGCTGGGCTGGTATCTACATTCGCCATGGATCCTCGGGCTCGCAGTTCCGATCGCCATCATGCTGATCTACATTCTGATCGGTGTGATCAGCCCTGATCCGGCGCTGACACCCGAGAAATTTGCCGACAGTTGCTATTACCTTGGCTTCATCTTCACTATCACGTCGATCATCTTCAGTCTGTTCGATCTGCCCAACATTGGCACGCAGATGTCCGCCATCGCTGTCCGCTTCGGCGCCGCCATGACGAGCACGGTGCTCGGACTCGCCGTGCGTGTCGTGCTCGTCAGCTTTCGGCTGGACATGGACGATGCGATGAAGCTCGCCGAAAACAAGGTCGTCGATGCCACGTATCAGCTTCGAGACCAATTGACGATCGTGTTGGAGAAGCTTCGGGTCTTCGAGCGGCAAGTGGACGATACGACGACACAATCCGTCGCCCGCGTCGCGTCCGGCATCGAAGACTTATCGAAATCGTATGGCACGAAGTTGTCAGAATTTTTCGAGCAACTCACCGATGCGCACACGAAGGCCTTCGCACAATCGCAAGAAGACCTACAGGAAGCGAGTGGCAGGCTCACGCGTCTCTTCGACAACTATTCGCTCGGTATGCTGCAGAACATTCAGGGCATAGAAGACCGAGTGGTGCAGTTCGCGGATGCCGTACAAGCACGCCTCGAACGCACGACATTTCCCGATGACTACTTTGCCAAGGGCCTCGCCGAACCCGTGAAGCAGCTCGGAGATGCGGCAGAGAGTGTCGGACAACGGATCGCGGCGGTATCGGGCCAGCTTGATCTCGCTCTCGAATCGACACGCGGCGTTCTCGTTTCCGTGAAATCGCTCAGCGGCGAAACGCAGTCCTCCGCCGCCGTGCTCGCGCAATTGACGCGCACGCAGCAAAGCATGCTGGACGTGTCGAAGATGCACATTGCCACGCTCAACGCCACGCAACAGGGCCTGTCCGCGTTGCATGCGAATGTCGGCGAGCACAAGGACGCGACCTCGGCCGCCATACGGATGCTCGCCGAACATGCAACGCGCTTGGAACGAGTCGTCGCCGCGCTTCAGGCTGTCGATCAGTCCATCGGACTAGCGGCGCGCGACTGGAAGGTGGAACGGGAGGCGCTCAAGGTCGCATCCACGAGCGCGGCAGAGCACGCCATAATCGCGACGACGGAGCTAGTGAATGGGCTCGTGCGCGAGGTCCAGAGTCTCGTCGGGCAACTGTCGGAGCTTGGGCGAAGCCCGGCGGCGCACGTTCCGGAAGCGCCGGGGCGACACATTGCGGTGGGCGGCGTGGCGCGGGCGAACGGACACGCGCCGGAGATCACGCTGCTCAACGGCGCGGCTTCCGCCTGAGCGACCCGGAGAGATCGCCGTGCGCGCCAAATCCGATCAGATCTTCCAGTTGTCGCTGACGGAGATCGCATTCACACTCGCCTTCATCCTGATGCTGTTGCTTGGCTATATGCTCGTGCAGGCGGACGAGCATGCAGCGAAACTGCAGCTTTCGCTGGATCGATCCCGGCAACTCGACATGCACCGCAAAGCCTTCGATGAAGCACGCAGGAAACTGAGCGAGGCGCTGTCCAGATCGGGCATTAGCCCTGACGAGGTGATCACCTCGCTCGTCGCCGAATCGAAACTGATCAACGAACGCGAAGCGCTGAAACGACGAGTCGGCGATCTCGACAAGGAGCTGAGCGCGCTGACCGAACTGAAGAAGACCCTCGATGCGGTACAGGACAAGGCTGCCGTCAGCGAAAACTCGCACCAGGCTGTGACCGACGCACTTGCGTTGAAGGCGACACTCGAAAAGCAGATCGGCGACAAAGATATCGCCGCCGAGGCCGAAGCCGGCGTCGCGCTCAAGAAAGAAGTCGAGAAGCAGCTTCAAGAGCAGATGGGCGAGTCTTACGCATCAGGCGAGGAGCAGACGCTCGCCCGGGATCTCGTAGCGGCGCGAAAGGAAATGATGGGCGCGTCTAGCAGTGGCGGCGTGATTCGCGTGACGAAGGAGAATGCGGATCTTCGGGGCCAAGTCGCGTTTCTCAAAGCGAGGCTCGACGCGCGCGGCGGACGCGACTATCCGCCTTGCTGGGCCGATGAGCAGACGGGAAAGGTCGAGTTCCTGTTCACCATCGAGATCGGTACAGACGGTTTGCGGGTAATGCCTGCGTGGCCGGAAAAGCGCCAGCCCGATGCGATGGCTTTGCCAGGGGCGTCGCGCTTTAAGGAGCCGAAGGCGGTGTCGCTGGCACAGTTTTCATCTGAGATGCAAGGAATCAATCGCATCAGCAAAGAAAAGAACTGTCGGCATTACGTGTACGTCAAGAACCGGGTAACCGACCTCGGTTTGTTCAATCGCTCGCGATACACCGTCGAAAACTTCTTCTACAAGCTCGAATTGCGAGGCTGATCTTATTTCGTCGTTGTTAATCGTAAGCTCGACGTTTTGGCTGCACCGAGGCGACTGCGCGACTGGCTACCATCGATCGATGGCGCAACAGAGCCGCTCGTCTGTCCTGTTCCGTTTTGGTCAGCTTTTTGCGCTACAACGGTCGTCGACGGTGCGTTGACCCAGCGTCCGCAAAGGCCGAAATGTACCCGTAGGTTGTCGGGCAGGTTTCTGATGCGGACCAACCACCCGGGAAGGCCTCGCCGGATCTGTGAGAGGCAACACCCGGCCGGTCCGGGTATAAACGTCGCGCAAACCAGGCCAAAGCGGGCGTCGACGCCGGGTAGCACAATCTAACTCCCATCATCACTGTGGGAGTCTGTCATGAAGACCGAACAAACCCGTCCGGCATGGAACAAAGGCAAGCTGGTCGGCCAGAAGCCACCGCTGCGGCCCAAAGCATTCGTCGACGAAAATGATCACCCGTCAGTTGCCTTGCAAGACGTTGCCGGGGATGAGGCAGGTAAGCGCAATCGTCAGTCCCGATACATCCACGTCGGCCACCGCCCCCTTGTCATAGTGATACGCGACTGTCGACCTGTACGTGCCGTTGTCGGGATCCTCGCCGATCCAGCGCGGGCAAAGCACCTTGCACTCGCAGACTTCCAGTAAGCGTCCCTCCAGACTGTAGCTCATGATGACAATCGCCTGGACATGATCGGTACCAGACTTTAAATATATGCACCCCGTCCCCACTCGGGAGGCACGCAATAAAAGAAAACCCTATGCCGTCGGCACAGCGTCTTGCGAGGCGGGCAGGCTTGCCGTGCTTTTTTACGCCCGCCTGTCGTGCCGCGTTTCCAAACGCACTACAACGAGGCCAATTCCTCCGAGGATTGCTGCCGACGCGAGCACGATTCGGAGCGTCAGGCTCTCCCCAAGAAACACGGCTGCGCCGAGCGTAGCGATGACCGGCACGCACAACTGCACCGTGGCCGCATTGCCGGCTTTCAGCGCGGGCAACGCCGCGTACCAGATGGCGTAGCCAATGCCGGAGGCCACCGCGCCGGAAGCCGCGGCGTACCAGAAACCGGCGCAATCGATCGAAGCGCGTGCGGACATGGCGGCGCTGAGCGCGGCGGAAAGAGGGAGTGCGCGCAGGAAATTACCGGCCGTCACCGCAGTGGGATTTCCCGCGCCCTTGCCGCGCAACGAATAGATGCCCCAAGCGACGCCGGCGCCGAGCATTAGGACAGCGCCTCCGGGAGGTGGCGCGGAGAGACCGGGAAGCAGCAGCCCGGCAAGGCCCGCCAACGCGCATGCCAATCCGATCCATTGCCGGCTTGCGAAGCGTTCGCCTGTCCGGATGCCGTACCCGATCATGGTCGTCTGCACGGCGCCGAACAGAAGCAGGGCTCCAGTGGACGCCGGCAGGGTCAGGTATGCAAACGAGAATGCGGCAGCATAGGCGAACAACGCCAGCGCCGACAGCCAGTTGCCGGCGCCGCCCAGCCTGCCGCCCCGGAGCCACACTAGCAGCGAGAGCGCGAGGGCGCCCGACGCGATGCGGACCGACGTAAAACTCGCTGCATCGATCTCGGTGCCCTTGAGGGCCAGGCGGCATAGCAACGAATTCGCTGCAAAAGCCACCATTGCAAGCAGCGTCAGGAGAGTGACACGCACGGGCGACACCGAAAAACCCTCCAAAAAAGCCTGACCCTTCCGCCAGTATCCGGCCGATGCGTTGCTAGCACGAGGATGATCGTGCTGGGGCGATCCCGAGTCGACGGTCGGAGCGGCGCCTGATAATGTCCAGAATGGTGGCACTGAATGCCGAGCTGATCGGCCGTAGCCGTTCGAGCAGATTTGCTTCAGGAAACTCGGACCGGGTTTGATGTTAGTGGTTTGACGCACTGCGCCTAAGAGCCGCCCTGCGTTGCAAAGCCGAGGCTTGCATGAGGATCAAGTCGGCGAACAGACGGCCATAGCGGCGCCCATGCGCCGTGGCCGCCCCAGTAGTCTACAAACGACCTAGCCGCGCCAACGTACTCGCCCGTGCATACCGCTTCGGCGGTTTTCGTAGCAATCGCAAGGATCTCGGCGAGCGCGGCAGCGCCGTGGGCGCCGATCGCTTTCAGAAGGTGAAAGGTAGAGGGTAAGGCTCGCGATACGATGCGGCCGCTCCACGGCCGCATGCAGGGCGACGCCGCCGCCATAAGAGTGGCCGACGAGGTGCACTGTGCAACTGGCCCGATCGATTATGTTGATCGTTCTCGCCGCCTCGTCCGCCAGGATAAAGGCGTGCACACCACTCTGTGGGCCCGAACTGTCGCAGCCGTAGTGCTCGGGTGCGACGAGTTCATAACTCGAGTCGAGCGCACTGCCGAGCTGCCGAGCTGCCGCCATTGTCCGGCACTCCCACCCGAACAATGCAGTGCAATCACAGGCGCGAGAATAGCCGTCGTTGGGTTGCGGATCTGCATGTCCATCATCGGCTCCAATCAAATCGCAAATTCCTTTGTTGCGGATCTTTGGACGTCGCGGGACCTTCAGACGACGCAATCTTATTCGGACCGCCACCAAGTCCCGGTCCTACTTGAACGCCAAAAAGTTGACTGCCTGGACGTGCAGGTCGCCCGCAACCTTTGCTTGCGCGGTGGTATCGCGAAAGCAATCGAAGCGCTCCGTGATCCGCGGTCCGCGAAAGCCGAACGCCTGTGCAATCTCGGCGAGTTCAGGCTCCGGCAGCGCGCCGGCGATGCATGCCGCCCACAGGTCGGGATTGCTGCGCACTTCATTCTTCAGTTCCCGCTGAACCACGACGTCGGCCATATACAGCCGGCCGCCCGGACGGAGCACGCGATGAATCTCGGCGAACACCCGGGACTTGTCGGGCGCGAGGTTGACGACGCCGTTTGAAATCACGACGTCGACGCTCTCGTCATTGATTGGCAGTTGCTCGAACAAACCGGCGCGGATGGTGACAATCGCGCCTAGTCCGGCTTCTGCAGCCGCGCTGCTTGCGACCTCCCGCATTGCCGGCGTCATGTCGACTCCAAAAGCATGGCCGGCGGGTCCGACCCGACGAGCGGCCAGCAGGAGGTCCATGCCAGCGCCGCACGCGTGGTCCAGAACGGTCTCGCCTGGATGGATCGGACCGATGCGCAACGGGTTGCCAACACCGGCGAAGCAAGCGGTGCACTGAGCCGGTAGCGACGCCAGTTCGTCGGCGTCATAGTGAAGGTAGTCGGCCGCATAACGCGGTCCCCGATGAAAGTGAAACTCGCCGGTGGGGTCGCGTGCGACGCGATCGTAGGTCGCAAGGACCTGCGTGCGCAAGGCAGCAACGTCGAATCCGGCGGGAGATGCGATTGCCATGATGTGGAACTCCGTGGTTTCGGTTGTCGGTCAGCCCATGATTGGCGCCAGCGCGGCGCCAATCCGAAGGGCTTGCGCTGGTGAGATCATCGCGTTGAGCGTTTCGCCGAAGCGCGGAATCTGCACGCCCGACACGATGTATTGGAAGCGATACGCAGCAAGAACGGTCGTCGTCACGGTTTCGATCTCGATGTCCGTAAAGGGACGGTCGCAAAGGCCGATGAAGTAGCGCGTGTCTGCCGCCGACTGGTCTTGCAGGATTTCATCAACTGCACCTACCAGGGCAATGAGATCGTCCACGGCCTCATCGCGCGCTTGCGGCGTAAGTTTCGCGTTTTCACGTAGCCATTCCAGTTCATCGAGAATCGCGTGCTGCGATTCCTCTTTCCAGTGAAACAGGAACACCTCCTTGAAGAGCCGCGAAAGCTCGATGTCCGGTTCGATGCTGGCCCGGTAGTGGGCTTGCGTGAACAGTTCGATGAGGCAGGTCAAAGCGAGCACGGACCACGTTGATTTGCCCAGTACGACCGATGCGACGTCATCGGGGCGCGGTTCGAACGTATACCCTGCGGGCATCCCGGCGCCGATCATGGTCTCGATGCGGCGAAACAACTCCTGGTGCTTAAGTTCTTCGTCGGTGAAGCGAACCAGCGCCTCAAGTGCGATCTGGTTACCAAGCCAGTGGTCGCGGCTCACGTCGAGCATCTTGGCTCCGATGAAGCGCTCGACCAAACCGAAGATATTCGCGTACGAACGGCCCTGGATCTGCGACAGCAGGCGCTGCTCGATGACGTCCAGGAATGGCAGCCGATCTACGAACGACAAGCCGTCAGGCAGGAATTTTTTCGTGAAATCGAATTCGCGATGACGAAGCACGTCGCGATCAATGTCCCACCGGATACGCTTGGACACTTCCACGCACCTGGCATAGCGTGCGGCATCGACGTACGGTTGTGAGAAAGGTGTCTGAACGTCAGCAGCGGCATGCCGCATCCTGAGCGCGGCGAGATCCGTATCGGGCAAAGAAGATGATGTGACCGTGGGCATGACTGCTCTCCTGAAAGATTGCGGCTGGTTTCGCTTTTAAAAGCGTGGTCGAGGTACTTCTGAAGGTTGCAGACGTCGGAGGATGCACGCCCCGGTGAATTTGCATTGCTCCTCGACGTCCGTGCCGCTCGATCTCATGGCGCTTCGGTGTAGGTACGCAAAACCAGTGGGCAATCGTCGACGGCATGAAGCGCGATATCGCCTTGCAGCATCGCCAACCCGTTTGGAGCAGACACATACAAATAGTCCGTCGCTTGTCCGATGCACGACGAACGTTGCTGCTCACTGGCTCCGCTGCTTCATCCGAATCTTCTTGCGAGTGTTGGCCTTCAGGCACGGTGCTAGTATCCCGACGGTAGGCGCGACATTGAATAGCCGGGCGTCCAGCTTTCTTGTGCGCGACCCCAACATTGCGCGAACCCCGCCATGGATGCCCTCTCCGATGTCTTGCGCATCATCCAGTTGATCGGGGCTGTTCACCTCGATGGCATCTTCTCGGCGCCCTGGTGCGTTATCGGGCAGGCTGATTCGGCGCTTTGTTCGGCATACTTGCCCCCTTCCGAGCGCGTCGTCTCGTTCCATCTCCTGACAGAAGGAAGGTGCTTTGCGATGCTGCCCGGCGATCCGGCGAGCCTGGTGCAGGCGGAGGCAGGAGACGTTATCGTGGTGCCGCAGGGCGAGACTCACGTGTTGGGCAGTTCCATCGATCTGGTGCCCGAGGTCCTGGCGCCGCTACTTGCGAACCAGGTCGAGACGAATCCGGGTGAAGTCATGACACTCACGCACGGCGGTGGGGGCGAGGTCACTCGCATGGTGTGCGGCTTTCTCGCGCCGCAGGACAATTCACGAAATCCGTTGCTTTGCGCGCTGCCGAGACTGTTCAAGGTGAGCATGCGCGGATCCGGCGCGTCGTGGCTCGAATCGTCGCTGCGGTTTGCAACCGAGGAGGCAGCCTCGGCGCAGGCGGGCAGCGCCACGGTGCTGGCCAAGCTTGCGGAGTTGGTCTTCGTCGAGGCGGTGCGTCGCTACGTCGGCACGATGGCCGATGATCGCAAGGGCTGGTTGGCGGGACTGCGCGACCGCTTTGTGGCGCGTGCACTCGCGCTGATGCATTCGCGGCCGGTGTATGCCTGGACCGTTGATGCTCTCGCACGCGAAGTGGGCATCTCGCGTTCCGGGCTGGCACAGCGTTTTACCGAACTGGTCGGGCTACCGCCGATGCAATATCTCGCCTTGTGGCGCTTGCAGCTTGCCGCGCGGCAGCTGCGTTTAACGGATTCCTCGCTGGCGTCGATCGCCGAGGGTGCCGGCTACGAATCGGAAGCCTCATTCAATCGCGCGTTCAAGCGGGAGTTCGGTGAGCCGCCAGCGACATGGCGCAGGAACATGGTTGGCGCCGGGACTCGAGACAAGGACCGCGAGAGTGGCGCAGTGGACGGTCGTGCCTCGGAGTGACGGTCGGCAAACGACGACGGGACTACGGATCTAGGTGAACGGTGATTCCTCACACGGGCTTAAGGCCTGGGGCCCAACCGCGAGGTCACGTGCCGCGCAATTCGCGATAACCGACCGTCATCCGACCTCTCCGGCCGTGGTGGGCGGGCGACGCCAAAGGCAGCTTCCGAGGTCCAGCGGGGATTCGTGCGTCGGCGCCAGCCGGCAAGTGCTCGGCCAATGCGGCCGTTGGTCCACCGACATAACAGCGTCAGGTGAGGACCCCATTGCCGTCGTTCAGTGGCCGGCTGAATTTGTCGATCGTGAATGGCCGCTGTCGGGGAAATCGAATGTCCGTTGACGACCCACTGCTGCCGGTCGCCATCTTTCGAACGGTACGGCGCATTTCGAATGTACAGCGGTCATTCAGGCGTGTTGTTTTGTTGAGTTTGTCACGTCGCCCACTCTGAAGGCAATCTCCCAAATGCGAAACAGTCGACGCCAATTCTTTTCATCCGCTTTTTAATTTTTCGACTCGTTACGTTGGTCGGTTCCAGACTTGTTATCGTGAACCATACCGAGCTGTGGTGGACACAATTGATTTTGCGACTTCAGAGTGTAGCTCACCGGAACAAGCTCCTTGCCGCCTTCGAAGGCGACATACTGCGGAGAAATTTCATATACCAGCGAGTAGTAATTGGGCATTCTATGGCCAAATGCCAATATCTCCTTGTTTTGATTGTTCGTAAGCTCAGTCCTAAGTTGATATACAAAATCGCGCTCAATATCAATTCCCATGGAGTAGTCAAAATATGGCGGCTTTAACAAAAGCAGAACATTCCCGTTGGCTTCATACCCCCCAGTCTTCCAACCAAAAAAATTTGGAGGTGGCAAAAAAGGAACTACGTCGTCGCATCGAACGATTCGATATGTCCGCAAATTAAGAACCTGGTATTTACGCGCGCCTTCATTGGTCGTAAATCTTGGTGCACCAAAAGTCACTACCAAGTCAACATTACTTCCTTGTTGGTAAAGATACATTGAAACAACTGCAGCCACAGCCCCACCAAGCGAGTGGCCGTACAATCGAAACGAATAATTATTAAGCTGGTTTGATGTCAAAATAGATTTCAATTTGTTGAAAACTCCAACAGCTATCGATTGAAAACCCGCATGTAGCGGAATGGCAAGTCTGGAATCCTCGATAGCACCAACTTGAAGGTCGCGTAACACGTCATCAAGATTATTTGTTCCTCGAATGGAAATATCAATTGTCTTCGCGTCAGGGTCAACCTTCAACCAAAAAACTGTTTGACGCTGTCCAAAAATAACTCCTTTGCGTGGAACGACGTATTTAGTCCACCCATAAAATTTCGCGTTGTCATCTGTGTACGCAGATAATGAATAGAAAGATGCGGCCACAATATCTTTGCGCACTGCGCGGACCTGGGCCATGCGGAACATAACATTCGGAATGGGAAGATTCTGGATCACAACGGGCGGCGTTCCTTCACTTTGTGACCAGGCACAAATAGATGCAGTGTCAACGACGATTGATACCGCCGCGAGTAAAGGCAGCGCTGCGTAATAAAAATGTCGCATTGCCCGTCTCCGACCAAGAGATCTTACTTTAGTCGAAATTTTGTGCGACATGGGCCGCTTTGTTCTCGGGGACATTGTCGCACCGCCGCGCCAAATCGCGACGCGGATCGCGGAGATTGACGTACTTTCTGGCCGCCTCAGTCCGGCCGCGCGCCCAGAAGGCCCAGTTCAAGGACTTTGTGAAGCACGCGAAGAAGGAAAGCCGACCGACACCAGGTCGCGGATTTTAGAGTTCTAAGCGGATTCTTGTAGCCACAGCCGTCGACTCCAAGCGCCGGCTCACCTCTACTCAGCGTGATGCTCATAGTCGGCTGCTGCGGAGCGAACCCGCGGCCGCAACACATTCACGAAGGTGTTCACACGTTCGGCGAGCCAATCGTAGGCTTGCTCACGGATCTCAGGTTTGTCGAGCCCAGGGACGGTCCGTCGGTCCACAATCAAAGGACGCCCGTCTCTTTCAGTCAGCTCCGCTGTGCCACCAAGTTCGCTTTTCACAGTTGCCCAGTCGTCGGCAATTACTCGCCTCGCATATGCCCCTGCGCCGTTCGCACTCGAAAGCAGTTCTACTCCAATTTCATTCAGCTTGCGGTTTCGGTAGGCGTTTATCCACGATGTGCCACCAGGCGCAGGCATCATAAAGTTGAGGTACCCCTGCCGGGCTGGCCCCGGGACGCGCTGTTCTGGATCGTCCAGTTTCAACCGCTCAAGCAGCCCCTGCCAGAACTGCTGTTGCTCACTGCCGAGCGCGGAGTTCACGTTTGCTGCAAGGTCTGCCGCTTCTTCATCGCTCGGTTCGAGGGTGAAGCCACCCGGTACAGCGACCACAGTGCGCGTAATTAGCGATGTTCGGGCGAGGACACGCGGCACGACCAGCCGGCCGCCATCGGGCAGGGCGAAGATCGGAAGCTCCACCAAGCCAAGGGAAAAGTGGAGTCCGGCATGAGCCTGTAAATAGTCGCCGATCGCCTCGACGCCTTCGCGGATGCCATCGCCGACAATCAGCAGAAGAAAGCGGCCGCGCCGAAGATTGTGCGTCAGCGCGTCGTTGAACAACGTCTCGTCGGTCTCCGGTGTCGTCTCCCTCACCTTCTCAAGGACCGGGTCGCCATCGCATTTCAGCCGCTGCCGCACTGCTCGCTGCAGATCAGAGGACGACCAGCGGCTAAGTTCTTTGGCATAGTCAAGAATCTGCCCAACCACCTCCCGCCGAGCTTGCGGGTTTCGCCAAAGCTTGCATTCCACCAGCACAGGCAATCCGCTCGACGTCACCATGAAGTTATCGATTGGACCCGCGGGTGTAGGGAGTTCCCGACAGATTGCCACTGGATTTGCAAAAATCGGGTCTACCTCGACGATTGGGAGACATTCAGGGTGGAAATGAACATAATTTTGTAAATCCGCCTCGGTTACATCGTTCGCATTACCTTCTCCGGCAATGGAATCCAGTCGAACTGGCTGACCACCCCCAGCGGGAATCAGAAGGGGAGCAAATCTGTGTTTGATCGTCATTAGTTGTCTGCGCAACTGCGTGTCTGTTAAGAGCCGTGGCACTGAGCTTAATCGATCTAGAGTAAAGAGAACAAATGTTGTTTAGGCCGAGATGGTCCCTAAAGGCATTTGGCAATTCTCTAGGTAGACCCGAAGTTCAATGGACTGGTTTGTCTGATAGACGAATAGCTACCATCGGCCGAAGACACCTAGCGCCATTGGCTGTAGCCGACCCAATGTCGCCATTCAGTTCCCCGCGACGCGAGCGGCCGGTCTCAAAGTACAACGGTCGCTCGCTCGTGCGCGACCGCTGATCCTTCACCTACGGACGAAGGCCGCCGCCGCTTCGACGAACGAACTCGTCTGCCAGAACTCAATGCTTACGACCTCCCTAGTGGGTCGGAGCCTGATCGTCTGGACGACGGACGCGAACTCGCGGAGCCACGCGCCGTGCGATTGGTTGAAGCGCTTCGACCTTCGCTTCCGATAAAGATCAGCGAAGCAAGAAGCCTTTTTTATCAATAGACAGGCTCGCAAATGAAGCTGTAACGGCCAAACTGCAAAGTCATCTGCCTGCTGAGCAAAATTTTCTGCCACTGCGTTTCGACGCGGCCAAAAGCGCCGAAGCCGCGAAAGCGTATTTCCCCATCGGTCATCCATTGCGCAATCAAAGTGGCGCGCCCCCCAGCGTCCGTCTTTCCACTGATAATCTTATCCGGCTTACCCGCTGGACGGATATCGTAATCAAAGACCAAAGGGTCATTCGGGCCGCCACCGACAATCTTTATTGAGAATGATATCGGCTGCAGCCGCGAACCTACCTCACCATGCTTAACCGCCGCGTGGTTGCTCCGATTCAAGGTCGATTCTCCATAGTAAGTTCGCAACGGGAGTGCCTTTACGTGACGGAAGCGGTTCTCCGTGAATCGGCATCTGTCATAGGGTGGGAGGCCGACCGTCATCGCCTCCTCCCAATAGTCCTCGATCCCTCCTGGCTGAAAGACGCACCTGCCGGTCACCAATCGCCATCCGTGAATCAGTTCGTGGGCCAAAGCAATCCAGGGTGGGCGATCCATCCAGGCCGCGCGCCTGTTCGCCGCCAGATCCATGCACACGCCAACCGATTTCGGATCCCAAAGGACCTGAGCTCCGGTACCCGGACCCGGCGTGAGGTGGTCCATGATGTGATATGCGATCAAGCAGCGCTGGAGGGAAGACACTTTCCTTCTGCCCGCGTCTTTCTCCAACTGCTTCTGCTCCTCCTTCTTGTGCGCGAGAGGAAGCAAGTTCTGTTTCGATGCATATTGGTACGCTTCCATGTTCCCGCCCTGGGCCTGCGGGGCGTAGAATTTCATAAACTTCTTCACTGCAGGGTGCTGCTCGGTGATCCGGCCGGCACTGGTGAGTTCTTGAACCTTGTCCCACAGGCTCTTGAAACTGAGCAGTTCCTTGTAGCAAGCTGCCGCGCCGGCGATTAGCGAAGCTTCCGTCTGCTTGCACTTATTGCCCACAGGCGGTGTGGCCCTCAAGATCACCAATTCGTGACCCGCGCGTACGATGTCGTCAAGCAAACTCGACCCGACTTCGGTTGAGCGAATTTGCGCCAACGACTCATCGACGTTGCGTCGGAAATTGACCTTTTCTTCGTTGCTGGGGCGACGAACAGTTCCATCTATGAGCTCTGTTTCCGTTCTGAGTGTCATAGCAAACCTCGCGAAGATTTGGTTCATGCACGCAATCAAGCGCCGATCCAGCAACAGATCCACCCTGACAACTCAGCCTCTGCCGCCTTGGGCTGGGGCGGCGGGATCGGCTTGATGCCACACTGCCAGCGGCTTCGGCTCGCTGCATAAGGCGGGTGCGCAATACGCGTCTACAGCAACGTGTGCCGTGCGGTGGGACCGCACAGACTATTCCCCCGGAAGCTGCGATCCGGAGCAGATGCGCAAAAAATGATTGAAACGAGTCGGCGGCAAAAGAGCACACCAACGGAACATCACTACAGTTTGCTGGGGCTTATTGTGATCCGGTGCTTATCAGGCTATCTCAAACGAATCCAAATTCAAGGCGATTTTGACGATCGCGCGTACATAGGCTTCGAGGAAATGATGGCTGAACGCCGCTTTTCGGTCGATCATTCGACCGTGCACCGCTGGGCCGTCAAGCTGCTACCGTCTGGCATCGGGCAGGTTCCGATTGATGAGTCTTCTGAAGGTCACGGAACTCGTGTGAAACGTCGCGGCCGAGGCGGGGACGATCGCGATGCCAAACCCCGCCGAAACGAGATCGATGACACCATAGGTTGAACGCGCCTGAAAACGTACGCTCGGAGTAAACCGGGCTTCATTGCAGAAGTTCTGGTCTCAGCACATGCGGAGACCAGACACTCGCCGACGCGATCCTCGATCGGCTCGTTTACAACGCCCATCGACTCACGCTTGCCGGCGAGCCGATGCGCAAACGCCGAAATGGTTTGACCAGCAAGGAAGTGTCGGAGTAAAAACGCTCAGACCCGCATCGCCGCGGCCGCAGCGTTCGCTTACGCATGGAATGAGCGTTCGGTTTGCGTGGAATACGCACTCTCTCTATCGGAGGTACGACGGCCATGATCACTTACTACGGGTTGGGCGGCGGCAAGCGGCTCTGCGACATCGTTTTCGCCGGCAGCCACGACGCGGGCATCACGGGCGGCGACGCCAACGTCCAGACCCAGGACCTCGACATCTTCAAGCAGGCCCAGGCCGGCGTGCGCCTATTCGACCTGCGGATCGCGGCAACCAAGAGTTCGACTCTTTCCGCCTCGCCGGTGCTGCTGAAGGCCTTCCATGCCGACCCGAAGCTGATGCACCAGAAGGATAAGAAGGACAAGATCGTCTTCGACCTGGGCGGCAGGAAGGCTAACGTCACCACCACCAAGCTGCCGCTGGACGGCGCGTTCGGCATGCGGCTCGTGGACATGCTGAAACAGGCGAAGGAGTTCGTCAAATACGGCAGCGAATTCCTGCTCCTGAAGTTCGACAAATGCACGAACTGGACCATCATCGCGGAGATCTGCGTGCGGGAGCTCGGCAGCGCTCTCTTCACGGGCACGGGCAGCCTCAACGAGAAGACGCTCGACCAGCTGAAGAATCGCGTCGTCGTGCTCTTCACCCCGAAGGGCATCCACGAAGTCGCCGGCCAGGGCTACCTTTCGTCGACCGGGATCTGGGGTTGCGAGCGCCTCGCGGACGGCACCGGCTACAGCAGCGTCTACGACGGCCTGCAATACGTTGGCAAGGGCGGCACGAACGCGTTGAACGGCGACAGCGACATGGGCAAGATCGCGTCCAACATCGAGAAGCAAAGTGAGCTGATGCAGATCGGCGCCCTCAACTCCGACCCCAGGGGGATGGGGATGATGTACTGGACGACCACCGGCCTGAAGCGGAGCATCCGGGAGCGCAACTCGACCATGTGGGGGCCGGACAACCGTCCGACCGCGCTCACCGAGCTGTGGATGGCCGGCTTCGGCGAGGCGATCACATCGCGGCTGCCGACCTACGTCTCGTCGACCGACTACACGAACGGTGTCACGCTGAAGGTCTTCATGCCCAACATCGTCATGATCGATTTCGCCGACATCCACAAGGGCAGGTTCATCTTCGAATTGAACATGAAGGCGAGCACGGAGCTCACTCAGACCGCACGCAAGATCGAGCAGGTGCGCACGCTAGCGCAGGGCCAGGGCGGCGGCCGGCGCCAGCAGCGGCCCCGTCTGTACTGAATTCCACCGGCCCCGGATAGTGGAGACGGGCAACTTCGCGTTCAATTCCTTTCCCAGGTGCGTATTCCGGTGATCGTGACCGACATTTCCGGCATCGTGACCGCTGATTCCGTTTTATCGTGACCGCGGTTTCCGGTTGATCGTGATCGGCAATTCCGGCGATCGTGACC
>NZ_FCON02000109.1 GCF_001544535.1 Caballeronia choica | reverse complement strand
CACGATGCGCCCGCCACTGCGATTCCCGCGCCCGGCACCGTCTGGCTCGACCCGCCGTTGCTCGACGCGCTGAAGACGCGCGTCGGCGGCACGGTGAAGGTCGGCACGCGCACCTTCACCGTGGCGGCAATCGTCACGCGCGAGCTGGATCGCGGCTTCGGCTTCGTCAATTTCTCGCCACGGCTGATGATGCGCGCCGACGAACTCGCGAGCACCGGCCTCATCGGCTACGGCAGCCGCGTGACGTACCGGCTGCTGGTCGCAGGCCCCGACGCACAGATCGAGCGCTTCGCGACCTGGGCGCGCGCGCGCGTCGATGGCGGCAAGCTGCGCGGCGTCAACCTCGAATCGCTGCAGGACGGGCAGCCGCAGGTGCGCCAGACGATCGACCGCGCAAGCCACTTTCTCACGCTCGTCTCGCTCCTGACCGCGCTGCTCGCGGCGGTCGCGATCGCGATGGCCGCGCACCGCTTCGCGCGCCGGCACCTCGACGGATGCGCCGCGATGCGGTGCCTCGGCGTGAGCCAGCGGACGCTGCGCTCACTCTTCGTCGGCGAGTTCCTGACGATCGGCGTGCTCGGCAGCGTCGTCGGCGTGGTACTGGGTTTCGGCGGCCATCTCGTGCTGCTGAACTGGCTGGGCACGCTGGTCGAAGTGGAATTGCCGAAGCCGAGCGTCTGGCCCGCGCTTCAGGGCATCGCGATGGGCCTCGTGCTCCTGCTCGGCTTCGCGGTGCCGCCGCTCTTGCCGCTCACGCGCGTGCCGCCGGTGCATGTGATCCGGCGCGAGATCGGCGCTGAACAGCGCGTCGCGTATGCCGCCTACGGCGCGGGCGTGCTGCTGTTCGCGTTGCTGCTCGTGCTCGCGGCGGGCGAGTGGAAGCTGGGCGGCATCGTCGCGGGCGGATTCGCGGGCGGCTTGCTGGTGTTCGGCGGCATCGCGCGCGCGGCGCTCTGGGCGGCGGCGCGCTTCGTGAGGCGCGAGCGTGGCGGCGCGGGCGTCGGCTGGCGGTATGCGCTGGCGTCGCTCGAACGGCGCAGCGGCTCGAGCGCGCTCCAGATCACGGCGCTCGGCATCGGACTGATGTGCCTCCTCCTGATCGCGATGACGCGCAACGACCTGATCGCCGGCTGGCGCGACGCCACGCCGCCCGACGCGCCGAACCAGTTCCTGATCGACATCCAGCCGGACCAGCGGCAGGGTGTCGCCAACTATCTGAAGCAGCACGGACAGCCTGACGCCGCGCTCTCGCCGATGGTGCGCGGCCGCCTGATCGCGATCAACGGCAAGCCGGTGAGCCCGGACAACTACGAGAAAGCCGATGCCAAGCGCCTCGTCGATCGCGAATTCAACCTGTCCTACACGACCGACCTGCCCGGCGACAACCGCGTCGTCGAAGGCGAATGGTTCGGCACGAGCGGCAAACCACAGGTGTCGATCGAGCAGGGGCTCGCGAAGCTGATCCACGTGAAGCTCGGCGATACGCTGCGCTTCGACGTCGCCGGGTTGCAGGTGGATGGCCCCGTCACGAGCGTGCGCAAGCTCGACTGGAACTCGTTCAAGGTCAACTTCTTCGTGCTGATGCCGCCCGCCGCGCTGAGTGACCTGCCGGCGACGTTCATCACGAGCTTCTACCTGCCGTCGAACCAGCAGGCGCTGATCGACGGCATCGTCGGCCTCTATCCGAACGTGACCGCCATCGATACCACGCCGATCCTCGCGCAGATCCAGCGCACGCTGCAGCAGGTGATCGGCGCCGTGCAGTTCCTGTTCCTCTTCACGCTCGCGGCCGGCGTGCTCGTGCTGTACGCCGCGCTCGCCGGCACCCGCGACGAGCGCGTGCGCGAGTCCGCGCTGTTGCGCGCGCTTGGCGCGTCGCACCGGCAGGTGCGCTCGGTGCAGGTGGCCGAGTTCGTCGCGGTGGGCGCGCTCGCCGGCCTGATGGCCGCGCTCGGCGCGCAGGCGATCGGCTATGTGCTGGCCTCGCGCGTGTTCGAGTTCCACATCGACTTCAATCCGTGGCTCGTCCCGGCGGGCATCGTCGCGGGCGTGGCGTGCGCGAGCCTCGGCGGCTGGCTCAGCTTGCGACGCGTGCTGGCGCGTCCCGCGCTACAGTCGCTGCGGGATGCTTGAACCTTTATCGACTTTTGAATTCATGAACGAAGCGAACCCCGAAACGCCGCAACCGACGGCGTTTGAACTGGTCGGCGGCGAAGCGCGCGTGCGCGCGCTGGTCGATCGTTTCTACGACCTGATGGATCTCGAACCCGAGTTCGCGGGCATTCGCGCACTGCATCCGCCGACCCTCGACGGCTCGCGCGACAAGTTCTTCTGGTTCCTGTGCGGCTGGATGGGCGGCCCGGACCACTACATCAGCCACTTCGGCCATCCGCGCCTGCGCGCGCGGCACCTGCCGTTTTCGATCGCGTCCGACGAGCGCGACCAGTGGCTGCGCTGCATGGCGTGGGCGATGGAGGACGTCGGCCTCGACGAACCGTTGCGCGAACGCCTGCTCACGTCCTTCTTCGATACCGCCGACTGGATGCGCAACCGGCGATAGTTAGCGGTTGATGTGTTTCAAAACTGGGAGATGTTTTTTTCCCTAGAGGGGCGCTGGAAACACCTTTCCTGCTGGCGTCCGACGTCAAGTCGACCTCGATCCTTCAAACCCGTGAAAGCGGGGCGTCGAGCGGGCGAGCCCGCCAGACCTTCGCCTCCTCGCTGATCGCGCCGGTTATCGGCTCGATTAATCGGTAATTTTCGGCCGATTAAAGTGAGAATATCGAGTTAATAGCTCAACCGATGCCGGTTAATGCGACGTGATTGATCAAAAAGTCAATAAGCGGTATAATTGTGCCGATAAATCCGTTTTTCTTGCTTAATCGGCATAAAAATGCACTTTACACTGGCTAGCTCTCAAGAAATCGTAGCGGAGTTGGGGCAACGTCTACGCGCCCAGCGTCTCTTGCAGAATCTGAAGCAGGAGGAACTCGCGAGCCGCGCTGGTATATCCGAAAGGGCGCTTCGCAATATCGAGCGCAGCGGGCAAGCCACCCTCGACAACTTCGTGAAGGTCGTCATGGCTTTGGGGCTGGCGGAAGAACTGGGCGGAATTTTCGAGCTGAAACCCAAGTCCATCAAGGCGATGGAGGCAGCCAGCGTCAAGCGCCAGCGAGCTTCAAGGGGCCCCGGATGAAAAAACTCAGTGTGATCTACGCGGGTTGGGGTGAGCGCTTCGAGCTCGGCCAGCTGGCCGACGATGGCACTGACCTTCTGTTCGAATACTCCGCGCTCGCGCAGCAACGCGGTTTGAACTTGTCTCCGTTCAAGATGCCGCTCGCCGCGACGACCTATGGAGACTTCCCCGCGCATCAACTGCGACTGCCCGGCCTCGTGAGCGACGCGTTGCCGGACGGCTGGGGCATGCTTCTGATGGACCGGTTGTTTCGGAAGCAGGGTTGGGACCCCCGGCGCATGTCTCCGCTGGACCGGCTGGCCTTCATCGGCGAGAAAGCGATGGGCGCGCTCGTCTTTGAACCCAATGACGGCGATGCACTGGTCCCGCAGGATGTTCAACTGCTTACTCTCGCTCACGAAGTCCGCCAGGTGATGGCGGATGACAGTGAGGCGCTCTTGCGCGAGCTTGCGCTGATGGGCGGCTCACCGCACGGCGCGCGCCCCAAGGTGCTGGTCAACTATGACCGACATTCCGACCGGATGTCGAACTCGGGGCAAGGAACGGGAACACCGTGGCTAGTGAAATTCCCGGCGCAGTACGACCACAAGGAGGTCTGTGCGGTCGAGGCGATGTACGGGGCGATTGCCGCGGCCTGTGAACTTCGGATGCCGGCCACCGTTTACTTCGACCTCGGTCCCTCGCTGTCAGCGTTTGGCGTCGAGCGGTTTGACCGCGTGAACGGGATGCGTGTGCCGATGCATACGGCAGCGGGTGTGGCCCACGCCGATTTCCGCGTACCACAGATGGACTACATCACGTTGCTGCGGCTGACGCAGTTCATGACGCGGGACGCGCGCGAGGTTCAGCAGGCGTTTGAGCGATGTGTGTTCAACGTCGTGTTCAACAACCGCGACGACCACGCAAAAAACTTCTCGTTCGTGATGGGCGCGGACGGCCGCTGGCAGTTTTCACCCGCCTATGACCTGACGTTCAACGGGGGGCCGGGCGGGGAGCATCAGATGGACATCTGCGGCGAGGCGAGGGCGCCGGCGCGCGAGCACTTGATGAATCTCGCCAGCATGACCGGCGTTGCACCGCGTATGGCATCCCAGGCCATCGAACGCATCGCCTCGGTTGCGTCAGGGTTCCGGCAGTATGCCAACGGCTTGCCAATCACTGCGGAGACCCTCGGCATGATGGAGCGCACCGTCAGGGAGAATCAGTCGCGGATGGCCTGACTGTCCGCTTGACGAATGGCCTGTCAGTCCGCGTCAGCCCGGGGGATGCGCAACCGGCCGGGTTGAATCTTGACGGATTCTTGATCGGCTCCTGACGACGCGAGGCACGAACGGTCGGCATAATGACCGCTCGCAAGATTGTCGGCATGACCGAATCCAAGGACGAAACCCATGAGCACACGCGCACTCTTTCGCGAAGATGCCTACCAGACCCGCTGCGAAGCGACGATCACCGCCATCGACGAGCAGGGCATCCACCTCGACCAGACCGTGTTCTATCCGCTCGGCGGCGGCCAGGCGGGCGACGCCGGCACGCTGACACGCGCGGATGGCACGCGCATCGACATTGCGGACACGCGCAAGGCCAGGTTCGAAGGCGCGACACCCGATGACGCCGTGCACGTCCCGGCGCCGGGGCAGGAAGAAGCGCTCGCGCGTATCGAGGTGGGCGAGCGCGTGATCGCCGAAATCGATTGGCAGCGCCGTTACCGGCACATGCGCCTGCACACCGCGAGCCATCTGATGTGCGCGGTGCTGCCGTATCCGGTCGATGGCTGCAGTATCACGACCGAGTACGCACGGCTCGATTTCGCGACTGTCGAGCCGATCGAGCGCGAGTTTGTCGAGGCGCGCTTGCGTGAGCTGGTCGGCGCGTCGCACGCGGTGCAGACCGAATGGATCACCGACGACGAAATGGCCGAGCGCCCCGAACTCGTGCGCACGATGAGCGTGAAGCCGCCGGTCGGGCTTGGGCGCGTGCGTTTGCTGCGCATCGAGAGTGTGGATCTCCAGCCGTGCGGCGGCACGCATGTGCGCAATACGGGTGAGATTGGCGAGTTGCGCGTCGCGAAGCTGGAGAAGAAGAGTGCGCGCACGCGGCGGCTCGTGCTGGAGTTCGCGTGATGGAGAATCCTTCGGACCCGCGCGCGCAAGCGGTGCTCGACGCGTGGTTTGGCGCGCCGGGGTCGCCGGAGTTTGGTCGGGAGAAGAAGGCGTGGTTCATCAAGAAGCGCACGTTCGATGCGATGTTGAATGAACGCTTTGGCGCATTGCTCGAAGCGGCGCACGATGGAAGACTCGCGCATTGGGCGAAGACGCCGCTGGGCGCGCTTGCGCTGATCGTGATGCTCGACCAGTTCTCGCGGAACTGTTATCGCGGCACGCCGCGCGCGTTTGCGGGTGATGGCCGGGCTTTGGCGCTGGCGAAGGCCCTGGTGGCTTCGGGTGATGATCGGCGGATGCCTAGCTTGCACCATCGCGTCTTTGTGTACATGCCGTTCGAGCATGACGAAACGCCGGAGAGCCAGCGCGAGGCTGTGCGGCTGTTCACCGCGTTACGCGATGAAACGGGCGATGACGAGTATTTGCAGTACGCGTTGAAACACGCTGAAGTCATCGAGCGCTTTGGGCGGTTTCCGCATCGGAATCGGATTCTTGGACGCGCCTCGCGTCCGGACGAGGTGGCGTGGCTTGCGGAGCATCGCGGGTTCTGATTGTTGCTGGCGCAACACCCGACCCGAAGCGCTTCCGTCAACCTCCGCGCTCATCGCTCAGCGCGGTGCTCGAAGGCTCCTTGCCATGCCCCGTCCGTGATCGCCGTGCCTTGCCGGCAGGCCATCCACACACGCCAAACCGGTCGAGCAGCGCCTGGACGCCTTCCGCCGGAACCGGCCGCGAGAACAAAAATCCCTGCGCTTCGATCGGCCCCAGCGCCGCGAGCCACGTAATCTGCTCTTCCTTCTCGGTACCTTCCACCACTACCGTCAGCCCAAGCGAGCGGGCGAGGTTGATGATCGCCGATACCATCACGCAGACGCTGCGGTCCTCCGGAATCGCCTGGATGAACGAGCGATCCACCTTGAGCGTATCGACAGAAAAGCGGTTCAAATACGACAGCGACGAATAGCCCGTCCCGAAGTCGTCGAGCGCGATGCGCACGCCCAGCCGCTTCAACGCCGCGATCTTCTCCTGCACCAGCTCCGGATATTCCATCATCACGGTTTCAGTGATCTCCAGCTCAAGCTTGTCGGCGGGAATGCCGCTGCCCGTGATCGCGCGCTCGACCGTTTCGAGCAAATCGCCACGCCAGAACTGCACGGCCGAAATATTGACCGCGAGCGAGAGCCCCGTATAACCTTCCTGCCGCCAATGCGCGAGTTGCATGCACGCCGTATGAATCACGAAATCGCCGACCGGCACGATCAGCCCCGTCGATTCCGCGACCGGAATGAACTCGTTCGCCGGTATCAGCCCGTGCTGCGGATGATTCCAGCGCACGAGCGCCTCGAAGCCGGTGATACAGCGCCGCGCCAGATCGATCTTCGGCTGGTACGCGAGAAACAACTGCTGCTCGGTCAGCGCGACGCGCAGTTGCTGCTCCCACTTCATCAGGTGATCGGCGCGATGCGACAGGTGCGGCGAGTAGAACTGATAGCAGTTGCGCCCCGCGTCCTTCGCACTGTACATCGCGAGATCGGCTTTCTTGAGCAGGTCGATCTCGCTTTCGTTCGACACCGAAAAGAGCGCGATCCCGATGCTCGCATGCAGCACGAACGCGCTGCCGCGCACGTCGAAGGGCGTCGCGAACATGGTGGATATCTGTTCGGCCAGGTCCACCGCGCGCCGCTCGACTTCGCTGCCCTTCACGACCACGACGAACTCGTCGCCGCCGATGCGCGACAGCCGCCCGCTCTCGCCGACCGTCTCCGCGAGCCGCGACGCGGTCATCTGCAACACGATGTCGCCGGCGTTGTGGCCGAGCGTGTCGTTCACTGTCTTGAAATTGTCGAGGTCGATGAAGAGGAGGGCGAGGCGCCCGAGATTGTCCGACTGCGCGACGTCCTGACGCAAAGCCTGCAACGTCGAATAGCGGTTGCGCAGCCCCGTGAGCAAGTCGAATTCGACGAGATGCGTCATCTCGCGTTCACGTCCGAGCAGCTTGCCGATCAGGCCCGTCGCGACGCCGAAGAAGCCGAGCATCGCGAGCGAGATGAAGGTCGCCATCAGCAGGTAGACGTTGCGCGTGTGGTTGTAGTCGACGAGTTCTTCCTTCACCGACAACCCCACCAGCACGCCGAGCGGATAGCCGTCGATGTGCCGGTACGAGACGATGCGCTTCACGTTGTCGATCGGATCGACGTAGATGCCCGACGCGTGATCGGAGGTCGGATACACGCCGCTCGCGGTGAAGTCGCCGCGCGCCCGTTCGACGGCGCTGCGCGTGTCGGGCTTTCCCGCGGGTGTCGTCGTCCGGCCGGCGGAGCCTTCCGACGCGCCCGCACCCGTATTGCGCGCGAGCACGGAGCCATTGTCCGAGACGACGGCAATCACGCCTTCGCGCCCGATCGACGCGACGTTGTAGAAGTCGCTCGTGAAGTAGGCCGGGTCTTCCGACACCACGACGACGCCCGCGAATGACCCGTCCGGATGATTCAGGCGCCGCGTGATCTGCAGCGTCCAGAGGCCCGACACGCGCCCGCGCACTGGGCGGCTGATGTAGAGCAGGTCGTCGTTGGAATGCGCGTGCACCTTGAAGTGCTCGCGATCGGAGAGGTCGATCGGTTTCGGATGCGGGTCGGCGGTGTTCGCGACGAGCGTGCCGTATTCGTCGATCAGCGAAACCTGCACGAGCGTGTCGCTCTGCACGACGCCTTTTTCGACGGTCGAGATCAGGTTGAAGTTGTCCGGCGACTTCTCGTACTCGTACTTGACGAAGCGCGTGACCTGGTCGACCTGGTGGATCGCCTTGATCGTGTGCTGCTCGAGCGCCGACGAGAGGATCGCGGCGGAAGCCATCGATTCGTGGGTGGTCGCCTCGCGCTCCACCGACAGGCGCGCGAAGATGACCGTCCACAAGAGCACGAGCACAAGCGTCCCGAGCACGGGAATGACAAGCAGCGCCCGCCGGCGGGGCGGCAGACCGCTGCGCATGCCTTCGCGTGCCACGTTGGGCCGTGTTCGATTCATGAGCTCGCTCGTGTCCGTGAGCCTCGCGGCGCGGCGTACCTGACGCTCGACTGCGCTACTGAGTAAAACAGGTGCATGTTATGGAGAGTTGGGCCGACGACAGGGGTTCACCGCAAAGTCCACCTTGGAGCAAGAATCGGGCGGGCGCTGCCGGATGGCTCGCCCGCGTGCGCGAAGGCGGCCGCGTGGCTTCCGCGACATCGGCTGGCGACATGCTTGAAACCCGCTTACCGTCGACGTCCATTGTCGCCCCGCCGTAATGCATCCGCCAGTCCGCAAGCACACGTTTGCGTTTTGGCGCGCGCATCGCGCCTCATCGCGAGACGGGCGATGCTGTCGCCCGTGTTGGTCGGGTCCCTGATTGTTCAGATATTACTGAAGCCTTCCCGATTAAGGAAGCGCGGTCGTTGGGGGTATACGCGCGGCTCGCTTGCGCTCAGAAGCGGAACGTGCCTTCCACCACCGTCACCGTATGTCCGCCGATCCAGGTGCGCGCGTCGGCGGTGTGGTCGTCGTAGGTGATGAAAACGCGGCCGTCGCGGCCTAGCACCGTGCCCTGACGCACGGTATATGAAAGGCCGGGCCGGGCGCCTTGTGTCGTGAGCAGGCAGGCGAGCGCGGCGTTCGCGCTGCCCGTGACGGGGTCCTCGCCCGTCTCCGCCCCGTACAGCAAGGCGCGCAGCTCGAAGGTGGCCGGCGTGGCACCGGCGTGCGGGCCGTAGACCGCGAGCCCGAGCGTTCCGGTATCGGCGGCGATCGCGGTCATTGCGTCGCGGTTCGGCGCGAGCGAGAGCACATCGGCGGCCGTTTTCAGGCGCGCGACGAGCCACGGCACGCCGTTGTTCACGGCGCACGGCGGCGCATTGAAATCGATTACGCCGGGCGCGAAAGCTGCGGCGAGCCGTTGTTGCCGCGCATCGTCGAGCGGTTCGATGCGCGCGGGCGGTGCGGCGAAGGCCCAAGCGCCGCCGTCGCGCTCGACGATCGGCACGAGGCCCACGCCGCATTGCTGCACGAGCCGTCCCGCCTGTTTCGGCGTGTAGCCGCTTTCGAGAAGCGCGTGCGCGGTGCCGAGCGTCGGGTGGCCGGCGAACGGCAGTTCCATCGATGTCGTGAAAATGCGCACGCGATAGTCGGCTTCGGGGTCGGTCGGGCGGAGCAGGAACGTGGTCTCGGAGAGATTGGTCCAGCGCGCGATGGCCTGCATCTCCTCGGTCGACAAATCGTCGGCGTCGAAAATCACGGCCAGCGGATTGCCCTTGAAGGGCACCGACGTGAAAACGTCGACCTGCCTGAAGCGAACCGTTCGTGCGTGCATCGGGAGGCGTCTTTACGGGTTAAGCGGACGATGCTGTCGGTTGTCCGATGTTGGTTGGATTTGTCGCACCGGGTCGGCGGTGCACACAAAAAAAAGCCCGGCGCTGCGCGTGCGGCACCGGGCTTCTTGCGGACGTCGCCGGAATTACGCGACTTCGGCGATCAACTCGATCTCGACACACGCGCCCATCGGAATCTGCGCGACGCCGAACGCCGAGCGGGCATGCTTGCCGCGCTCGCCGAACACATCGGCGAGCAGTTCCGACGCGCCGTTCGTCACCAGATGCTGCTCGGTGAAATCGGGCGTCGAATTGACGAGGCTCATCACCTTGACGATGCGCTTGACGCGGTTCAAATCGCCGACATGCGCATGCAGCGTCGCGATCAGATCGATCGCGACGGCGCGGGCGGCGGCCCTGCCTTCCTCGGTGACGAGCGTGTCGCCGAGCTTGCCCGCGTGGACCTTGCCGTCCTTCTTCGCGATATGGCCCGACAGATACACGGTGTTGCCGCTCTGCGCGCTCATCACATAGGCCGCGGCGGGCGCGGCGGCGCTCGGCAGTTCGATGCCGAGTTCCTTCAGCTTGTCGTAGACGTTCGATTCGGCCATCAATGACTCCTGGAAACGGGTTGAAGAATGCGGTGCGGGCCGCTCAAAGCCGCGCGCGAATCAGCGCGCCGAGCTTCGCCACGCCTTCGTTGATTTTCGCCGGCGGCACCGTGACGAACGACAGGCGCAGCGTGTTGTGCTCGGCCTCGTTCGCGAAGAACGGGCCGCCCGGCACGAACGCGACGTGCTGTTCGATCGAATCGGCAAGCAGCTTCATCGTGTCGATGTGCTTCGGCAGCGTCACCCAGACGAACATGCCGCCCTCGGGCCGGTTCCATTCGACACCCGCCGGCATGTGATGTTCCAGCGCCGCGAGCATCGCCGCGCACTGATCGCGATAGAGCGCGCGGATGGTCGGCACGTGCTTGTCGAGAAAGCCGTCCTTGACCACTTCGTGCACGATGCGCTGCGTGAGGCTCGGCGTGTGGAGATCGGTTGCCTGCTTCGCCTGCACGAGCTTGAAGTGCAGTTCCTCGGGCGCGATGATGTAGCCCACGCGCAACCCCGGCGCCAGCACCTTCGAAAACGAGCCGAGATGCACGATGTGATCGGGCGCCATCGAGAGCATCGTCGGCAGCGGGGCGCCGGCGTAGTCGAGCGCGCCGTACGGGTCGTCCTCGATGATCGGGAACGCAGCCTTTTGCGCGAATTGCGCGAGGGCGCGGCGGCGCGCGAGCGGCAGGCGCCGTCCGGTCGGATTCTGGAAGTTCGGCTGCGCGTACAGGAGCCGCGCCCCCTCGACCAGCTTCGCGTCGAGGCGCTCGGGGATCAGGCCGTGCTCATCGGTCGGCACTTGCACGTAGTTCGGCTCGAACAGGGAAAACGACTGCAACGCGCCGAGATAGGTCGGCGTTTCGACCAGCACGCGGCTCGCCGGGTCGATCAGCACCTTGCCGAGCAGGTCGAGCGCCTGTTGCGAACCGGTCGTGATCAGCACCTGCGACGCGCGGATCTGCGCGCCGCCCACCGAATAGCGCGCCGCGACCCACTCGCGCAGCGGCAGGAAGCCTTCGGTTGCGCTGTATTGCAGCGCGGCGGCCGGATGGTCGCGCAGGATATGTTCCGACGCCCGGCGCATCTCCTCGACCGGGAAGGTGGCAGGCGAGGGCAGCCCGCCCGCGAACGAAATGACTTCAGGCCGCTCCGTGACCTTCAGAATCTCGCGGATCGCCGAGCTGGTCAGCTTGCGTGCGCGTTCGGAAAGTTGCCAGGGCGTGGCGCGAAGGTCGGCTTGATTCATGGATTCCTCGGTCGTCTCGATTGCAGCGGGGCTGCGTTTTTGCAATGGGCTTGCTGCGGGGTGTTGGGTGCTTGCGGCGACGTGTTCGTCAGGGGGCACCGTCGTCGGGGTGCGCATCTCGAAAACGTCCATTATCGCTCGCGGGCGTCATCTTGAGGTCGTCCCCCGCACGGCTGGCGCCGGAGCCGGCACGGCTGCGACCGGCGCGGTGCGCACGGCGGTCTTGCGGCCGAGCATGACGGTCGCGATCACGGCGGCCGCGTAGATCCACGTCGATGCCTCGACGCGCTCGCCGAAAAAGAGCGCGGAAAACGCCATCGTGAAGAAGATTTGCAGCAGCTGTACCTGTCCGACGCGCGCGATGCCGCCCATCGCGAGCCCCGCGTACCACGCGAAGAAGCCGATGAACTGCGAGAACAGCGTCACATAGCCGAACGCGAGCCAGGTGCGCAACGCGAGCGGTTCCGGGTGCGCCGCGTGATGCGCCCACGCGAGCCAGCCGACCGGCAGCACGAGAAACGGCGCGGACAGCACGAGCGCCCAGCAGATCACCTGCCAGCCGCCCATCTGGCGCGCGAGCCGCGCGCCTTCGGCATAGCCGAGCGCGCCGATGCCGACCGCGACGAGCATCAGCAGGTCGCCGGCCTGCAAGCCGCCGCCGCCCGCTTGCAGCGCGAACGCGACGACGATCGCGCTGCCCGCGAGCGCGCTGAACCAGAATCCCTTCGATGGCCGCTCGTGCGAAAGCCACGCGGCGTAGATCGCGACGCACAGCGGCTGGAGCCCGTTGACGACCGCACCGTGCGACGCCGGCACGGTCTTCATCGCCCACGCGGAAAAGACCGGAAACGCGATGATCACGCCCAGCGCGACGACGGCGAGGCCCTTGACCTGCTGCCACGTCGGCCAGCGCTCGCGGCGCCAGACGAGCAGGGCGGCGGCGGGAATCGCGGCGACGAGCGCGCGGCCGAGGCCATTCAGGATCGGATGGACTTCCTGCACGACGATGCGGGTCATCGGCAGCGTCAGGCTGAAAATGATCACGCCGATCAGGCCGAGCAGCATGCCTTCGGTTTCGCGGGTCTTCATCGGGGCGAATCTCCTTTTTGTCCGGCGCGGGCGCGATGTTGGGGCGGCCTGCGCGTGTCGGGGTCGACGGGAGCTGCACCCGGCGACCGGTTATTCGGGTTGAGTCGGTGTTGCCTGGCGGGCGCTTTCGATGTCGGGCGGGGTGGTGGAACCGGCTGCCGCTTCCTCGTGCGATTCCACCTGCTCTTCGGCCGATTCCGCCGCCGTTTCCTCGTTTGCCTTGCTGCTCTTCACGCGCTTGCGCGGTTTTTTGGCAGCCTCGGCGGCTTCGGCCCGCTCGCGCTGCGCGGCATCGACGGATTCCGCCGATTCGCCGAGCGTCACGACCGAGCCATCCGGCAACTCGAATTCCGCGACGATCGCGGGCAGGCCGGACGTCGGCTCGACGCGCATCAGGTGCGCTGCTCCGAGCCACGCAAGCTGCTCCGCGATCGTCTCGGCGCGCGGATGAAACCCGGTCAGCGAACGCAGCGCGATGCCCGTTTCCGGCAGCGTCGACGACGGATGCAGCGGCGTGTCCCACTGGATCAACGAAGGCGCGACGCCGTCGCCGGCGCCTTGCCACGCGGGAAACGCGCCGTCGTCGAGGACTGTCAGGCCCCATGTGTTCGAACCGCGCGTCATCGGCACCACGGGCGCGATGCGCTCCGGATACTGCGCCTGCCAGCGCGCAAGCAGCTTCGGCCGCTCAACCCGCGCGACCCAATGCACGAGTTGCGGACCGCTTTCGATCCGCCGCTGCAGCGCCGGATCGTCGAGTGCGTAGAGCCGCGCGCGCGGCGCATCGACGGCGGGCGCGTCCGGATCGATCGCGATCACCTCGAGATACGCGCCGCCCCACAGGTTAAGCAGCCGGTTGTGAGTACGCATCAGAGGATGCGCGCCGCCGCCGCTCGTCGGGACGCCGAACGTCGTGACGATGAACTGCTCGCCCTCTTCGAGCGTGCGCGCGGCGATGACGAGATGATCGAGTTTCAAGGCGGATGGCGAGCGGTGAGCGGTCATGACGATCCAGCAGAAGGAATCGGGGCCGATAGCATAACCTTTCAACCTGCACGCTCGACCTCGCGCGCCGATGGCCTCGCGGCATCGGCTTTCGTCCAGAAAGTCAAATGTAGCGCCTATCACCTGCACAGTAACGGTACAATCGGACAAAGACTATTCGGTACAGTTTTCGCCGAGCCATTTCTCCCAAAGCCGGGGCCGCCCATGTCCGTGCCGCTCGACCTGATTCCCGCACCGCACGACGCGCCGCAACTGACGCTCGTCGACCAGTTGGTCCAGTGGGGCCGGCGGCGCATCGAAGAACGCGTGTTCCGCCCCGGCATGCGCATGCCGTCGATCCGCAAGCTCGCGCTCGACAAGGGCGTGTCGCGGTTCACGGTCGTCGAGGCGTATGAGCGGCTCGTCGCGCAAGGCTATCTCGATTCGCGGCGCGGCTCGGGCTTCTACGTCCGCGACCGGGCGAGCGCGGCGCCCACGTTGAGCATCGTGGCCGCGCCCGAGCGCGAGCCGGTGCAAAGCGCGATCGACGTGGTCTGGCTGCTGCGCAACATGCTGCACACGTCGAGCCCGGAGAAAGGGCCGGGGCTTGGCTACCTGCCCGGGCGCTGGCTCGACGGCGAACTGATCACCAACGCGCTGCGCTCGATGAGCCGGCAGAGCGGCGCGCAGATGCTCGGCTTCGGCACGCCACAGGGTTTTCTGCCGCTGCGCCAGCAGTTGCAGACGCGGCTGGAAGAACTGGAGATCGGCGCTTCGACGCAGCAGATCGTGCTGGTTTCCGGCATCACGCAGGCCATCGACCTGATCGCGCGGCTCTACGTGCAGCCGGGCGATACGGTGATCGTCGGCGATCCGGCGTGGTTCCAGATGTTCGGGCGCTTCGCGTCGCAGGGCGCGCGGCTCGTCGGCATGCCGTACACGCCCGATGGCCCCGATCTCGACGCGCTCGAAGCGATGGTCCAGACGTGGCGTCCGAAGATGCTCGTCATCAATTCCGTACTGCAGAACCCGACCGGCACGTCGCTGACCGCCGCGCAGGCTTTTCGCATCTTGCAGCTCGCGCAGACGTACGATTTCATCGTCGTGGAAGACGATGTCTACGGCGACCTCTGCCCGCAGGGCTACCCCGCGACGCGCCTCGCGAGCCTCGATCAGTTGAAGCGCGTGATCTTCCTCGGCAGTTTCTCGAAGACGCTCGCGGCGAATCTGCGGGTGGGGTACGTGGCGGCGTCGGCGGAAGTCGCGACGGCGCTGACCGACCAGAAGATGCTCGTCGGCATGACGAGCCCGGAATTGAACGAGCGCGTCGTCTACAAGGTGCTGACCGAAGGCCATTACCGGCGACACGTCGAGCGCCTGCGCTCGCGGCTCGACGGCGTGCGCGACAAGACCGCGCGGATGCTGGAAAAGACCGGCCTCAGGCTGTTTTCATCGCCGACGGCGGGGATGTTCCTGTGGGCCGACACCGGCGTGGATTCGGAAGGGCTCGCGGCCGCCGGGCACGAGGCGGGCTTTTTGCTGTCGCCGGGGAGCCTGTTCTCGCCGCATCAGTCGCCGACGACCTGGATGCGCTTCAACATCGCCAATTGCGGCGATCCGGGGTTGCCGGCGATGCTGGCGGGGCATTTGGAGCGGGGCGGCCGGCGTAGTGGGTGATTGATCCGGCTTCATGCCGGATGATGTTTCATGCGGCGGGGGAGGTTGCGCTTGTTTGCGGGATCGTCGAGGAAATCGGCGAGCACGGCTTCGAAGAGCGCGAGGGCATCGGGGTGGGTGCGGTATTTGTGTTCGTAGAGGTGCGGCTGGCCCGCGCTGCCGAGACACTTCAGCGCGAAATAATCGGCGAGAAGGTTGCCTTGCGCTTCCATGTTGTAGCGGCAGAGCCGATGGTCGTGCGCGAGTGTGTAGCCGTAGCCGAGGCCGATTCGCAGCGCGCCGCGCGTCTTTACCCAGTAGCCCAGTTGATACTGCCAGACGTGCGTCATCTCGTGCATGAACCACATTTGTGAGGCGAGGTCCTGTGTCGAGAAGTCGTCGCTGAAGCAGGCTTTTGGGAAATACATGTGGCCGTTGGGTGTGACCGCCGTTCGGTGATGCTGCAAACCGAAGGGGAAATAGCCGTGGTCGTGGATCGCGACTTTCGAATAGTCGATGGCGTCGGCGAAGACGAGGCGGGCCATTGTGATTTCACCGTTGGTTAGCGGTCTGGCGGTTTTTTTGCGCGGGAGCGCGCGGGAACAGGCGGCGCGGATTGCGGGTGGCAGCTTCATCGGCTCGCGCTCTTTTTCAAGCTCATGATCTGGTTGGAACAAAACGGCATCCGTAGCATGTCATGCTCACGTCCAATGCTGCACCACAACAACCGGCCCGCAGCATGTGCGATCGAATCGACCGGCGCCGATCGACCCAAAGCTGTCGGCCAACTCGCAGTGAAGCAGACTATCCATGCAGGTCTAAGCACGAAAAAAACCGCTGAGGTCAGACGCCAGCAGGGTCCAACCTCAAGGTAGGGTAGGTACGAGCGATACGACAATCCGACTAACTGCCGCGAGGGTAGTCGGTGACGACATCATCGATAAGGAAGGTCGGAAGGGCGCACCGCAACATTCGAGTGTCCTTGGCTGCCAAGAAAGAGGAATACGTTACCCATCTTGGTCGGGTTCTTTGGACCCGTAGCCACTTCGACAATCGGGCAACTTCCATCGGATGCTGTAAGAGGAAGATCGACGTGCGGGGTTAGAGCATCGTCTCGTATTGTGAATGCAACCTTATTCTCAACGCCCGCACTGCTTGCTGTGCCCCGAGAGACAAACCGAAAGCTGTCTTGAATTTTCTCGAGAGAAATCGCATGGAGACATCTGACTTCTCGTTCCGATGCGAATGAAGGGTGCTTAAAGGCAGCCATATATGCCGCTATCAATGCAACATCTTCGGCGGACTCGCCTTGTAAAGGCAATTCCGGCGGCGATGATCGACTGTGCGTAGCGACCAGAGCAGCCATCATCTCCTTCACTTGCACTTCGCGATCGTACGAGACTTCAAGAAGGCTGATCGGCATGTGCTGAAGAGAGGAGGCGAGAAAGCCGATTGCATATCCGCGACCATCATCGGCGTACTTGCGCCATTGATCCAAGCTATTGGCCTCAAACGAGAGGCACGAGACAAAAGGGTGAGCGATTAGCTGCCCCTTCGACAGGATTTCGTCGACGGCATGAAAAAACGCGATATCCATCTGCGGGACGTTATCGGAAACATCAATTCTCTTTATCAAACGCGTTGCGGCTTCTTCGAAAATAGAATAGCCCCACCGGTATTCCATCGCGTCGTTAAGCATATTGATATCGGAGAAGCGAAGCCTGCCCGACTCCAAGATCGCTCGGAACGACTCAGCCGAGCAGTAGTGATACAAACGTTGAGCACTTTGCGGCTTGAAGAGGCGATCCATGAGCATGGCGGTGTTTTTCCTACTAGATACCTTATGCAACGTGGGGACTGAGCTTGTTTCGTCATCCGTCCTGGGCGCAACGAGACCAGTTGCGGCGGCGTTGGCGGGTTTCGACGGGTCAGATTGTCGACGATCTGAGTGGCCATGTCCAACGACCGCGTTTGGCCGATCTGCGCCACCCCGACTGCCACTGCTATCGCACGGCGGGTATCGCACCGCACAAAACGAAATAACCCGCGAAATGTCCCCAGCCCCCGTCGCAGGAAAAAAGCGCCTCACCCCTTGAAAACCCCCCACCCCACCCCTAACTGACGCCAACTCGCTCAACACGATCCCGCGCTGGCCAAAACGCGGCAATCATCAACACCAAAACCCAACCAAAGGACCCGACCATGGCGCAAGAAACCATGAGCTTCCAGGCGGAAGTGAAGCAGCTTCTGAACCTGATGATCCATTCGCTCTACAGCAACAAGGAAATCTTCTTACGCGAGCTGATCTCGAACGCATCCGACGCCGCCGACAAGCTGCGCTTCGAGGCCATCGAAAACAGCGCGCTCTACGAGAACGATTCCGACCTGCGAATCCGCGTGTCCTACGACAAAACCGCGCGCACGGTCACGATCGACGACAACGGCATCGGCATGAGCCGCGACGAAGCGATCTCCCATCTCGGCACGATCGCACGCTCGGGCACCAAGGAATTCTTCTCGAAGCTCTCCGGCGACCAGCAGAAGGACGCGGCGCTGATCGGCCAGTTCGGCGTGGGCTTCTATTCGGGCTTCATCGTCGCGGACAAGATCACGGTCGAAACGCGCCGCGCCGGGCTGCCGGCGAGCGAAGGCGTGCGCTGGACGAGCGCGGGCGAAGGCGACTTCGCCGTCGAACAGATCGAGCGCGCACAGCGCGGCACGACGATCACGCTGCATCTGCGAGCCGACGAAGACGAGCTGCTCTCCACCCACAAGCTGAAGTCGATCATCCAGAAGTACTCCGATCACGTCGCGCTGCCGATCCTGATGAACAAGGAAGAGTGGGACGCGGAAAAGAGCGAGATGGTGACGAAGGACGAGGACGAGACCGTCAACCAGGCGAGCGCCCTCTGGACCCGCCCGAAGAACGACATCACCGACGAGCAGTACAAGCAGTTCTACCAGCACCTGTCGCACGATCACGACGATCCGCTCGCGTGGACGCACAATCGCGTCGAAGGCCGCAGCGAGTACACGCAACTGCTGTACGTGCCGAAACACGCGCCGTTCGATCTCTGGAACCGCGATCATCGCAGCGGCCTCAAGCTGTACGTGAAGCGCGTGTTCATCATGGACGACGCCGAGCAACTGCTGCCGCAGTATCTGCGTTTCGTGAAGGGCGTCGTCGATTCGGCCGACCTCCCGCTCAACGTCTCGCGCGAAATCCTGCAGGAAAGCCGCGACGTGAAGGCGATCCGCGAAGGCGTGACCAAGCGCGTGCTGTCGATGCTGGAAGAGATTGCGTCGTCGTCGGCGGAAGCCACCGAGGAAGCGGACAAGGCGAAATACGCCACCTTCTGGACCGAGTTCGGCCAGGTATTCAAGGAAGGCCTCGGCGAAGACTTCGGCAATCGCGAACGCATCGCCAAGCTGGTGCGCTTTGCCTCGACGCACAACGCGACGGCCGAGCAGAACGTGTCGCTGGCGGATTACGTCGCGCGCATGAAGCCCGAGCAGACGAAGATCTACTACGTCACCGCCGATAGCTGGCAGGCCGCGAAGAACAGCCCGCATCTCGAAGTGTTCCGCAAGAAGGGCGTGGAAGTGCTGCTGCTGTCGGATCGCGTCGACGAATGGGCGCTGTCGTTCCTGAACGAATTCGACGGCAAGCCGTTGCAGAGCGTCGCACGCGGCGACCTCGACCTCGGCGCGCTGAACGACGAAGAAAAAGAGCAGCAGGAAAAGGTCGGCGAGGAAATGAAGCCGCTCGTCGAGAAGATGAAGGAAGCGCTCGAAGGCAAGGCGAAGGACGTGCGCCTCACGTTCCGTCTCACCGATTCGCCGACCTGCCTCGTCGCCGATGAAGGCGACATGAGCGGCTATCTGCAACGCATGCTGAAGGCAGCGGGGCAGCAGGCGCCGCAGATGCAGCCGATTCTCGAAGTGAATCCGGAGCATCCGCTGGTGAAGAATCTCAACGCCGACAGCGCTAATTTCAGCGACTGGTGCCACCTGCTGTTCGATCAGGCATTGCTCGCGGAAGGCGGCGCGCTGGAAGATCCGGCGAGCTTCGTCAAGCGGACCAACACGCTGTTGCTGGCGCGATAAGCGTTCGGGTTAAGCGTTCAGTATCGCGCACGAGTGAAAACGCGCTGCCGGAGCAATCCGGCAGCGCGTTCCTTTTTACTTCACCTTGCGTTCCTTGTTGGCCTGCGCGAGCACCGATGCCGCGAGCGTCTTCGTGTCTTCGGAATACTTGTCGCTATGCAGGACTTCACTGGCCTTGTGTTCCATCTCCGCGCTCGTCTGCTTGTCCGTGTGCGACTGCGACAGGGCGGAGGCCGCAAGGCTCTTCGCGATGGCCGATGCTTTCGGATCGTGCAGCGTTTCGGCTGCGAGATGCGCAACCTTCTTGGACGTTTGCTTCGTATTGGTCGACATTCAACTTCCTCTCAGTTTGAAGGGCTCGCGGCGGATATCCGCGAGGCCGGTGCGATCTCCCTCGACCGGCGCAGCAGTCTTGCTCACCGATTTTCAAGTCTCCATACGATTCGTCCTAACTGCGGGACAGTCTTATAATTCCCGCCATGCCGACACCCAACGATCCCGCCGATGCGCACTGGCGCATCGCGCCGCTTGCGGTTTTCACCACTGATCAGAAGGACTGGGCGACGCGCGGCGGCTCGCTCACCGCGCATTTGCGCACGCTCGGCGCGGTGACGGTCGAAGTGACGCGCGAAGCCGTCGACATGCCGTTCGCCGATGAATGGCGGGCGCTCGGCATCGCGCCGCGCACGCCGTGCTGGGTGCGCGAAGTCGTGCTGAGGGTCGACGGCGTGCCGTTCGTCGCGGCGCACAGCATCGTGCCGCTCGCGCAGAGCGCGGGCGTCTGGCAGGCGATGCGCTCGCTGCGCACGCGGCCGCTCGCGGAGCTTCTGTATAGCGACAGCAGCGTCGCGCGTTCGGCGCTTGCGAGTCGGAGGGTGACCGCACGTCATCCGTTGTATCGCCTCGCGGCGAAGCTGTTTGGAGGCGTTCGCGATCACACGCTGGTTGCGCGCCGGTCGGTCTTCGAGCGGCACGCCGCGCCACTGATGGTCACCGAATGCATGTTGCCGGCGCTGTGGTCGCGGTTGGCGTCGGCCGACGCGCCGCATGAGTCGCATCGCGAGCATTCGCGGCCGCTCGGACATCTGGCGTCGCACGCCGCACGTAATCCGCGCAACGTGCGCGTCGTGCGCGGCGAGGCGAAGTGATGCTGCAAGGTTTCCCGCCGATCGCCGATCAAGCGACCCACACGCTGATCCTCGGCAGCTTTCCTGGCGTGGCGTCGCTCACGGCGACGCAGTACTACGCGCATCCGCGCAACCAGTTCTGGCGGCTGATCGGCGCGTTGATCGGCGAAGCGCTGCACGAACTTCCCTACGACGCACGCGTGCAACGCCTGCTTGCCCACGGCATCGGCCTGTGGGACGTGCTCGCCGCCTGCGAACGCGAAGGCAGTCTCGACGCTGCGATCCGCCACGCGAATCCGAACGATTTCGCCTCATTCCGCCTGCACGCGCCTCAGCTACGGAAAGTCTGCTTCAACGGCAAGACGTCGGGCCGCTTCGAACCGGTGATTCGCGCGGCGGGATACGCGACGCTGGTGCTGCCGTCGTCGAGTCCGGCGAATGCCATTCTCTCGTTCGACCAAAAATTGCGCTTCTGGCGCGAGATCCTCACGACATGACGAAACTCATCAAGCGCGCATCCGCCGAAGCCCGGGCGTTCAGCGGCAAGCAGCGCGAAGACAAACACAACAAGCACGACAAACGCTCGAAGCGCGACCGCACCGACGACTTCGACGAAGCCCCGCGCATCGAAACCCCGCGCAAGCCGCGCTACGCGCCCGTGACGTTTTCGGAAGAGGGCGGCGTGCGCTTCCTGCATTTCGGCACGGAATGGGTGCAGGGCGCGATGCGCCTGAAGAAGCCGAATCACATCGAACTCGAATACGCGCAGCAGATGATGGCGTGGCTGCTCTTCATCGAGACGCCCAAACGCATCGTGCAACTCGGCCTCGGCGCCGCCGCGCTCACCAAGTTCTGCCATGCGTTCCTCACACGCGCGAAGGTCGAAGCGGTCGAACTGAATCCGGCCGTCGTGATCGCGGCGCGCACGATGTTCGAACTGTCGTCCGACGATGCCCGTCTCACGGTGAACGAGCAGGACGCGTGGGAGTTCGTCAACGATCGCGCGAATCACGGCACGATCGGGGCGCTGCAAATCGATCTCTACGATGCCACCGCGCGCGGGCCGGTGCTTGACAGCGTGTCGTTCTATCGCGCGTGCCGCGCATGCCTGACGCCGGAAGCGGGCGTCGTCACGATCAACCTGTTCGGCGATCATCCGAGCTTCGTGCGCAACATGAAGCGGCTGACCGAAGCCTTCGACGGCCGCGTGATCGCGCTGCCGGAAGTGCACGACGGCAACCGTGTCGCGCTGGCGTTCGCGGGTCCGGCGCTCGACGTGCCGTTCGCGGCGCTCGAAACGCGCGCGAAACTCATTGAGAAGGAACTGCGGCTGCCCGCGCGCGAGTGGGTCCGCGCGCTTGCGATCAGCGCACACGAGCGCGCGGGCGAAAGCGCGCCGGAACGCTTCGCCATTT
Organism: Caballeronia choica; assembly: GCF_001544535.1. Lineage (GTDB taxonomy): Bacteria > Pseudomonadota > Gammaproteobacteria > Burkholderiales > Burkholderiaceae > Caballeronia > Caballeronia choica. Next base: position 3,868 of record NZ_FCON02000109.1, on the reverse strand, counting down.
GACGCCAACAGCGCGCTGCCAGGACGCAAACCCAGGCGCGCCGAGGCTGTGCGCCTTATTACAATTTACTTTCACTTCAGCTTAATGCATCGGGTTCGCCCCGCTTGACCTTGTTTTATGCGTCCATATACTCCTCGTGTTATTTTCGAGATGCTTTCCGCGATGACCGTCTTTACCCGATGACCGGCCGTCCGGACAGCGAATTCCAAGAACAAAACAGGAGACCGTCATGGCTCACGAAGCTGCGACTGGCACGGGGCAACCCCGCAACAAACATTGGCTGTGGCTGCTGGTCCTGCCATGGATCGGCGTCATCTGGGTGCCGTTCTACAATAAGATCGAACCGGTACTGTGGGGCTTTCCGTTTTTCTATTGGTACCAGTTGCTCTGGGTGCTGATCAGTGCGGTGATCACCGCCGTCGTCTACAAGAAAACCAAGGCCATCAGCACGCGTGGCAAAGGTGCCGCGCGATGATGAATTCCACCGCAACCTTCGTCTTCGTCCTGTTCTTCGTCGGCGTGACGATTCTCGGCTTCATCGCCGCGCACTGGCGCAAGGGCGATCTCTCGCAACTCGACGAATGGGGTCTCGGCGGCCGGCGCTTCGGCACGATCGTGACCTGGTTCCTGCTGGGCGGCGATCTCTATACGGCCTATACCTTCATCGCGGTGCCGGCGCTCGTGTTCGGCGCGGGCGCGACCGGTTTCTTCGCGCTGCCGTACACGATCATGATCTATCCGTTCGCGTTCGTCGTGTTCCCGAAACTCTGGAGCATCGCGAAGCGCCACGGCTACGTGACCGCCGCCGACTTCGTCCACGCGCGCTACAACAGCCGCATGCTGGCGCTGGCGGTCGCGGTAACGGGCATCGTCGCGACGATGCCGTATATTGCGCTGCAACTCGTCGGCATCGAAGTGGTGATCGGCGCGCTGGGTTTCGATACGAAGGGCTTCATCGGCGACCTGCCGCTGATCATCGCCTTCGCGATCCTCGCGGCGTACACGTACACGTCGGGCTTGCGCGCGCCGGCGATGATCGCGGTCGTGAAGGACGTGCTGATCTATATCACGATCATCGCGGCGATGATCGTGATCCCGGCGCAACTCGGCGGCTTCGGGCACATCTTCGGCGTGGTCCCGCCGGCGAAACTGCTGCTCAAGGCGCCGGATGCCGCGAGCCTGAACGGCTATAGCGCCTACGCGACACTCGCGGTCGGCTCGGCGCTCGCGCTGTTCCTGTATCCGCATTCGGTGACGGCGATCCTGTCGTCGAACTCGGGCAACACGATCCGCCGCAACATGGCGCTCCTGCCGGCGTATTCGCTGGTGCTTGGCCTGCTCGCGCTGCTTGGCTACATGGCGCTCGCGTCGGGCGTGAAGGACATGCCGGTCTACGCGCCGTACTTCAAGGCGTTCGGGCCGAACTTCGCGGTGCCCGCGCTCTTCCTGCAGTACTTCCCGTCGTGGTTCGTCGGCGTGGCGTTCGCGGCGATCGGCATCGGCGCGCTGGTGCCGGCGGCGATCATGTCGATCGCGGCGGCCAACCTGTATACCCGCAACGTGCATCGCGAGTTCGTGAACCGCGGCATGACGCCCGAGCAGGAGACCAACGTCGCGAAGATGGTGTCGTTGCTGGTGAAGGTCGGCGCGGTGGTGTTCATTCTCGCGCTGCCGCTCACCTATGCGATCCAGTTGCAACTGCTCGGCGGCATCTGGATCATCCAGACGCTGCCCGCGCTCGTGCTCGGTCTCTATACGCGCGTGCTGGACTATCGCGGCCTGTTGCTCGGCTGGGCGGTGGGCATCGGCGTGGGGACGTGGATGGCGGTGTCGCTGAAGCTCGCGGGCTCGATCTATACGATCCATCTGTTCGGCTATGCCGTGCCGGGCTACGCGGCGGTGTGGGCGCTGATCGTGAACCTGATCGTGTCGATCGTCGTCAGCGTGCTCGTGCGCGTGTTCGGCCTCAGGCGTTCGGACGACCGCACGCGACCCGAGGACTATCTCGACGTCGTCGAAGGCTGAGTTCGCCGGAAGCCGCGGCGGCAACCGCGGCGCTCACAACGCGCACAACGCTCAAAACGCGAAGCGCCCGCAACGGAAGTTGCGGGCGTTTTGGTTTGGGCGGCCGTAGAATCGGGTTCGTATCTTGCGGGCCGACCCCTATCGACGCGAGCCTCCCATCATGCCCACCCTCGAAACGCCTGCGTCCCGCCGCAGCCCCGCACGGCGCATGCTGCATGTGCTGGCGTCGCCGTATTTCCGCTACCGGCACGCGAGCTTCCTCCACGCGATCCGCGTCGCCCTCGCGATGCTGGCGTCGATCGCGCTCACGTCCGGCGCGAATCTTCCGCACGGCGTGTGGGCTTCGGTGACGCTGCTCGTCGTCATCGGCGGGCTCCAGCATCACGGCAACATCCGCAAGAAAGCCGCCGAGCGCGCACTCGGCACGTTGCTCGGCGCGGGGCTGGGACTGTCGCTCATCATCGTGCAGGGTATTGTCGGGTCGCTCTGGCTGACGTTCCTGCTGATGTCGGCGATTGCCGGCGCCTGCGCTTACTACGCGATCGGCAAGGCGGGCTACGTCGCGCTCCTGACGGCGATCACGATGGTGATCGTCTCCGGTCACGGCGACCTGCCGATCGATGTTGGCCTGTGGCGCACGGCGAACGTACTGATCGGCATCGTGATCGCGCTCGCTTTTTCGTTCGTGCTGCCGCAATACGCGACTTATTCGTGGCGCTACCGCCTCGCCGACAACCTGCGCGAATCCGCGCGGCTCTATGCCGCGATCCTCGAAGGCAAGCCGATGGACCCGGAGGCGCTTACGCAGCGCTTTCTCGTGATGAGCCGGCGTCTCGTGCAGTCGCGTTCGCTGATGGAGTCGGTGGCGAAGGAGATCGACGTGCCGGTGTCGATTCTCGACGAAATCCAGCGGCTGCACCGATCGATTCTCGCGGCGCTCGAAATGATGGCGACCTCCGGCGCCGAGAGCGCGCGGATGCTGGCGGCCAGCCCCAATGCCGAGGAGCGCGCCGTGCGGCAGACCTTGCTGCTGATGGCGCGGGCGCTGCGTTTCGGGCGCGTCGGGTTGCTGCACGCGGCGGCGTATGCGCTGGAGGTCAAGCCCGGTATCGAAGTCGCGCAGCCGCAGGCCGATCTGCAGGGCATGCACTGGCTCGCGATGCGACTCGCGGAAGAGGTGAACCGGCTGCGCCTGCGGCTGATCGAAATCGAGCGGCATTGGAATATCGAGGGCGCGCAGCCGTTCTTTCGGTGAGGGGGTAGGTGGTCGCTGGCGCTTGGGGGTGGTTGTGGGGTTTACGCCGTTTGATGTTTTTGCGCTTCTACTGAACTTGTTTTGTTTTTGGTTTATTTGCTCTGCCCCTGTCCGGGGCGGGACTCACTTTCTTTGCTGCTGCAAAGAAAGTAAGCAAAGAAAGCAGCTTTCCAACGCCAATTCTTGCCAGTCGCCGCCAGACCGTTATGTCGGAGTGGTCCAACCGGGGGAGTGTCGTTAGCGGAGTTTCATGGTTGTTGGCATGTAGAAGAGGCGCGCACGTCGCACCGCGATACAGAGTGGACCAGCAGTCATACATCCGGCCTCGCGCTACGCGCTCACCCGTCAGCAAAACCGAAACCCGAAACCCATCGCTAGATCACGATCCTACGTTCGTGCTTGCTGCATGCTTCGATTCACCGTTTAACGACCTGTCGTCGGGCACGAAGTGCCAGGACGGATGAATGACTGCTGATCCACTCCCTGTCGGGGTGCGACGTGCGCGCCTTTTCTACATGCCAACAACGATGAAACCCCGCTAACGACACTCCCCCGGTTGGACCACTCCGACATAACGGGCTAGCGGCG
>NZ_FCON02000108.1 GCF_001544535.1 Caballeronia choica | reverse complement strand
ATTCGACTCTTAGACTCTTAGAAGCGACGTGAAATTGTTGTACAGCTCCTGTCAACGATCTAAAGCGTAAGGATCTATTGTAACGACATGTAACTTAATGTATCAACTTCGTTACGTCGCGCGATGTCCTACGCGGTCAGGCACTCATCATTCCCCGATTTCCTCCATGGCAATCTGGGCTGCGCGACAGACCAACGCACCCACAAACCCAAGCCCTTTCAATGCAATTGGTACTTTCAAAATGAACAAGCTTTCCCTTATTGCCGTCGCCCTCCTCGTTCTTTCCCACAAAAGACCACGATGACTACGACATTAATTAGTAAAACGAGCGATCGGCCACTTGTGATGGTAGCGGGAGGCGCGGGATTCCTGGGCAGCCACGTGTGCGACCGCCTCGTGCGGGAAGGCAAGCACGTCGTCTGTGTCGACAACTTCATGACCGGCCGGCGCGCCAATATCGCACATTTAAGGGCATCACCGTGCTTCACGTTGATCGAAGCGGATATCTCCGTGTCGTTGCCGCAGATCGACGTGTCGGAGATCTGGAACCTGGCCTGCCCGGCTTCCCCGCCGACCTATCAGGTCGATCCCGTTCACACGATGCTCACGAACGTGATGGGCATGAAGAACTGTCTCGATCTCGCCTACGACACAGGCGCACGCGTCTTTCAGGCGTCGACGAGCGAAGTGTATGGCGACCCCGAGGTGCATCCGCAGACGGAGTCGTATCGCGGTAAGGTGAATCCCATCGGTCCGCGCGCATGCTACGACGAAGGCAAGCGCGCCGCGGAAACGCTGTGCTTCGACTATCGCCGCACGTACGGCACCGATGTGCGCGTCGCGCGCATCTTCAACACCTATGGTCCGCGCATGGACCCGCAGGACGGACGCGTCGTCTCGAATTTCGTAGTGCAGGCACTGCGCGGCGCTCCGCTCGAGATCTATGGCGACGGTTCCCAAACGCGTTCCTTCTGTTTCGTCGACGATCTCGTCGAAGGATTCTTCCGCATCATGCGCGCGCCCGAAGCGCCGCAAGGTCCGGTCAATCTCGGCAATCCTGGCGAATTTACGATGCGCGAGCTCGCGGAACTGGTGATCGGCATCACGGGCACGTCGTCGACGCTCACGAACAAACCGCTTCCAGTCGACGATCCGAAGCAGCGCCGTCCCGATATCGGCATCGCGCAATCGCTGCTCGGCTGGAAGCCGCAGATTCCGCTGCGCGAAGGACTCTCGTCCACGATTGCCTATTTCAGCGCCGAGCTCTGGCTCACGCCGCTCGTGGAGGAATGCTGATCATGAAAGCACTCGTTACCGGGGGTGCCGGATATATCGGCAGCCATACGTGCAAGATGCTGGCGCGTGCAGGTCATACGCCCATCGTTTTCGACAATCTCTCGACGGGTCACGCGGACGCGGTCAGGTGGGGCCCGCTGTGTGTCGGCGATCTGCTCGATGCCGATGCGCTCGACGCCGCCTTCGAGACGCATCGCCCCGACATCGTGATTCACTTCGCCGCCCTCGCCTATGTGGGCGTGTCGATGCAGGACCCGGCGAGCTATTACCGCGTGAATGTCGGCGGCACGCAATCGCTGCTCGACGCGATGCGCCGTCACGATGTATCGCGCATCGTGCTGTCGTCGAGTTGCGCGACCTACGGCATTCCCGCCGTGTTGCCCATCACCGAGGACACGCCGCAACAGCCGGTGAACCCGTACGGCTTCACGAAACTCATCACGGAACGCATGGCCGCCGACTACGAACGCGCATACGGCCTGCGCTGGATCGCACTGCGTTACTTCAACGCGGCGGGCGCCGATCCCGAAGGCGAGCTCGGCGAGCGTCACGCTCCCGAAACGCACGCGATTCCGCTCGCGATCGGCGCCGCGCTCGGCACGGCTGCCGCCTTCAAGGTGATGGGCACCGACTACCCGACGCCCGATGGCTCCGCCGTGCGTGACTACGTGCACGTCAACGATCTCGCGGATGCACATCTGCGTGCGATGGTTCACCTGCTGCAAGGCGGCGACAGCGGCGCATTCAACCTCGCGACGGGCCGCGGCACGTCGGTGCTCGAATTGCTCGAGGCGGTGCACGCCGCAACCGGCAAGCCCGTGAACGCGATGCGTGCGGCACGACGCGCGGGCGACCCGCCCGCGCTCTACGCACAGGCGGATAAAGCGCAGCGCGTGCTCGGATGGAAGCCGCAATACACGGGCATCGGGCCGATGGTCGAAACAGCGGCGAAGTGGTTCATCGAAACAGATAGCCCGGCCGACGCCTGAACGCGCGACGCACAACGGGCAGAAGAAGATCAACACAGACCAGAAAGCATCAATCAAAAGAATCAGGGAGCAACAAAATGAGCGTACATATTGCAATCGTGGGGACCGGCTACGTCGGACTGGTGAGTGGCGCGTGCCTGGCCGAACTGGGACATGACGTGATCTGCATCGACAACGATCCGTCCAAGATCGATGCACTGAACAACGGCCGCATTCCGATCTACGAACCGGGTCTCGACGAACTCGTCAGCCGCAACGCCAAGCGCGGCAACCTTCGCTTCAGCCTCGACCTCGCGGCGAGCGTGAAGGGACGCGAAGCGGTGTTCATCGCGGTCGGCACGCCCTCGCATCCGGGCACGGACCGCGCGGACCTGAGCTATGTGATGGCGGTGGCCGAGCAAGTCGCGCCGAACATCGACCAGTTCACGGTGCTCGTGACCAAATCGACGGTGCCCGTCGGCACGAATCGCGAAGTGCAGCGCGTGGCCGAGCGTTGCCTCGCGCCGGGACAATCGTTCGCGGTGGCGTCGAACCCCGAGTTCCTGCGTGAAGGCTCGGCGATCGAGGACTTCATGCATCCGGATCGCGTCGTGTTCGGCACCGACAGCGAAGCCGCCGCCGCCATCATGCGCCGCATCTACGCGCCGCTCGCACAGAACGGCTATGAAGTGCTCGCCACCGAAATCGAAACGGCCGAGGTCATCAAATACGCGGCCAACGCGTTCCTCGCCGTGAAGATCAGCTACATCAACGAGATCGCGGATCTGTGCGAGGTCGTCGGCGCGGACGTCGATCGCGTCGCGGCAGGCATCGGTCTGGACCGGCGTATCGGCGCGGCGTTCCTGAAGGCCGGTCCCGGCTGGGGCGGCTCGTGCTTCCCGAAGGACACGCGCGCACTGAAGGCGATGGCCTTCGAGCATATCGTGCCGATGCGCATCGTCGAGGCGGCGATCGAAGCGAACTCGCGCCGCAAGACGGTCATGTTCGACAAGATCGAAGCGGCGTGCGGCGGTTCGGTCGCGGGCAAGCGGCTCGCCGTGTTCGGCCTCACCTTCAAGGGCCAGACGGACGACATGCGCGAAAGCCCGAGCGTCGGCCTGATCCAGATGCTCGAAGAGCGCGGCGCGAAGGTTCATGCGTATGATCCGTCCCGCCCGGCCGAAGCCGCGCGCATGCTGCCGAACATCGGCGTGGCGGCGACGGCGGTCGGCGCGGCGCGCAGCGCGGACGCGCTCGTGATCCTGACGGACTGGAAAGACTTCACCGAGTGCGATCTCGGCGAGCTGGCCGACTATATGGCCGACCCGGTGATGGTCGACCTGCGCAATCTGTTCGACGAAAACGCCGTGCGCGAAAGCGGCTTCCACCAGTATGTGCGCATCGGGCGCAAGACCGTGAGCAGGCGACGCGCGCCCGCCACCGAACGGCGCGCTCGGCGCACGCCTGCTCCGTTCGTCGTGCCGGCGAAATCTGCGCATCACGAAGCGCGCGGGGAAGTTCTTGCCACTGTCGAAGCAAGCGAGGCCGTATGAGCACGCCGGTCACCCGTCCCGAGCAACTGGAGGCGGAGCGTGGCCGCCCGGCGAGCGAGGCGGAAACGCCGAACCTCGCCGCGCCCTACCTCGTGCCCTTGCTGTCCGGAAGGCAACGCATCTCTTTTACCGTGCTGGCGGCATGCTGGCTGCTGAGCCTCCTCGGGTTCTGGGCGTGGTGGCTGCAGCCGCAACACAACGTCGATGCATTTCGCTACGCGGCGAACTGCGCGGTGCTCTTCTGGACCACCGTCATCCCAGGCTACTTCGTGCTGGTGTTCTCGCGCGCCCGTGTGCCCAATCGCGCGCGAGCGATTCCCGCGGGTCTCCGTGTGGCGATGGTGGTAACGAAGGCGCCGTCGGAACCCTTCTCGATCGTGCAGACAACGCTGCTCGCCATGCTCGCGCAGTCCTATCCGCACGACACCTGGCTCGCCGATGAAGATCCGTCCGCCGAGACGATCGACTGGTGCGCGCGTCACGACGTGCGTCTCTCGACGCGCAAGGACGTGGCCGATTACCACAATGCGTCGTGGCCCCGGCGCACGCGCTGCAAGGAGGGCAATCTCGCCTACTTCTACGACCACTTCGGCTATGCGAACTATGATTTCGTCGCGCAGCTCGACGCGGACCATGTTCCGCAGCCGGGCTACCTCGAAGCGATGCTGCGTCCGTTCGCCGATCCGAACGTCGGCTACGTGTCGGCTCCGAGCATCTGCGACAGCAACGCGCCCGAAAGCTGGGCGGCGCGCGGCCGGCTGCACGCGGAAGCGGCACTGCACGGCGCACTGCAGGCGGGGCATAACGGCGGGCTGGCGCCGCTTTGCATCGGCTCGCATTATGCGGTGCGCGCGCGCGCGCTGCAGGACATCGGCGGTCTTGGCCCCGAGCTCGCAGAGGATCACTCGACCACGCTGATGATGAACGCCCACGGCTGGAGGGGCGTGCACGCGCTCGACGCGATTGCGAGCGGCGACGGTCCCCGCACGTTCGCGGACATGGTTACGCAGGAGTTCCAGTGGTCGAAGAGCCTCGCTGTGATCCTGTTCCGCTATACGTCGACGTACTTCGGCCGCCTGCCGTTGCGCCTGAAGGGGCAGTTTCTGTTTGCGCAGCTCTGGTATCCGCTCTTCTCGCTGACGATGGCGGCGAGCGTCACGATGCCGGTCATCGCGCTCCTCACGCATCGCGTCTGGGCGGACGTGCCCTATACAGATTACCTGCTGCACGCGGCTCCGGTGACGGCGAGTATCCTGCTGCTGATGGCCTGGGTGAAAACCACGGGCTGCCTGCGCCCGCACAATGCGAACGTCATATCGTGGGAAGCGCTCGCGTTCCTCTTCGCACGCTGGCCGTGGTCGCTGCTGGGCGTGGCGTCGGCGGCGCTCGACTGTGTGCGCGGACGCGAGTTCGCGTTTCGCGTGACGCCGAAGACCGCGGCCGCCGATCCGGTCGCGCCCATGCGCGTCGTCGCGCCGTATCTGTGGCTCGTGCTGCTCTGCGCGCTGCCGGTCCTGCTCGTCGATGATGCCGACAACGCTCGCGGCTTTTACTTGATGTCGATGCTCAATGCCTTCGTGTACATTGCCATCGCGATCGTAGTCGTGGTGGCGCATGCGCGCGAAAGCGGGCATCTTAGATCAACGCTCGGGCTGCTGCTCGCCGAAGGTCCGCTCGCGCGGCGTGGCCTGTTCGTCACGGCAGCGCTCGTGCTGCTCGTGGCCGGTTATCTGCGGCTCGGTCAGGGCATCGAAGCGCTGATGTGGCGCAGCGATGCCATCACGCCCGCGGTGGCCGCGGAGCCGCCGAAGATCGGCGCCTACGATCCGGACCACGCCTATACGCTCGCCGATACGCTCGACATCGAGCATATCTTCGTGTCCTGGTCCGATCCCGGTGCGCCCGCTGCGATCCACGACGCCGGCAACTACGCGAGCCTGCACAAGCGCACCCTGATGGTGACAGTCGAACCGTGGCCGGCCGCATCGCGCAACTCGCATACGCTGCTGCGCGACGTGACGCTCGGCGCCTACGACGCGGAGATCGACGGCGTGTGCAGCGCGCTGCGTTCGCTCGATTCGGACGTGCAGGTGCGCTGGGCCCACGAAATGGAAACCGCGACCGGCCGCTATCCGTGGGCCGCGAACGATCCGTCGGGTTATATCGCCGCTTACCGGCATTTCGTCGACCGGTGCCGCGCTGGCTCGAAGCTCTTGAGTTTCGTCTGGTCGCCGCGCGGCGATACGTCGTTGCCCGCGTATTTCCCGGGACGCGGCTATGCCGACGAAGTGGGCCTGTCGGTCTTCGATTGCCCGACGTGCGCGCAGGGTGCGAACGAAGGCGCACCATCGGCGACCGCGATCCTGCGGGAGAAGTACGCGCGCGTTCAGAAGTACGGCTTGCCGGTGATCGTAGCGGAACTGGGCGTGGAAGGCACTCCGGAGCGCCAGCGTGCGGTGTTGACAGCCTTGCGCGACGTGCTGCCGCACATGCCGACCCTCACGGCCATCGTCTACTTCAACTCGCCGGATTCGCCGGGTGCATGGCCGCTCTTGCACACGCCGGACTGGCGACTGCCGCCGACGCTGCTCGGCCTGCTGGAACCGGCGAACTAGCACGCCGTCGGAAAGAGGTGCGAAGCTCGCGGGTCATGCGGGTTTCTCAACGTCCGCGCCGTGCCGAAGTGATTAGCGAGAAAGGCACTATTCCGTCCTGTCCCGCCGTCCACCGGATAAACGCTTTCAAAAGCCGGTACGCGTGCGCGGCATTGGTCGGACGCTCGCGCGCCTCGTTTTCCAGCCACGCGGCCACCGCTTTCGCGCTCAGGTCCGACAATTTCATTTCCAGCAAGTCAGCGAGCGGCCCGCGCACGGTTGTTCCCTTGCCCCGCTTGAGCGGTTCGCCCCCGAGCGCGGCCAACGCCTTATGGTCGGCCAGATAGCGTGGTGAGCGCGGTTGTTTGGTTTTGGGGGAAATCGTCGTGCGCAAGTGTTCCAGATAGGCTTGCCACGCCTCGGCCGTCGTGGCTTGCTCGCGGTGTCGCGCGGCGCGCTTGTCCTCGGCGGCGGCACGTTTCTCTTGTTCCTGTTCGCGCGGGTCATCGCCGTTGTCCATCGCCACGCCCAACTCCGCCGCCTTGTCGCGCGCCGCGTCGAGGGTCCAATGGTCGGGGCCGCCAATCGTGATGCGTACGGATTTACCGTGCAGACGACGCTCGAATATGTACGCTTTCGCGCCGCTCGCCGTCACGCGAAAGCCAAGGCCCGACACCTTGGCGTCCCAAAAAAAGCTTTGCCGCTTGCCGGGCTCGCACCGGTAGGCCGCGATGCGCGCCCCTGTGAAATTCTCTTTTGCCATTGCCCTTGTCCAGTGCCTACACGCGCCGTGTAAGCACTGTGTAGGCAGATTTTAGGGTAAATGGTCAATCTCGGTAAACGCCGATATGCGAACAACAGCGCCGAAACCCTTTATCTACAAGCTTTCTGGTGCCTACATCAACTTCGGTCAACTTCAGGAAATGGCCTGTCTTCCGCATTCGGAATGCGTAGTGCCAACCCGGCTGGTCGCGAAGTCGTTTGCGCTTAAGCGACGCCTGCATGCAGGCAAGTTCGGAGGATGAGATGGGTCAAACTGAAACGGCTAGGGTGGCCGTACTTTGGCGCGGCGATCATGAGGTGCGTAAAAGTGCCACACCGGCGAATAATCGCTTTTATCGCATCTTCGAAGAACTGACAGCGATCGGTATCGAGGCGCAACCCGCTGTCTATTCAGACGAGATGGTGGACGAAGTGCGTGAGCAACTCCTGAATGTCGATGGCGTACTGGTATGGGTCGACCCGATTCACGACGGACAGACCCGAGTCGTTCTCGACGCGATGTTGCGGGAGGTGGCGTCGCGCGGACCCTGGGTCAGCGCCCACCCCGACGTTATCTTGAAAATGGGCGTCAAGGAGGTTCTACATCGCACCAGGCATCTCGGCTGGGGAGCGGATACCCATCTCTATCGCAGCAGATCTGCGTTCCAGTCCGAGTTCCCGTCCCGGCTTGAATCAGCAGGACCGCGCGTGCTCAAGCAAAACAGGGGCAATGGTGGTCAAGGGGTCTGGAGAGTCGAGCAAATCTCGCCGACCGGCAGCGACACCGTATTGGTTCGAGTTCTGCATGCCCGCCGAGGAAGCGTGCCTGAAGAGACAACGCTTCACGATTTCATGGCGCGCTGCGAGGCATACATCACGCCCGATGGCTGCATTGTTGACCAACCCTTTCAGTCACGCCTGCCCGACGGCATGATTCGCTGCTACATGGGAGCAGACAAGGTTGTCGGGTTTGGACACCAGTTGATCAAGGCGCTGATACCGCCGCCACCGGAAGGACCTGACTCTGACGCTGCGCAGCCCGGGCCACGTATCATGCACCCCGCCTCGGCCGAGCCGTTCCGGGCCCTCAGAGCGAAGATGCAACTCGAATGAACGCCGCAAATGATTGATCTCCTGAACATCGACAGCGCTTTGCTGCCGATCATCTGGGATGCTGACTTTCTGTATGGGCCACGCACCGAATCGGGCGAAGATACCTACATACTCTGTGAGATCAACGTCAGCTCAGTTTTCGCCATACCGGACCAGGCCCCGGCGGCCATTGCTCGCCTCGTGAGTGAACGTCTGCGTAAAAAATAGCCATCGAACTGGGGTTCCATTAGGTGATGAGCAGCGTAATTTGTGCAGCCAAAATCGTAATCGGAGCCCTCGCAAAACGGTGTCGCGGGACATCCAGTGCTGAGATTGATGGCTCGCTGGTGAGTGTCAGTTCGATTAACGGTGCAAACAGAGGAGATTGGACATGAAAGCGCTTTTGATGCTGACGGGACTCCTGGCCGCGACTTCGGCGCTCGCCGCTCCCCCGCACGTAAGTAGCGGCATGCTTGTCGACGGACACGGGATGACCCTGTACGTATTCGACGGAAAAGGATTGCCCGATGCCAAATTCTGCGAAGGCGACTGCGAGCGAAATTTCCCACCAGCCTTAGCGGCGCCAGGTGACAAGCCATCAGGGGAGCTGACCTTGACGCTCGCGCCGAATGGTCGATCGCAATGGGCGTTCAGGGGAAAGCCATTGTATCGCGGTCTCATGGACAAAAAACCCGGCGATCGTTCCGGCGACGGCCTTAACGAAGTCTGGCACGCCGTAAGACTCCGATAACTGGCGGCTCGTCGACTCCGACTGGCCGCAACGTGTCGGTCAGCGGTCATTGACAATAACCGGCCGAACGACCGGAACTGGCCCAGAGCGTGTCAAAACGCGTAGCCACAGTGAATTGACGAAACCTGGCTCGGCGCAGGTCGCGGCTTTTCGATTGCGGCATCCCGAACATCAAATCACAGGCGAACACATCGCAAAGGCTCAACAACCCCGTACGGGCCTCACGCCCTCATCGCCTGGCGGCCTCAAAAGCGAAATGCAACACCTACTCGTATAAGGTGTCGCAATGCCCGACCAAACTTCGTACCAACAGCTTCGACCTGAAGAACGCCTCGCGTCGCAAGCCTGCGGCTACAGGATGTGAGTATTCGGGCCATGGCCCGAATACTCAGGCGCTCCCCGGCCACCGTGAGCCGTGAACTGAGGCGAAACAGCGCTCCTGCCGGCTACGCATCGGTGCGTGCTGAAGCGCTCAGCGCCGCTCGCCGTAGCGCGGGCCGCCGCCCCGAGAAGCTTTGCCTACAAAGCGTTTGCTGGCGGGTCGTGCTCACCCTGATATCCGACCGACCCGACCCAGCACGTTTCGCACGAAACGCGGCCCTTGGTCCTGACTTCCGGATGACAAATTTCGGTGCGGATTCCGTTCGGAACAGTTGATCTTATAAACCACGTATCTGAAGTGCATATCAACCCCTCAGCGCAGCAACGAACTCACGCAGGACGTCGGCAATTCGTTCCACGCTAACAGTCGACATATCGTCTTACCTATTTCGACTTCCGGCGGTTGGGTGGGCGGTTGTCTACACCGAAATAGCGGCAGCCCGATTACTATGCTTCTCATGCAACTCCTGAGATTACCCTCATATTTTGAGGTCAGCAGGTAGCCCGAAAACAAACGAACAAACTGAGGGCTATCTTTGTTCAAGTTCATCGCTCGCATGTTCAGTAAGAGATAAGTATCGGTTTCGCTCACGCGCCGCGCACAGTGGGCCGCAGTCAAGGCGGTTGCCCAGGAATCGAACGACGCCCGCTTGATTGAGGTGGTCCGCGACGCCGAAGAGCAAGCGCGCGAAACCATCGCAGACAGTTATGGCCGCGCCGTGCTCACGTTCCCGACGGACACGCAGCTTGACGAACTGTGCGGCGTCGCGCTGGATCTGATTCAGGCGTCGAGCGAATACCGCGCGCGTCCCGAAGTGCGCCACGCCTTCGCCACCGTCGGCTTCGTTGCCACCAGAGCTGATCCCGTGGCGGGCTAGCGATCTTAAGCGAACGCGTTGTCATCATTTGCGCATCGCTGGCGTGCCGACACCTGGTGCGTAATAGTGTTTGCCGTCCTTGTCGAAGGTCGCCGCGTTGCTATTCTCGCGATGGCTTCGCTCCAGGTAGTTCTGTCCTTCGGTCAGCAGGCGAACACGCTCCTTGGCGCGATGCCGTCGGTGCCATGCCGCTTTGTCGGCGGCTTCGCTGGTGCTGGTCGTATGGGGGAAAATCGGGGTTTTTTGCGGCTTCTGCTCATGCGTGCACCTCTGCTTTACGCGGCCGGCCGCCCTTCTTGCCGTTCTCGCGTGCTGCGGCCGCCTTGGCCGGCGACGTGCGGCGGCCCAGCTCGCGCATCCATGCGCACGAGCCGTAGATCCCGCGAAAGAGCGACGGGACATAGACGTCCGCATCGATTGCCGGGAAGTGCAGACTCCAGCCGACCGGCGAAATCTCGATCGCCGCGAGCGCCTCGTCGCTCGCCTCGCCGAGCCCCTGGATCAGGCTGACCGGTACGCGGAGCATGACACCGTTATCCAGCTCGACGCCGAGCGAGCGATCCGCGAAGTAATACGCAGCAATCGCGCAGGGGCCGACATCCTCGCCTGCCTTGCGCGCGGCAGCGATTTCTTCGTCAGTGATAACGGCCATGGTATTTCCTCCAAGGCGGCACATCGCGCCGCACCGGCAGCCTGGCATCAGACGAAGTGCCGCGCGACCAGAACGGCGCCGAGAAACAGCGCGTCCCAGGCTACGAACGTCGCGACGTCGCGAACAAACGGCATCCACTTCGGCTCATTCTGCTGACGCTCGATGTCGTCCAGCAGGCGATCATTGATGCGCTGCATTTGCGCGATCCGCTTCTCATCGGTGCGGGCTTCCATCAGCACCCTCGTTCAGTCGCAGTCAGTGGATGTTCCGCGAGATAGGTTCGTAGCGCGTCGTTCATGCGCGTTTGCCAGCCGTCGCCAGTCGCGCGGAATGCGGCGAGGATGTCCGCGTCGTATCGAACCGATACCTGTTCTTTCGGGCTGTCCTTCGGCGGGCGGCCCATGCGCTTTTGCGCGATGAGCTCCGAGAAAGGGCGCGCGCGTGCCATTTCCTCCGCCGTCCATTCGGGGTTGTCCGGATCGGCGTCGATGCCGCGCTGGATCTCGGCATCTTCCTCGGGCGTGTTCATGATGAGCGTTCGGCCTGAACGGGTTTTAATCGTGTCCGGCATAGGTTCGTTGCTCCCGGTTGTTTGCCTTGCGAAGATTGATGACGCGCATCGCACCGTCTCGGAACGTGAAGACGACGGCGTACAAGCGGCCGTCGATCAGTCCATAACCGCGATACCGAGTCTCGCGGTAGTCATGCCGTTCATCGATCTCATAGCGCAGGCTGTCCCAGTCGATCCGCGCTGCTTCTGCCAGCGATATCCCGTGCTTGGCTCGGTTGATGGCGTCCTTATCGGGATCGAATGCGATATCCATCGACTTATTGTGGATGCAAAAAGTTGCGATAGCAAGGATGGCGTGCAGCGATTTTCGGTTTCTCGTAGTCGTCGCAGCAGCCTTCGCGCTCTCTAGTACTAGTCGATACTATAAGCTCCTATTTAGTAGCTAGTATCTTCTAGTACCATCATTTTGAGGGAGGGCGCCGTGCCCGCCATCGTTTTCATCAGCCCCAAGGGCGGCGTTGGCAAGACCACAGCTTCGCTCGTGCTCGGCACTCAGTTCGCCAAGCACGGCGCGGCCGTCACCATGATCGACGCCAATCCAAATCGGCCGCTCAGGAAGTGGGGGACCGGCGCGCACTGCCCGGAGAACCTTTCGATCGTGTCGAATGTCCACGAGGAGTCGATTCTCGACGTCATTGACGCGGCCGCGTCGACGACACCCTTTGTCATCGTCGACCTCGAAGGCACTGCGGCGAAAATCGCGCTCCTGGCGGTCAGTCAGGCAAGCCTCGTCATTATTCCGATGCAGCCGTCGAACCTCGACGCGGATCAGGCAAGCCGCGCGCTAGTCGTGATCGCACAGCAGCAGAG
This sequence comes from Caballeronia choica, assembly GCF_001544535.1. Classification (GTDB taxonomy): domain Bacteria; phylum Pseudomonadota; class Gammaproteobacteria; order Burkholderiales; family Burkholderiaceae; genus Caballeronia; species Caballeronia choica. The sequence continues at coordinate 13,727 of NZ_FCON02000108.1, read as the reverse complement.
AATGTCCCGTCGCAAGGTCCCCCACGCAGTCCTTTTCACGCGCACCAGCACCGGCGATCCGCACCCGGACCATGACGCACATCGCCCCGTCGCTGCGCGAGGCGGGTGTGCCGATGCTCGAAACCGAGTTTCACGAGCGCGAGGCGTTTCGTGCGATGTTCGCTTTCAATGAGACGCTTGAACATCTGGACGCATCCGAGGTCGCCAACGTGCCGAAGGCGGTCGCCAATGCGGAAGCCCTGATGCGCGAGGTCATCGCTACTCTCAACGCCACCGAGCCGGTCGCCACATGAGCACACGTTCCAACCCCTTCGAGAACCTTGCCAGCGCCGAGCCGAAGCCCGACCTGTCCAGCTTTAAGCCGCGGACTCGCACGGCCAAACCCGCTGTCGACCGCGCGGCGATCGAGCAGATCGCGCAGGAACAGGACTTGTCGAGCCGTCGGCCCGAAAAGCCGGTGCGAAAAGCCGCGCGGCGCAACGCGACCGGTCGTAACCAACAGGTCAACATTAAGACGACACCGGAAGCAGTCGCGCTGCTGTACGAGCTCGCGGACAAGCGCGGCGTGCCGCTCGGTAAAGTGTTTGAAGACGCGCTCGACGCGCTCAAGAAGCAAGACTGACGACCATCGACCCATTGACCATGCAAACGACGACATCGACACGACCGACGCTCACGCTGAAGAAACGCGCTGCCCCAGCAGCGCCAGCATCGGCTCCAGCAGCACCCCCGCCAGCGACGCCAGCACCGACGCCTGCACCGCCAGCACCGACGCCGACGCCAAAGCGACAAACCGCGCTCAGTCCGGTCGATCGTCACCGACGCAACAGGGAGAAGGGTGAGGCGGCGATGGCAATTTTGCGGGCTGCCTATCCGGCTCTTTTCAGCCACCCTGTCCCCCTGGCGCTAGGCATTGCAAAGGAGCTTACCGGGGCGAGGCGGGCGGGCACGCTGGTGGTGACCGCCGTTCCATTGCGACTTGCCCTGAGCGCGTGGTGTACCTCTGATGCCTACATCGCCGCACTGGCCGCTGGCGGGTTTCGGATCGGCTTGGATGGACAGCCAACCGAGCCGGTATCGGCCGAACACGTGGCAGCAGCGGCGGCCACACTCAGGAAGCGTCAGAAGAAAGCTGAACCTGTCGAAACCAGCGCCGCTTGAAATCGCCTGCGACGCAGCCTCCGAAAGCAGCGGCACGCGAACAAACGGCCCGCACGTCTGAAAAGACGGCGGGCCGTGCCGTTTTCGCCAAGCGGGACGACAACTCCAGCACGCGTCTCCTCTGCCGCGTGGCAGGCGCCGCAGGTGCCGCTGGCGAGCTCTGGACCGTAGGAGCGCACCACTCCCCTCACGCCGAGGGCGTGTGCGAACGCCTGCTGAGCCTGCCGCCCTTTTTTCTGCAAACTCGCTTTTCTGACGCTCGGATGACCGATCACGGCTCCGCGCCCACGCCCGCAGACCGGCGTCCGACCGCGCTTTCCTCCCTGATCGCGGTGAGCCTTTACGGGACGCCGCCGATGGCAGTCAGGCGCTGCACGCTTTACTGGCGCGGGTTTGACTCATATGCTGAATGCCGGGTGACAACCGGAGAAGACCTTGTCCTCCATCGCGCCGGTCATTGCATGGGTCGATTCGACGACGATCACGAAGCTTTCCCGCGCCGCGCTGGTCGCGGGCGTTTGTCGCGAGCGGTACCTTGGCGAACTGCTGGCGGCGGTGGCGGCTCGCATCCCGTGGCCCGACGCTGAACCGCCGACGCCACCGCCGACGCCGCCCGCTCGCCCGCTGCCGCCGCCGATGCCGCCGCCGCGCTCTCTCCGCGCGCAATCCATCCCCCGGCCGCGCTACTCAAGCCAGGTGACCGCCGGACTGCTCGGGCAGCTTACCGCGAAACCACCGGCCAAGCCCAAGGGCAAGACGAAGCCCGTCGCGAAACCCACGAAAGACCGCGCGAGGCCTAAGCCATGTGCGAAGCCGATCTGCGCGAGTTCATCCGGGCGCAGTTTGATCGACAAAACGCTCTGGCGTCCGAGCGCGAGCAACGTTGGAGTGAACGATTCGACAGGCTCAACGCGCGCCTCGACCGATTCGACGCGAGCCTCGATCGGCTTGAAGCAAGCGTCGACAGACTCGATGCGGGCCTCGACAGGCTGAGGGGCGCGGTCGAATCGCTCGCGGCAAGCGTGGCCGGGCTCGATGCCACGATGGCGCGACGTTGACCTGCCGCGTAGCGCGCGACCTACGTCACGTCCGGGAGTGGTAAAACGTGAAATGACTGGCGACGCCCACTAACCCGCAAGGGGGGTCACGATGGCTTACTCGGTGCCAACCAACCCCGACGTGCCGTATACGGCGAGTCTGGACGGTAAGTTTGTCCGCTCCTATGTCTCCCGGCGCACCGCCAACGCGCTCAGTCGATCCAACGTGCGCACCATCACGCAACTTTGCGCGCTGCCGCGCTCGACCTTGCAGGCCATGCCCGGCTTGGGCGATGTCGGTATGAGCGAGCTCGACTCCCTGCTGTCGTCGCTCGGCCTGACGCTCGCCGGGGAGAAACCCGAGCCGCGCGCTCGTCTTAGGGTTCGTCCTCGATCTGCGGGCCGACGCGCACACGCCGCGCTCTCGAAGGGGTAACCTTGATGTACGCCCTTGGTCCGGGCGTAAACCTCTTAAAAAGCCCGCCCCGCTTCCGGCGGGCTTTTTTCTTGTCCTGAGGCCGCCTGCTGCCCCTGCGGCGCCGCTGCCGGGCGCGAACTGATGAGCGACAAAGCCCGCCATAGGGTAATCGGGCGGGCATTAACGCTACAACAGAGGAGACAACGGGAATGCGTTCCTAGGATAAGGGGGCAAAAAAAAGCCCGCCACAAACAGGGGACTTCAGGCGGGCTCCCAAACCAACGGACCAATGCTCAAACACATGCGCCTGTCATGCTGGGGAGACGCGCTCCAAGGATAGGGGGCTGCGGGTAAAAAGAAAGTGGGGAAACCACATGACTCGCGCGAACGCCGCGCCCACGCCCGCAGACGTCTGAATCGAGGCTGCTTTTCGAGTAGAGCCTCGATATGCGGCGATTCATTGCATGCGACCGACCATGCTTTCTATGAGCTTTCAATTAAGCATCGTGGTTCGGAGAAAAAAGCATGTCCCCCTGAATTCCTGTCGCCCGTTATTGCCCCTGTTTCTAAGTTGGTTGCTGCCGCAGCGCTCGGCCTCGTGGTTGCGGTGGTTGCTGGTTTGGGAATCTTGATGGGTTCGATTGACCATGCGCAATCGGCACTTATCAACATACCAGGCGTTACTGATTGGTCCCCTTCGGCAATCATTATCGGTTTGCTTACGTTGATCGTAATCAAACTGTTTCAACGCAAGTAATCACCCCGGCGAGGCACGACGCACACGGCATCGCACCCACCCGCGCCGGCCGGAGCCCCCTACCGCGCGAGCGGTTTCGTTCGCCGAGGTGCAACGGTCATTCCTCCCTTCGAGTCGGTCGGCAGGTCCAGGCCAAAGGAGACACTCTGCCATTTAGTCGTTTGTATCAAACGCGCGAGCTGATTTTCGCCGCTCCGGCCGGCGCCGCCATCGGCATACCATCTCGTATGATTCAGGTTTTGGTACCCTTTGATCGTGAATCTTGTCTTTCTTGGCAGAATTCGGAAATTCACCGGGACCGCCGCGAAGGTTGAAGGTTGGTCAGCCGGCGGCGGAACCGCGGGCGAAATTCTGTGAGTTGAAACGTAACAGTTAGGTTTGTCCTACAGCAGATGAAAAGACAGTTGAAACGACATGCACCACGCCGCGGCAAGGCATACCTCGGACGCTTGGTCCACCCCGCAACTCGATTGGATCAGGCGCATACGGAGCTTCGCCCAGCTCGCACTTGGCCGGTGGGCGCGCTGGTTGATTCCGAAGCCGCTTTCCGTGAAAACACCCGGCTTCAGCGCTTGCAGCAACGGTGCGATGAGGACGGGCGCTTTTGACTGCTCCCCCGATGCTCGCGCCACACCTGACGCCCGGTGGTCACCTCCTTGCGGTGCGGGAGGACGACGCGCCATTCTTGGCGGAGGAAATACGATCGCGACTGGGCAGTTATTTTTCGCTCGGCGCGGGGCATGGCCTGCTGCATCTCGGAACGGCGGAAATCGGCCGCATTCTCCCGCCCGCCTGGGCCTGGTGGCGTGATTTTGCCGCGCGCTATGTCACCGCCTTGTGCGCCACGCCCGAAGGTGGCGAGATCGCGGTCGTCACGCCTGCTGCAGAGGACTTCGATGCCTTGATTGCCGATGCGCCGCCGATGATGGGCGGGGAATATTTGACGCCAGATGTGCTGGCCACGTTGTGGGACGCGATCAATACCGCTTTGCGCCAAGAACTGGCGAGCGCAAAAGTCTCGCTGCAGGATTTCCTCAAGTCGCGCCACCCGGCCTGGAATCTCGTCGGCCGGGTGCATTTCAATCTCGCTGAGAACCGCAAGGACCCGGAGGCACCGTTCGCCTTCCTTGCGACTTACACCTCGCGCTTGTCGGCCCATGGCAAGGCGCAACATCAACCACTGTCGCAAGCTTTGGCGGAATTTTCGGGAGCCAGGAGCAAGGCGCAGCTCTTGTCCCTGCTGCTGCCGGTGCAGCGCGCCGCGGAAGACTGCGATTGGCTCCGCGACATGGTGGAGGCCGGCGAGATATACCATCCGCTGCGCTGGACGCCGCTCGATGCCCACCGCTTTCTCGCTGACCTGCGCAAACTCGAAACCGCTGGAATTGTCGTTCGCACGCCCAGCGTCTGGCAGGCGGGCCGCCCTGCGCGTCCCGTTGTGAAAGCCAGCGTCGGCGCACGGCCGCCTTCGCTGTTGGGCAAGGAGGCGTTGCTCGATTTCAGCATGGAGGTGTCCCTCGATGGCGAGCGTCTGAGTGCCTCCGAGGTCAGGAATCTGCTCAAAGGCGCCGACGGCTTGCAACTTATCCGTGGTCGGTGGGTCGAGGTGGACAACAAAAAGCTCAGTCGCCTCCTCCAGCGATTCGAGGCTATGGAAAAGGCGGCGAAAGCCGGTCTGCCCTTTAATGAGGCCCTACGCCTTCTGGCGGGTGTGTCGCTCGACGATAGCGGCGACCCCGTTGACCGCGACTGGTCGCAGCTTGTTGCAGGGCCTTGGCTGGCCGACATCCTGCAGGAATTGCGTCAGCCGGAGGGGTTGGCGCAGATCAGCCCGGGACCGGAACTCAAGGCCAGCCTTCGGCCCTACCAACAGGCCGGGGTGCGGTGGTTGTATCTGCTCACCCGGCTCGGACTGGGCGCGTGCCTGGCGGACGATATGGGCTTAGGCAAGACCATGCAGGTACTCTCGCTGTTGCTCGTGCTGAAGCGCGAAAGCGCCGAGGCGCGGCCTAGCCTGCTTGTCGCCCCCGCATCGCTGCTGGCCAATTGGGCGGCAGAGGCCGAGCGCTTCGCTCCCAACCTACGCCTGCTGATCGCCCATCCGTCAGCCATGCCAACGGCCGATTTGCGTGCGCTGGATGCCGCGCGGCTTGCGGACATCGATCTCGTCATCACCAGCTTTGGCTCGCTTCTTCGCCAGCCGGTACTGGGGACCATCCAATGGCGTGTTGCCGTCGTCGATGAAGCGCAGGCGATCAAGAATCCGAGTGCCAAGCAAACGCGACAGGTCAAGCAACTCCATGCACAATCACGCATCGCGTTGACTGGAACCCCCGTGGAAAACCGATTGTCCGATCTGTGGTCCATTTTCGATTTCACCCACCCCGGTTTGTTGGGCTCGGACAAAGTCTTCGCCAACTTTGCTAGGCGGCTAGCGAAGGCCGAGCACTTCGGTCCGCTGCGCACGCTCGTGCGGCCCTACATCCTGCGCCGCCTGAAAACCGACAAGCGGGTCATCGACGACCTTCCGGACAAGACCGAACTCAAGGCCTGGTGCCACCTGAGCCCGAGCCAGGCGGCACTTTACCAGCGGGCGGTGAAGGATCTGGCCGCCGCGCTCGAAGACGCCGAAGGCATCGGTCGCAAGGGGGTGGTGCTGAGCTTCCTGATGCGCTTCAAACAGATATGCAACCATCCCTCGCAATGGCTAGGCGACGTGGCGTGGAAGGCCGAAGACAGCGGCAAGTTCGCCCGCCTGCGCCAACTGGCCGAAGTCATCGCCGCGAAGCAGGAAAAGGTGCTGGTATTCACCCAGTTCCGCGAGACCACTGACCCGCTTGCCGCATTTCTGGGTTCAATCTTCGGCCGCGAAGGTCTGGTGCTCCATGGCGGCACCCCGGTGGCCAAGCGCCGCGAACTGGTCAAGCGATTCCAGGAAGATGAGCTGACACCTTTCTTCGTGCTCTCGCTCAAGGCAGGTGGGACGGGGTTGAATCTCACCGCTGCCTCCCACGTGATCCACTACGACCGCTGGTGGAATCCGGCCGTGGAAAATCAGGCAACCGACCGTGCGTTTCGTATCGGTCAGCAGAGGAACGTCCTGGTGCATAAATTTATCTGCCGTGGCACGATTGAGGAGCGTATTGACCAATTGATCGAAGCGAAACAGCAATTGGTGAAGGACGTGCTGGAGGGCGGCGCGGAACTCCTGCTCACCGAGATGAGCGATCGCGAATTGCTCGATCTCGTGAAACTCGATGTTCATGCCGCCCAAGAAAACTGATCGTCAAGAGGAAGCCCAATGGGTTACGGGGTATGGAAGCCTTATGTCTCGGTCGCCGAGCGCAGGAAAAAGGCTGAACGGGCCGCCGCCAAGGCGAAGAAGGGCGGTGCGGAGCTGTCGCCAATCGCGTCGTATCGTGGCGCCATCGCCAAGACCTTCTGGGGCAAGGCCTGGTGCGACAATCTGGAAGGCTACAGCGACTATGCCAACCGCCTGCCGCGCGGCCGTACCTATGTGCGCAACGGCTCCGTGATCGACCTCCAGATTGCGGCAGGCGAAGTCCGAGCGCAGGTAATGGGCTCTAATCTCTACACGGTCGCGGTGACCGTGACGGCGTTCCCAGAAAAGCAGTGGCGAGCAATCGGAGCTGATTGCTCGGGGTCGATCGATTCGATCGTGGAACTCTTGCAGGGCAAGCTCTCGACAGCCGTGATGGAGCGCATCTGCAAAGCTGGCACGGGTCTTTTCCCGGCGCCGAAGGAAATCACGTTCAAGTGCAGTTGCCCGGACTGGGCGTCGATGTGCAAGCACGTTGCTGCCGTGCTATACGGCGTCGGCGCACGGCTCGACCAACAACCGGAATTCCTTTTCGCCCTGCGCCGGGTCGATGCCAATGATCTCGTCAGTCAGGTCGGTGCCGGCCTGCCTAAATCGAGAAAACGCCCGGCTACCGGCAAGGTGCTCGACGACGCGCTGGTGGCCGATGTGTTTGGCCTCGAGATGGCCGAAGCTTCCCCACCGACGAAGCCTGCTGCCGGGCGTAACAAGTCATCGGCCGTTAAGGTGACAGCGAAGAAGACGGCCAAGCCGGCTGCCTCGACAACTCGGAAGCCACCCGCGACCGCGAAGACTGCGTCGGACAACAAAGTGGTAACCAAGAAGTTGGCCGTCAAGCCGTCTACCGGGCCGTGTAAATCAACGTCCGGCAACGTCATTGCCGCTAAAGCAAAGGCGGCGAACTCGCCTCGAACGCCGAAAGAGGCTGCAACAAGGAAGCGCGCCAGTGCTCGACCGGCGAAAGGTAAGCCCCGCTGAATTCCGATTCCGTCTCGCACCGCTACGCGGGGAGCGAGTGACCTCGACGAACGCAATTATTTTCAGCGGGAAAGCCCGGCGTCTGATGAAGTCTCCGGACTATGTTGAGCATCAGCGGATATATCCGGTTGAGGGTTTCTCAGACCAGGTTGAACCTGCCTATCATTCGAGTTCGACCTTAACGTCGCGTTGAAGACGCCGGACGATTGGGGTATTTTCAATACTTGACCGACCGCTTCGTGAACATTGCGAACGGCCTGTAGTGGGCCGATGACCCGACTAAGACGCCCTGCGGACGAAGGTCAGCTTTCTGAGCGTAGCCGACGTTCAAATGTCCACCTGAGAGCGCTGGCGAATGACCGCAACTGGCCCGATTGCTGCCTTTGCCCGCCGCCGTCGAACGACATCATCAGGGGATTGCGTCCGTCCTGAGGATGCCCATCGGCGAATTCCCGTTTCGCTCCATGACCCGACCTGATTACCGTCGGCTACGACCGCGCCAATGACGCCCGGGAAACCTTTCAGATCAACGGAAAGCGCCATCGAGATTCCGCCATTGACATAACCGACAATTATCAACTTTTCGTGTGTAAGAGCTTTTTAGTAATGTCGGGTTTTAGCTCATTAGAAATGTCCGGTTTTGTCCCTTGAAAACGCGTGCTGTCAGCGTGCGCTTCAAGGGACAAAACCGGACATTTCTATTGAGCCCGCACCCCGACATCTGTATCTGGCTTTGACATCATCAGAGGGTGACATTGACTGTGTGGTTTGGTTGGCGCGTGAGGCAGCCGAAATTCAGGCGACTCCCAGCGCCGGCAACGCGTGCGACAATTTCGGTATCCTTGGAACGGAACGACGCCTAGCTGGTGCTCTCATGACGCAATCCCGATGTGATCGCTGTAGCGCGACTGGACCTGCGCACGACTTCGTCAGTGCCGGGTCGGACGGCACTTGGCGAATGCTCTGCAGTCGATGCTTCAACACCGAAATGGCGCAGTTCGCTGACATGCGCGGGTTCGAGCATCCGAGCTTTGCACCGCTTCGGCTCCGTGATGCGGATGACAACGATCACGAATTTCACTTCCGCAGTTTGCTGCTTGGTGATCAGCTCTCCCTTGAGGCATTCGAGCTTGCGACCGACGACGAACCCACAGGCTACCGCTTTCAGATCCTTGGAGAAGCCGGTTCCGAGCCGTTCGCCCTCTTGGGCCAGCTGATTCAGAAGATGAAGCGGGCCTTAAGCATGAAGCACCTGCAAGCCGATGCCGGTCGTCTGCAGATCGCCGAAATGACCGTTCGAGGCCGCCTCGAGTCGAACGGAGACGAAGGCGCCAGTCAGCCGTGCGTGATCATCGATGGACGGCGCATCGAATGGGAAGACCTTGGCGCGATGCTTCTAGCGTTCGAAGGATGGCAGTTCAGGCTTGAGATGCTCGACCCGAGTGACGAGGCCTGACAACAGCCGCGCCACCCTCGTCTTCTCCAACTCGGCTCCGATCAAACTGCTCCGCCCGAGTCGACAGTGACGGCGATTGGAACCTGTTGCTGAGATTCTCCAACGCATCTCAGCCCCTTGCGGTCGAACGCCAAGGACTGAGCCATCAGCCAGCCGATGTCGCTCGCTTTGGACAGGCCGGCGTATCGCCGACATGCTTCGACGGGGCTCGCGCTGACGCGTTCGCGCAGGCTGCAAAACCTACTGGCTGGCGCCCGCCCCGATCCCCGCCTTCTTCTGCGCATCCTGCAAATTCTGGGGATAGTCGGGGTCATTCGCTCGACCTGGGTTGTAGCCTGCGTCCTCAAGCTTCTTTAGCTCGGCGTTCTTCTTCGCGCGCGCTTCCTTTTTCGCAGCCTTTTTCTCTGCTTTAGTCGTGGGTGCAGCTTGCGTCACCTCACTTGCGTTCGTACTACCAACCTGAGCATAGGAAACCGGGACCAAAGAAGCTCCCACAACGCCCATGAGGAATGACAGAGCAATGCTTGCTGGCTTCGTTCTCACGGTAACTCTCCGTCGCTTGGAGGAATGCGTTCCGCAGGAAGTATAGAGCGTTCATGTCGACGCTGCGTCGCATCGCGCGATCCTCGTTAGGAACAAATCACGCCAGGACGGTCTCCTTGAAAAAGATCCGGAAGAGCGACAGGTCCACGTAGCCGAAGGCACGATCAGACGTCCCTCTTCGCGCACGACGAAACTCGCGTTCTCCAGACCGGCTACATCCTCGCAGACCCGTTTGTCGTCACAATTCAGCGCGAGCGGTGCAACGGCGACTCACGTCAAGTCCAATCGCCGAACACTCCTTGGCTACCATCCGAAGCATTCTCACAGCTCGAACAGCGTCAGCGAGATCGGTACCTGCCGCTGCGCGGTAGACCACTCCTTTTTGGCGCATTCGGAAAAGGACCCGATGGCGGCGCGCGTCTACTCGTTCTCCTTGAGCAGCCAAGCTGGGATATCTCGTGCACCGTTAATCACGCGCCAGATTTCGACGTGATCGTCGCGGTCTACATAAAAAACGACGTGCGGGTAGCGTTTGAGCGGCCAAGAGCGAAGTCCGGGCAGATTAAGTTCGTAGGCGTAACGGGGAGATCCCATGGCGGGATTCCTCCCCAACTGCACGTACGCCTCTTCGATCGCGGCGATAAACCCCAGTGCGGCCCGCTCCGATTCTTCATCGAAGAGGTAGTGGTCAATCTCCGTTTCGACGTCTTGCCGAGCTCGGTGCGTAGGTGTAACCGGCTTGGACCTCATTTGCGCGCATTACGTACGCGCGTGCGCAGCGACTCGAAATAGTCCCCATTAACCGGTGTCGTCATTCCCGACGCCGCACCGTCCAGAAGCAGTGCGCGCAATTGCTGCCGCTGCTGATCGCGGCGGATCAGTTCCCGGACGTATTCACTGCAGGTCCCATAGCCCCGCTCGTTAACCTGCTCGTCAACGAAGCATTTCAGCGCATCTGGTAAGGAAATGTTCATGGTCGTCATGGCATCCAGCATAGCAGGTTTGCCAAAATTTGCCAAAATAGGCTGCGAACCAAGTATCCGCCGGTTCCGAATCTCCCGGATCTGACGGCGGGGCGCTGTCAGGTTAGTTGCACTGCGGAGACCGCCACCGTCATGGCGAGCCGATCACCGCGAGCTTCGACGAGTCGGCGGTCAACCAGGTGATCAGCAAGCGTTTTGTGAAGCGGCAGCAAATGGCGTGGCGACTGACTCATGCCCAGGAACTGCTGCAGGTGAGGACAGCCGTCCTGAATGAGCAGTTGCGATCATGCTTCGAGCGATGGTATCCGACGCTCGCGGGGCTCACCACATTGGCGGAATAGCGCCCCGCTTTGGCGCGGATCGTCGTCTGTAGCGCGGCTCTGGAGGAATCGCAACTTCGTGCTCTTTGTTTCAAAATTCGTTCGTCCGAAGACACAGCTTCTTGTCGGGTCGCTTGCCATGTCCGCTGTTCGAAGATCGGACTTCGCCGTGACCGTCCACAGCGCAAATATTCTGCGGGTAAATTAGGGTCAGCCTGCCGGCAGTGCGCGACGTCCGAAACCGGACCATACTACGAACACCGGCTGACTGCGCGACCGGATGGATCAAAATACGTTCAAGACGCAGGCTCATTACGTGTCCGTCGATGAGTGGGGAGTGGTGCTTTGAACAACAATATGTTCTCTAAAGCGGCAGTGTGGCTCGTGATCGCACTGGTGCTGTTTACAGTGTTCAAGCAGTTCGATAAGCCCCGCGTCCAGGAAGGTGTCTCCTATTCGCAGTTCATGGATGACGCGAAGAACGGCAAGGTCAAGACCGTGACCGTTCAGGGCCGGAACTTGACGGTCACTCCGGCAGATGGTCAGAAGTACCAGATCGTGTCCCCCGGGGACATCTGGATGGTTGGCGATCTGATGAAGTACGGCGTCCAGGTCAGTGGCAAGGCTGATGACGAACCCAATGCGCTCGTCTCGGCGCTGTACTACCTCGGGCCCACCATCCTGATCATCGGCTTCTGGTTCTACATGATGAGGCAGTCGCAGGGGGGCGGCAAAGGCGGGGCGTTTTCGTTCGGGAAGTCGCGAGCGCGGCTGATCGACGAGAACAACAACTCAATCAACTTCACCGACGTCGCGGGCTGCGACGAAGCCAAGGAAGAAGTGTCGGAGCTCGTCGACTTCCTGCGCGATCCGCAGAAGTTCCAGAAGCTCGGCGGCCGCATTCCGCGCGGCGTGCTGCTGGTCGGCCCTCCGGGTACCGGTAAGACGCTGCTGGCGCGTGCCATCGCGGGCGAAGCAAAGGTGCCGTTTTTCAGCATCTCGGGTTCGGACTTCGTGGAAATGTTCGTCGGCGTGGGCGCGGCCCGTGTGCGCGACATGTTCGAGCAGGCGAAGAAGCTTGCGCCGTGTATCGTGTTCATCGACGAACTCGACGCGGTCGGCCGCCATCGCGGCGCCGGCATGGGCGGCGGCAACGACGAGCGCGAGCAGACGCTGAACCAGATGCTCGTCGAAATGGACGGCTTCGAGGCGAACTCGGGCGTCATCGTGATCGCCGCGACGAACCGTTCGGACGTGCTCGATAAAGCGCTGCTGCGTCCGGGCCGTTTCGACCGCCAGGTGTATGTTGGCCTTCCGGATATCCGCGGTCGCGAGCACATCATGAAGGTGCACCTGCGCAAGGTGCCGATCTCGAACGACGTCGATGCTTCGGTGATCGCGCGTGGCACGCCGGGCTTTTCGGGCGCCGACCTGGCCAATCTCGTGAACGAAGCGGCGCTTTTCGCCGCGCGTCGCGGTAAGCGCATTGTCGAAATGCAGGATTTCGAGGACGCGAAGGACAAGATCTTCATGGGTCCGGAGCGCAAGTCGGCCGTGATGCGCGAGGAAGAGCGCCGCAATACGGCGTTTCACGAGTCGGGTCACGCGGTGGTGGCGAAGTTGCTGCCGCACGCCGATCCCGTGCACAAGGTCACGATCATGCCGCGTGGCTGGGCGTTGGGCGTCACCTGGCAGTTGCCGGAGCATGATCGCGTGAACCTGTATCGCGACAGGATGCTCGAGGAAATCGCGATCCTGTTCGGCGGCCGTGCGTCGGAAGAAGTGTTCCTGAATTCGATGTCGACGGGGGCGTCGAACGACTTCGAGCGCGCAACCAAGATGGCGCGCGACATGGTGACGCGCTACGGCATGTCGGACGTGCTCGGCACGATGGTCTACGTCGACACTGAAAACGACGGCATGTTCGGCAAGTTCGGCTCGAAGACGGTATCCGAAAGCACGCAGCAGAAGGTCGATGCGGAGATCCGCCGCATCCTGGATGAGCAGCACGCGCTCGCCCGCAAGCTGCTCGAAGACAATCGCGACAAGGTCGAAGCCATGACCAAGGCGCTGCTCGAATGGGAAACCATCGACGCGGACCAGATCAGCGACATCATGGCAGGGCGTCCGCCGCGTCCGCCGAAGAACTTGCCGCCTCCGTCCGGCGATACGCCACCGGGTGGCATCAGCGGCACCGAGGTCAAGCCGAGTAACGCGCCGGCACAGCCTGACGTCCACCGCCCCTAGCTTTGCGTGCGCGCAGGTCGGACCTCAGCTGTAGCTTTTTATCGCAAGCGGTCAAGAACGAGGCCGAAAGGAACTAGGGACGGTTTCTGGAGACCTGGTCTGTCGACGTTCAAGACGCACGTCAAACGTTTGCCAGGCTCCGCTTTGAAGTAAAAGACGCACGTCTTCAACAATTCTATTCATCGACACTGCATGACTAAGAAAATTTAGTCTATCAACGACATGGTCGATAGCCTGACGTCTCAAGAACTGCAGCGTCTCTTGGTAGAGCGGCTTACGCCTAAAAGCTAGATTTAGTTTGGGAAAGCAACTCCATTGGGCGCGATTCGGCGTTGAACGCAGATGTCGCTCTACTGAATCTCATCAAGGAATTAACTGTTGTCTAAGACGATGCGAGAGCATATCGAAATTGACCTTGCCCCCGTTTGGCGAATCCCATACCGAGGATGTTATGCGGCCTTGCCTTGCTGCGCTGCGAACCACTTCT
>NZ_FCON02000107.1 GCF_001544535.1 Caballeronia choica | reverse complement strand
AAAGGGCGGTCACGATGAACCGGAATGGCCGGTCACGTTCGTCCGGAATCGTCGGTCACGATGCCCCGGAATACCCACGTGTCCTCAATATGATGAGCTGCATCTCCGACACGCACCTTCGTTGACCTTCCCCTGCCTACCATCGCTCACGCCTACTTCTTCTTTTGGGTTGAGCATCCTCCCTTTCCTACATGCCTTGTTTTTTGAATGCCCCTTGGTGAAGTAGAGCCCAGCATTATCCTAAGCCAGGCCCTCAGACACGTTCCAAAGCATCGTGAGATGCCCCTCGGAGCCAGCGTCGCCCGTCAGCCGTTCGTCTCAGGGCGCTAACTTCGCCACCCTGTGCGGTATCTCAAGACTATCCCACAGTACCGGTTGTCCCATGACCGCTGCCGTTGATGTCCGACCAGTCATGCGGCAGCTCGCCAAAGCGGTGGGCTGCCAAAAGTATACGTTGCGGGAGGGGTCATCATTTGGCTACAAGCTGGGCGTTCAGGAAAACGGCCTGCCTGCTAGAGAGTTTCTTAAGAAAATATTCTTGTGAGAACAGAGTCGTCCGCGCGCGTGGATGCGGGCGAGCGCCTGCTTCGCCAATCAGCTACGCTCTCAAAGCAATGACCATGGTTTCTCCGGCGATAATGGTTGAGAGTCAGGGGGCGCTGTGCACCGAATGAAGATGCCGAACCTTATCGAACAGCCATTGGAACACCGAATGTCCTTTCTCTTTTTTTGTAAACCGGTAGACACCGCCACTTATATGGCCCGCGTCAGGTTTGGTTTTGGCTGAAAAAAAGAAGGCGCGGTTTCAGCCGGGAAGCACGGATATCTTCGTTGTTGGGACCCGGGCAGCTCATCGTATTGGAGAACGGGCATCCGCCAGAAGATTCACACGGCATCTGCAGTCTATGGAGTTCGCCAACATGGCCGCCCCTGACTCTTCCCGTGACCGGATTTCGACCACGACTGCCTCGCCTCGAGATATCGGTGTCGACTCCGACCCGACGCGGACCTACCCGATTGTGAGCGGGTTTTGAGCTGGTCGAGCACAGTGTCGCTGTTGATGCGTCCTGCTCCTGCTGCTGCCATGCTGCCCATTGCCCACGTCAGAACAAGAGCGGTAAGCTTTGCCTCTCACCATGCACCGTGTTGCAAGCCGTCCGAAGTGATTAGTCGGCCGCAGAACGACGCCCCTCTATGAATTCTTTACGGTCGTTCAGTCCAATTTTCCTTCTTTCCCAAGCTCGACGAGCGTATCAACGACGTGGCGAACCTTCGGGCGCAGATGAGCAACTTTCGGCCAGACAGCATGCACATCAATGAGGTCGCTCGAAATGTCGTCCAGGACCGAACATAGCGCCCCTGACTGGAGATGTGCTCGCAGAAGAGACATCGGCATTTGACAGAGTCCCATGCCTGCAACAGCGGCTTGGACGATAGAGTCACCGTCACTTATCTGATAGGTTGGCGGTGGCGATATGCGCCTTGACTCGCCACGCTCATGCACTCTCCATGAGAGCGGCTGGCCGCGACGATAGCCGACAACGCACGAGTGCTTTTCCAATTCTTCAAGCCGACGCGGAGCACCTCGCTGCGCGAGATACTCAGGCGATGCCGCGATTACCATCCGCTGGCTGGTCAATTTGCGCGCGACAAGACCACTTGAACTTTCGAGTTCGCCGAAGCGAACAACGAGGTCGACGCCTTCCTCTATCGGGTCAATGAGATAGTCGGAGAAAGTCATCGTGTACAGCAAGTCAGGATGCTTTCGGGCGATGTCCAGCAATATGGGGACAAGGATTTGCCGCCCAAAGGCTGCGGGCATGTCGATGCGCAACCGACCGACAGGACGATGTAGCTCGGGTCCAAGCGCGATTTCTGCAGTGGCAATCTCTTCAAGCGCAGAGGCACAGGCAGCGAAATATGCTTCGCCGTCGGCCGTTAGCGAGATGCTTCTGGTGGTGCGGTGGAACAACTGCGCGCCGAGACGCTCTTCCAGTTTTGCGATTGCCTTCCCAACTGCCGACTTGGTCAGCCCAAGCTGTTCGGCGGCATCGGTGAAACTGCGCGACTTCGCGGCGGTGACAAAAATCAGTATTCCGCTGAACGGCTCGACCTGCGCCACTTTCTGCCCCAATGAAGAATTCTACTCTCCATATAGGGCAGAAATTTCATCACTGTCAACTCGTAGTTGCACTAGGCGGTGGCCGGTTGAGGGCGCTTGATTAGATTTTGACGACGCAGCCTTGGTTGGCGGCTTCGATTGCGCAATTCGCAATTCGCAAGGCGCGAATTCCGTCCCGGGGCGTCGCGGGCATCGGCGCATCGGTTTCGAGTGCGGTCAGGAAGCGGTCCAGTTCGACTTTGTACGAGTCCGCATGTCGCTCAAGAAAGAAGTTGAGCAACGGTTCACGTGCCTCAGTGCTTTCGCTCGTCCAGCGACGCAAGCTGGAGGGGCGATGATTTTCATTCAGCACCATCCCCTTCGAGCCGAACACTTCGACACGCTGGTCGAATCCATACACCGCCTGTCGGGAGCCGTTTATATGACATTGTTTGCCGGACGCGGTGCGCAGCAATACCATCACGCTGTCAAAGTCCGGAAGCTCTTCCAGACCCGGGTCGACGAGCCGACTTCCCATGGCCATCACTTCTACGGGTTCCTCGCCGAGTAGCCATCGAGCAGTGTCGAAATCATGGATGGTCATGTCACGGAAGATTCCGCCCGAGTGCCGAAGGTACTCACGCGGCGCAAGGCCAGGGTCGCGACTCGTGATGACGACCTGGCGAACGTCGCCGACCTCACCCTCTTCGATGGCCTGCTTGAGCCTCATGGCGTCCGGGTCGAAGCGTCGATTGAAGGCAAGCATCACGCGCCCGTTGAGACGCTCGATTTCCTCGACCGCGGCGAGCGCACGGTCCATGTCCAGGTCGATGGGCTTCTCGCAGAGTACCGGCTTGCCCAGCCGGACCGCCTGCAGCGTCAGGTCGATATGTGTGTCTGTCGGCGTGCCGACGATGATGGCGTCAACATCTTCTCGGTCAACTACAGACTTGCAATCAAGAGATGAGTCGCAACCGAGCTCTGCTGCGAGCGCCTCGACCGCTTCCTTGTTCGGGTCTGCGACCGCGACGAGCTTCACTCTCCGGTCGGCGGCAACATTGGCCGCGTGAATTTTTCCGATGCGTCCAGCACCGAGAACAGCGATACGCAACATCTTAGTCTCCTATATCCCGTCGGCACATCAAGCACGCCAACGATTCACTCTTGATTCGGTAAGCGTCGATACGGCCTTCGCCCGTCGACACTCGTTATTTGCATCTCCGGTGGAGAAGCGGTCCATTTGCTCTTACCTGGTTCGGCAAAAGGAGCCTCGCAAATCAGTCGGCTGAGCCGCAAGATGTCGTCCAGACCAAACTCCTGGACTTCCGGCACACGGTCACCGCGCGCTTTCGCTACGGCCGTTGCGATGCGAAGCGCGTTTGAGCGCTCGCGCATCAACAGCTCGAGCGCTTCGACTAGAAAAGCGCGCTCTCTCTGCGATACCTTCGCTCCAATCACCTGGTCGTAAGCAGACATACGCTGGTCCCCAGAACAATGCGGCAATCAAAGACATCCCTACGCGGTCTGTCAGCCCGAGGTGTAGCCCTCGTGGAAACGAAGTGCCAACCAGAGCTGGTTGCCTTCAAATCAGGCTGCGGATACTCCCGCCATCGACACCCCACACCGCAGAGGTGACGAACGACGCGAGGTCGGAAGCCATGAAAACAATCACGTTGGCCACTTCGTCCGGCTGGCCTAGGCGCTTCAGCGGCAACTGGCGCAGAGACAGTTCGTGCTCGACCGCGTCTCTTGGAGCCATGCCGTGAAACTTGCCCATCGTGTCAGCAAATCCCCCCTCTTTCGTCCAGAACGGTGTCCAGACTGGCCCCGGCGCAACAGCATTCACACGAATCCTGGGAGCTTCGGCTCGGGCGAGACCCTTTGTCAGCGCGAGCACCGCCGCCTTGGATGCGGAGTAGTCAATCGGAACAGGCTCCGGCTGCCGGGCCAGGTCCGACGCGTTGTTGATAATCACCGACTTCTCACGGGCGCGCAGCACCGGCAAGAGGTATCGGCACGTCCGGACGTAGCTCATGAAATTGAGGTTCATCGTGAAGTCCCATTCCTCGTCCGACAGTTCCTCGAACGTGCGGACCTTCCCCGAGCCGACGTTGTTGATGAGAATGTCCACCTGACCGTTGTGTGACATCAGCGCCGAGCCAATGCCACCTTTGACTCCATCGGCCGTGGACAAATCTGCCTGAGCAATCGTGACGTTCGCGCCAAGCGAGCGCAATTCCGATTCGGTTTCTTTGAGCGCGTTTGCGTCGATGTCGATGAGACAAAGACGCGCGCCTTCACGTGCGAAACCCAATGCTGTCGCACGTCCGATGCCTTGCGCCCCGCCCGTGATGAGCACAATCTTTCCTTCGAGGCCTGTCTCCATGATGTCTCCGTTTGATGTTCTGTACTTTGCGAGCGTTCACGAAATCGACGACGGTTCGCTTCATTGATGTCGTCTGCTTTTCGAGAACGAGCGCGACCCGCGCCTCGCGGTTGCGAGGCAGCAATTAAGCGACGCCCTGATACGACTGATTTAGCGGTTGTCGACCCGTTTGATGAACGGCCTGATGTCGACCGTGTCCCAAATTCCTGCCTTGTTAAACGGGTCTGCTTCTACGAAATTCCTGATTTCTTCGATGCCGTCTGCTTCGTACAGAAAGAAGCTGCCAATCATCGTCTGGCCGTCGGCTTTCGTCAGCGGGCCAGAGATGAGAGTCTTTACAGGTGCTGTTTGCAGATAGGCCTTGTGTGCGTCATAGTTCTCAAGGCGGCGTTCGACCATATTCGGGTGGTCAAGACAGTAGACAGTGAAGTTCATTTTCGTCTCCTTGTTTCGATTCAGGCGTTCGAACCACTTCTCCCTTCTTTCGGGGCATCAGGTCGTCACCGCGCGCGGCGCGACGCCATCAAAGGCATCCTGCAGAAGCTCAAGTAAGGCTTTACGCTCAATTTGACGGGGATTCCAGTACGGATTCGAGCTGGCAATATCGGCAGCCTTCGAAACGTCTTCAGCGGACATGCCGATGTCTTTCAGCGCGAGGGGAGCCCCGCAGCGCTTAGCGAGCTCGTACACACCCAGTGCAGCATCTTCAGAACCAAGAGCGCGTGCAATCCGCTGCATCGCCTTCGGCGCGGCCTGCCGGTTGTATGCGAGCGCATGGGGCAGAACGATGGTGTGTGTCTGGGCATGGGGCAGGTTGAAACTTCCCCCGAGCGTATGACACAACTTATGGTGAAGCGCCATGCCCACGCTACCCAGCACCGTTCCGCAGAGCCAGGCACCGTACTGCGCTTCAGCGCGAGCTTCCACGTTTTGAGCGTCGGCGACGATGGCTGGTAAAGCACGCGCCAGAGCAGCGATACCTTCTTCCGCCATCAAGCTTGTTACGGGATTCTCGTCCCGCGAGTAGAGCGCCTCAGCGGCATGCGCAATTGCGTTGATGCCGCTCGTGACCGATAGCGCGACCGGAAGTGACATCGTCAGTTCCGCATCGTAAATCACTGTCTTTGGCAACACGCGCAGGTCCGTCCCTGTCTTCTTCAGGCCCGCATCAGTGATGCCATAGATAGGCGTCATTTCGCTGCCGGCATAAGTCGTCGGTACGGCGAGAATCGGCAGGTCTGATTCGAGCGCGATTGCCTTGCCCAAACCTATTGTCGAGCCGCCTCCAACAGCTATGGCGCAATCGGCCTTCAGTTCCCTCGCCAGTGCGCGAGCTTCTTTGGCCAATTCGAGAGGCACGTGCATGACCGCGCGGTCGAAAACAGCAGCGGCTCGCGACCCCAAGCGCGCAGCGACGGCTTCGCCCGTCTCTTTTTGCTCCGGGCTACACAGAATGAGTGCTCGTTCCGAATTCAGCTGAAGCACTTCGCGCTCAAGATGCTGCAGACTGCCCGGGCCAAAGACAACTCGACCAGCACGTGCCTGATAAACAAACTCACGCTTTTGCATTAAGTAACTCCACTGTACGCTCGAAACTCAGCCCGGATTCCAACCGGTAATCGACCTGGAACCGCGCGGTGCGAAGGTCACCGAGTTCGTTTCGCACGCGCAGATGTTCGGGATGAGATGCATATGCTTCCAACGCTTCCTGCGAGTCGAACTCCGTGATGAGAACGGCGTCGCATGCGTAATCGACCTGGCTGTAGTCAAGTCCGACTTCAAGGTGTCGCATGCCGGGGATACAGCCACGCAGGCCCTCGAAACTGGTCTTAACAAGGTTGGAAGCAGCCAGCCGCTCCGCAGGCGAGTCACCTCTGACTCGCCACATGACAATATGCCGAATCATGCGTGGACCTCCGACGGGTTAAGCACGAAGTCGTATTCAAGCGAGTACCAGGGGACCGTCATTTCCCGGCCGTCCGGCGCCACGCCCGGCTCGTGACGCTTCCACTCTGAAATCAGCGATGAGCGGACTCCGAACACGACATCCGAATCGAGATACTGGTCTCCATCACGAAACACATGCGTGATGAGCGTTTCGTAACCCGGCGCTTCAATCATGAAGTGCAGGTGGGCTGGTCGCCACGGATGACGACCGACAGCGGCCAGCATGCGACCAACGGGCCCGTCGTGTGGGATGGGATACGCCTCGGCAAGAATCGAGCGGAAGTTGAAAAACCCTTCCGCATCCGCCTTCAATCGGCCTCTACCGCGATGGATGACGTTGCCTGCCTCGTCGAGGTTCTGGACATCGTAGAAGCCATCTTCGTCCGATTGCCAAACGTCAATTTGTGCGTTCGCGATGCTCTCGCCGCCCGCGCCGCGAACCTGTCCGTTCACATAACAAGGCGAACCTTTTGCACCATTCGAAATGTCGTCGCCGTTGTTATAGAGGGGCGCTCCCTCGACATAGAACGGCCCGAACACAGTTGCTTCCGTGCAATTTGATGGCTTCCGATTGTTCTGCGACATGACCAACATCGAAAGGCCGAGTGTGTCCGACAGCAGAATGAACTCCTGCCGTTTGTCATCGGTGATATGTCCTACTTCCGTCAGAAACTTGATTGCTTTGAACCACTCGTCCTCAGTGAGATGAACGTCGCGGGCAAAAGCGTGGAGATGTTGAACCAGGCTCGTCATCACGGTCCTCAGTCTCGGGTTCTTGCAGTCCGCGAGCGAGGCGATAACGGCTTGAGTGATTGTGTCTTCGTTGATATTGCGCATCGTGCGTGTCTCCGTTGTGCGCTCAAGGCGTCTGAAACGAAAGGTAACGGGTCGCCCGGGTAAATAAAATGCTCCGAAGTGAAATGACATTTCCTCCCCCCGGAAGAATCGAGCTGTAAGCGCGCAATTCAGTCCTCCAAGGGACACAGAATCGCCCACTGACACCTTTTTATTGTAGAAATTTATTCTACAAATCGGCGATTTCGAGTCGGTTTATCAATCACCTCTTCTACGGCATATTGGGCTCCGAAGGGGTGGAAGAATCCCTTTCGATTTTTCCGACTGGATGCGAAGAGGTAGACGATGGACCGCTGGACTCAATTGCAGTTGTTTGTGCTCACTGCCGATTTGGGCAGCCTGTCGAAGGCGGCCGAGCAACTCGACATCTCGAACGCTGCGGCCAGTCGCACTCTGAGCTCATTGGAAGAGCGCCTCGGCGCACGGTTGATAGAGCGGACGACCCGGCGCATGTGGCTCACTGATGCCGGTCGTGAATATCATCGCCGCTGCACTGCAGTTATTTCTGAGCTGTCCGAGGCCGATTCGATTGCTTCCGAAGAGGCGGTCAGTCCGCGGGGTGTACTTCGCGTGACCAGTTCGGTGTCGTTCGCGATGATGCACATCGCCCCGGCGCTTCCCGAGTTCCTCAAACGCTATCCCAACCTCTCGGTTCAAATCGTTGCGACAAATCAGTACCAGAACTTCATCGAAGCCGGAATAGACATTGCCATCCGTACCAAGGAGCATGAGGGAGACTCAGGCATAACCATTCGACGTCTTGCTGAGACCCGGCGAATCCTGGCTGCATCGCCGGCCTACCTCGCGGCTCACGGTCGTCCTCAGAACCCGGAGGACCTGGAGCAGCACAAGATGCTTGTCTACAACCTCGCCGTTGACCCGTACTTGCTACATCTACGTCGAGGAAAGGAAGAACGCAATGTCGCCATCACGAGTGCCCTGGACTCAAATGAAGGCCAGGTCATCGTTGCTGCGGGACGCGCGGGACTCGGGATTGTTGTTCAGCCTCTTTACATCATCCACGAGGACATCGTGTCGGGGCGCCTTGTTCCGGTGCTTGAGGACTGGCAATTGCCGCGTCTGACCATCAACCTGGCTTATCAAAGCAGGCGTTACCAGCCAGCGAAAATTAGAGTTTTCACTGAGTTCCTCATTGAACGCGTGAAAGGTCTCAATCTTGAAGAACGCTGGATGACCTTCGCGACTTGAAGAAATCACACAACAGACGCCTCGCCGTCATAGACACCGTCGACGTTCACCGATATTTCCGCCTAGCGGAAATATGATTTCGGCTCAGAGCATGTTTTTCTGTAGAGGACGGCCATACCCTATAAAAACAAAATCCCCGCTGAGGGGAACCGGAGCCCATGATGCCCAGGAGACACCTATGAACTATCCATCTTTACCGCCTCGCCACCGAGCGCTTCCTCTTCGACCCTTCCGCCAGTAATCGGTCGGGTAACACATCAACAACCGAATGCTGTGCGTTTGCGGAAGACCACTTTGGTCTTGTCCGCATGGTGATTTGTTGTCTTCATTTTAAGGATAGAGATGAAAGCCGTCCGATTCCATGGCAAGCACGACCTTCGCATTGACGACGTCGAAGAGCCAGGCGAACTCAGTCCCGACCAAGTCCTCGTGCGTCCAACGTTCTGCGGAATCTGCGGCACGGACCTCCACGAGTATGACCACGGTCCTACCTGGACTTCCGCGGAATCGAATCCCTACAGCGGCGCTGCGCTTCCGCAAATCCTTGGCCACGAGTTCTCTGGCGAGGTCCTCGCGGTAGGCAACGCCGTGACAAGCGTCTCGCCGGGTGACCGAGTTTCCATACAACCGCAGATGGGGCCCCGCGAAGACTATTTTGGACGCCGCAATTTGCCGTTCCTTGGCCCAAATGCCTCCGTCGTCGGTCTGAGTTGGCCATGGGGCGGTATGGCAGAAAAAGCAATCATCCAAGAGTCGAATGCAGTTGTGCTGCCATCGGACATCACGGACCAGCAAGGGGCACTTGTCGAACCCGCTGCCGTGGGTGTGCATGCCGTCGACCGTTCGGGTGTTAAACCTGGCGACTCCATTCTCATCACTGGCGCGGGAACCATCGGTGCGATGGCAGCTCTCGCTGCACGTGCGTCCGGTGTCACGAATATCTTTGTGAGCGAGCCGAACGCAAATCGGCGTGAGCGATTGCACCGCATGGACATCGGCGTAACTGTTCTTGACCCTTTATCAACTGACGTCGCTGCGCATATTCGAAGTATGACCCTCGAAGGCATTGGGGCGGATGCGGCTATCGAGTGCTCCGGCAACGGTCGAGCCTTCAGCACGTGCGTTGATGCCGTCCGCGCGCAAGGCGTGGTCGTTCAGGTCGGCTTGATGCCCGGAAAGATTGAAGCCGACCCGTTCCGCTGGACAGTCAAGGACCTCACCATCAGGGGTTCGCTGAACTACCCCCTCACCATCTGGCCACGCATCTTCTCAATGATGCGTAGCGGACTTTTTCCGGTCGAGAAAGTGGTCGACGCAGAAGTCGATATGAACGACGTCAAGGAGCAAGGGTTTGACGCATTGCTCGCGCCAGGAAGCGCAAAGCTGAAGATTCTCGTCAGCATAAACAGCTGAGAAAAGCGTTGCTCAAAGCAGTCACAAAAGACTTATCACTGAAGGAGACAAAACATGAAAGCATTCATCGCAGGCGTTGCAGTTATGGCCACGGTGTTGGCGTCACCGAAACTGCTAGCCGCGCCGACCATGACAATCCCCGTCATCGTGAAGAACACCAGCGTCCCGTTTTGGCAGGCCGTCTTCGCTGGAGCATGTACCGCCGGAAAGAAATATGGCGTCACGGTGCCCAGACTCGGTGCCAGCAGCGAGGCTGATATGTCCGGCCAAATCGGCATTTTCGAGAATGCCGTTTCGGGGAAGCCCGCAGCAATCGTAATCACGCCGGTCTCAGCCGAAGCACTCGGACCTGCTATCGACGAAGCGGCCACCAAGATTCCGGTGGTTGTCGCGGACACTCCGTCCAACTCGAAGCAGGTCGCCGCAACGGTGATGACGGACAACGTCGCTGCAGGCCGACTCGGGGCCGATACCCTCGCCCAAGAGATTCAAAAGAAATACGGCAAGGCTGAGGGCCAAGTTGCGATTCTGCAGTTTCTCCCAGGCGTGAAGTCGGTTCAGGACCGCGTCGACGGATTCAAAGACCAAGTCGCCAAAAAGTATCCTGGTCTGAAGGTGGTCACAACCCGCATCGGTGACGGCTCAGTAACCGGCTCCCTCAATACGACCCTTGACGTACTGTCGACCTTTCCCCAACTTCGCGGAATCTTCGGGGACACCTTCTACAGCGGCCTAGGCGTCGGCCAAGGCATTGCAGAAACGAAAGCAAAGGACCGCGTGATGGGGGTCACCGTCGACTCGACCGATGAACTCGTCAAGCTCATTCGAAGCGGTGACATGAAGGCACTGATTGTTCAAGACCCGTTTCAAATGGGCTATTTATCCATCGAAACGGCGGTCAAGAAGGTCAAGGGCGAGAAGGTCAACACCTTCGTCGACACGGGAGTACACGTCATCCGTAGTCCGGACCTCGACACGCCCGAAGGCAAGCGCCTGCTCAATCCAGACCTCAGCTGCCGTTGATGCGTGCCAGCGAACACAAGGAGAGGCGACATGAACGAACCTTTGTTCACGCTACGCGGATTGAGTAAGGTCTATCCAGGCACTACCGCGTTGAAATCAATAGACCTGGAGCTCCGCAAGGGCGAAGTCCATGCAATCGTAGGTGAGAACGGGGCTGGGAAATCAACACTCATCAAGATACTTACTGGCGCCGTGCAGAAGACGACCGGTTCGCTCGTCTGGGACGGCACGCCGGTCGAGTTCGCAGGCCCCCCAGACGCGCTGAAGCTTGGCATCGCGGCAATCCATCAAGAAGTCGTTCTTTGCCCGCATCTCAGCGTGGCTGCGAATCTCTACCTTGGCCATGAGGAAACAAACTTCGGCATGATGCGCCGCCGAAAGATGCTCTCAGATGGCCGTGCTTTGCTAGAGCGCGTCGGCTTCGACATCGACGCTTCGAGGCGCCTCGGAGATTTGACAATCGGCCAGCAGCAACTTGTGGCTACTGCACGAGCCGCTGCCGGTGACACACGACTCATCATCTTCGATGAACCGACGGCCTACCTGACACGAAGCGAGACTGACCAACTTTTCAAGCTCATCCGAGAACTCAATACGCGCGGCGTGACCATCGTGTATATCAGCCACCGGATGGAAGAGATTCTCGAACTCGCTGACCGAGCCAGCGTCATGCGTGACGGAAGCCTCATTTCGACGCACCAAGTTAAAGGCGTTGATGCCGAGCCACTTACGGCACGGCTTGTAAAGGACATGGTCGCCCGCGAGGTTGCGGATGTTCATTTCAAGGCCGAAGTGCCCATTGGCGAAGAACTCATTCGAGTTGAAGGATTGTCTGGCGAGGACTTCGAAGACATATCGCTGACGGTTCGACGCGGAGAAATCGTCGGCCTCTACGGACTGATTGGCTCCGGGCGCAGCGAGTTCGTCGAAACGCTCTTCGGTCGCCGGAAGCAATCCGCAGGCTCGGTCACATGGTGTGGAAAGCCTCTTCGCATCCGGTCGGAGCGAGATGCAGTCAAGGCGGGTATCGCCCTCCTGCCCGAAAGCCGCCGCGACCAGGGGCTATGTCTCAATCTGCCAGTTCGATTGAATCTCAACCTAGCCAGCTATCCGTCGATTTCATTTGGCGGTCTGATTCGTCGAAGTGATGAACGCAGGAACGCCAGCAGCCAGGTGAAGGCGCTGTCCATTCGCACGTCTGGCGTCGAAGTCAACGCATCATCACTTTCCGGAGGAAACCAGCAGAAAGTCGTTCTCGGCAAGTGGCTGATTCCCGGCGCAGACCTCTTCATCGTGGACGAGCCGACCGTTGGCGTCGACATCGGAGCGAAGAGCGAAATCTACAAACTCTTCGCCAAGCTGCTGGAAGAAGGTGCCGGAATCATCCTGATTTCTTCGTATCTGCCTGAGGTCTACGACCTTGCCGACATGTTGCACGTCTTCCGCAAGGGAAAGGTGGCGGCCAGTGCGGCTCCAAACTCAACTTCCCACGAGGCGATTCTCGCGGCTGCAATCGGCGCGTAACGGCTTCACAGCCGCTTTTCTGGATTCAATCGAGGATGAAAATGTCGACCCTTCAATCTCCCTCAACAGTGTCAAAGCTCGGTCGGATGACCTGGCTGCTGGACCTCACGCTATTTCTTGTCCTCGTTCTCCTGTGGGTAGCGTTGTCCTTAGCGACACCGAACTTCCTGACGGAAGAGAACATCACGAACCTCATGCGGCAAGTGTCGTTCTGGGCCATCATCGCGATTGGCCAGACATTCGTCATGATTACCGCTGGCATCGACCTCTCGGTGGGTGCCGTCGTGGGGCTTTCGTCAGTCGTGGTGGCGATGCTAATTAAGAGTGGGCTGCCAATCAGCGCTGCGATTTTTCTGACCCTCCTGATTGGAGTCGTGATTGGTGCGTTTCACGGATTCTGCACCACCAGACTCGGGCTCCCGCCTTTCATCACGACGCTCGCAACTCTCACTTCGCTGCGCGGTTTCACCCTCCTGATTACGCGTGGAGAACCGGTGGCAGGTCTTCCGATGGCGTTCACATCATTTGCACGTGGCTCGTTCCTAGGCGTGCCGACGCTTTTCTGGACGGTCTTGGTCGTAGCAGTCCCAGGGTACTTCCTGCTGCATCGGTCCAAGTGGGGCCGCTACCTTTTTGCAGTCGGCTCGAATAAAGAGGCGGTCCGACTGTCTGGTGTGAACGTCTCCCTCGTTATCTATGTCGCCTACATCGTATCCGCCGTATGCGCTGCGCTCGTGGGCATCCTCGTGGCGAGCCGACTCAGTATCGGCATGGCGACCACCGGCGAGGGCTGGGAACTACAGTCGATTGCTTCGGCCGTCATCGGGGGAGCAAGTCTCTTTGGAGCGGTCGGAAACATTCAGGGGCCGATTATCGGAGCGGCCCTCCTCACCACCCTGGCGCAGGGCGCGAACCTCCTGAACATCGACCCGTTCTGGCAACGAATCGTGACTGGCATTCTCATTATTGTCATCGTGTTCCTGGACCAGATGCGTCGCAAGGGTCGCTAGGACCGCAACCGGAGGCGCATGACGCCTCCATCATCAACACAAGAAACCGTAGACGCTTAATCGGAGACGAAGATGGACAGACTTAAAGGTAAAGTGGCTCTCGTCACGGGTGCAGCACAAGGTATTGGCCTGGCAGTAGCACAGGCATTTGCGCGTGAGGGAGCAACGGTAATCGCAGGAGACGTCAAACCCGGCGCAGAAACGGAGGGCGTTGAGCACGTGAAGCTCGATGTTTCGTTGAACGATGACTGGATTCGCGTCGTTGATGGAATTCTTGCGAAACACGGACGCATTGATGTCCTCGTCAACAACGCTGGCATCGTGGCGTGCTATGAGCCCGTTCACGGTACTGACAGAGAAAGCTGGGACCGCGTCCTCGCGGTGAATCTCACTGGAAGCTTTCTGGGCATGCAAGCTGTCCTGCCGTCGATGCGAGCCGCAAAGCGTGGCTCAATTCTCAACTTCTCTTCTATCTGGGGAAATGTAGGTGTGCCCGGCGCGGCAGCGTACAACGCGGCGAAGGGCGGGGTGCGGAATATGACGAAAAACGCCGCGGTGACATATGCGCCCGAGAATATCCGTGTGAACTCAGTCCATCCTGGCCTCATTCGGACACCGCTCGTTGAGGCTCAGTCAGACGACATGAATGCCGGAATCATCAAGAGCACGCCAATGGGCCGGATGGGCACGCCCGAGGAAGTTGCTGCCGGATGCGTGTTCCTCGCCAGCGACGAGTCTTCGTTCGTGACGGGCAGCGAACTCGTCATCGATGGCGGGTATCTGGCTCAGTAACGGTCTGAGGTCGCGAAGAGTTTTCCTTGATGTGCGGCCAGAAAACAATGGGCCACCCAAAGGTGGCCCGAAAACGTAGGCTATTAACTACCCTTTTCCTACAGCCGACTGCTGCTTCGTCTAATTTTGCGTCGCAGTTGCTTGCCCGCCGGCGACACCTTCCCCGAGCGTGTGATTTTTAGCGTTCTCCTTCTCAGGCGCGGCGCCGCTTGCCGCGGTCTGGACGCCGGTCACGAAGCCGCGACCAAGCGTCATGCCACTTCCTGTTATGAGCTTTTCGCGGCCGGGCAAGCGGCTCGCCGTGTGCGTCATTTGAACCAGTTATCGGCAAACGCCGACGCGCCTTTAGCTGTTAGAGCCTCTACTCGGGTCGTGAGCTCCCCCCCGGAGGACGTTTCGGTGTCGGTTAAATGATTCGCGGGCATAGTCATCTCCGATGCCTCCATCGCTTTCGTCATGCTGCCGCCACTGAAGAGTGCGCGTGCACTAAAATTTCGCGTTCGTTCATAAAAGTGAACGCCGTCCACACGGATAGCGTTCGGAAAATTCTAAAGAGGACGTGGCCGATGACAATCATTCAGGAAATTCACGCGTGGTCGAAGGACCATCCCGCGTGGCAACAAGACGCGATAGCTCGTCTCTATGCCAATCGCGAACTTAGTCCGGAAGACCTTGAGGACCTGTTCGCATTGGCGAAGGCCGAGGTTGGCATCCCAGATGCCGGCGGTCGGAAGCCGAAAAAACTGCAGGACGCAGAAGTTGCACCGCCCGCAAATCCCACAAGACTTGTTCAGATTGCGGCAATCTCAAACATTAAGAATGTCAATGCGCTAGTTCAAGGCGGCCGGCTGCCAATCTCGCCCACGGGCATCACAGCCATTTTCGGAGAGAACGGCGCAGGCAAATCTGGCTACTCTCGAGTGTTCAAGCACGCGTGCCGCGCACGAGACCGCCGCGAACCGATTCTGCCCAACGCGAAGCTCGACCCCAACACCGTGGGCCCTGCGCAGGCCATTTTTGAAACCCTGGTTGACGGCAACGCTACTTTTTTTGCTTGGGAACATTCGGTTGAACCACCGGAGCCGTTATCTGACATCTCCATCTTTGATACTCATTGCGCCAGGGCATATATCGACAACCACGGGGATTTCGCCTATGTCCCTTATGGTCTCGACATCCTGGAAGGATTGGTTGGCGTCTGCAGCAAACTGAGGACACGAGCGACACAAGAGAAAGCCGACAATGCACCGAGCGACGCAGCTTATGCAACGCTCGCGAAGGAGCGTACAACCGTCGCGAAGGTCCTCGGCGAAATTCCCAGCAAAACCTGCCGCGAAGACATCGAGAAGCTTGCGGCACTATCCCCGGAAGACGAAAGCCGGTTGACCTTGCTCACGAAGACGCTTTCCGAAACCGAGCCAAAGCAGAAAGCGAGGACGCTGCGCCAGAAGGCATCCCGTCTCAAATCGTTGAAAGAGCGAATCGAAACCGGGATTGCTGTGGTCTCCAACAACAAGCTCGATGCGCTGCGCGCGTTGATTGAAAAGTCCGCCTCGGCGAAGAAGGCTGCCGATTTAGCGGCCGAAAAGTTCAAGCAGGTGCCCGGACAGCTAACAGGTACAGGCGGAGACGAATGGAAGGCGCTGTTCGAAGCGGCCCGTCAGTTTGCGGCCGTTTCGCATGAGGGGCATAACTTTCCTGGTTTACCGGAGGACGCCCTCTGTCCGTTATGCCAGAACCCGCTCGGCGTCGACGGCGCTCAGAGGCTTGTTCGCTTCGATGCGTTCATCAAGGAAAAGGTCGAGCAAGCTGCTATCGACGCTCGCAGAGTGGCGGTCATGGCGTTCGATGCGGTGAAGAACGCAAAGCTTGAACTTCTACTCGACGATGCTCTGACGCAGGAGCTTGCTGAGCTCGATGCTGCGTTGCCGGCGACTTGCGAAGCGATGCAAGCAGGTCTCAACGCCCGGCAGACTGAAATACAGCAAGCCGCCGGCGGGAAACTTCCGTGGGATGCCGTGTCGGCGTTACCGGCCGACCCACAGCCTAAGCTGACCGAGACGATGGATGCTCTGGAGGCGCAGGCGAAGGCGCTCGAAGCGTCAGCGGATGACAAAGCTAAGGCAGCGATGGTTGCTGAGCGTCTTGAACTCGACGCACGGCGCAAACTGAGCGAAGTGAAGCTGGCCGTCCTTGAAGCAATTTCAAAGCACGAATACTGCGCGAAGCTGAAAAAATGTATCGATGGGATGGATGCGCGCGGAATATCGCGAAAATCCACGGACCTCTCCCGAACTTTGGCAAGCAAGGAGTTGGCCGACGCCCTGAACGATGAGCTCAAGCGACTGAAATGCCATGAGCTACAGGTGGCCATGAAGCCTGAGTCGCCGGGCGGCCGGACCCAGTTCAAGCTCACGCTTCAGCTGCCGGGCGGAGGTGCGCCGGCTGCGATTCTCAGCGAAGGTGAACAAAGAGCAATCGCTATTGCGTCTTTCCTCGCTGAAATTAAGCTTGGCAAGGGAAGTGGCGGAGTTGTGTTTGATGACCCGGTTTCATCCCTGGACCATCGTCGTCGATGGGAAGTAGCGGAGCGGCTCGTGGCCGAATCGAAGGTTCGCCAGGTTATCGTTTTCACGCATGACATTTACTTCCTTTGCATTCTTGAGCAGAAAGCTGAGGAGCTCGGTGCAGCGTTGACCACGAATTACATTCGGCGCACTGTTGACGGATTTGGAGCGCATTCTGACGACCTGCCGTTCGACGTTCTCGGTACCAAAGGGCGGATTGGTCGTCTACGGCAGATGCTTGTGGCTGTGAGGAAGGCGCACAAAGATGGCGACGAAGATTCTCATCGGGCTCTGACCGCTCAAGCCTATGGGGACTTGCGCCTTACCTGGGAGCGAAGCATCGAGGAGGTCTTGTTCAATGGCGCGATACAGCGTTTCGGAGAAGGCGTTTCGACTCAGCGCCTGAAGGACGTCGCCGTATCTGACGACGACTATCGCGCGATTGACGCCGGCATGTCGAAGAGCTCGAAGTTCGAACATGATGCAGCGATGCGTGTCGGAAGATTGCCGGTTCCCCACCCGGACGAACTCAGCGAAGACATTGAAAAGCTGGATACATGGCGAAATTCAATCCTGGAAAGGGGCAAACAGCTACGCGCCGCTAGGTCCTGACGCGCCAATCGAGCTGAAAACGATAGCGGCCGACGCGTCGGAAATGCGTCGGCCGTATCAGTACACTTGGTCGCTCAAGCTGTGGCGGTCGCCTTTCTCCGGGCAAATCGCTCAAGCGGCGACGCCAAGACTGCCCCCAGGCGCCCATCGAGTAGAACCACAATCAGAAGCAACAGGCCGTTGACGAGAAGAATCTGGGTAGACGTAGCACTCAACAGGCCGAGCCCATTGTTCAGCACCGTAAGAATCAGGACGCCCATTGCTACACCGAGCGGCGAACCGATGCCTCCACCCAACGCAACACCCCCGACAATCGCGGCCGAAGCCGCCTGAAGCAAGATACTACTTCCCATCGTTGCGGACGCAGTCGCCAGGCTCAGCGAGAGCAGGCCTCCGCCAAGTGCAGACAGTCCGCCGGAGATGACGAAACCGACTGTCAGCGCCTTACCCACGCGCGCGCCACTCTGAATCGCTGCCTTTCGATGACCACCCGATGCATAGATGTCACGTCCGAGGGTGGTGTAGCGCAGGAAAAGCGATACGACGACGAAGCAGACGATTGTGATGAGGCTACGGGGGGAAAAGATTGCCGCAACGTTCTGGTCAAGGAAGTCGCTGACATCAAGGTTTGCGTAACTCAACACGCGACCACCTGCAATCCAGTAGCCGACGCCGGTAAGGAACATCATGGAGCCGACTGTCGTCACCAGCGAGGAGACACCGAGCCACGGCAGCAGCGCCGCGTTAGCGATGCCGACCACCACGCCAAAGATGATTGCGTACAGCATGCCGAGCATCGCACTATCGCCACCGAACTTCACAGTGATGAGGCCGGCAACTGTCGAGATTGCAGCGACGCTCAGGTCAAACTCACCCGCAATCATCGTGACAGAGAGACCGAGTGCGATGATGCCGAGAAACGCAAACGCCTGGAAGATTGCGTAGAGGTTCGCCTGCGAGAAATAGTGGTCGACGCTGAGGCCGAAGATAATAGGCATTCCCACGAGCAGTACGAGGCGAATGACCAGTTTGAGAAGTCGTTGAGACTGTTCCATTTTCAAATCTCCAGTTATTTCCGCCCCGGGCCGAGTCGGGCGAGCAACGCTCCGAACACGACTGCCGCGAGAACCACGATGCCCTTCGCTACCAACTGGTACTCGTAACTCACGCCGCTGACCAGGAGGATGTTGCTGATAACGGCGAGGAAAATTGCGCCCGTCACCGCGTCCGAGATTTGCCCGCGTCCGCCACGAATCGAGATTCCACCGACGAGCACGGCAGCGATTGCGTTAAAGTCCAGGTCAATGCCGTAGGTCAGGTTGCCTTGGGCCGACGACGAAGCAATCAACGAACCGGCCAGCGCAGCTGCGGCGCCCGCGAATCCGTAGCAAACGAGCGTTGCTGCCATCAACCGGAGTCCTGCGATGCGTGCCACTTCAGCTCGCATACCAATCAGTCGGATTTCCCGCCCGATACGGGATTTCTGCAGGATGAAGCTTGCAATGGCCGCAAAGATTGCCAGCACCAGGATTTGATTCGGCAGCCAGTCAAACAACCGTCCCTGACCGAGCCACGTCGCGTCCCCCTTTCCGATGACTGTCAGCCCTCCGGTGTAGATGACGCCAGCACCAATGATGATTGACGAGGTAGCAATCGTTGTGATGATGGGATTCGCTTTACCCAATGCGATGATTCCACCCTGGACAGCCCCCATCAGAAGGCCGCTCAACACGACCAGCAGCAGCGTTGCGCCGAGACCCAGATGAATGAGCGCAGCGAACATCACCGTGGAGACTGCCGCTGTCGCGCCCATCGACAGCATGAACAGATTTCCACTGAGGGTCACTAGCGCCATCCCGATAGCGCCAATGCCGACCGCGGCCACCGAGTACATCAGGGACTGCAAGTTTCCGAACTCGGTGAAGTGGGGAACAATAGCCGCAGCGACTACGATAAGAGCAAGGGTTGCGATGCGAATCGACGCAGCGTGAATACTCGTCGTGCCAAACAATGCTGCGGCCCAACGTCGTAGCGCAGTCGTTGATACCTGCGCGGTCGGCTCGAGAGCTGTCTTATGCATTACCCACCTCCACAGTCTGGTTTCGGAAAGAGACATGGCCATGAGATGCATCGCCGTCGCCTGCCACGATGTCGTGCAAGAGCGTGTCGCCGTTTATCTCGAACCGCGGCTTATGACGGACCATCCGGCCTCTGAAGACCGTCAGAACCGTATCCGCGAGCTCCAGGATTTCTTCGAGGTCCGTCGAGTAGAAGACAATCGCTAGCCCTTCATCCGCCATCTTGCGCAGCGTCGCGTAGATTTCGCTGCGGGCGCCAATATCAACGCCCCGGGTGGGTTCGTTCAGCAGCAACAGACGAGGAGCCAGTGCCACTGCTTTCGCGAGAGAGACCTTCTGCTGATTGCCGCCGCTAAGCGTGGAAACTTCGTGCGGAAGACGCTCCGGGTCGATAGTGAACATCGAGGCCAGGCGTCGCGCCTCTTCCTGTTCACCGGCGCGTCGCATGATTCCCGCTCGGGTGAACTTCGCCATGACAGACGCGGTGATATTGATGGCAATCGGCGCATCCAGGAAAACTCCTTTGTCAGCGCGGTCTTCCGCCACGTACGCGATTCCCGCTCGCAGCGAGTTCCGAATGCTGTCGAGCTTGATGGTTTGACCGTCCACTTTCACAGCACTGGAAATATCACCGCGAAGGCCAGCAAGGGCCTCGACAACGACTTCCGCTCCAGAACCCAACTGGCCGACCACGGCGAGGATTTCGCCCGGCGCGACGTCGACTGAGAGTTCCTTGACCTTGTCCGCGACCGTCAGGTTGGAAATCGAAAGACGCGGCGCCACGTTGGCGCGGTTCTCCGGCGGCATGACCTTGTTATGCACCAGGTCGCGACCAATCATTGCCTTAACCACCTCCGCGGTAGTCATATCCGCAGTGCGCTGCGTGAGCACATGCTGTCCATTGCGGAAGACCGTTACCCGGTCAGTGAGCGCAAACACTTCGTCGAGTCGATGGCTGACGAAAATCATCGCGGTTCCTTGGTCACGCAGTTTGCGCGCAACTTCAAAGACTCGGACAATCTCCGCATCCGACAAGGTCGCGGTAGGTTCGTCCAGGAGCAGGACCTTCGCTTGACGCGACATGCCCCGAGCGATTTCGACGAGCTGGCATTCAGCGAGGCTGAGCCGCGAGGCGGGTGCATCGAGCTTGACATGCGACAGTCCGACCGAATCCAGATGCTCACGGACAGAGTCCCGGTATCGGCTGCGACGGTAGATTTCGCTCTGGTCCGCGCCACCGAGAAGGATGTTGTCGAGCACCGACAGCGTCGGGACGATAGCAAGCTCCTGGTGAACGATGGAGATAAGTCTCGGGTCGGTACGATGCCCGAGTTTCAGTTGATGTCCGTCGACGGTAATTTCACCGTCGTCCGGCTGCACCAGACCACCGAGAATTTTGATAAACGTGCTTTTGCCTGCACCGTTCTCGCCACACAGCGCGTGAATCTCACCAGGTGCCAACTCGAGGCTGACACCGGTGAGCGCCTTCACGCCACCATAGTGTTTGGTTAGATTGCGAGCGCAGAGCAGACTCTGAGTGGCGAGCGTCTCGCCGCCTGTTTTAGCGTCTTGCAGCATTGTCTTCCTCCATACGCGGACACTCTTCGGTCGTCCGCTGCCACGGGTCGATGCCCGTCACCGTCACCTAACTCATCCGCGTGATTGCTCACACAGGGTGACGCATACATTTCGAATAACGAAGCCTTGCATCGAAGCTGAAGCGGATGCTTGCTGTGGTTCGCGACGAACCGTGGGGCGTTGCCGCATCAGTGATGCCGCTGCTGTTGGTCTACCAGGAGAGGAATTCGAAAAGAATCGCTGCGTGTGCAGGAATGCATGTCGTCTCCAGCAGAAACTCGCTTTAGCGGCTTCGTTATCGTTGAGACACAGGTTATTCGTTCGCCTGGAAAAGAAAAATGCGTGGCCGCGAAATGATATTTCCAGTCACCGGAAATATCGGCGTCCGGCTGGAGTCTAAAAAAACGCGCGGAGTCAGGACGTGATGCCTGCCAAACCGCGCGTTAACCTTGGAGCCTGCTGGTCTGTTACAGAGAGACTCTCTGTGCCTCGGCCGAAGACCGGATGGCGGCGTCGACAACCCGTTGAATTTCCCACGCTTCCCGGAAGTCCGGGAAATTAGACGTCCCATGTTCGATTGCCGCGATGAATTCCGCCATCTCAATGGTTTTCAAATCGTTGAAACCCAGTTGGTGACCGCCAGCTACCGTGAAGTTTTCGTAGGGAGGATGAGCCGGTCCGGCTTCAATTCGAGCGAATCCAGATGTCCGAGGGTCGCCGCCGGCGTTGAAATATCGGAGCTCATTGAAGCGCTCCTGGGAAAAGCACAGCGCACCCTTTGTTCCGTAAATCTCGAACTCAAGCTGCATCTTGCGGCCAGTTGCGGTCCAGTTTGCTTCGATTGAGCCTGAACACCCGCGGTCGAAGGTCACCATCAATCTAGCAATGTCATCGACCTTGACCTCCCGGCGCTCGGGCGAACCAGGCGACACCGGGCGCGACTTATTGACGGTCTCGAGTTGCGCGTTCACATGGGTAACCGGACCAAGAAGGAATCGCGACATTCCAACGATGTGGTTGCCGATTTCAGCCAGCGCGCCTGCCCCGTTTTGAGGGTCGACTCGCCAGCTGTACGGAATCTCAGGGTCGGCCATGTAGTCTTCCGCATGGATGCCGCGAAAGCTTGTGATTTCGCCCAGTTCGCCAGACGCAATCATCTCTCGCGCCAGTTTGAGAATGGGATTCTTGATGTAGTTGTAGCCGACTTGCGTGACGACGTTCGCGGACTCGGCCGCCTTCATCATTTCGTGAGCGTCAGATGCGGATGGCGCAATGGGCTTCTCGCAATGCACATGCTTCCCGGCGGCGATTGCCGCCAATGCCATCTCTCGATGCAAACTGCATGGCGTAGTGATTGAGACGACCTGAACATCGCGGTCGTCAAGGAGCGACCGCCAATCGCTTGTCGCACGGTCGAAGCCAAATTGCTCTGCCGCTTGCCTCGCGCCCGTCTCGCTGACATCGGCAACGGCCACCAGTCGTGGCGTCAACGAGTTAGGGAAAGCATTCGGCACCGCACGATACGCGAGGGCATGCGCTTTTCCCATAAAACCAGTTCCAATCACGGCAACGCCAATCTCTCGTCTCATTCTTGTCTCCGTTTCAAAGCGAAAGCGACCCCGCAGGGTCGCCGTTGCGTCCTGCCGGCTACGCAGTAGCTGGGTAGCCGACGCGCGACCTACTTCTTCTGGGAATAGCAGACGTTGATAGTGGCTTTGGTAGCCGCCGGATTCGGCAGGTACTGCACAGCTTTCGGAGCCTTGCCGGAAGCGAGTTCCTTGGCGGCCTTCGCGGCATAAGCACCATCGTCAAAGGGAGATTGCTCGACTGTTGCGTAGGCTTTACCTGCCGAGATAGCCTCGACGCCTCCGGAGTCGCATCCGTGTCCGACAATCACCAGCTTCGAAGGGTCGAGTCCAAGTCTTTGAGCGGCAGTCACCGTGCCACGAAGTTGAGAATCATTCTCTGTATAGACGCCTTTCACATCCTTGAACTGAGTGAAAAGCGCAGACGCCGCTGCTTCCGCCTTCACCGCGTCCCAGTCCGCAGGTTGGGAGCCAACTACCTCGATACCAGGTGCATCCTTTTTCAGCTCATCAACGAAGCCTTGGTAGCGTTGTATCTGAGGGGGCGTACCCATCTGTCCGTTGATGACGATTACCTTCCCTTTGTCTCCGTAGCCCTTGTCCTTGAATCCCTGAATCATCGCTTTCGCGGCAACCTGACCGTTACTGATGTCGTTCGGCCCAGTGAAGACTTTCCAGTACCGGGAGTATTTCTGGTCGGGCATCGAGTTAGAAATGACGAGCGGGATTTTCGCCTGGTCAATCTTGCGAATCGAGGGGACCATCGCGCTTGAGTC
This sequence comes from Caballeronia choica, assembly GCF_001544535.1. Taxonomy (GTDB): domain Bacteria; phylum Pseudomonadota; class Gammaproteobacteria; order Burkholderiales; family Burkholderiaceae; genus Caballeronia; species Caballeronia choica. Next base: position 2,681 of record NZ_FCON02000107.1, on the reverse strand, counting down.
CACAGGCACGAGGACGATGACATCCGGCTTCTGCGCGAGCGTCTGGTCGACCTGGGTTGCCTGCTCGTTCGGGTCGTAGTTGGTGACCTTCACATCAAGCTTGATGCCTTGTGCCGCAGCTTCTTTTTCGAAGCCTTTGACGTAGAGCGCCCAATATTCAACGCTCTGCGTCGGCATAAGCAACGCGACGCGCGGCTGGTCTGCGGCTTGGGCACCACTGCAGAAAGCGCTGGCGATAGCGCTGAGAGCAAGGCAAGAAATGACGGATTTGCGAATGTTCATGCTGTGTCTCCTGAAGGCCCCTGAGATGGGTGAGCCGGGTTTTAGTGTTCTCGAAGAGGCACAGTAAGGCTTGGTATAGGAAAGAAAAATGCGACGGAACGAAAAGTTATTTCCGCTCACCGGAAAAATTGCGGCTTTCGGACTGCGATAGACCTCCGGTCTTCGAACAATCAAGCGGCGCGCCGCTTTTGCGAACTTCGACACGTTCGTCAAGCCGTGTTCGCTGAATTGTAGATTTTAACTCTACGGTAAGGCGATTTCAGGGCTGTTTATCAGAAGTGACTTCTACGCGATAGTTCGGGACATGGTGTCCTTGCGACGGCGCCTCCTGGCACGTAGCCATTACTTTCACGAGGTTTCACATGTCCCAATCCAAAGTCGAACTTGTTGCTGCTTACTTCACGCTGTCTGGCGACGTCTATCCGTTCGGTCCGACCGAAATCAGTCCTTTCAGCTTCAAGGACCGCGTTGAAGCCGCAGCAATAGCAGGCTGGGATGGTATCGGTCTGATTCACTCGGATATTTACGCAACAGCCGACAAGATTGGCTTCCCCGAAATGCGGCGAATCCTCGAAGCGAACGGCATGAAGCACGTTGAATTCGAGTTCTTGGTCGACTGGTATCAAACCGGCGAGCGCCGCCGCACGTCCGATAGCATGCGGTACTACTACCTCAAGGCTGCAGAAGAGCTTCGTGCTCGCATCGTGAAGGTCGGCCCGGGCATCGGCGAAGACACCGCAAACGTCGAGCTCATGGTCGAGGAGTTTGGCAAATTAGCTGATGACGCGGAGAAGCGCGGCACGCAGGTCATGCTGGAAATTATGCCGTTCAGCAATGTCCGGACGATTGAAACCGGCAAGGCCATCGTCGAAGGCGCAAATAAAGCGAACGCTGGCCTGCTCCTCGACATCTGGCACCTGAGCCGTGGCAATGTCGACTTCAAGGAAATTGCCACGATTAAGCCGGAATTCATCAAGGGCATCGAGCTCGACGACGCGGACCGGTACGCAATCGAGCCGCTGTGGATGGACACTTGCCACAAACGCCGCCTGCCAGGTGAAGGCGTACTCGACGTGCAAGGCTTCATCAAGGCGGTCCAGGCGACGGGCTTCAATGGTCCGTGGGGCGTGGAAATTCTGTCTGAAGTTGAGCGCAAGCTGCCGCTGGAAGAGATGGCCACACGTGCGTACAACGCAACGATTCGTCAGTTCGAGGATTAAGCGGGGGCACTGGGAATCAGTAACCGAACGGCCGCGACCGTGCGCTTGTGGCCGTTTTTCTGTTGACACTTCGACGCGCACTCGCGTGAGTCGCTTTCGAACCGACAGTACCAGGACAGGCCGATGCTATCTCTCTACGTACGTTTCAAGCTCTTTCCTTCGACCAAGGCGCTATTCGTACCGCACCTCGCCGAGCTCATGAAGACGATGGCGGAGGAGCCAACTTTCGTGAGCGCTGTCCTCAGCGAAGACTTTGAGGCCGAAGACGAACTGGTTTTGTTTGAAGTATGGAACGGGTCGCAAGAAGAATGGCTAAGCGAGCAGCCGCAGAGGCCATACCGAGCCGTCTATTACGATGCCACGAAGGACTTCATTGCCGACAAGGAAGTTCGATTTCTATCGCCCACCGTGCTTCAAAATTAGCCTCATCGCCGTGTGGGGCTAAGCGGCGCCGACGTTAGCAAAATTTGCGGCTGACCCTAATGAGGCCACCGAGCAGATGCGACATGTCGACGAGTCGCTAGGCGACGACGTGGCGGACACCGCCTTCGGACTTCCAGGTCCCGTGTACTGCGTGCAGCGCCGCTCCCGAGTGCCTCGCGCCGCTGATTCTCACCAGAGACGACCAATTGATTACGTTCAATTTCCGGTTTCGTCTTCGATGGTTGCGAACATCACGCCTTTCGCAGTTCCCGGTCGCTGGCGCACGGTGACGGGACCGCACGCGCGAGCGAGCCATCCGTTCCGGTAGGTCATCGACGTCGAAGTAGGCATGAGCCACTGCTCGAGCAGTATCGGTCGCAGCCGCGGTCCGGCACTGCAGCAACTGTCACCTTTCGGCGTAATGGCGCCGGGCATTTTCGCCGTAATGACGCCACCGGAAACGAGCAATTGGAGGGTTCGAACGGGGATCAAGGTTGCTTGATTTTGCCTCCTTTTGCAAGCTCGGTTCTAGGTGACTCGACGCCCGGTTTTAGTCCGCGATAGCTCTCGCCGTCGAGGACGATTTTGTGGGCGCCATGACGCAAGCGGTCAAGGGTTGCCGCGCCGATCATCTTGTTACCGGGGAATGCTTCGCCCCATTCCGGGAAGTCCAGATTTGTATAAGTTATTTGGAATTGGATTTGTGCTACGGTAAGCCAACGTTTTTGTTGGCGTAACACGCTGGGCGTCCCGAAA
>NZ_FCON02000106.1 GCF_001544535.1 Caballeronia choica | reverse complement strand
TTTCTTTGCTTACTTTCTTTGCAGCAGCAAAGAAAGTGAGTCCCGCCCCGGACAGGGGCAGAGCAAATAAACCAAAAACAAAACAAGTTCCATAGAAGCGCATAAACATCAAACGGCGTAAACACCACGCCCCCAAGCGCCAGCGACCATCCTCCTCACTTCGTATCGAAGGTATTCACCCCATCCCAGTCGTCGGACAGAGCGGCATCGCGCAGCACAGCAATACGCTCGCGATAAACCGCGTACAGCCCGCATTCCGGATTCCGCTCGCCGAGCACCGAAAGCGTCGCGCAGGCCGCGTCCCACTCCCGCGCGCGATACTGCTGCAACGCCAGATGCCATTGCGCGAGTTCATCGCGCTCGGCCGCATCGACGGCGCCCCACGCGTCGCTCGTCATGCGCGGTTCGAACACCGCAACGGGCGTCGCGCGCCCGCGCACCCGCACGCGATCGACCTCGCGATACACCACGTCCGGCACGCGCTCGCGCGTCGCCTCGCCAACGAGAATGTCGATCCGGTAATGGCGCGTGAGACCTTCGAGCCGCGCCGCCAGATTCACGGCATCGCCCATGACGGTGTACGCCTTGCGCACCGTCGAGCCCATGTCGCCGACCGTCATCGGCCCCGTGTTGATGCCGATGCCCGCCCAGAGCGTCGGCCATCCGCGTGACGCGAACGTGCGGTTCAAATCGACCAGCGCGGCACGCATGCCGAGCGCCGCCATGACGGCGCGCCGCGCGTGGTCGCTGTCCTCGACGGGCGCGCCCCAGAAGCCCATGATCGCGTCGCCGATGTACTTGTCGAGCGTGCCGCGCTGCTCGCGGATTACCGCCGTCATCGTGCCCAGGTAGTCGTTCATCAGCACGGCAAGCTGCTCGGGTTCGAGCGTCTCGGCGATCGCGGTGAAGCCGAGCACATCGCAAAAGAGCACCGTCAGGTCGGCGCGGCGCCCCGTCATGCTGTAGCTCTCCGGATGCCGGCTCATCTCCTCGACGAGTTCGGGCGGCACATACTGGCCGAACAGTTTGGTGAACCTGCGCTTCGCCCGCGATTCGACGAAAAATCCATACGACATGTTGAGCACGAAAAGCGCGCCGATCGCGAGCAGCAGCGAGGCGACCGGCTGCGACCAAAGCCGGTATCGCCAGAGCGCGAGATCGGCCGCGATTACCGCGCCCGTCAGCAGGACGGTCAAGAGCGTCGCGCGAGCGGGCGCGCGCCACGGCCACGCGAAGATCATCAGGAGGCCGACGGCGAGCAGCGCGAGCGCCTGCGCGATGCCGGCGAACGCGGGTTGCGAGCGGATCGTGCCGTCGAGCATGCCGCTGATCAGGTTCGCATGGACCTCGACGCCCGGATAAACCGCGCCGACCGGCGTCGTGCGCTGGTCGACGAGACCGGGCGCGGTCGTGCCGAGCAGCACGATCTTGCCGCGCAGCGCGCCGGGCGCCACGCGGCCGGCCAGCACATCCGCGACGGAAAAGTACGGGAAGCTGCGCTGACTCCCGCGATACGGCACGAGCGCCGCGCCGTTGGCATCGACCGGAATCGACAGCGTGCCGCGCGGCGTGCGCAGGTCGATGCCGGCGAGCGTCGCAGCGGCGTCGGCGGGGTCGTCGAATCGCAGTGCGAGCGGGGCGTCGCCGAACAGCGCGCGCACCACCGCCAGCGACAACGCCTCATACACGCCGCCGCGATATTCGGTCACGAGCGGCACGCGCCGCACGGAGCCGTCGAAGTCGATGACCGGGTTGAAGAAGCCTCCCCGGCGCGCCGCCGCCTGCAGCGCCGCAAGATTGCCGCCGTGGCTGGTCCAGTCGAACAGCGTCATCGGATGCGCGCCGAACGCGGTCGCGGGCAGCACGGGCGCCGGTATCGCGCCGCTTTCCTCTGCCTGATTCGCGAAGTAGTAGCCCAGCACGGCCGCGTGGCCGCGCAGCGCGCCGGCAAAACGCTGGTCGTAGTCGAGCCGCGCACTGAGGCCGGCGAGCGCATGCTGGAATTGGGCATCGCCGAGCAGTTCTTCACTGCCCAGCCGGTTCAGGACCGACAGCCCCGAACTGTCGTCGGGCTCGGCGAATACCAGGTCGAACGCGAGCAGCGCGATGCCCTCGCGCGCGAACAGCGTATCGACGAGTTCCGCCATGCGCGCGCGGTCCCACGGCCAGCGTCCCAGTTCGGCGAGACTCTTCTCGTCGATGTCGAGAATCGCGATGCGGCTGTCCACCGTGCGCGGCATCGTGAGGCGCACCTTGGTGTCGTAGACGAGCGCATCGAGCGTATCGATGAAGCGCACGTCGTAGCGATCGAGCACCTGCCCGAGCAGCGCGAGCACGATCAAGAGGCCAGCGGCATAACGCAACGCGTGCTGTTTCAAAAGGACCTCTCGTTTGCGGTGCAGAGCCGCGCTCAATGCGCGGCGCGAATCTGCTCGTTCGCGAGCGCCGCCACGCCGCTGCTGCCGCCGCTCTTCACGTCCATTGCGACGCCGGACGCCACGCCCGCGAGCAGCGCCGCCGCGTTCGAATCGGGGCCGCCGATCATGAACGGCACCGAGCTCGTCAACGCGACCAAGAGCGCGACGACGACGCAACTGACGAGCGCGGTCGGCACGCCGGTGGTCAGCCATGGCGAGAGGCCGGCGCTGAAGATCATCGCGCCGTAGCCGATCGCGCAGGACAGCGCCAGCACCGCGCCGAGCGTACCCGCGACCGTGTCCATGCCGAGCGCGGACCACGGGCCGCGGGGCGAGCTATTGACGGCATCCATTCCGGCTGTCTCCAGAGCGAGGCGGCATACCGGCAATCCGGTCGGATGCGCCGCGCATCAGCGGCACGCCGCCGACGGCACGACGGGCGTCACCCGGCTTGCCGGCAGGATCCTGAGCGGCGCCCCGACGCTCGCCACGATCACGCCCTCGCCGGCGCGGACGATGCGCTTCTCGACGTCGTTGCTGACCACGATCTCGCCCGCGAACACGACGATCTGGTCGCCCTGGCAGGTGACGCTCTCGCCGCAATCGGTCACCGAGTATTCGGTGCCGCGAATGCCGATCGTCGAGGTCGGGGTTTTCACCTTGTAGTTGTCGCCCTTGCCCTGGCTCGCGACCAGGCCGTCGAGCATGCGCAGGCCGCCCTTGACGAGCGACAGGAAGCTGCGGTCCTGCGACGCATCGGCCGGGGCGTAATTGAAGTTGTCGACGCGAAACACCGAGCCCGGCTTCAGGTAGACGCGCTGGTGGTCGGTGAAGATCATCACGATCTCGGAGCCGGCGGAGGTCTCGACGGTGTCGCCGTTGTCGATCCCGCCGCCGATCGCCGCGAGCCGTTGCGCGCCGCTCGCGGACTGGATCGCGACGTTCCCGACCAGCGCCGTGACGGTCGCGACCGGCGCCGCCGCCGCAGAGACACAGACCGCGCAGAGTCCGAACCAGAGGCACAGAAGCGCACGAAGAGCACGAAGAGCACGGATCGATTGCACGTTTTTCGCGCTCCGGTTAGAAGGACTTGGCCAGCGTGAGCCAGAAGCGGTTCGCGTGACCGGTGCCGAGCGTCGGCGGCACGTAGCCGAGCGTATGCGCATACGACACCATCAGCAAATAGTTGCCCGGCGCGACGAGCGATGCGCCGACCCCGCCGCCCGACAGCCTCAGGTGATTGGTGCCCGGCACGAACGGATGGGCCGCGAGCCTGCCGTCGCCGGTATCGATGAAGCCGGACAGCGTGAAGAGGCCGGGCACGAGCGTCTGCCGGATCGACTGCCGCAATTCGAACGTGGCGACGTAGCCTTCGTCGAGCGCGCCGTCGCCGGTTGCGTACGCGCGCACGGCGTACGGCCCGCCGAGCGACATCTGCTCCGACGAATCCAGGTTGCGCGACGTGAACTGCCCGTTCAGCGCGACGTAGACCTGCGTCGAGTCGGTGAGCGCCTGCGTGTGCGTGAAGGCGTAGACGAGCTTGGTGAACGCGCCGGCCGTCTGCGCGACCGATTGTGCCGCCGACTGCTGCGGCGTTGGATCGTCGATGCGCAGGTTGCCTTGCTGGACGCTCGCGTCGAAGGTGCTGATGCTCTTCGCGAGGTTCAGGTTGCCCGACAGGCCGAAGTGCCCGACGTCGCTGTTCTTGTCGTCGGAGGAGCCGAAGGCGCCCAGGTTGTCGGCGAGCAGCTTGTGGTCGAGGCCGAGCGTCGCGAACACGTTTGCGCTCACCGAGCGCAGCAACGGATAGCTGAAGAACGTCGAGACGACGTTCGCGCTGCCGTGCGCATCGAGCGAACTGAACTGGCCGCCGACCACGTAGGTCGAGCGCGTATAGGCCGCGCCCCACGCGAGGCCGCTGCCGCCGAGCGGCAGCGTGTAGCCGAGATTGCCGTAGGTTTGCCCGGTGATCGACGTGAGGACGCGCGCGCCCAGCTGGTCGCCGAGACCGAGCGGGTTGTTCCAGTTCAGCGCGCCGATGATGCGCGCCGTGCCCGTCGACGTCTCGCCGAAGTTGTCGACCTGGACGCTGCCGGAGAGCGGCGGCGCGGACGGCACTTGCAGCGTCAGGTCGGAGGTGCCCGGCGCCGTGCCCGGCGAGACGGTCGCGCTCGCGCCGGTCGTGCCGCTTACGTCCTGCATCAGCAGCGTCGCGCGGGCGAGGCGGTTTTCGTCGATCACGTCGCCGAGACGCTCGGGCGATGTGAAGCGCGAGAGCACCGAGTCGCGCGTGCGCGACTCGTTCGCCAGCGCGACCTTGCCGTAGTGTCCCTCGCTGATCGCGATGTGCACCACGCCGTGGTCGATCTGCTGCGGCGGCACGTAGGCCCGCGCCACCAGGTAGCCGTGCGCGCGGTAGTACGCGGTGATGCGCGCGGCCGCCGCGTTCAGGTCGTCCAGCGAGCGGGCCGGGCCCGTGTCGTCCTTCAGCAGCGCGAGCAGTTCCGGGCTCGCGATGGCCGTGTTTCCGCTCAGTTCGAACGCCTCGACCGTGAAACGGATGCCGCCCGATTCGCCTTGCGCCGGCGGCGTGGGTGTAGAGGCGGGCGGCGCGACTTGCAGCCGGAAATCGGACGGCGGAGGCGCGGGCGCCGGTTGCTGCTGCTGCTCGCGCAAGGTGCTGCCGGCGTTCGGCACGATCTGCGCATGCGCGTGGTGCGGCGCGAGCGGCATCAGACCGGCCAGCAGGATCGCCGCGCGCCGCGCGTGGGATGGGTGACGCGGCATCACGCCGTCGGGCGGGGGGCGGCGGGGGCGGCGCGCTCCGGCTTGCATCACATCCGACACACGTTGCCGGGCCACGCATCGTCGGGTAAGCGGCTGCCGTCGCTGGCGGGGTCGCTCGTTGTCTGCACGACCGGCGTCGCGGGCCGGGACAGCCCCGCCGGCAGCGCTACAGTGTTGCGATCCAGGTCGTCACCGGTCTGGCCCGCGACCGTCTGCACCGCGTCGATCACCGCCGGAGCCGGGGCGAGCGCGGTCAGTATCGGAGGCGCCGCCGGGGTCTCGGGGATCGTTGGCGCTGGTGGCGTGGTCGCCGTGGTCGGCGGAGCCGAGGGCGCTTGGGCTTGCGGTGACGGTGGTGGCGGCGCGACGGGCACAACGGGTGCAACGGGGGTGGCCGGAGGCGCCGGCGGCGGTGCCGTCCCCGCGACGCGCAGCGTGCCGCCCAACGTGCTGATCGTGTAGCCGGCCGGCAGCGCGCCCGTCGCCGACACCGTGATCACATAGTCGCCGGCAGAAGCGCCCGCGCCCGCGCCGGCACTCGTCACCGTGAACGAGAACGGCTCGTGCATCGTGGGGCTGTCGGTGAAGGCGTTGCCGTAGGCGGCGCCGGAATATCGCAGGCTGACCGAAACGTCTGCCGGACCCAGGACGAGTGTCGTGCCGGCTTGCTTGATGCTCGCGGGCTTCACGGTGAGCACGGCCTGCTGGTCCACGCCGAACACGAAGCGATTGCCGCGCGCCGCCGCCGCAATGCTGTCGGCACCGGCCGCCGACGCATCGCCCCACAGCGCCAGATTGCCGCTTTGCAGGCCGCCGAAGCTGTCCGCATCCGGACTGCTCGAATAAACGAGCCAGCGGCCATTGGGTGTCGCGATCGCGCCGGCGCCCGCATGGTTGATGAAGCCGGTCGCGGACTGAAGCGTCACCGCCGTGCCCGTCGACGTGCTGCGGACCGGGGCGTCGAGCGTCAGCGATGGCGCGCGCAGCGTCACCGGCCCCGACGTGGTCACGCCCGTGACGCCGCCGACCGTGCCGACCGTGAGCGCCGCGCCGTCGGCCAGCGTGACCGAGCCGGTGTTCGCCGCGAGCGTGCCGATGTGGTTCGACGCGTCGTCGAGCCGGTACTGCCCGCGGCTGCCAAGAAGCGCCACGCCTGCGGCCGTGATGGCGGCGTCCTGCGTCATCGTCGCGCCGGTGCCGAACAGCAGGACGCCGGCCGGCGCGCTGACCGGCGCGTTCACGGCGATCGCATTGCGCGCGAACAGCGCTAGCGCGGCGGGCCCGCTCCACGCGACGGCATCGTCGATCGAAATCGACCCCGAGCGCCGCGACCCGGCACCGATCACGACGTTCGTCCTGCCAAGCGCACGCGAGAGCGTCGCGCCCGAGATATCGCCACCCGTCGGCGCGACCGTGAACTCGCGCGCGGCGATCAGCCAGCCGCCGGTGTCGCCGTGCGGCGCGGCCGTCGTGACGAAAGCGCCCGGCGCGACCTGCACGCGCGACCCGGCCGTCTCGATCAGCCCGCCGTTGCCACCGCGCGGCGCCGACGCGTCGAGCACGCCGCCGACCTCGGCCGTGCCGCCCTCCGCGACGAGCCGGATCACGCCGTTCTGGTTGAGCGCCGTGCGCGCGAGGATCACGCCGCTGTTATTGACGACGCCCGCGAGCAGCGCGTCCTCGGCGCTGGCGGCGAGCAGGGTCTGTCCGCCGTCCGTTTCGATGAGCCCGCGGTTCGAGGCGAGCGCGCGGAGCACGCCCTGATCGACCGACAGTCCAACCATCTGATGATCGCCGAGCGTGACCGTTACGCGCTCGCCGGCGGCGAGCGCGGCATAGCCGCCCGGCGCGACGAGCACGCCCTGGTTGATCGCGCGCCGTCCGATCAGCGCGACGTAACCGCCCGGCGCCGTGCGGATGAATCCCTGGTTGACGACCGCTGCGGCCTGATCGCCGTTCGTGAACGTGTAATGGCCGGCGAGAAAGTCATGGTTCGAGAGTGCGAGCGTCGAGGCGATCAGCCCGCCGACATTGACCCGCGCGCCGACGCCGAACAGCACGCCATTCGGATTGACGATGAACACCTGGCCGTTGCTAGAGAGCGTGCCGAGCAGGACAGACGGGTTCTGCCCGACGACACGGTTCAGTGCGATCGACTGAGCGCCGGGCTGATTGAATGTGACCGACTCGTTCGGACGCGTGCCGAACGTGTTCCAGTCGATCACGAGGCGGCCGGTGTTTTGCTGGATCGCCGTGTGAGGGCCGTAGCTCGCGATCGATCCCGAACCGGCCACCACTTGTCCACCGCCGGGCGCCGCCGTTGCGCACGGAACCATCGCGACGCTCGATGCGCCGGCGAGCGCAACGGCGAGGAGCCGATTGCGGCCTGCTTGGACTGTGCCCGTCATGGTCTTCGGGTCCCGTTGGACGGCTTTTTTTCTGCCGCATCGAACGATGCGGCTAAACCATGAAAGGCAGTGTAGTGTTCAGCGGAACGCTTTCAAATACGAATTCTGTAAATGGCGCGCGCAGTGCCGAAAAGGCGCTGACGGGTATGCGCCGAAAGGAATTCGTCTGCGGATTGATTGCTTCGGTATGCCGATTTGTGTCGGCGTTTCGCTGGACCCTTCAACGTGACGGCACGCCTTCGCGCCACTCGCTCCAGTGCGTCGCGATGTCCTGCACGAGCGGATTGCCCGCCCGGTAGAGGTTCTCGATGGCCGGCGCGAACCCGCCTTGCGCCGCGTAGTTGACGAGGTTGTCCGACGCCGTCTGCCCTTTGTGCGGCCGGTCGAAATCAGAGCCCGTGCGCAGCGCCGCGACGCGATCCAGATTCACGCGCCCCGTGCTTGCGGCGCGCTTGAGCGCCTCGTAAGTCGCGTTGTCCTCCTGCTGCGTCGTGCAATAGGTGCCCTTGCCATCGGTGCGTTGCTTCGTCCAGACGCGTGCGCGCTCGCCGATGTACTTGCCCGACCACCACGTATCGCCCGACAGCGTGTCGCACTGGATCACCTTCGGCGTCCGGTTCGCTGGCGCGTAGTGGTATTTCGCGCGGGCCGCCCGCGCCTCGGGACTGTCCGCCAGCGCGACATTGCGCGACAGCGCGAAGGCCGTATCGGCGAGCTTCGCGTTGAGTGCGAAGACCTCCGTGTGATAGTCGGGCGGCGGTTTGTCCGTCGGCGTTTTCGTATTGATCCCGAGAAAGCCGCTCGGCCAGTTAGTGGGCTTTTCGCGGGCATCGAGTTCCCATTGGATGCCGAAGTCCACCAGATACTTCGCCCAGGCCGCCGACCCGACCGTGCCCTGCATCGGATCGATGCCCGCGATGCCCGCGATCACGAAGTAAGTCCGGCGCAGGTCGAAGCGATCGGAGAACGTGAGCGCCATCAGCGATGCGGCCGCGTTCGCATGTCCCATGCCGGTCGTCATCACGCAGATATCCTGAGCGTTGCATTGCACGTCGGGATAGTCCGGCGAGAGTCCCGGCACCTTGACGGCCTTCCACGGGCCGAGATGATCGAGCCAGACCTTTCCTTCGGGGCCGAACATCGAGACGATCATCACCTTCACTTCGCGGTCTTGCTGACTGTTGCGAATGTCGTCCGAGTTCCGGGTCATCGTGGGCGCGCACGCGCCGAACGCGAGCGTGGCGGCGATCGCGACCGCGCTTCTTGCAATCGGCGTCACCCGCAGGCGGCCTGGCAGACTCTTTTTCGACGGCGCGATCAGATTCATCGGGTGGCTTCGTGAGGTTGGGGACGTCGTCCGGGTCCGGCGATTATAGGTTCGACAATAACGTGCAGGACGGTGGTTTGTCTCGTCGGTTCCGGTGCGCCTTGCGAGCGGTAAACTGGCCGGATCGATCCCAAGGGCATGAAGCACCCGACGCCATGAAAACCCGCACGCGACTGATCACGGCGATTCCGATCGTTCTGGCGGGCATCGCGTTGCTCTTCATGCCGTTGCCGCAGCGCACGACATTCGACACACGCATCGTCAGCGTCGCGCAGATCCAGCGTCCGGCCACGGTCGTCTTCGACTATGTCACGACGCCGGCGCACTGGCCGACGTGGCATCCGTCATCGCTCGGGGTGAGCGGCGCGGTCGATCATTCGCTCGACATCGGCGAGCAGGTGACGGAGGCGTTCCGCGTCGCGGGCAGACGCGGACGCGCCGTGTGGACGGTCGTCGCAAGAGAGCGGCCGGGGCGGTGGTCGATCGAGGGAACCATCGGCGGCAGGCAGGCGGGCACCGTCACGTACTCGCTGACATCGACTGAAGGCGGCACGCGCTTCGAGCGCGTGTTCACGTATCGCGCGCCGTCGCTGTGGTTCGCGCTGCTCAACCGGCTCTTGTTGCGCGAGCGGATTCAGGCGGAATCGGACGAAGCGGTGCGACGGCTGAAGACCGTCCTTGAGACGCCGCACGCCTGGCCGTGAATCACGTTTGCCTTACACGTCCTCGACCGCGTTTCCCGTCTTCGGCGATCAGTCGTCCGGCTCGCGCGGCGGCAGGTTCGAAGTTCGGTTGAGGCACGCCACTCTTTTTTGACGAGGTGTTGTCCGCAGGCGACGGATGTATCCCAAAAGCCGGGCTATGATCCGAACACCTCATTCGTGAGCGAGGGTGCGCGTGGCGACGGATAACAATGAAATAGAAGCGTGGACGCTGCAGCGCGTCATTTCGTCGGCGATGGCGCTCGCCGATTCCGGCCGGTATCACGACTTCACCGATATCGACTACGCACTGCGCTTCGAGCGCGGCTGGCCACAAGCGCGTGCGCTGATCGACGAGCCAGCGATGCGCATGGCGCTCAATCGACGGTGTGCGGATGCGCGCGAGGCGAGCCTGGCGCTGGCGGTGCAGCCTGAGCTGCCGCCTCCGGAACCGCTGCCGGTGGAAGAGCCCGAGGTGGTCGAGAGGGCGAAGCCTTCGGTTATCGGGCATGTGCTATCGCTTGCCGCGGGTCTGATGCCTTCCGCCGCTCGATGGAGACCCGGCCGGACTGCGTGAATCCGGCGCGCGCAGGTCTTTGGATTGATCGCGCACGTGTTCGAAGCGAAACAACTCGGGTGCCTCGCGTTCGCCCTTGTCTCGCGCCAAGCGAGCGATAGATTCAACTTCATCGTTGGTTGCTCGCCGTGCTTCGAGCGCGGCGCGCCACCAAACCACCATGTTCAAGTACCCAGCCCGCCTGATTCCTGACGGCACCGGTTTCGCGGTCAAACACCGCGACATTCCCGAAGCGATCACGTGCGGCAAGACTCGCGAAGAAGCAATCGATATGGCCGTCGACGCGCTCGTTACGGCGATGGATTTCTATTTCGAGGACAAGCGCGCGGTGCCGATGCCGTCGCCTCCGAAGCGTGGCGACGTGCTGATCGAACTGCCCGCGAGCGTTGCGGCAAAAGTCCTGTTGCTCAACGCGATGGTTGCGCAGCAGGTGACGCCCGCCGAGTTGGCGCGCCGGCTGAACACGCGGCGCCAGGACGTGAACCGCGTCATCGATCTGGCACACGCGACGAAAATCGACACGATCGCCGCCGCTCTCGCTGCCCTCGGCATGCAATTGGAAATCAGCGCGACGCCCGCTTGAAACGGCATGCAGGCGTCCGTAGCCTAAAACAACTGCCCGTCGAGCGGCAGCAGATTCACCCACTTCACAGCGGTCCGCCGTTCGACGCCATCGGCGTGAATCGAGCGGATCATCACGCGCTGTCCGCGTGCTTCGCCGAGCACTTCGGCAATGCGGTCCTGATAGCGCACGAGCGCCCCGCGTAGCGGCTTGCGCTTGATGCGCGAACGTCCGGGTGGAACTGGCATAGGGGTCGACCAAGTTTGAGACGCGGTCATTATGCACAAGCGCCGCGCCCGCTTCCAGAGCGCCGCCGCGCGGCCGGCAAAATATCGTGTCATTCAAGAACGTCGATCCCCCGCCGTAAACACGGATAGCGGCGGCTCCGGTGCGGCCCTCAGACCCTCGTCCACGCGAACACCGTATGCCAGCCGACCCCTCCATCCTCGATTCCTTTCTGGCGACTCCGCCGATAGAGGACGGCCCGATCACCGCCGCGATCCGCTCGTCGCTGCTGTCCACCGTGCTCGAAGACAGCCGCCCGTTGCTGCTCTCCGGTGTCGCCGGCGGGTTCGTCGCGCTGGCGGCGGTGGTCCGCCTCGGCCAGCCGTGGGCGCTCCTGTGGCTCACGCTCGATATCCTCATCCTCGCGGCGCGGGTCGGCGTCGTCCACGTGTATCGCGTGCGAAGCCGGCCGACCGCGCTGCTCCCCGGTCCCTGGGCCGCGCGCTATGTGCCGTTCGCGCTCGCCGCCTGCCTGCTACTCGGGCTCGGCACGATGGCGTGCGTGATGTCGCGCGACTTCGTGCTCGCGTCGCTCGCCATCATGGTGACGGCGGGCATTCTCGGCGGCATCGCGTCGCGCAACGCCGCGCTGCCGTACCTCGCGATCACGCAGATCTGCATGGGCGCCGTGCCGATCGGCATCGGCGCGGTCGTCGCGGCCGATGCCGGCTACTGGATTCTCGTGCCGCCGCTCTTCCTGTACGTCGGCGCGATGACGTCGGTCGTGCGTCGTCACTATGGCGGACTGGTCGGCCTGATGACGGCCGAGCAGCGGCACGCGGAACTGGCGGCCCGCTTCGACGCCGCGCTTTCCCACATGCCGCACGGACTCTGCACGATCGACGAGGCCGGCAAGGTCGTCATCGCCAACCGCAAGGCGGCGGAACTGTTCGGCGCGACGGTCGAAATGCTGCGGCTCAATGTGCCGCTGCCGGAATTCATCGGCTATGTGGGACTCGCGAGATTCGGCGAAGCGCTGCGTACGCAACTCGTCGAACGATGCACGGAGTGGCTCGCGCAGGAACGCGCGCCGCTCGACCTGAAGCTCACGGACGGCCGTCATCTCGAGATGACGCGCAACCCGGTCCCGGATGGCAGCGAGGTCGTCATCATCGAGGACGTGACGGAACGCAAGAAGTCGGAAGCGCGAATCCTGCATTGGGCGCATCACGATTCGCTTACCGGTTTGCCGAACCGGCGCTATCTGGGCGACCACGCACAGCGGCTGATGGCAGCATCGACGGGCGGCCGGGGACACCAGATCGCGGTGATGTACGTCGACCTCGACGACTTCAAGCACGTCAACGACACGCTCGGCCACAATGCCGGCGATGAGGTGCTCAGGCTCGTCGCCGACCGCTTGCGCAACGTCATGCGGCGCGGCGAACTCGTGGCGCGTCTTGGCGGCGACGAGTTTGCAATCGTCGCGACGCAGACGAGCACGTCGACGAGTGCCGTGCTCGCGCGGCGCATCGTTCAGGAGCTTTCGGCGCCGTATGCGCTGTCGTCGGGGATGAGGGCGCTGGTGGGCGCGAGCGTCGGGATCGCCGTGGCGGAGGCGGGGGAGTCGTTCGATCAGGCGCTCAAGCACGCCGATGTTGCGCTTTACGATGCGAAAGCTGCGGGGAAGGGGTTGGTGCGGTTTCGGACGCAGTCCCGGAGTGAGGCTGAGGTGGCGGCACTGTGCGAGCGCGAACCTTGATCATTCCTCCTGGGCCATTCGGTTCGTCGCGTGGACGATCCGCGTGGCGTGACTTTGGGTATGCTGGACGCATCGTCCTTGGGTATTGGATTGCGGCAGATCGAGAAGACACATGCGAAAGAAGAACAGGGGATTTGCGGTCGTGGCGTTGCTGGTCGGGATCGCCGTGGCGGCGACGGTCTATATCGCCAGCTATGGCCGATCGTCGAAGCATGCAGAGGCCCCGGCGCCTGATGCCGAGAACGCGGCGGCGGCGGGTGAAAGTAATGCATCGACTGCGCCGGTGCCAAAAGCATTCGCCTTGACGTCGGAGCCGGAGCGCGCGCTGCGGGATGAACTCGAACGCGGCGTCCCGCTACAGGCCGCGGGCCGGGCCGATTGATGCCACAGGGGTTGCGTGCGTACACAACCCCCATCTCTCACCGCATCGCCCGCAGGGCGAAATACTCATCGAGCAGATCGGTCATCTGCCAGACCGCGCAGGGCCGGCGACAGTGCCCGTCATATCCCGCTTCCTTCAGCAAGTGAATCGGCTCCTCGGGCAGAAACCCGCTCATCGCGATAACAAGACAACTCTCGCCGCCGTCGATTGACCGCAGTTCGCGAGCCAGCGCGTAATTCCCGCACGCTCCGATCCGCGTATCGAGAAACACAACTTGCGGTTGCCAGGTCCGAACGATCGTGCGCACCGACGCACAGTCCATCGCGTATTCGGTGGTAAAGCCCTTCAGCGCAAATAGTGAGACAAGCGACTCGCCCAACGCTCGGTCGGTGTTCGCGACGAGCACGCGTCTCGCGGTCGACGTCGTCTTCCGCTGCTTTCGATTCCATAGTGCATAACGTGCCAAGCTCGGTTCGGACGCGCGGTTGTTCACGTGTTCCTCGTCTGGGTCGGGGTTGGCATAACTGGCATACAAGACACAACAGGCATCGGTCCTCGAAGTCTCCATGCATCGGAATGGACATGACTGCCCCAAACTGGATCGACGACGCACCACGCGGGGGCGCAGTCTAGCCAGTCGATCGCATCTGATCCGTACTGTTTGGTTCAAATCGGCGTTTGTCGCCGACGTGCGTTGACCTATGCACTATCTGGACCACCTGACGACTTCGCGAGGCGATCTTCGAAAAAAATTCGGCCGAAGGTAATAACTGCCGCTTATCCCATGGACAAAAATTAATCAACCGTTGTCCAAACCAATATCCGATAGACTTTTTTACATTTATCTTCAGACGTTGATCTAAATGCCTGATTAAAATGACAAATTCTTACAAAGACGCTGTCGTCGGGCCTAATGAAAAAAACAGTGTTGTCGATCTTCGGAACGAGACCCGAAGCAATCAAGATGGCGCCGCTCGTCAAGGCGCTCAGAAGCGAACCTGATATCCGATCGGTTGTTTGCGTCACCGGCCAGCATCGCTCGATGCTCCAGCAGGTGCTCGATCTGTTCGACATCGTGCCGGACTACGATCTCGCCGTGATGTCGGAGAACCAGACGCTCAATGGACTCGCATCGCGCGTGATTGCCTCGCTCGATACGGTCATCGAGAAGGAGGCGCCGAGCCGCGTCCTCGTGCACGGCGACACCACGACGGCCACCGCGGCCGCGCTCGCCGCGTTCCATCGCCGCGTGCCGGTCGGCCATGTCGAGGCGGGTCTGCGCACGCGCGACATGCATAGTCCGTGGCCGGAGGAGATGAACCGGCGCGTGGTCGATGTCGTGAGCGACCTGATGTTCGTGCCGACCGCGCGCTCGAAGGCGAACCTCGCGAAGGAGACGCTGCACGGCCGCGCGATCGTCACGGGCAACACGGTGATCGACGCGCTGCTGTCGATCAAGCAGCGCATCGATTCGGACCTCGTGCTGCGCGCGTCGCTGGAAAACCGCTTTCCTTTTCTCGACCGGTCGAAGCACATGCTGCTCGTCACCGGCCACCGGCGCGAGAGCTTCGGGCAGGGCCTGCGCGACATCTGCACGGCGCTCGCGCAACTCGCGCGCCGCCGCGACTTGCAGATCGTCTATCCGGTGCACCTGAACCCGAACGTCCGGGCGACGGTGATCAGCGCGCTCGGCCACCTGCCGAACGTGTTCCTGACCGCGCCGCAGGACTATGCGGGCTTTGTCTGGCTGCTCGAACGCTCGGCGCTGGTGCTGACCGATTCGGGCGGCGTGCAGGAGGAAGCGCCCGCGCTCGGCAAGCCGGTGCTCGTGATGCGCGACGTGACCGAGCGGCCCGAGGCGGTGCTGGCGGGCACGGCGCAACTGGTCGGCACGGATCAGGACGAGATCGTGCGCGCGGTGTCGCGTCTCATCGACGACGACGACGCGCGCGAGGCCTTCGCGCGGCGCGTGAATCCGTTCGGCGACGGCCATGCTTCGGCGCGCATCGTCGCGGCGCTGGCCGGCCGTCCGTTCGACGAGTTCACGCCGCATACCGCGAACGAAGCCCATTTTGCCGCGGACGTGCTCGGCGACGTGTTCGTCTGAGCGGCGCGGTGCCCCGCTGGCGCGTCCCGGTTCAGGCCGTGGCGCGCGGTTCGTCTGTCTCTCCAGTCATCCAGCCATCTCCAGGATTCAACCCTTGATCGACGACAGTCTCTCGCGGCGCACCGTGCGTGCCGTCATCGCCGCCGCCCTGGCTACGTTTGCTGCGTTCGCCGCCTTGCACGCCGGTGCGTCATTCGCCGCCGGCAGCGACATGGCGAACGCGTTCGCGCAACTCGGACGCGGCGCGAAGGAAACGCGCACCGTCACGCTGAAGCAACTCGGCCTGGTGGAAAACGTCACGCTGTATGCGCCCGAGACGCGCCGCGAGTTCTTCCTGCCGGTTCCCGCCGACGTGCCGATCACCGACGCCACCCTGCAGTTCGACGGCGGCTATGTGCGCGGCGACGGCGGCCGCACGACGATGCTCCTGTCGATCGACGGCTCGCCGGTTCTTGCGCGATCGTTCACGCAGGATGCGGGCGCCGTGACGGTCAGCGTGGGTGTCGATGGCGGGCCGCGACCGGTCGGCTTCGTGCGCATCGGCGTCGGCTATGCGTCGGCGATCGTCGACAAGGCTTGCGCGGACCAGACGGCGATCGGCAACGTGCTGCGCGTCGATCCGGCGACGCGTCTCACCTACCGCTTCGATCCCGCCGACATCCACGACCTGCGCACCGCGTGGAGCGCGCTGCCGTATGCGCCGGTGCTCACGATCGCGAGCCGCCGCCTCACCGCCGCATCGCTCGACACCGCGTGGCGCACCAATGCACTGCTCCAGCGCGACGGCAAGCGTCCGCTCACGCAGGCGCTGCCGGCGGTCGGCGATACGGTCGACCTTGCGGGCGCCGAGGTGCCTGCCGGGCTGCGCGGCCAGCATGTCGCTGCATTCGATGCGCTCGCGGGCGCCGGCCGCCACACGCTCGCGAACGCGGCGGAGCTGGGCGCGCTGATCGTGCTCGCGCCGCGCGCGGCGTTCGGGCCGGACGTGCTCGTCGCCGACGACGGGATGCGTCGTTCGATCGACGGCGCGCTCGACGCGCTGCGCCAGCAGCTTGCGGCGGCGGGCGGCGACACGCTGAATGCCTTCGACGCCTGGCGTTCGCGCGCCGTCGCCCAGGCGGTCGCGCCGCTCGCGCCCGGCGAGGCGCGCGTCGCGCAACTGGGCGGGCGGGCGGTGATCGTCGTCGGCGACAACCGGGGCGTCGCCGTGCTGGGGCAGCGCTGGCGGCCGATCGATGTGGCGAACCGCGTCGTCGTGCACGAGATCCAGCCGGGCACGCGCGTGCAGGACGACCTCATCCCGCTCTCGCAGCTTGGCGGCGAGCCGGGCAGCGTCGACGTGCATACGGCGGCTTCCTGGGAGGCGAGCTTCGACCTCGCCGCCGCCTCGGGCGATGGCCGCGTGCCGGAGGAAGTCGTTCTGGACCTCGCCGCCTCGCCGACGCTCTCAAACGGCGGAGCGACCGCGACCGTCTACCTGAACGACGTGATGATCGGCGCGAAGGTGCTCGAGGCCGACGGTTCGCGCCAGCGTCTCATCCTGCCGATTCCGCGCTACGCGGTCGCCCGCACGAATGACCTGCGCGTGATGTTCCGTCGCCAGCCGGACGCGGGCTGCGAGACGCGCCAGTCCTATCCGGTCGCCGTGCTGCCGACGAGCCACCTGACGCTCGGCAAGGGCACGCCCGCCAATACGTTCGTCGGGATGGCGGCGCGCTATGCGACGTCGGCGACGGTGATCGTCCCGCACGCCTACCTCGACGACGCAGTGCTGAGCGTGCCGCGCCTCGCGACGCTCGCGGGCGCGGCCGGTGTCGCGCCGCTCGAAGCGAAGTTCGTGGTCACGCCCGACGGCGCGCGTGCCGAGCCGGACGGCCCGTTCCTCGCGGCGGACGTCGCGCTCGCCGACGAGAAGAACCCGGTGGCGTTTTCTCCCGACCGCCTGACGCTCACGTCCCGCAACGGCGAGAAGCTGATCGACGTGTCGGGGTTGAAGCGCGTCGCGGTGCTGAGCGTGGTGACCTCCGGCGCCGCGAGCGGCATCGTGTACCGCGCGTCGGGCGAGCCGCCGGTGCTCACGGACAAGCTGCGGCTTGCGCGCGGCGACATCGCCGTGGTCGACGAAAGCGGCGTGCTCAAGGCGTTCGACACCGTCGATCCCGACGACCTGAGCACCGGCCACGTCACCAGCACCGACTGGGTCACGCGGCACTGGGCGCGCTGGGGCATCCCGGCCGTGCTCGTGCTGTTGCTCGTCGCGCTGATCGTGCTGGCCGGCCGCGCGCGACGCAGGCACAGGAAGGACAAGGCGTGAGCCTCGCGATGACCAAGTGGTACGGCGCGCTGCTGCTCGCGCAGTACTACCAGGGGCTCGAATACGTCGCCGCGACGGTCGCGGCGATCATCCTGCTGTCGAGTCTCGACGATCTCTTCATCGACGCCTGGTACTGGACGCGCGAGGCGTACCGCGCGCTCACCGTCAGGCGCCAGCACGCGCCGCTCAGGATCGAGCAGCTTTACGAGCGCGCCGAGCAGCCGATCGCGATCATGGTTCCCGCGTGGCAGGAGTACGACGTGATCGCCGCGATGGTCGAGGACCTCGTGCGCGTGCTCGACTATCGCAGCTATACGGTGTTCGTCGGCACGTACCAGAACGATGCGGCGACCATCGCCGAAGTGGAGCGCATGCGCCATCGCTACAAGCACCTGCATCGCGTGGAAGTGCCGCACGACGGGCCGACCTGCAAGGCCGACTGCCTCAACTGGCTCGTGCAGGCGATCCTGCACTACGAATTCGAGGCGGGCATCGAGTTCGCGGGCGTCGTCATGCACGACAGCGAGGATGTGCTGCATCCCGTCGAGCTGAAGTTCTTCAACTACCTGCTGCCGCGCAAGGACATGATCCAGTTGCCGGTCGCGTCGCTGGAACGCGAGTGGTTCGAGCTCGTCGCGGGCACCTATATGGACGAGTTCGCCGAGTGGCACGCGAAGGACCTCGTCGTGCGCGAGAGCCTGGCGGGCGCGGTGCCGTCGGCGGGCGTGGGCACGTGCTTTTCGCGGCGCGCGATCCTGGCGCTGATCGAAGAAACGCAAAGCCAACCGTTCAATACCGAAAGCCTCACCGAAGACTACGATGTCGGCGCGCGCATCCTCAAGCTTGGCATGCAGTCGATCTTTCCGCGCCTGCCGGTGCAATTCAGCACGCGCCGGCGCTCCTGCTTCGGACTCGGTCCCGAGCGCGAGATCACGGTCACGATGCCGCTCTGCGTGCGCGAGTTCTTCCCCGACACGTTTCGCACCGCGTACCGGCAGCGCGCGCGATGGACGCTCGGCATCGGCCTGCAGGGCTGGAAGCAGACGGGCTGGAACGGGTCGCTGGCGAACCGCTATCTGCTGATGCGTGACCGCAAGGGCGTCGTGACGGCGTTCGTCGGCATGCTTGCGTATGTGCTTGCCGTGCAGTTCCTGCTGCTCGCCGTGGCGTCGTTCTTCGACCTGACGGGTAACTTCTTTCCGTCACCGTTCATCGATTCCGGCTGGATGCAGGCGCTGCTCGTCGCCAATTTCGTCGCGCTCTCGCTGCGCGTGATCCAGCGCGTGATCTTCACGACGCGTCTCTATGGCTGGGAGCATGGCGTGCTGGCCGTGCCGCGCATGGTGATCAGCAACGTCATCAATTTCATGGCGGTGGCGCGGGCGTGGCGGCTGTTCATCGTGCATCTCGTGACGGGCAAGCGCCTCGCGTGGGACAAGACGATGCACGACTTCCCCAGCGCCGACGGCTTGCGCAAGACCCGGCAGGATCTCGGCGACCTGCTGGTGTCGTGGCAGGCGATCGACGCGGCCCGGCTCGACATCGCGCGCCGCACCGATCACGCGCGCGAGGCGCCGCTCGGGCGCGTGCTGGTCGCGCGCGGCTGGCTCGACGAGGAGACCCTCGCGGAAGCCATCGCGTTCCAGGCGGACCTGCCGCGCGGCCGGCTCGATCCCGCACTGGTCCGCGAAGCGCCGGGCGGCATCGCGCCGGACGTGCTGGTGCGCATGCGCGCGCTGCCGCAAGGCATCGACGCAGACGGCCACGCGGTGTTCGCCGCCGCGAGCCTGCTCGACGACGACGCGCTCGCCCGGCTGCGCGAGGCCACCGGCCGCGCGGTCAAGGTGCGCATCGTGCGCGAGAGCGAAGTGGCGGAAGGCTTGCGGATCGTGCGCGGCGCCGATGCAACGCCGGCAGGCGCCACTGACCTTTCCCGCCAGGCGCGCGGCGTGCCGCTGCTCGGCGACCTGCTGATCGAGTTGGGACTGGTCACGCGCTCGGCGTTCGAAGCCGCGTTGCAGGCGTACCGGCCGGAGCAACACGGCCGCATCGGCGACTACATGGTCGCGCGTCACGTGATCACCCGCGACGCGCTCACCCGCGCGGTCGCGGAGCAGCGTCGGCGGCAGGACGACCAGGCGTACGGCCGATGACGGGCGGCCTTGCGCGAAGGCGTCTCGGCATGGCGATAGCGGCCGCCTTTGCGCTGTGCGCAGCGGACCTCGCGCACGCCGACGACACCTTGCCGCTGCCGCTTTCCGGCGCGGCGTACCGGCTGGCGCGCGAGGCGTATGCGGCCTACGACGCGCATCGCTATGCCGAGAGCATCGCGCGCACGCGGGAGGCGATTCGCCAGCGGCCGGATGTCGTCGAATTGCGGCTGCTGCTGGCGAATGCGCTGGCGGCGAGCGGGCATCTGAAGGAAGCGAGCCGCACGCTCGCGGATGCCATCGCGCAGCTCGGGCCGACGCCGCAACTCGTCGCGCGGCGCAGGCAGATCGACGCGTTGGCCGCATCGGGAGGCGCGGGCGGCGTGCCGGGCGATTTGCAGGGCGACGCGCTGAAGGCGGCGCGCGGGGCGTATCGCGCATACGCGCAGAAGGATTACGCGGCGGCCGTCGACGATGCGCGCGAAGCCATCGCGCTGGCGCCGCGCGTCGAGCGGCTGCACTACCTGCTGATCGACGCACTGAGCGCATCGGGCAAGGACGCCGATGCGTATGCGGCCGATCTCGACACGGCCCAGCGTTTCGGCGACAGCGAAGGCTTGCGCACGCGGCGCCGCTTCATCGGAGCGCGCATCGCGCCGGGATTGTCGGCTGAAGCCTACGCGGCACGCGGACGCGGCGACTTGCCGGCGGCAGCGCGGCTTGCGCGGGAGGCTATCAAGTACGCACCGGACCGGAGGGGTTTCCGCACTCAGCTGATCGAGATCCTGCTGGCGCAGAACGATCTGGCGGGCGTCGAGGAAGCGGCGTCGCAGTTCATCGCGCAGGATGACGCCGACCCGATCGCCTGGACTTTGCGCGGCTACGCGCGCGCGGCACGCGGCGATCCACGCGCCGACGCCGACTTCGCACGCGCGCTGACCCTTCACGGCGCGACACCGCGCGACGAACGCGTGGCGCGCACGATCATCGCCGACGTATGGATCTCCGAAGGGCGGCCGCAGGATGCGCTCGACGTTCTGCCACCGCTCGCCACCACACACGACGACACCGATTCCGCGCTCGCCCTGCGCCGCCGCCGCGCGCAGGCGCTGCTCGTGCGCGGCGTCGCGGCGGCGGATGTCGATCCGCGTGCGCGTCCGGTATTCGACTGTCGCGTCGACCCGTACGGCGCATCGTGCGACGTCTACGCCGCCGACCCCGCCTTCGAGGCGAAGCGTCAAGCACGTCTTGCGATCGAACACGGCGACAGGCGCGCGGCGATCGGATACTGGCGCGAGGCGGTCGCGCTGGTCCCCGACGATCCCGCGCCGCGCGTCGCGCTGATCGATGCGCTCGCCAGCACGGGCGAGACGCACGAGGCGCGGACGCAAGCGCGCGCACTGATCGACGCCGGCCTGCTCGACGGCATGACCGACATGCAGGCCGCGTTCATCGCCCAGCGAGCCGGCGACAACCGCCTGGCGCTCGACTACTTCGAACGCGCCGACCGCGCGGGCACGCTGCCGCCGGGTGCCGCCGCCGACGCCGGCTACACGGCGCTGCGCGCGCATCGCAACCGGGAGGGCGCCGCGTTCCTGGAGCGCGCGATCGACCACGGACTGAACCCCGCCGACGGCGAGACGCCGCTCTCGCAGCAAGCGCTCGACGACGCCCGCCGCGCGCATGCCGAAGCCACCCGCGACTGGGGCTTCAATGCGTCGCTGAATTATCGCGGCGGCGGCGCGCAGCCGGGATTCGCGTCGAACCCGACGCCCGGCGTCACGAACAACTGGCAGGCCGGCTCCGAAGTCTACTGGCGGCCGTTCGGAAGCCTCGGCGAGCGCAGCTTCGAACTGTACGCGCGCGGCTACGACAACTTCGGCATCGAGGGCAACGGCCCGTCCGGCATCGCGACGCTGCAGGCCGCGTTCGGCGCGCGCGCGAAACCGTTCGAGTCCGTCAACGCGGTGTTCGCGTTCGAGCGCATCGTGCCGCTCGGCTCGGCGGCGCGCGGCGACTGGTTGCCCCGGCTCGCTTATTCGGGCGGCTTCGGCACGGAACTGCGCAGCGACGCGCCGAGCTGGTGGACGGGCGTCGTCTATGGCGAGGTCGGCCATTACCTCGAACATCCATCGACCTACGCGACCGCGAACGCGCGCCTCGGCCGGACCTTTCGCGTGGATTCCGTGAGTCCGAGCCTGACCGTGTTCCCGTATCTGGTGGCGGGCGCGGACTACGATTCGGCGATCGATCACAGCATCCCGGCCGGCGTGGGCGCGGGCGTCGTCGCGCGCTACTGGTTCCGGGGCGGCCCGTACGATGCGCCGCGTTCGTTCGTCGACGTGTCGGTGCAGTATCGCGTGCGCGCGGCCGGCGACGACCGGGCGCGCGGCGTATTCTTTGGAGCTGTCTTTTCCTATTGATGCCCTATTGCTGTCCTATTGATGCGGATGACCGTGTGCTCCGATCACTCGCCGTGACCTTTCCGGCCTTCAGCCTGCGACGCTCGTTGGCGGCGCGCGCACGCGCGGCCGTCGGGTTTGCGACGCGCTGTCAGGCTGCCTTCAGCCCGCGGCGCGCCCTTGCCGCCTGCGCGCTCGCAACGGCCTGTCTCGCGGCGCCCGCCACGCCGATCCAAGCCGCGACGTGGCCGCTCGCCCAGGGCATCGTGTGGCAGCCGGATAACGCGCACGTCGATCCGCGCGGCCACTGGGACGCGCTCGGCGTGCGCGACCTGCTCGTGCAATGGACGGCGGTCGATGGCATCGCGTTCGTCTCCGGCGCCGCGTTGCCGGAGGCGCCGCGTCTGCCGGACTGGCAGCGCATCGCCGGCGAGCCGTGGGCGCGCAACGTGATCGTCGGGCTGGCGGGGCGTTTCGACGAGGCGTCCGCGCGCACGGGCGCGGCCGAGCTGTTGCAGCAATCGATCAGGCTCGTCGCGGCGAAGCCCGATGTGCACATCGCGGGCTGGTACTTTCCGGTCGAAATCGATCCCACCTGGCGCGACGCGAGCGCCCTGCGTCCGATCCTCGATGCGCTGCCCCGGCCATTGTGGGTCAGCGTCTACGATCGCGCGAACGTGGGCGGCGCGGCGCTCGCGCAATGGCTCGATGCGTGGCTGCCGCGCGATGTCGGCGTGTTCCTGCAGGACGGCTGCGGCGAGTACGCGCGCGAGCCGCGCATCGCGCGCGCCTATGCGGACGACCTGGCCGCGAAGCTGGGCCGCGAGCGGGTGCGGATCATCGCGGAAGCGTTTCGACCGAAGCCGGGCGGTGGGTTTCGCGCGGCCACCGCCGATGAATTGCTGCCGCAGCTTGCCGCGTATGGCGGTTATCGAACCTATCTTTTCGATGGTCCGCACTATGTTCCCGATGAACTCGTGCGCGATCTTCTGAGGGCGAACGGCGGGGCGAAGTGGGGATGGTGACCGCTAGCGCTCTGGGCTGGGTACCGCTTACTCCGTTTGATGTTTTTGCCTGAGCGCATCAACGGCCTGAACACTTCACCCCAAATACCAGCGGCCCCTGATCCCAATCTGTGCCTTCGCGCGCGAATCATGCCCCGCATTGGTGCGCGAGCGCCAAAAAGCTTCCCATACAACCGATGTAAAGCCGGCATCGCCATACCGACTTCCGATCCATGTCTCTACCTGCCTCCAACGCCGCACAACGCCGCCATGCATGGCCTTCACAGCCAGCCGACCCAATCCCCGACGTTGGCGCATTTGTTGCTTTAACCCACTCGTTCACTTTTCGCGCAGCGGCCTGACGAGCGCCGATGGGCGTTCCCCAACGCACGTTCGCGCTTGCCCGCGCGAGGGGAAAATGTCCGCATCCCGGGTCGATGCGGATAGCGCGCGCCTCGCTCAATCGCGGACAGTGAAGGAACGCGAGTACAAGGTACAAGGCACACGCACAAGAAAGCCGGGGACGAGCCCGGCATGCACTTCACATGGAAGACCGGTTTATGACGCAAGCTTTCTTCAATGAAATGTTCGAGCGCGCCGACCTGCACGCGGGCGGGGTACCGCCAGCCGTATTCAGCGGGGCCGGCGATCCGCGCAAGCACTACCTCGAATTCATGAACTGGCTCGCCGCGCAGAGCGAGCAGCAGATCCGCAACAAGCGCGCGGAGGCGGACCTCAACTTCCGGCGCGTCGGCATCACGTTCGCGGTGTATGGCGCGAAGGACGAACCGGGCGTCGATGCCGAGCGCACGATTCCCTTCGACGTGATCCCGCGCATCTTCCCGGCGAGCGAATGGCACGCGCTCGAACGCGGCCTGCGACAGCGGGTCAACGCGCTCAACCGCTTCATCCGCGACGTCTATCACGACGAGGAAATCATCCGGGCCGGCATCATTCCAGCCGAGCAGATTCACGGCAACGCGCAATATCGTCCCGAGATGAAGGGCGTCGACGTCGTGCGCGACATCTACGCGCATATCGCGGGCATCGACATCGTGCGGGCCGGGCAGGGCGAGTTCTACGTGCTGGAGGACAACCTGCGCGTGCCGTCGGGCGTGTCGTACATGCTCGAAAACCGCAAGATGATGATGCGGCTCTTCCCCGACCTGTTCGCGCGCAACCGCGTCGCGCCGGTCGCGCACTACCCCGACCTGCTGCTCGACACCCTGCGCGCGGCGGCGCCCGACGGCGTCGACAATCCCGGCATCGTCGTGCTGACGCCGGGCATGTACAACTCCGCCTACTTCGAGCACGCGTTCCTCGCGCAGCAGATGGGCGTGGAGCTGGTCGAAGGGCAGGACTTGTTCGTCGATAACGATTACGTCTACATGCGCACGACGCAAGGGCCGCAGCGCGTCGACGTGATCTACCGGCGGCTCGATGACGACTTCCTCGACCCGCTCGTGTTCCGCGAGGATTCGACGCTCGGCGTGGCGGGCCTGATTTCGGCGTATCGCGCGGGCAACGTGTCGCTCTGCAACGCGGTCGGCACCGGCATCGCCGACGACAAGTCGATCTACCCCTACGTGCCCGACATGGTGCGTTTCTATCTCGGCGAGGAACCGATCCTGAACAACGTGCCGACCTTCATGTGCCGCAAGCCCGACGACCTGAAGCAGGTGCTCGACCGGCTGCCCGAACTGGTCGTCAAGGAGACCCACGGCGCGGGCGGCTATGGCATGCTGGTCGGGCCGGCGTCGACCACGGCCGAGATCGAGGCGTTCCGCGCGGCGCTGGTCGCCAATCCCGACAAGTACATCGCGCAGCCGACGCTCGCGCTCTCCACTTGCCCGACCTATGTGGAAGCGGGCATCGCGCCGCGTCACATCGACCTGCGGCCGTTCGTGCTGTCGGGCAACGAGGTGCGGATGGTGCCGGGCGGACTCACGCGCGTGGCGCTGCGCGAGGGCTCGCTGGTGGTGAATTCATCGCAGGGTGGCGGCACGAAGGATACGTGGGTTCTCGAGCGCTGAAGCGGTCGAAGCGTTGCTTGCGAGAACCCATCAGAACATTCAACAAGAGTCGAACAAGAGGACCGGGAGCACCCATGCTGAGCCGTACCGCGGATCATCTCTTCTGGATGGCGCGCTATACCGAGCGCGCCGAAAACACAGCCCGGATGCTCGATGCGAATTACCAGTTGTCGCTGCTGCCCCAGTCCGATGAATATGCGGAACTGGGCTGGCGCGCGATGCTGTCGATTTCCGAATTGAGCGGCGACTATGCCGCCGGGCATCAGGGCATGAAAAGCCGCGACGTGATCGATTTCATGACGCGCGATTTGTCGAATCCCTCGTCGATCATGAGTTGCCTGAGGGCGGCGCGGGAGAACGCGCGCGCCGTGCGCAGCTCGACCAACAGCGAACTGTGGGAGAGCCTGAACACGACATGGCTCGACGCGCAGCGCCTGCTTGCCGACGGCATTCTCGATCGCGACCCTTACGAATTTCTCGAATGGGTGAAGTTCCGCTCGCACCTTTCGCGTGGCGTGCAGTTGGGCACGCTCGTGAAGGACGATGCGTTCTGGTTCATGCGCCTTGGCACTTTCATCGAACGCGCCGACAACACCGCGCGCATTCTCGACGTGAAGTTCGAGATGCTCGAACAGCGCGCGGACACGTCGGCGCAGCCGTTCGATTACTACCACTGGACGGCGGTGTTGCGTTCGGTGTCGGGCTTCGAGGTATACCGCAAGGTGTATCGCGATGTCATTACGCCGGAGCGTGTCGCGGGTCTTCTGATTTTGTACGGCGACTGGCCGCGCTCGCTCGCGGCGAGCATCGCGGAGGTGCAGCACTTGATTGGACGCGTGACGAACGGGCGCAGCAGCGAGACATCGCGGCTTGCCACGCAACTGTGCCAGGAATTGGCCGACGGCCGCATCCAGGACATTCTGGAGAGCGGACTGCATGCATACCTGGTCGATTTCCTCGCGCGCGTGAATGACCTCGCGAGCCGGATCAGCAGGGATTTTCTGGTGCCGCTCGCGCCGGAGAAGGGCAGCGGTCAGCTGCAATCAGTGGGATAGGTTGTCGCTGGCGCTTGGGGTGGGGTTGGGGTTGGGTTACACCGTCTGATGTTTTTGTGCTTCTATGGAACTTGTTTTGTTTTTGGTTTATTTGCTCTGCCCCTGTCCGGGGCGGGACTCACTTTCTTTGCTGCTGCAAAGAAA
>NZ_FCON02000105.1 GCF_001544535.1 Caballeronia choica | reverse complement strand
TGCCCGACGAGAACATGATGAAGAGTGGATGGTTGAACGCGAAGCGCTTCCAGGTGAAGCGCTGCGCTTCGCCGCTTGTGATCAGCGCAGTGAGCGGGTGAACCGGTTGTATAACGCTGACCGACAAGAGTCCGCCATCGAGACTCACGATACCCTCAAGCGAAGGCAGCGCGGCCGCCAGCGCCGCGATCTTGTCCGCGACCGGCATGCCGGTATCGAACGCCCTCGCCTCGGTATGTGCGAAGAGGAGCCGGGGCGCAAGTTGCGTGAAGCGGTCGAGCAGCGTCTCGACGCCCATTTCGGGTGCGGCGGTCGAAAGCGTCGCGCCGATCGCGGTCACGGCGAGCGCGGTGACGATCGCGTCCGCGTCGTTGCGCATTACGCCGACCACCCGGTCGCCCTCGCGCACCCCGAGTTGCTTCAGTGCATCTCCGAGACATGCCACGCGCTCGCGCAATTCGCCGCGCGTGAGACGCAGCCGGCGCCCGTCCGCATGACATGCGGTGATCGCGGGTGCGTCGGCGGGCGCAATCGAAAGGCCGAGCAGGCTGTCCGCGTAGCTCAGTTCGATGCCGGGGAAAAAGGTAGCATGCTCGCACTTGTCGCCGACGCAGGCCGGCTCCGCGCTGCCAGACCATTCGAGCCCGTGCGCCCACTGCACGAAGCATGTCCAGAAGGTGCGGTATTCGCGCACCGAGAAATCGTGTAGCGCGCGGTAGCTGTCGAAGCGCTGGCCGGTGTATGTCTGCAGCGCCGTTGTGAACGCGCTCATTTGCGACCCCGCAATGTGCGCGGAGGTGCTTTCGTATATGGGCGCGCGTGCGGTCGCCGCGCCTGTTGGGCACGATCGATTCATCCAAGGCTCCCTCGGACGATCGGCCGAACCTCCGTCGCGCCGACCATGTTTTTGTGTCACGCATCTCCCCATACAGCGGGACGGTCGCCTTTGTGGTTGTTGGCAACTCGTTGTCACGTGACGGTCGACCGAGGGTACCGTTTATTTGTGGGATAAATCAAGCCCCGGAGCGCAGTAAAAAATGGTCGTCCAGTGTACGAAAGCGCACGGTGTCAACGCTGATAGATGTGTTCTAACACCTGTTCGCTAACCGGGGCGACCGCCCTGGTTCCCGCTTTTGGGTGAGTCGGGACTTTTGGCATGCCCAAAATTGGTCGCACTACCGCGGAGATGGAAAATGAAGCGATGGGTCGACAAACTTTTGAAAGCGGTGCTCGTCGTATCGATGATGTGGCCCGATACGAATCATTATTTTGCGCAAGGCGTCGTGTCCTCGGCTCCGTGGGTAGGCACGTGGTCGGTTGCGCCATCGGTCACGGACGATGACGGCTTCAACAATCAAACCGTGCGGCAGATCGTGCACACCAGTATTGGCGGGACCTCGGCGCGAATCCATCTTTCGAATCTCTATGGCACAGAACCGCTTGTGATCGGCAACGTCCACATCGCGCGGCGTGCGCGAGGTAAAAATACGATAGCCGGCAGCGATCTCGCCGTCACGTTCGGCGGCCAGCCGAACGTGACGATTCCCGTGGGCGCGTCGATCGTGAGTGATTCAATCGCATTCCAGGTCCCCGCACTCGCCGATGTCGCCATCAGCCTCTATTTGCCTCAGCGGACCCCGCCCCACTCGACAGGGCACGTCGACGGGTTGCAGGACGTCTATATTGCCCCCGGCGACGCGGGCGCTGATCCAGCCTTCGCCGGCGGGACCGCCAATTCCGCAGGCGGCCAATCCTACTATTTCCTGACCAACCTCGATGTGCAGAACGCGGCAGCGACGGGGGCGGTTGTCGCGTTTGGCGCGTCAATTACGGATGGCCTTCTGTCGAGAGCCAATACCAATCGGCGCTGGCCGAATCGACTCGCGGTACGGCTGCAAAAGGCGGGCATGACCGTGGGCGTGCTGAACCAGGGCATCAGCGGAAACGATTTCTTCACGGACAACGCCGGGCAGGCCGGCCTCACACGCTTCGATCGTGACGTTCTGCAACAACCTGGCGTGAAATGGGTCATTGTGTCGGACGACGCAGTCAATGACCTCAACAACGACAATCCTTCTACCGCACCCCAGCTAATCGCCGCATTCCGACAGCTGATCGATCGTTCCCATCGCGCCAACATAAAGTTGATCTGCTCGACACTAACGCCGTTCGACGCGCCACCTGCCGTCCAAGCCGTGCGTCAGAGGGTGAACGCCTTCATCCTGAGTCCAACGAGCGGCTGCGATGCGGTGCTCGATCAGGCGAGCGCGGTGAGCGACCCAACCGACCCAGCCATCTTTCTGCCGGCCTATAACGGCGGCGATGACCTGCATCCGAACGACGCGGGCTTGCAAGCGATCGCCGACGCGGTGGACCTCGACGCGCTTTCCTCCCTGCCGCCGATTCAACCGCCATCGACGTGCGGGCAACTGGGCCCGGGCCAGGGGCTTGCCAGTGGCCAGAAACTCACGTCGTGCGCCGGCCGCTTCGCGCTCAACGTGCAAGCCGACGGCGATCTGACAATCACGCAGACGACCACTACGATCTGGTCCGCCGGCATGAGCGGCTCTTCCACGGCCGAGCTGAGGATGCAAGAAAACGGCAACCTCGTCGCGTTTGACTTCAATGGCGCAGTTCTTTGGGAAAGCGGCACGTCGGGCAATCCCGGCGCCTACGCATACATGCAGGACGACGGTACGCTAGTCATCTATGCCTTGAGCGGCGCCATCTGGTCAAGCAGATGACGTCCCTGCAAAACGGTTGGGATAAAAGAAGAAGGTCCCTCAGGTGTATCTGTATCACGCGGTCGACAGGGAGGGCAGTACGGTCGATTTTCTGCCACGCGCCCATCGTGACTGGGCCGTGGCGCGGCGCTACTTCTCAAGGTCAATCGACCAAAAGGCGTTGTAACATTGCTCGGGCGGTCGCGTAAGATTGCGCGATGACAACTGCAAAATCGCTCTGTCACGGTGACACCGCTTTTACTGCTCGGTGATCAGGAAGCGCGCGGCCCGGCGCGCGACACGACGCTTCCTCCTTCTAGCCAACGGCCACCGAGCCGCCGCATGTACGCATCACGCGATGGCGCCAGACTCCGCGATCCGCGACGCGAGCGCCACGCTGAGCTGCGCGATCAACGCGTCCGAAGCCGCTGCAATCGGCATCCGCGTTTCACCGTCGAGGTGCCCGGTAATCGCGAGCGCCGCCTTGATCGCCGCGGGATTCGGTGCCGAGAACATCAGCTTGATGGTCGGCGCCAGGCGTTCGAAGTGCGCGCGTGCCTCGTCGATTCGTCCTGCGGAGAAACTCGCCTGGATGTCGACGAAGTCATCGGCGAACAGATGCGCACTCGCCAGAATTCCCCTGTGCCACCGGCTTCGAGACAGTCGACAAATAGTTCGTCGCTGCCGCACAACATGCTGATCGGCAGGGCGCCGAGTGCGCGAAAGTGCTCGCCCACGCAGGCCTTGATCGCCACGATATTGCTGCATTCGACGAGCCGTCTCACGGTGTCGGGCAAGATCGGGACGCCGGTGCGATGGGGCACGTCATAGAGCACGACCGGGCGATCGGTCGCGTGCGCGATTTCCTCGAAGTGCCATTGGATTCCGCGCTGATCGGGACAGATATAAGCCGGTGCGGACACCAGATAGCCGCCGCTGTCCCAATGGTCGAATTGCTGCATGTCGCGGATCATTTCACTCGTGTTCATGCCACCGACGCCGATCACGATCGGCAAGCGCGTGCCGACGGTTTCGAACAGGGCGTGCAGGACGGTCATCCGTTCGTGAGGATCGAGCAGCGCCGCCTCGCCGGTCGTACCGAGCGCGACGAAGCCGCTGATTTCCGTGCGAAGGTAATGGTCGGCCAGACGTTGCAGTGCGTCGACATCGACCTGGCCGTTGCGGAACGGCGTGACGATAGGCAGCCAGATTGATGAATACATGCGCGCTCCTCAGTGCTGGCGACGGTTAAAGACACGCGGCCGAATATCTTCGACCACGGCTTCCGGAAGCACTTTCTTCAGGGTGCGAAGGGTGAATTCGATGTCTTCGGTAGCGACGTCGAACTCGAGGTGCAATTCATTCTGGTCACGCGATGCGTGGCTCACGTAGACACCGAGCGGCGAGTGGAAGAGCCGCCTGATGCGCTCGCGTGATGCCTCGTCCTCTTCGCTGTGAACTGCCGCCGAGATCAGCACGCGCTGCGACGGAAAGGCGAGCACGGTGTCGTGCCGCCTGGAGAGATCGATCGAACTGCGTCGGTTGTTTTGTATGGAAGCCAGGTTCATTTTCAGTTATCCGCTTCGTGTTGACGGGATAACTCGAAGCTTATGCGGATGTTCGTAAACGCCGAGTAAAAAGATCGGATTCGGTTGTATCAAAGCTGTTTGAAGGGATACGCTTAAGGCCGCTAGCTAGTAGCTGGCCGCACTCGCCGGGCTTGAGCGCCTCAAAACCAATGCCTCGGAACGACGCAACTTTTACGCGGCATTGATGCAGCTTGCGCTAATCTGAAAGCACGTCACTCACAAGGAGCCGAGACGGTGGACACGCTGGCCGGCCTGCGGGCAATGTTCAAAAGGGGCAAACACTCGCCCCGGAGCCGGTCGCGTCGCGATCCGGAGCGGGACGTGATGATGCATGTCACGCTCGATGCGCAACACGTTACGCCCTTGCGCGAGGCGCTGATCCGCGATTGCGGCGATCAGCAGTGGACGATCCGCGTCGCACCGCTTGGCGGGACCGATCGCGTCCGCCTGTCGCTTTATCTCCCGAAAGGTGAAGTGAGTCATGCGATCCACCGCGTCACGCTGCTCTCGCCGACTGCGGAGGTCGGTCGAATGCTGGAGATCCCCGACGCCCCGAGCCACGCATGGCATAACCTGATGCGTAGCGAGTCTGGTCATCGTGATCATGCGGTCCCTCATGCTGAAGAGGCGCCCATTGAAAACCAGCCTGTCAGCGCGCTGCTTTCCGGAAAGCACGTTCTGCTCGGACTGGACGCAACTGACCGGCAGGGACTTTTTGTGCGGCTGGGCGCCTTCTTCGAAGATCATTGCGGAATGCCGGGCGCGACGGTGACCGAGGCGCTCGCCGCACGTGAAGCGTTGGGCTCGACCGGCTTGGGCCAGGGTGTGGCGGTGCCACACGGCCATCTTCAGTTTCTGAGCCAACCCCTGGCGGCGTATGTTCGGCCGGCTTCGCCCATCCCGTTCGATGCGCCGGACGGACAGCCGGTGAGCGACATCGTCGTCCTGCTCGTTCCCGAATGGGCCAACAGCACCCATTTGCATCTGCTCGCCGATGTAGCGCGGCGCTTTTGCGACCACCATTTCCGCGAGCAGCTTCATGCCTGCGCGGATGCGCATGCCGTATGCGACCTGTTCGCTGCCTTCGATGCGCTGGAGCCGCGGCGGGCACCCGTTCCTTTTGATTCGGCTCCCACCTCGATCGGCGGCGAGAGACGCTGATGATCGGTTGCGGGTTCACCGAGCCTGAATGTCGGACACGACGCGGCCTGCGCGCAAGCGGCCCTTTCGGACCCATCCTTTACCAAAAAATGACCCAATCATCACGCTTCTCCGGACGGTCATGTCTAGTCTGGACGGCTCAGCGATCGTCAAGCGGTTGCGACGATCCGGTGTCCGACGGGGTGTGGAATGAACGAGGCGTTTGTCTACGAGAGTCATCTGGAAGCGGGGCACCGTCATCCCCGCGCGGCGCCGGCGCGGGCGCAGTCCGATGCCCTCGCGATGCGCAGGCTGCATGGCACGCCGCCCGCGTCGTTGTACGTCGATGAGGTTCTGTGCCGGGAAAGGCCGGCAAGTGGAGCGCGCATCCATCCCTGTCTCGCGCGCGCCTGGCAGATGCTGGTCCGGCTCCGGGCCGCCGAAGCGCTACTGATCGCGCAGCGGATCGAACAGCAGGTCGGCTCGTTGCCGGGGCCCGTCGCGGCCGCGGTGCGTTGCGAGATCGCGGCCGTGCGGGCCGTGTCGCTCTTGCTACAGGACGATGCGGGGGCGGCATTGGCCGCTGCGCTGTCCGCGCTGCGGCTCGACGCCGCGACGCCCGTCGCGCACGTCGCGCTGACGGTGTGCCGTTGCGTGTACTGGCGTCTCGGCGATCCCGAGAGTTTCTACGCGGTGCAACGCCGCGAGCCGGGCGAGCAGCCGGGCCGTTTGCGCGCGATCACCACGATGGTCGACCTGGCGCTCGATGCCGCGATCGAATTCGGTCAGATGCATTTCAATGCCGCGCGCTTGCTGGCCGACGACGCGCTTGAACTCGCGCGCCGCTTCGGCACCGGCCCGGCGGCGATCGATGCGCTGCCCGCCTGCGTGATGGCGCAGGTGCTGTACGAGGAAGGCCGCGTCGACGAGAGCGAGGCGCTGGTCGCGGCACGGCTGCCGGGAATCCGGCAGGGCGGCACGATCGACGGCGCGCTGCGCGCCTACGGACTGCTCGCCCGCATCGCGGCGAACCGTCGTCGACCGGGACAAGGGCTCTTGCTGCTCGCCGAGGCGGACGCGCTCGGGACGCAGCGCAACTGGCCGCGGCTGCGCGCCGCCAGCCTCGCGCAGCAGGTCGAGATGCACGTCGCCGCGGCTCGCATCGATCAGGCTGCACTCTGCGCACAACGGCTTGCCGTGCTGAGCGGGCAATGCGGTGCAGCGAGCAGCAGCGCGCGCTTCGAGATCGCGCGCTACCACGTGCTCGCGCAGGCGCGGCTCGCGCTCGCCCGGGCATCGAGCCATGTAAGCGCCGCAGTCGATCTCGCGGCACTTCGGCAGCTTCATTGCGATACCGCTCTGCGACGCGATCGATACGGCGCGGTGACGATCGCGCTGTTGCTGGTCGAAGCGTTGCTGGTCGCCGGTCTGCGCGATGAAGCGATCGAGGCGCTCGTCGCGTTGCTGAAGCAGGCGGCGACGGTCGGGCTGCATCAGACGCTCGTCGACTGCAGCGAGCGCGTTTCGAACCTGATCGACGGGATCGTGCAAGGTGCGATCGCGCCCGTTGGCGACGTCCGCGAACTGCTTCCCTATGCAGGCGCACTGATGTCGCGACGCCGACGTGGCACCGCCGACGCGCAACCGGCACGGGACCCCACGCGATCCATAAGCGCCATGGGCCTTAGCGAGCGTGAACGCGCGATCATCGGACTGATGGGGCGCGGGCTGACCAACAAGCAGATTGCGATCCGACTACGCATCGCGCCCGAGACGGTGAAGTCGCACGTCAAGCGTTTGTATACGAAGCTATCGGTGAGGAACCGGATCGAAGCGGTGACGCTGGCGAGTCGTCTGGGTCTCGTCCGGCTATCCGGGAGTGTCGTCGATTGAGGGCAGGCATTGCGTATCGTGGACGAACGTCTGCCCTGGTCAGGCGGCTTAATCCGAGTGGCATTCAATGATCGGAACACTCGTACAGATCAATACCGATCAGCGGGATTGCGAACGCGTCACGCGCAGCCAGGAGCATAGTATTCTGGGCCTTGATCCAGCTCGACCTGCGCATCGCGGCTGAGGTTTGTCTGGCTGGCTACGCAAGACCGCACCGAAGCAGTCACTCGCACAATCCGTTTGGCCCTGATCCACGCATGAGGAGCAAGGTAGGCATGAAGGCGCAGTCGAGCACGCTCTCCTCGGTCAGCTTCGAAGGCTTTCGCCTCGATACGGCGAACGAATGTCTTTGGCGGCTGGACGCCGGCGCGACACCCGAGCGGATCGACCTGACGCCCAAGACCTTCGGCGTGTTGCGGTTCCTGATCGAGAATCGCGGCATGCTGATTACCCACGACGCGCTGCTCGAAGCGGTGTGGCCCAACGTGCATGTGCAGCCCGAAGTCGTGAAGGCGCACATACAGATGATCCGGGCGCGGCTCGGCGATAGCGCGCAGCGCCCTCGCTTCATCGAAACGCTGCGCGGCCGCGGCTATCGGTTCGTCGCGCCCGTCGATGTCCCCTCGACGGAGCCCCTGCCGGTTGCAAGCGAAGCGAACTTCGGCCGCTTTGCCGGGCGCACCAGCGAACTGGAGCAACTGAGTGCCGCAATGGACCGCGCCAGATCCGGGAACGGCCAGATCGTAGTGGTTGCCGGTGAGCCAGGCATCGGCAAGACAGCCTTGCTCAAGCAGTTTGTTGCCGCCCGCAGGCTCGAACACGACGACGCGCGGGTCGCCGAAGGGCGATGTATCGAGGGCTATGGCGGCACGGAGCCGTTCTATCCGGTTCTGCAGGCGCTCGGGCAACTGTGCCAGGGCATCGGCGGCAACGAAGTCGTGAAAGCGCTGGTGACGCTCGCGCCAACATGGGCGTTGCAGCTTCCGGGCCAGGTAGCGAGTCATGTGCGCGAGTCGCTGCATCGGCAGATTCTTGGCGCATCGCGCGAACGCATGCTAAGGGAGATCAGCGGCCTGCTGAGCTTTCTGACGCAGCCGCAGCCGCTGCTCCTGATCTTCGAAGACCTTCATTGGGCCGACTACTCCACCATAGATTTGCTGGCGGCGCTGGCGCGCCAGCCAGGAACGCTGCGCCTGATGGTCGTCGCCACGTACCGGCCGGACGAGGCGGCGCTGGTCGAACACCCGATCGAGCAACTGCATCACGAGCTTTCGCTGCGGGGCCTGTGCCGGGACCTGGTGCTTGGCCCGCTGCCTGGCGACGCGGTGGTCTCGTGGCTGACCGATCGCGATCATACCGACCCCGCCGAGCAGGAACTGTCCTGTCTCATCGCGCAACATTGCGGCGGCAATCCGCTGTTCATGCGGGCGACCCTCGAAGACCTCGTGGAGCGCAACATGCTCCGCAAAACGGCGACGGGCTGGCGCCCCCTGGCGCCATTGGGGACGATCGGCGCGGTAGCGCCACACACGATAACCCAGACGCTCGAGGGTCGCATCCGGCGTCTGGACACCGACGAACGGAACCTGCTTGAAGCCGCCAGCGTCGCAGGGCTCTCCTTTTCCTCGGCGATCGTGGCCGAGGCCGCGGGCCTGCCGGCAGAGCAGTTCGACGATCTGTGCGAGGCGCTGGCACGCAATCAACGCTTCATTCAACGTTGCGGCGTGAAACGCTTGCCCGACGGCGGCGCGGCGGCGATGTTCTGTTTCGACCATGCGCTCATTCGCAACGCGTTCTATGGACGTCAAGGGCTGACCCGCCGCTCTCGTTTTCATCGGCAAATCGCGGAACGGCTCGAAGCGATCTATGCGCGTGACCAGCGAGCGGAAGTGGCCTACGAACTCGGACAACATTTCGCCGACGCGCGCGACTGGCTCAAGGCGATCGACTATCTACGGATTGCTTTGCAAACCGCCAAGGTTCGCTTTGCCTATCGCGAGGCGCGCTCGATTCTCGACTTTGCCGCTTTGCTCACCGCAAAGTTGCCGCCTGACTTGCGCCCGCTCAAGAGCTTCGAGTTCGCCGAGGCACGCGCGTCGCTTTACGCTGCGGCGCATGATCCGCGCGCCGAGGCCGCGTGGGTCGAACTCGAGGAACAGGCACGCACGATTGGCCGGCTCGACGCGCAATTGCGCGCGATGCTCGGCCTCGCCTACGTCTTTAGCTGGAGCGACAGGCAACGTTGCATCGAGCTGCTGGACGAAGCGCTTGCGCTCAGTGCATCGCATCCCGACATGCGCGTCAGTGCAATGGTCCGCGTGAGAGCGTACGTGCGCCGCATCTGGACCAGCGGTTGGTCGCATGCCGATCTGACCGAGTGCGAGACTGCGATGCGAGCGTTGCGCGAGACCGGCGACCCTTTGCTGATCGCGCGGGCGAATATGGAACACAGCATGTTGTGCATCATATCGAGCCGCTATCGCGAAGCGCTCGGGACGGTGCAGGCGAACTACCAGATCCTCTTCGAGCACGCGGTGGAACATCCGGGCTTCGATCTCGCGAGGGCGACGTGGATGCTCCGGCTGGGTACGTCGTGGGCTCATCTTTTCCTGGGCGAACTTGGCCGGTCGATGGAATCGTTCGAGCAGGGCCTCGCTTCGTTTCGCGAGAACGGTGACTATTTCGCGGCCCGCACACTCGAAGTCTATCGGGGCTGGCTGCTCGTGCACACGATGGACTACGAGTCGGTCATTGAAATGTACGAGCGGTACGTGACGGCCTCGAGCGCGGCCGATCGAGCGGTCGAAGGCGACCCCGGCGCGCTGCTGCCCGTGCAACATCGCGCGTGTATCGTGTTCGCCGGCCTTGCATACATAGGACTGGAGGACGGCGTGCGTGCCGCGCCGCTGTTTGCGCAAGCGCGACGGCAGATGGACGCCACGCCCAGCATGTTCGACTGGTACTGGCGACTGGCAGCCGAATGGGGCACCTCCGAGGCCGCGATGATGGCGGGCGACCCTCGTGCCGCCCGATCGCATGCCCAGGCATTCCTGAAGCTCGCCCTCGCCACCGAAGACCGGACGTGGCAGGCTCTCGCGTGGGAAGTCGTTGCGCGCGAGACGCTTAAGAGCGGCGATCCGGCCATCGCACTCGACCATATCAACGCCGCGTTCGCGGCTGCGGCGGGGTTCGAAACCCCGCTGGCGGACTGGCGGCTTCACCGCACGGCTGCAGCGATTCACGAGGCCCGCGGTGACGTTGAACAGGCCGATGTGCAACGGCGACATTTCATCTCGACACTCGGACGGCTGTCGAATTCCTTGCGCGGCGGTCAGATCGGCCGACGTCTGCTCGCGCTGTCAGCGTGAGACATGGGGTGCCGTCATGGCGCCGATCCCACAGGGTGATATCGGAACTCCGCCGACGGGTTCGCCGTGATCCGCGAGAATCCATAGGCCGACTGCGAGGGTGCCGTGATCGGCAATGCGAGGCCGGCGGCCGCTCCCGGCACTTCGCATCGCGATAGCACGGCGTGTATTGCGTGCCATGACAATATGATCGAACGCTTGATGACACGCATGCTCAAGTGTTTGCACTCATCGCTCGATGTGATCCCGCCGTGCGGCAGCGCTGCTCCACGTTATCGGCTTGCGCTTGAATCGGTGCGCACATCTGCCGTGTTCTGTGTCGATGAGAAGAAGAAGCGAAGTGTCTGTGATAACCGATTACAAGGAATATGTCATAGCGGGTAGCCGCTACGCCTTCTAATATGCGTAGTCAGCTATTCATCAACACAGCGACGGCCCGGGCAAGAAAGGTAAGCGAAAGGAGAATCAACCAGGAGCCTGAACGTGAAACATCACCTGTGCGGCATCGTCCTGCTCGCGGCCAGCACGGCTGCTTCTGCACAATCGAGCGTGACGCTTTATGGCCGTGTCGATGGCGGCATCGAATACCTGAATCACATTGCCAACGGCACGGGCGGCAGTTCGAGCCGCTGGAGCGCGGAAGGCGGCGACTGGGGTACCAGCATGCTGGGCTTCAAGGGCACCGAAGACCTTGGCGGCGGCTTGTCCGCATTGTTCGACCTCGAAACCGCGCTGCAAATCATGAACGGTACGACGGGCGGCGGCAGGATGTTCTCGCGCCGCGCGTATGTCGGCCTCAAGGACGAGACGTGGGGCCAGTTGCAGGCCGGGCGCAATCTCTTCATCGACAGCGACGGCGTCTGGGAATTCGATCCGTTCGTGCAGCAGGCCGTGTCGTCGGCTTCGCTCGTCCGAGGACGCAACTGGCAGCAGACCAGCAACAACGTCGAGTACCACAGCCCGGTCTTCCATGGCGTCGACGTTCAAGGCCAATACGCTTTCGGCAATCAGGCGAGCGGCTTCAACAATGGCGCCCCGGGCGAATTCGGCCGCTCGGACGGCATCATGCTCTCGTACCATTCCACGCTCTTCGACCTGCGCGGCATCTTCGACGAACTGCGCGATTCGAGCGGCCGCTTCTCCAACATCTTCACGGCTTCGCGCGAGTATTTCGTCGGCGCGAACGTGCGCGTGCAGAAGTTCAAGATCCAGGCCGCCTACACACACTACGCGGCGCCCGATTCGCCCGTGGGCGTGTCCGACACCGCTGACCACTACTGGCTGGGCGCGACCTATCAGGCCACGCCGCGCTGGGCGGTGACAGCGGCGGGCTTCTATATTCACGTAGGCGAAGGCGGCGGGGATGCTTCGCACGATCCCGCGAGCCATGCCTTTCTCTATGCACTCGGGACCACCTATAACCTGAGCGCCCGAACGTTCCTCTACGGGACGGTCTCCTACGTGAGCAACAGCAAGAGCGGTACGTTTTCAGTGTTCGCGACGCCACGCGATTCGTCCACGCCGACGAGCCCGATGGCAGGCGAATCGCAAACCGGCGTGTATGTCGGGATGATGCACGTGTTCTGACACGTTTCTTGCTCCGGCGTATGAATTCGGCGTCGGTACCGCCGGCAGGCGGCATGCACTCAAGAGGGTGAGATCATCATGAGAAGTCAATCGAATTCACTGGGCCCGGTCGGCGTCATCAGCTTGCTCTTTACGGTGCTGACCGCGCTTTATCTGCTGATCGGTGGCGCATGGCTGCTCGCGGTCGGCGGCTCGGCGTACTACGTCGTCACAGGCGTCGTGCTGTTGGGCGTGGCCTGGCTGCTCTGGCGGCGCAGTCCCGTCGCGCTCCTGCTTTATGCAATCGTGCTTGTCGGCACGGCGATCTGGGCACTGCTCGAGTCGGGTCCCGACTTCTGGGCGCTTGCGCCGCGCTCGGGTGTGCTCGTCATCTTCGGCGTGTGGTTGCTGCTCTTCATGAGCACGCGGCTGGAAGGCGAGCGCAAGCTGGGTGTCGCGTCGCTCATTGTTGCGCTCGTGGCATGGGCGGGCGTGCTCGTGTACGCGAACTTCAACGATCCGCAGTTGGTCAACGGCACACTCAATGCCGCCGCGCCCACGAGCGGCGCCAGCACCGCGATCGCCGCCGCCGACTGGCCCGCCTATGGACGCACCCAGGAAGGCACTCGCTACTCGCCCTTGCAGCAGATCACGCCTGAGAACGTCAAGAATCTCCAGGTGGCCTGGACCTTCCGCACGGGTGACCTGAAGGGGCCTAACGATCCTGTCGAGATGACCAACGAAGTCACGCCGATCAAAATCGGCGACCTGCTTTACCTCTGCTCGGCGCACCAGATCCTGTTCGCGCTCGACGCGAAGACGGGCACGCTCAAGTGGAAGTTCGATCCGAAACTGCAGCCCGATCCGTCGTTCCAGCACGTGACTTGCCGCGGTGTGTCGTATGTCGATCTGTCGGCGGGTGCCACGGCGGCCGCGCCCGCGCCTGCGGCGGCAAGCGATGCCGCGGCGGCCGCGCCCGCGCCTCTGCCCGCAAGCGATGCCACGGCTGCTGCACCAACGCCTGCGCCAGCGAGCGATGCCGCCGCAGCCGCAAACGCCCCGGCCCCCGCTGCCCCGGCCGCCTGCACGCGCCGCATCTACCTGCCGGTCAACGACGGCCACCTCTATGCGCTCGACGCGCTGACGGGCCAACGTTGCGAAGGCTTCGGCAACCACGGCGACCTCGACCTTCAACACGCCCAGCCGGTCACGACGCCGGGCCAGTACGAGCCCACCTCGCCGTCGATCATCACCAGCACGGTGATCATCGTGGCGGGCGCGGTCGAGGACAACTTCTCGAGCCGCGAGCCGTCGGGCGTCATCCGCGGCTTCGACGTGCGCACGGGCGAATTGCTCTGGGCGTTCGATCCGGGCGCGAAGGACCCGAATCACATTCCGGGCCCGGGCGAGCATTACACGCTGAATTCGCCCAACTCGTGGGCGCCCGCCGCCTATGACGCGAAGCTCGACATCGTCTACCTGCCGATGGGGGTCAGGACGCCGGATATCTGGGGCGGCGACCGCACGCCGGACCAGGAGCGTTACGCCAGCGGGCTGCTCGCACTTCACGCCTCGACCGGCAAGCTCGCCTGGTTCTACCAGACCGCGCACCACGACCTGTGGGACATGGACCAGCCGTCGCAGCCCACGCTCGCCGACATCACCGGCAAGGATGGTCAGAGCGTGCCGGTCGTGTACGCGCCGGCCAAGACCGGCAACCTGTTCGTGCTCGACCGGCGCACCGGCGTGCCAGTCGTGCCCGCGCCCGAGACGCCGGTGCCGCAAGGCGCCGCCCCCGGCGACCACGTTTCGCCGACCCAGCCGTTCTCGCAACTCACGTATCGTCCGTCGAAGAACCTGACCGACGCCGACATGTGGGGCGCGACGATGTACGACCAGCTGGTTTGCCGCGTGATGTTCCACAAGCTGCGTTACGAAGGCACGTTCACGCCGCCGTCGCTGCAGGGCACGCTCGTGTTCCCGGGCAACCTGGGCATGTTCGAGTGGGGCGGTATCGCCGTCGACACCGATCGCCAGATCGCCGTCGCGAATCCGATCGCGCTGCCGTTCGTCTCGCGTCTGATGCCGCGCGG
Source organism: Caballeronia choica (assembly GCF_001544535.1). Lineage (GTDB taxonomy): Bacteria > Pseudomonadota > Gammaproteobacteria > Burkholderiales > Burkholderiaceae > Caballeronia > Caballeronia choica. Next base: position 12,158 of record NZ_FCON02000105.1, on the reverse strand, counting down.
CCCGGGCAATCCGATAGAGCCGGTGCCGGGTGCCAAGGGCAGCGGCACGGAGTCAGGCATCCAGCCGCAATACGGCGTGCCGTTCGGCGTCGTCATCAACGCGTTCCTCTCGCCGTTCGGCTTGCCGTGCAAGCAGCCGGCATGGGGCTATATCTCCGCGATCGATCTCAAGACCAATCAGATCGTGTGGAAGAAGCGCATCGGCACCGTGCGCGACAGTTCGCCGATTCCGCTGCCGTTCAAGATGGGCATGCCGATGCTGGGCGGTCCGATCGTCACTGCGGGCGGTGTCGTCTTCATTGGCGCGACGGCGGACAACTTCATCCGCGCGTTCGACGTGAACAACGGCAAGGAGGTCTGGGAGGAACGGCTTCCCGCAGGCGGTCAGGCCACGCCGATGAGCTATTCGATCGACGGCCGTCAGTATGTCGTGATCGCGGCGGGCGGGCATGGCTCGTTCGGCACCAGGCTCGGCGACTATGTGATTGCCTACGCGTTGCCGCAGCAGTAAGCGGCGACGCGTCGCCTGATTGCGCTGCCTGCGGTGGGGCGGGCGCGTACGCGAGGGACGCACCCGCGCGCGTCGCGGTTTTTAAAGCGCCATCGGTCTGTAGCCGGCGCCCGCCCGCTCAACCTTCATGCGCCCGATCCCACGGCGGCACTCCGCCGAACGCGTCGACCAGGAAATCGATCACCGCGCGTGTCTTCGCACTCAGGTGGCGTCGACTCGGGTACAACGCGAGTACGTCGATGTCCGGCAAGCGATACTCAGGCAAGACCTGCACGAGCTTGCCGGAGCGCAGGTCGTTGCCGACCAGGAACGTGGGTTGCCAGATCACGCCTTGCCCGGCGAGCGCCGCCGCGCGCGCGGTATCGCCATTGTTGGTATGCATGTGGCAATCGACCTTCACCGTGTGAGCCTTGCGCTCACTGTCGATCAGTTGCCACTCGTCGCCCGTGGCCGCATACGAGTAGCCGATGCATCGATGCCCGATCAGGTCCGCCGGCGTCGCGGGGTAGCCGCAGCGTGCGAGATAGTCGGGCGACGCACACAGGATGTTTTTCGATGTCGCGAGTTTGCGGGCTGCGTGGCTGGTCGAACCGGCGCGCGAGATGCGAATGGCGAGGTCGTAGCCTTCCTCGACGATATCGACGACGCGATCGATCAGCGCGACGTCGAGTTCCACTTCGGGATATTTCCGCATGAACTCGGGCCATAGCGGCGCCAGGTGCAGGATCCCGAAGCTCACGGGCGCATTGATGCGCAGCCGTCCGCGCGGTTCGACCGACGCGGACGACACCAGCCCCTCGGTCTCGGCGACATCGTCGAGGATGGCTTTGCAGCGGGCGTAAAAGGTCTCGCCGCCCTCGGTGAGCGAAAGCCTGCGGGAGGTGCGATTCAAGAGGCGTGTGCCGAGATGCGCTTCCAGCTCGTTCACGTAGCGGGTCACGTTGGCGGGCGACGTTTCGAGTGCATCGGCTGCGCGCGTGAAACTGCCGCGGCTCACCACGGTCACGAAGACTTCGAAAGCGCGCAGCCGGTCCATGGGTTTCCCCGATCGTTCATAAATGCTGAATGATATACCCAGGTTTTGGGCCTTTCTACACGTCTGGCTGAAGCCTATAGTCCTTCTCACGGACCAAGGCATTGGGCACTGGCCAGCAAACGGCAACACCAGGAGATCGAACATGCAACGCTTGACAGGAAAAGTCGCCATCGTGACGGGCGCCAGTGCGGGAATTGGCCGTGCCACCGCAAAACTGTTCGCCGCCGAAGGCGCAAAAGTGGTGATCGCGGCGCGCCGTGAAGCTGAACTTGAAACGCTTGTCGCCGAGATCGTCGGTGATGGCGGCGAGGCCGCGTATCTCGCGGGCGACGTGCAGTCGGAGGAGTTCGCGAAAGCACTGGTTGCGCTCGCCGTCAGCCGCTTTGGGCGTCTGGACATCGCCTATAACAACGCCGGTACGCTGGGTGAAATGGGGCCGAGCACGGGCGTGTCGGAGGCGGGTTTTTCGGCTGCATTGGCGACCAACCTGACGAGCGCGTTTTTGGGCGCGAAGCACCAGATCCCCGAGATGCTGAAGCAGGGCGGCGGATCGATCATCTTTACGTCGACGTTCGTCGGTTATTCATTCGCTTTCCCGGGCACCGCCGCATACGCTGCGAGCAAGGCCGGGTTGATCGGGCTGACGCAGGCGCTGGCGGCCGAGTATGGACCGCACGGTGTGCGCGTCAACGCGATTCTTCCCGGCGCCGTGGACACACCGATGTATCGCGACATGAACGACACAGCCGAGTCGCAGGCGTTCGTGACCGGATTGCATGCGCTCAAGCGGGTCGCACGGCCGGAAGAACTTGCCCGTTCGGTGCTTTATCTTGCCTCCGATGACTCGTCGTTCGTGACGGGTACCGCTTCGCTGGTCGATGGTGGCGCGTCGATTACGCGTACTTGAATCGCCTGGTGGCGTCCGCGGTTGGGTGCTGTTTTCACGAACGATGTAAGTACCCACGCCAAGCACCAGCGGCTTATCCGGGCGCCGATGCGGGCGATGCGATGTCACCGCTTGCCACTGCGATTTGCTCCAGTGGCAACTGGGCGTCTTGGCCCACGTCGTCGAGTGCCCGCCAATAGCCTGGCGCGCTCGCGGCGAACCCTGCGCCGATCGCGAGACACGCGGCGACCGCCGCAAGACCGGCTCCGAATCGTATCGCTCGCACGACGTTCATGATGTTCTCTCCCGGCGCTCGTCCCTGACGGACTGCGCCACACGAACTGACAAGTGGGTACGCGATGGCCGGATTCGATGCGCTGCTGCCATGGATCCGGACCGGGACGCGATGAAGTCAGCTTAGAAGAGACGAGGCGGGCGGACCATTCTACGAACGACTCGACGTTCCAGCCAATCGCATGACGGCCTCATACCTTTGGGTGATCGGTCGCCGTTCGCACTGCATCGAACCGGCTTCAGGCTCCGATCTCCGTAACCTGTCTTTGGATGATGGTTGCGTTTGCCCGTCGCGACTACGATGCGCGTTGACGATGCCGGTCAGGCCGCAACAGACCACGCGCCGCGCGTCCGCATCCCGATGCCGACGACAGAGGTACCTCATCTGGCGTCGTACGCGGCCTCAAGAACGTGTTCCGAGGCATCACGGGTGCTCTGCTAAATTTCGCGAATTCCCAGACGGCGAACCAGTGCCCGCACTTGCTGGCGTCGGGGAGAGAGCGCCAGCGGCTCGTCACCGACGATCATGAACGGCTGGTCGGGCATACGATGTTTGAACAGCATCAGGCATCGCCCGGAATCGTCCCTGCGCGAGCCGTACGCAATGGCCTGGGCACCCGGCCGCTGCAGATACGCGGCCTGAGCCCATGCGCGCGTCTGCGGATAGAACGCCGGCAGGCTATCGACCAAATGGGCGCGCGTGATGTTCTGCAGCGCAGGCAGATACGGCGTATGAAAACTGACGCAACTGAGCGGCTGGCTCAGCGTGAACTGCGCCAGTCGAAAATATTGCAGGTCATCGACGTCGAACACGCCGGGCGGAGACAGCGGCATGTCGTGCAGCACGGATTCCATCAGCGCGCATTCGACGGTACTCGCGGCGTAGTAGGTGTGAACCGGCGTGCCATCCTCGCGAACGATGGGCGCAAACCGCGTATTGCCCCATCCTTCCGAAAACGTATCCGCGCGATTCGGATGTTCCCTCGTGCAGTAGACGTGATACCAGATCGCGACATCTGCCGGACCGACCTCGACCGTCGTGAAGGCTTCCGACGGTCCGGGCACGGGTATTTCGAATGTCACGCCGAATAACTCCCGCGGCCCTCGCGCAATGCATCGAGCACATCGTCGCGACGGTCGAGCGCATCCTTCGGCGCGACCGCGCGCGGACTGTCGCCATCGGCGCCCGGTTCGGCAATCCAGCCGTTCGGGAAGTGGAACCACGCGGCGATTTTCCAGGCGTCGGCCACCGGGCCGAACGCCTTCAGGATTTCCTTGATGATCGGGAGCGGCTGATAAAGCGCATCGAACTGGTAGCGCGCAAAATATTCCTTGCCGCCCAGGCTGACGCTGAAGACACGGCCGCGCCGTTTCCAGTCGCTCGCCGGATGGCTTTTATTCGACGGCGGCTCGGGCTGCAGGCGATTCAGCATCTCGGCAGTGAGCCATTCTTCCTCGTCGAGCATTTGCTGGATGGTCTTGAGACGCTGTATGCGTTCTTCGATCAGGCCGAGGTCTGGCTCGGTCAGACCGCTCACGAGTTCGGCGAGTTGATCGGCCTGAGCAAGCATCCGGGCCTGGCCGGTCGTCAACAACAGGCTGACCGCTTGTTCGAGACCGTGCCGAAGCGACGACAGGATGGCCGGGTCCGTCCCTTTGGGAACGCTCACGTCGAGCACGAGGTGGTCGTCGGCAGGGCTGCCGCTTTCTGCGATGAGGGCGCTCATGATGGGGCCTATTTGTCAATCGTGCCAATATTGCCGCTATTATACGCTAACTTGGCAATATTGGCGATTGCAGCCGAACGCGTACCGCACTCCGTCGCGGTGTATTCGCGGCACGCCCGAGCTACAATGAAACACCGGTGAAAACCGTTGAGGAGTCTGTCATGGCCGAGTCGATGACCGTCGTGCTTTTGGGGCTTGTCATTCTTGCGCTCGCAGGAATTATCGTGATTCAGCACTACCGGCTGGAACATCGCAGGAGTCAGCAATTTCGTTGGCTGGATACCCATCCGATGAAGGATTGGATTCACCGCAGGCCGTGATGGCGGTCGGGTCGGGCGCGCCCGGGTGAGTTGCCTAGGCCGGCAGGCCATACGCGAACGAGCGTCGCTCGGCGCGCTCCAAACGCAGCGAGCGTTTCTCATGCTACTGCGCGGATAGCGGTGACATCAACGATGGCGCCGCTGTCGATCTCTGCACGCCGCGACAGCTCGCGAGACCGAGCGGCACAAACGCTCGGCGATGTGGTAACCCCTTTCTTCCTTGTGTTGTGATGAATCGTCCTTGCGGCCCAATGCATCCAGGTGTCGTCCGGAAACACGCGGCATCATCGCCACGCTGCTAACGTCTTTACCGCCGTGGCGACCTCATCGGCAAAAATGCCCTCGAAAGTGGTCGCCGACCGTCCACTCATTTCGTCCGTCCGACTTCTCAAAAACATCAACGTGCGCTGTGTAACAGACGTGCAGAGATAACTGAGTAATTCTCGGGGGTCGCCTCTTTGTGCGCATTCGGCTCGAGGCATGGGACTCGCTCCCAAACACCGGTATCCGACCTTATCGGGCCGGACGTCAACGCCGCCCTATTGTCTGGGCGTGCGGCAGGCGCCCACGATATTGAAACGCGGTTGAACTCCGAGGACGACTCTGGTGAATCTGTTTCGTTTCAGCAATGCACCATCGGCGACTGCGACCGACCAAGGGCAACTCTCCGCGCGCGGGGTGCTCAGTCTCATGCGCGACCATGCCTGGGAGATAGCCCGAATTGCCGGCCTGGTGTTCGCGCTTGCCGTCGTCTACCTGTATGTCGCCAGCCCGCTTTATTCCGCGGACGTGCTGGTGCGCGTCGACGCGCCGGAGCCGAACGCGCTCGGCATCGCGCTGCAAAACCAGGATAACGCGCCGCCCTCGGCGCCGTCGGCCACCGCCGAAATGCAGGTCATGCAGAGCCGTTCGGTGATCCAGCCGGTCCTGGAGCGATTCCGATTCGATATTTCGGCCACGCCGGTCATGGTTCCGCTTCTCGGGAAGATCGCGAGCAAGTTTGCAAACCCCGGCGAATTGTCGGAACCGTGGCTCGGACTCAAGACTTTCGCGTGGGGAGGCGAGGAGATCAAGATTGCTGCGCTCGAAGTGCCGCGAGAGCTGGAAGGCGAGCGGATGCAATTGGTCGCGCTCGGGTCCAACAGCTACGAGTTGCAGGGACCGTCGGGCGAACACCTGCTGAGCGGGACCGTGGGCAAGACCGAATCCTCGTACGGCGTCTCGATGAAGGTGGAGCAGCTTGTCGCGAGGCCGGGAACCCGATTCAAGGTGATCCGCTGGAACACGCTCGATGCGATAGCGCAGTTTCTCGCCGCCGTGAAGGTGAAGGCCAAGGAACAGGACACCGGCATCGTGTCGATCACCTACAACAACGAAGATCCGGCGCTGGCGGCCGAGATCGCCAATGCGCTTGCCCAGCAATACATCGCATCCGCGGTCTCGGCCCGGCAGCGAGACGACACCAACACGCTGGCGTTCATCAACAGCGAACTGCCGCGGCTGCGCGCCGATCTGAAGCAGTCGGAAGAAGCGCTCAACAAGTTCCGCATGTCTTCGCAATCGTTGCAGCCGACGGCGGAATCGCAGGCCTATTTGCAGGGTGGAATCGACTTCCAGCGGCAGATCTCGACATTGCAACTGCAGCGCACGCAACTGCTGCGGACTTACCAGCCCGACAGTCAGTGGGTCCGCAACGTCGATTCGCAAATCGCGCAACTCGCCAGTGCGAAATCGACGTTCGACGCGCGGTTTGGCAACATGCCCACGTCCGAACGAATGAGCGTCGAGCTTGCACGCGATGCGCGCGTCTCCGAATCAATCTATCTTGGGATGGTCAACAAGGCGGAGCAATTGTCGGTGCGCCGTGCGAGCACGACCGGCGGCGTGAATGTCGTCGACTACGCGCTGCGTCCGCACCGGCCGATCAAGCCGAACTCGTTGCTGGTGCTGTCGGGCGGAGCGGGAATCGGCCTTGTCGCGGGCGTTTTCTTTGTTTTCATCCGCCGCCATGTGATGATGGGCGTCACGGACCCGCACTTTGTCGAACGCGTGACGAGCGTGCCGGTGTTCGGCGAAGTGCTGTTCAGTCCACAGCAGGCGCGGCTCGACCAGGAGATCTCGGCTGCGACGCGAAGACCCACGACCGCGCGCAACGGCAGAACCAGCGGAGCCGCGCCCGTGCGCCCGCTGCCATCCATCGCAGCCGCGGGTGGGGGATCATCGCCGAACGCCGCCAGTGTTCCGCGGCTTGGTTTCAGCGCCACGCGCGTGCTCGCCGCGAGGTTCCCGCAGGACGTGACGGTCGAAGCACTGCGCGTCGTGCGCACCATGCTCAATCGCGGTCTGACCCATGTGTCCAACAACATCGTGATGTTCACGGGGCCGACCCCTTCGGCAGGCAAGAGCTTTGTTGCGGCGAATATCGCGGTCCTCCAGGCAGAGACCGGTTCGCGCGTGCTGCTGATCGATGCCGACATGCGGCGCGGACGCCTCGCGTACTTTTTCGGCCAGTACAACCGCGGTGGTCTGTCGGACGTTCTCGCGGGGGATACCGACCCATCGGAGCTTATCCGTAATGTGGGTATCCACGGCTTGTCGTTCATGTCCTGTGGCTCGTATCCCGACAATCCCGCGGAACTGCTGATGAAGCGCCGTTTCAAGGACATGCTCCAGCGCATGGGGCAGGAATACGACCTCGTGATCGTCGACACGCCGCCGTTCCTCGCGGTCACCGATGCCGCCATCGTTGCGGGCGAAGCGGGTGCGACGATTCTCGTGCTTCGCTCCGGCATGCAGAGCGAATATGAAATCACGGAGACCGTGAAGAAGCTGGAGAGGTCGGAGGCGAATCTCGTCGGCGCGATCTTCAATGCGATTCCGTTGCGCCGGAGCAATCGCAACTACGGTTATGCAACGGGCTATGCGACGCTCGACCTGATTGAAGGCTCGGACTGACGGTCGGGAAACGATGGTCTCCGAAAGGCGATCGCGTTTCTCCTGACATGGCACCCTTTTATCGAGTCAATGTCGTGGCCTATCTTTCCCTTATCGCGCTGTTCCTCACGATAACCAACTTCGTTCCGGTCAGTGCGATCGGCTTCGTGCCGATCGTCCTGTGCGCGTGGCGTTTCTTTGGCAGGACCTACCCCGCGTTCGTGACGGCGCTCGTCGCGTTTGCCGCCTATGCGTTGCTGTCCACACTGCTTTACGATCCAGCATCGCTGCTCCAGTTCGATTTTTACCGGCGCGATGGAAACTTGTTCATCTCGTATGCACCGATCCTGGCCGGGTGCACATACGTTCATCGATGGGACTTGAACAAGCTGTTGAAGTATTTTTTTGTGTTTGCTGTCGCGGCGAACCTTCCGCCGTATCTTTTGTACCTCGCGCAATACGGCCCGCTTGCGCCACTCACCGACGCGAGTGCCACTTTCGGCAGCTATTTCATCGCGCGCAATGCAGCCGGCGGTTTTCTCGCCATGCTTTTCTGTCTCGGAGTCGCGTGCTATCTCCAGCAGCGCAGCAAGCTCTTGCTCATGTTGCTGGCGTTCAATGCAGCCATGTTGCTGTCGACCTATAGTCGCGGATCATTCATCGGCGTGGCGGCCCTGGCGCCTTATATGCTGCTTGGCAGGAAGCGGTGGATGCTGGCTGGCATGGTCGTCGTCATCATCGCGGCTTCGCTGGCTGTCGCCATGCAGCACACGGTCCCATCGACGGACTACCTGGGATACCCCTTCGCGGTCCACAACAACGATCCGAAAGCCGGAACCCTCGATATCCGATATGAATGGCTCTGGCCCCGCGCGCTGGCCTATTTTCGGCAAAGTCCGCTCTTCGGCCTTGGTTTCGGATCATTCGACGATCACATTTCGATGGTCGTCGACTATTTCGGCGTTGTCGGCGTTCCGCTCGGCGCGGGCGTCGTCCACTCCGATTCGCACGCACACAATTCTTACTTGAATACTCTCGCTGAGCTTGGCATCGTCGGGCTGCTCCTCCTGCTGCGTTTCTTTTGGGAACTGGTTGGTTGGGCTCAGAACGGCGCGGACAGCGCGTTGAAGGAAGGGGGGCGAAACTATATCGCGTTTAGGTTCATCGAACTGTCCGCCGTGTGCCTGCTTGCGATGTCCTACTCCGAGCACCGCCTGACCACACCGTCAAACGTGTTGATCATGTCTTTGGTCGCTTCGCTGCTACTGGCATCGCGTGCCTCCGATGCCGTCTCGGCGCGCGTCAGCCGCCCGTTGCCCCACGCGCGCCGGGTCGACGAAGGACGCCGGCGGGTCGCGGGAAACCATTAGATTGTTATCGATTACGCAATCAGCCCATCACGGGCGGCGAAGGCGTGTCAGTCGTCAAGGAAGAACGATTCGATTTTCGCCGGAGGAGCATTCGTCGGCTATCCGTACTTCGCCACGAAACGTTAGAGCCTTTAGAACCACCGGCTCATGCAAGCGAAGTCACCACGAGGTACGCGAGGTGACGCGGTGCTTCGTCGACAGGGCCGTTGGTCAGCCGGGGAACTTCAAAGCGGATCGACAGTGTATTCGCCGTCCAGGCGGCATTGACGTGCTCCTTCGTCTGCATGACGCCGTTTATCGCATCGACAAAAGCTACCTCGAAGCGTCCTGAGCCGGGCGCGGCGAGTCCGCTGACTTCGACTGAGCGCCAGCCCGGCGGCGCGCTCACTTGCACCACGATCTTGTCATCGGAATAGAGGGCCTTGCCCTCTGATTCGGGGCCGAACCTGAGCGTATGCGGAAATGGAGCAAGAGCGCCGGAAACCGTCTTGCGCAGCGTGATCAACGACGTTCCGGAGACGTTGTAGGTCCGCTTCGGCGGTCCTCGATGAGTGAGGCGAAAGTCTTCGTAGCCGTCCCAGTGATAGATCATCGTCACATACTTGTCTGGGTCATTCCATTCCCTGCCGAGCGCCCAGACGGCGAGTTCGAACAGGTAGCCCGGCAGGAAGTGAGGGTTCGTTATGTAGCGGTCGCCGATCTCGGTCTGCCATATTCCGCGCGCATGGCCCCGGGCGACGTAGCGCTGGTACAGCACTTCCAGGTCCGGCGTGCCGAGATAGTGGATGTCGAGGTAGTCGACCCAGTCGAGCATGCGAGTGCCGTAAGCCGGGCTTTTGAATTCGAGCCACTGCAAATAGGTATCCAGTCCTCCCTGGTCCGGCCAACCGCCATACACGACATAAGCGTGATACTTGCGGATGATCTGCGCCGCAGGAATATGGATCCGCTCGACATAGTCCCGCATCGCGGACTCATAGGGTTTCGCCCTGGACCGGTCCTCGTTGTAATTTGGACCATGCCAGAAGCTGCTTTGCGGATCGCCACCCGCAAGCGGCCCCGACGCTTCATTCCATATCTGGAAGTACTTGACGTTGAAGGGAGGCGTCGAATATCTGCGGACAACAGCATCGACATAGCGCTCCCAATATTGGACATCCTTTGGCGCTGACACGATGTCATTCGCCACCGATGCGTTCCATTCGGGCGTATAGCCGAGCATCAGGAGAGAATGGATGCCATTGCGGTTGTTGCGCAGAAGGATGGGCGCGAGTTCGTTGTCGTAGCCCGGGCCCGTCATGTCGATCTTCAGGGAATGAATCGGCGGGGGAGAAAATCCGGGTCCGACCGAATCGCGGCCCCAGGTCAGGCCCATGTTCTTCCACATGCGGACGTCATCCTCCGACTCCGGCCAACCCACCGAACCGATGAGTTCCGTGATCTTGCGGCGGCCGGCCACGGCTTGTGTGGCGCTTGCCGCGACGGGGGGCGCGGCCGCGGAACTCAGACCAGGGATGAGCGTGCCCGCCAGTGCCGCGATCGACAGCAGCACTCTCCGACGCCCGTCCCTGGTGCTGCGTTTCTTTGGCATGTCATCGTCTCTTTGAGCGAAGAGGCCCGCACTCGCCCAAGCGAAGACGGGTTGGCGAGTCGGGCATGGCTATAGGAGCATCGAGGCGGGATACGTTGGGGAAGGGCGGGCCGCACGGCGCCAGTTGAAAGATGCAGCGCGGGCCGCCGCGCGGAACCTATCGCGCATCCGGCAAGCGCTTCCTGAACGTATCCTTCAGCCGCCCCTGACGTCGCGCAGTGCTGCTGCTGCACCTTGACGGACAGCTCGCCAGCGGCTGAAGATCCCAAGCTCGCCCTTCATCAGCATCCGGACGACCTGCACGAGTCCCGGCGCATCGCGAGTGCCGACGAGCTGATACCAGCGCCAGACCCGCATCCCGCGTGCGCCGGGAAAGTGTTCGAGAAGGATCAGGTTCAGGTTGTAGGAGGAGTTTGCGTGAGCGATCAGTGCGGGCGCCTTGCGGGCGTCCTCATCGAAACGCTGGGCATGATGATGTTCGACCTGCACGCGAGGATCATAGACAAGCTTCCAGCCGCTGCGCCGGAGGGCCAGGCTCAGCGCCATTTCGTTGTGGACCTGTGCACCGGTGCCCTTGAGCCTCCGGTCGATGCCGATCGCCTTCAGCGGTTCAGTGCGAAAGCTCATGTTGGCGCCTTTGAGGATATCGACATACCTCGCCGGTCCAACGCCGAGATGGTGATTGCCGACGGTGCGGCCGCTCGTCTGGACGACCCCCACCAGCTCGCGCTCGCCCGCCTGGAATTTTCCATTGATGTAGAGCCTGTCCTTGCCACCCACGCCGGCGATCGAGGGGTCAGCCGCGAAATGTTCAGCGACGCGTTTCGTCCAGTCCGGGTCCGGCATCGCATCGTCATCCGTGATGCAGACGACCTCGGAAGTGCAGACCGCGATGCCCGCATTCAGGGCCGCTACCACGCCTCCCTCCGTCACGTCGACGACGCGTATCGGCAGGGCATGCGACGCCATGAATTCGCCAATTGCGGCGCGGCTTGACGGGTCGTCGATGCGACAGACCACGAGCACTTCGGCTGGGGGGAGTTCCTGCTTGCAGACCGCTTGCAGACATTTCAACAAGTTTGCCGGGCGCCGATAGGTCGGCACGAGGACAGATACTTTCATCGAACGGGTCCCTCTGTGTGATGGCTGACGTGAGCAGACGACTTCGATAGACCCAATGCGTGACGATTTGAAGTCACGGGGCAAGACACATCGAACTGCGCACCATGCCCGCAATGGGGCTCCCAGTTAAGCGTATTTCGATGGCGCCGGTCAGTGCGTTTCCGAACGTGCGCAGTGTGCTCCTGCTCCCGGTAATGCTTGGGTATGCAATTTTGGTCATGCATATTGAGCTGGATCGAGCAAATTCGCCTTCCTCAAAAATGGCCTGTAAGAGATGCCGAACGGCGCACGCCATGCGGCAGGTTTGTCCGACTGCATCGCCCGCGCTTCGCCATGAGCCGCCATCGTATCGTCCGTGCGTTCGTGC
>NZ_FCON02000104.1 GCF_001544535.1 Caballeronia choica | reverse complement strand
GCCGAACACGACCGAATGCGTGGCGCCAATGCGCGCGCAAGCCTGCATCGCGACGACGCCTTCCACCGACATCGGCAGGTAGATCACGACGCGGTCGCCCTTTTTCACGCCCTGTTTCTTCAGCGCATTCGCGAAGCGGCTGACGCGCTGTAGCAGGTCCTGATAGGTGACGTTGGTGACGGTGCCGTCGTCCGCTTCGAAGATGATCGCGTTTTTCGCGCCGTTACCCGCTTCGACGTGACGGTCGATGCAGTTGTACGAGGCGTTGAGTTCGCCGTCCTCGAACCAGGTGTAGAACGGCGCATTCGATTCGTCGAGCACCTTCGTGAAAGGCTTGTGCCACGCGAGCGTTTCGCGCGCGAGACGCGCCCAGAAGCCTTCGTAGTCGCGTTCGGCTTCCGCGGCCAGGGCCTTGTAGGCGTCCATGCCGGAGATTGCGGCATTAGCCGATGCTTGCTCGGATGGCGGGAAAACGCGGCGTTCGTGGAGTACGGATTCAATCGCAGACATCGACAACCCCTTTGATGGTGACTCTAAAACCGTCGGCGGCCCCGGGAGCGGACCCTGTGTTTCGTGTGAGGCGGACGCGCATACGCGTCTCGCTCTGTGACTTTGTCTCCTGCTTCGACGAGAGCCCTTGCCGCGTTGCAGCACGCTCGTTCGTCGATGTCGTTCGGATGCTTCACTGCACAATAAACTTCTTGCCTTACCCACTTCTTACGTGCTCCGGCCAATTGGCACGGGGTATACGAGTAGTTGGCGCGGCAAGCGCGACTTCGTTTGTTTCCTTGGATCCACTCGCTTGCGGCAGGCGCAACGCTACAATGCGTTCCCAGTTTCAATCCACGCGTTCGCAATGAACCCGACTATCATGCGTCCCCACAATCCTAACTGAACTCGACGTCCGGATTCCAGCTTGAATCGTTACGCCCTGTACCTTATCGCAGCCATGCTGCTCGTCGGAAGCAATGTCGGTGTCGGCAAGTCGATCGTTGCGTTCATTCCCGTGTCCCTCTTCGCGCTCCTTCGCTTCGTGATCGCCATCGCGGTGCTGTGGCCGCTCTTGCGCCCGTCGAAGATGAAACGCGTCCAGCGTGGCGAATGGGTCAACCTGTTCCTGCAGGCGCTGTTCGGCACGTTCATGTTCACGCTGCTGATGCTGAACGGCGTGCAGCGCACGAGCGCCGTCGCGGCTGGCGTCATCACGAGCACGATTCCAGCGGTCGTCGCGCTGTTCTCATGGTTCTTCCTGAAGGAGCGCCCGAACGGACGCGCGCTCGTTTCGATCGCGCTCGCGATCATCGGCGTGGTCGTGATCAACGTCGCGCAGAATGCGCACGGTGCGAACAGTACGAACGGCGGATCGGAGAGTTCGTTCGCCGGCAACCTGATGGTGCTCGGTGCGGTCTGCTGCGAATCGTTCTACGTCATCCTCTCGCGACGCCTCACGCAGACACTCCCCGCCATCGACATCTGTGCGTACACCCATGGCTTCGGCCTCTTGCTGATGCTGCCGCTCGGGCTGCCGGCGCTCGTCTCCTTCGACTACGCGAGCGTCGGCGCCGGCACCTGGACGCTCGTGCTCTGGTACGGTCTCTCGGCGAGCATCTTCTCGTTCTGGCTCTGGATGAAAGGCATCCGCCACGTCGACGGCAGTCTCGCCGGCGTGTTTTCCGCTGTGCTGCCGATCGCGGCCGCGGTCTACGGCATCGCATTTCTCGGCGAGCGGCCGACGCTCGCGCACGGCATCGCGCTCGCGTGCGTCGTCGCGGGCATCGCGCTCGCGAGCATCCGCGCGCGGCCGGTTCCGCCCATGGCATCGTGAGCACTTCCCGAGCCGTGACGCCTGCGAGCGCGGCAACGGGCGCGCTACAATAGCGGGCTGCTCATCCTGCACGTTCGTTCAGTCACGAGACCCATGTCCGCACCCAAGCCCGCCGCTGAAACGCCCGGCTCGCCCGGTCCGATAAGCCAGCTTCCGAAGCCAGCCCTCACGATTGCGCAGCATGTCCACAACGAGTGGATCGCGCCGTAACAGGTGCTCCACTGAGCGTCGCCAGAACGCCAACACAAGTCCCGTCCCCAAGAGCCCAAGCCATGACCGTCATCAAACAGGAAGACCTGATCCAGAGCATCGCGGATTCGCTGCAGCACATCAGCTACTACCATCCGCTCGACTACATCCAGGCGCTCGGCCGCGCGTATGAGCTGGAAGAAAGCCCGGCCGCGAAGGACGCGATCGCGCAGATCCTGACCAACAGCCGCATGTGCGCGGAAGGCCGCCGGCCGATCTGCCAGGATACCGGCATCGTCACGGTGTTCGTGAAGGTCGGCATGGACGTGCGTTGGGACGGCGCGACGATGGGCGTCACCGAGATGATCAACGAAGGCGTGCGCCGCGGTTACCTGAACCCGGACAACGTGCTGCGCGCGTCGATCGTGAGCCCGCCCGAAGGCGCGCGCAAGAACACGAAGGACAACACGCCGGCCGTGATCCACTATGAGATCGTGCCGGGCGACAAGGTCGACGTGCAGGTCGCGGCGAAAGGCGGCGGCTCGGAGAACAAGTCGAAGTTCGCGATGCTGAACCCGTCGGATTCGATCGTCGACTGGGTGCTGAAAACCGTGCCGACGATGGGCGCCGGCTGGTGCCCGCCCGGGATGCTCGGCATCGGCATCGGCGGCACGGCTGAAAAGGCGATGGTCATGGCGAAGGAATCGCTGATGGACCCGATCGACATCCAGGACGTCATCGCACGCGGCCCGCAAGACTGGATCGAGGAACTGCGCGTGGAACTGCACGAGAAGGTCAACGCGCTCGGCATCGGCGCGCAAGGTCTCGGCGGTCTCGCCACCGTGCTCGACGTGAAGATCATGGCGGCGCCCACGCACGCGGCATCGAAGCCGATCGCGATCATCCCGAACTGCGCGGCGACGCGCCATGCGCACTTCACGCTCGACGGCTCGGGCGTCGCGAAGCTCGACGCGCCGTCGCTCGACGCGTGGCCGAACGTGCAGTGGGAACCGAACACGGAAACGAGCCAGCGCGTCGACCTGAATACGCTGACGCCGGAACAGGTCGCCGCGTGGAAGCCGGGCCAGACGCTGTTGCTCTCGGGCAAGATGCTCACGGGCCGCGACGCCGCGCACAAGCGCATCGCCGACATGCTGGCCAAGGGCGAAAAGCTGCCCGTCGACTTCAAGAATCGTGTGATCTATTACGTCGGCCCGGTCGATCCGGTGCGTGACGAAGTCGTCGGCCCGGCTGGCCCGACCACCGCGACGCGCATGGACAAGTTCACCGAACTGATGCTCTCGCAGACCGGCCTCATTTCGATGATCGGCAAGGCCGAGCGCGGCCCGGTCGCGATCGAGGCGATCAGGAAGCACAACGCGGCTTACCTGATGGCGGTTGGCGGCGCGGCTTACCTCGTGTCGAAGGCGATTCGCGGCGCGCAAGTCGTGGCGTTCGAAGACCTCGGCATGGAAGCCATTTACGAGTTCGACGTGCAAGATATGCCAGTAACGGTTGCCGTCGACTCGACGGGCACGTCGGTACACAAGACCGGCCCGGCCGAATGGCAGGCGAAAATCGGCAAGATTCCGGTTGCAACCGTCTGATATTTCCTTTGCCCGATTAATACGCATGTGGGGCGCTAAAATGAGGCATCAAACGATGTGACGTATGAAAAGCCGGGCCTCCCCGCCCGGCTTTTTCATTGCGCCGGCGCTTATCTCATAAAGAGTTCCATTCTCATTTTCATCTGAAACAAAAGATTTTTATCTAACCTTGGCATTTGAAGCTGCAAGGTTTATCGTTAAAAAAGCCACACGCCACGAACAAGGAACAATCATGCAAGGCGACGCGAAAGTCATCGAATATTTGAATTCGCAGTTGAAGAACGAACTGACTGCGATCAATCAATATTTCCTCCACGCCCGGATGTACGACCATTGGGGGCTGGAGCGCCTGAACAAGCACGAATACGACGAGTCGATCGGCGAGATGAAGCACGCCGACATGCTCATCAAGCGCGTATTCATGCTCGATGGCCTGCCGAACCTGCAAGACCTGCACAAGCTTCTGATCGGCGAAGAGACGAAGGAAATCATCGAGTGCGATCTGAAGCTCGAGCAAATTTCACAGAGCACCTGCAAGGAAGCGATCGCCTATTGCGAAACGGCGCGTGATTTCGTCTCGCGAGAAATCTTCGAGAAGATTCTCGACGACACCGAAGAACATATCGACTGGCTTGAAACGCAGCTCGACCTGATCGACAAGGTCGGCATCCAGAACTACCAGCAAACGATGATGGGTGAAGGCGAATAAATCCCGTATCGATGCTGTTGCACGCTGCACTTCCTTCCTCGCCGCCTGAGCGCGCCGTTTCCGAAACGAGCGCGCCAATCGGCGTTTTCGATTCCGGACTCGGCGGACTGTCGGTGCTGCGCGCCGTGCGCACCGCGCTGCCGCACGAGCCACTCGTTTACGTCGCGGATTCGCTTTATGCGCCCTACGGCGAACGCGACGACGACTTCATCGTCGACCGGACGATGGCGATCGGCGAATGGCTCGTAGCGCGCGGGGCGAAAGCGCTGGTGGTCGCATGCAATACGGCGACCGCACAGTCCATCGCGCTCGTGCGCGAGCGGCTCGCGATTCCGCTGATCGGCGTGGAACCGGGCGTGAAACCGGCGGCATTGGTATCGAAGACGCGGGTCGTCGGCGTGCTGGCCACCGCCGTCACGTTGCGCAGCCTGCGTTTTCAGGCGTTGCTCGACCGCTACGCCGCCGATTGCCGCTTCATCTGCCAGCCGGGCCACGGACTCGTGCAGGCCGTCGAGCGCTGCGATACCAACTCGCCCGAACTGATCGCGCTGCTGGCGAGTCATCTCCAGCCGATGCTCGACGCCGGCGCCGACACGCTCGTGCTCGGTTGCACGCACTACCCTTTTCTGGACGAAGCAATCCGCTCGATCGCCGGCGACCGGCTGCGGATCGTCGATACGAGCATCGCAATCGCGCGGCAACTCGAACGCCAGCTCAACGCGCACGGCCTGCGATCCGCCTCCGCCAGCGCGATCGTTCCCCGTTTCTATTCCACTGCGGACGGCGAATCCCAGCGCCAACTGGCAGCGTCCCTTCTCGGGATCGAGGCGCGGGTCGAGCACGTCGTGATCCCCTCGCAACGCACTCGGCCGCTCGCGTCGGCCTGACTTCCTCCGCCCTCCGTGCGCCTTGCCCGTCGGGGCGCTCAGCGAAAACCCTGCCTACTTCCTTGTTTTGTTACAAAAAACACAGACACGCGCTTGCAAACGCGTCGATACTGAATGATAATAATTCGCATTAACGTAAGCTATCGCGACCGATCATGATTGTCTGTGTGTGCAAGTCTGTATCCGACCGCAAGATCCGCACGGCCATCGCCGACGGCGTCGATTCGTTCGACGAACTGCAGTTCGAACTCGGCGTCGCGCTCTGCTGCGGCAAGTGCGAAGAAACCGTGCGCGATGTCATGGCGCAAAGCGGTGTCTGCGCGTCGAGTTGCGGTGTCGCACACCACGATCATCATCAAGCCGTGCCGCTCACGTTCTACGAACGCAAGGCTGCCTGAAGCGTTTCCGCATGCCTTGCTGTGTCGACGGCCGCCGGGCCGTGCCTTTTGAATTTTTTCACGTTTGCACAACTCGCACCGCCGCAAGCCAGGTCTTCGCAGCCAGCCGCGCCATCCCCGAATCGGGAGGAAAGATGGAATTGCTGATCGGCTTTGTGACCACCCTGTTTATCTCCCTGCTCATTTTCCGAACATGACGTTGTTTAGCCTGCTGTGCTGCACGGGTCTGGCGGATTCATTCATCTCGGATCGCAATTAACCCCATGCAGTTTTCGACTCTCAAATCCGCCGGCTTCCCTTTGGAAGCGGCGAGCGGCATCGATCGTCGCGTGGTGGCGGCGGGGGTCGCCGTCGTCGCGCTTCACGCGATTTTGCTGACGGTCCTCGTGACGATGCGGAACGATCCGCTGCCGCGGCCGGTTGAAGTCCGGGCGATCACGGCGCAGTTATTGAGCGCCGAACCGGCGCCGGTGGCGGCGCCAGTCGCGGTCGAATCCACGCCGACGCCTCCCAGGCCCGTTCCGCCCAAGCCCGTCGCGAAACCCAAGGTCCAGCCGCGCGTGCAGCCGGCACCGAAACCCGTCCAGCCGATGCCGCAGAGTGAAGCGCCGTCGCCGATCGCGGCTCCCGCGCCTGATCCCACGCCCGCGCCGCCTGCCCCGCCCGCTCCTGCGGAACCTGCGGCGGCCGCACCCGCAGTCGGCCGCCCGACGATGGCACTCTCCGCGCCGAAGGACATCTCGCACCTGTCGTGCAATATCGTGCAGCCTGATTATCCGACGCTGTCGAAGCGTCGTGGCGAGACGGGCACTGCAGTGGTGGGTTTCGTCCTCGGACTGACGGGCAAGCTCGAAAACATCGCATTGAAGAAGAGCAGCGGTTCGTCGCGTCTTGACGAAGCCGCCCTCGACGCCGTTCGTTCGAGCGCCTGCAAACCCTACAAGGAGAACGGCGAAGCGATTCGCGCCGTTACTTCCGTGCCTTTCGTATTCAGTCTGACCGACTGATCAGAATCTTTTAGAAAAAACAGGAACTGCAATGGAAAACTACGGAATTGCGCACGTGTGGGCGCAAGGGGATTTCGTGACGCGTGGCATCGCGCTGGCGCTCGTGATCATGTCGGTGCTGTCGTGGACGGTGATTGTCGTGAAGGCGTGGAACGTGTTGCGCCTGAAGCGCCTGACGAAGGACGCCGAACGCGCGTTCTGGCACTCCGACGATTTCGCCGAAGGCATCAAGAAACTCGGCAGCCATACGTCGAGCCCCGCCAGCAACCCGTTTCTCGCGCTCGCCTTGGCCGGCCAGGAAGCCGCCGACCATCATCATCAGACGCAGCCGCATCTGCACGACCGCATGGACGTGTCCGACTGGATCACGCGCTGCCTCAAGGACACGATGGACGAAGGCGTCGGCCGCATGCAGGCGGGCCTCGCGATTCTCGCTTCGATCGGCAGCACAGCGCCGTTCGTCGGCCTGTTCGGCACGGTGTGGGGCATCTATCACGCGCTGCTCACGATCGGCGCGACCGGCCAGACCTCGATCGACCAGGTCGCGGGCCCGGTCGGCGAGTCGCTGATCATGACGGCGTTTGGCCTCTTCGTCGCGATTCCGGCGGTACTCGGCTATAACGCGCTGACGCGCTCGAACAAGTCGATCGTGACCAAGCTCAACCGCTTCGCGCACGGCCTGCACGCGTTCTTCGTGACCGGCTCGAAACTGTCGTCGAGCAAGCGCGCGGGCACGCCCTCGAACGCTGACAGCCTGCGTCTCGCGACGCGCGCCAGCTAAGCGGAGGTCGGGATGGCAATGAGCCCTTTCGCCAGCGACGAAGACGACGGCATGATGAGCGAAATCAACATGACGCCGCTCGTCGACGTCATGCTGGTTCTCCTGATCATTTTCCTGGTGACGATCCCGGCGATGAATCACGCGGTCAAGATCGACCTGCCGCACGCCAGCAGCCAGCCGCAGGACACGAAGCCCGCGCACGTGAATCTGGCGGTCGAAGCGGACGGCACGATCGTCTGGGACGACCAGAAGATCGACGATGCCGGCCTCGCCCAGCGCATCGCGCAGGCCGCGCAGCAGACGCCGCAGCCGGAACTGCATCTGCGTGCGGATCGCAAGGTGCCGTATGAGCGCGTCGCCGATGTCATGTCGGCGGCCCAGGCAGGCGGGCTGACCAAGATTGGTTTCGTCACCGAGCCGAAGAACGGCAAATAAGGGACCAGCAGAAAAGCCGGCCCAAAATGTAAAAGGCCTTCATCGTCGGATGAAGGCCTTTTTTTGTGCGCACTCAGCGCATTCGGGCGGGCGGTCATTTCGGAGACGGTGCACTGTTCGAATAACCGTCACATGCGACAACCGTGGTCGACACGGATAGCGCCATCAACCCTATCAGGCTAACTATAAGAGTAGCCGTCAGTTTTCGCATAAGAGGCTCCTTAGCGAAGGGATTTCAATATAACGCCGCATATTACGGCGTTCAAGGCCGCGGCGATTGAATCTGTCCATCGCAAGCGTGCGCTTCAATGCGAGAAACGATGTGCATCGCGGCGAATAGATCAAACTGTTTCTTGCGCAGGCGCCGTCTCGACAGGACATTCTCCAGGGAAGCGCTTGCCGTCGTTGATTGACTCGACAAGAAAATCGACGAACGCGCGGATCGCCGGCACCATGCCCTGCCGCGACAGAAACACCGCATAGAGTTGCGGCGACGGAAACGTCCAGCCCGGCATTACCGGCGAAAGCTGGCCGGTGCGCAGCGGCGCGCCGTACATCATCTCCGGCAGCGCCGCGATGCCGACGCCGCGCAGCACCGCTTCGCGGATCATCGAAAGGTCCGCCGTGACGAGACGCGGCTCGTGCTCGAACTCGTGACGCGTGCCATCGGGCGCGATCAGCCGGTACACGTGGCGGCCGTCGCTCGAGGGCATGTCGAGCGTGTCGAACTGGGCGAGTTCGCCCGGCGTGAGCGGCGGCGCATTGGGCTTCAGCAGCGACGGCGCCGCCACCAGCATTTGCTCCGTGCGCCACAGCGGCCGCGCGACGATGTTCGAATTCGCGGGCGGCTCGGAACGCACGCGCAGCGCGACATCGACGGCGTCCTCGAACAAATCGACGACCCGATTCGTCACGCGCAGGACCACCCGCACCTCGGGATAGCGGTGCAGGAAGTCCGGCATGACGGCCGACAGGAACGTCTGCGCGATCGTCACCGGAACGCTGACGCGCACGGTACCGCGCGGCGAATCGCGCAGGTTCTGCACGACGTTCACGGCCGCCTGCGCTTCCGCGAGCATCGCCTGGCAATGCTGGTAGAAGAGCTGTCCCGCTTCCGTGAGCGCGAGCTTGCGCGTCGAGCGCTGCAAGAGCCGCACGCCGAGCGACGCCTCCAGTTCCGACACACGCCGCGACAAACGCGACTTCGAGATACCAAGCACGCGTTCCGCCGCCGAAAATCCGCCATTCTCGACGACGTGCGAGAAATACATCAGGTCATTCAGATCGTGAGTACCGGGCTTCATATCGTTTCGCTGGTGGGACAATCCATTGCGTTTCAATGGCTTTTTCGCCGAAATTCGAGCCATATAATAGCCCTGTGTTTCAAATTTAGCGCTATTCCCTTGATGGCGACGCGAGGACCCATGAGCACAACCCGCACTATCGAGCGCACCATCCCAGCACTTCGGACCGTCGAAGGCGGCGGTTTCGTCGTGCATCGTCCGTTTCCGACGCGCCTTTTGATGGACTTCGACCCGTTCCTGCTGCTCGACGAAATGGGTCCGGTCGATTACAAGCCCGGCGAGGCCAAGGGTGCGCCCGATCATCCGCATCGCGGCTTCGAAACGGTCACCTACGTGCTCGAAGGGCAGTTCGGGCACAAGGATTCGGCGGGCCACTCCGGCACCTTGCGCCAGGGCGACGTCCAATGGATGACGGCCGGCGCTGGCGTCGTGCACAGCGAAATGCCCGATCCCGAATTCACGCGCACCGGTGGCCGCGTACACGGCCTGCAACTGTGGGTGAACCTGCCGAAGCGCGACAAGATGATCGCGCCGCATTATCAGGAGATCGGCTCGGACAAGATTCCGGTTGCCGTGAGCGAGGACGGCCGCGTGCGCGTCAAGGTGATTGCGGGCGAAGCGCTCGGCGTGAAGGCCGCGATCGAGACGCGCACGCCGATCCTGTATCAGCACTTCTCGCTGCAACCGGGTGCGTCGATCGAGACGCGCGTGCCGCGTGATTTTCGCGTGTTCGCCTATGCGCTTTCCGGCGCCGGGCTGTATGGCGCGGAACGCACGCCGATACGCGCGCAGCAGATGGTGCTCTTCAACGACGACGGCGAAAGCGTCACGCTTGCTGCCGGTGACGAGCCGCTCGAAGTGCTGCTGATCGGCGGCGTGCCGCTGAAGGAGCCGGTCGTGCGCTACGGCCCGTTCGTGATGAATACCGAGGACGAAATCCGTCAGGCCGTCATCGACTATCAAACCGGGCGGATGGGCGCGATTACGCACTGAACTGAATCGAAATCGACGCTTTGCCTATGCGGCGCGACAGGAACGGCGACATTGCGTCACAATAACCGTTCGTGCCGCGCCGTTTTTTATGCGCGATCGCACACCTGAAACCAACAAGAGGAGCACTGCATGGCTGAACCGACCGTGATCGCGACCATCGGCGCGGCCGAGTATCAAGTTCAACTCGACGACGGCATGCACAAATGGCTCGCCGATGAACCGGAAAGTCTCGGCGGCCGAGATACCGGCCCCGCGCCCGCGTCGCTGCTTCTTTCGAGCCTCGGCGCGTGCACGTCGATCACGCTGAAGATGTACGCGAAGCGCAAGGACTGGCCGCTCGAAGCCTTGCGCGTCACGCTGTCGCTGACGAGCACCGCGAACGGCACGGTGATCGATCGCCAGATCGTACTGACCGGGCCGCTCAGCGAAGATCAGCGGGAACGGCTTTTGCAAATTGCCAATGCGTGCCCGGTCCACAAGATCCTGACCGGCGCGATCCAGATTCAGACGGCTATCGCGCCCGCTTGAATCCGCGTCAATTTCGCATGGACCCGCAATGAAAAACAGAAGGAAACCGTCGTCTTGAATTTCGAACACCTGATCCAGATCAACGATCCGCTCAACCCGTTCGTCGAATCGATGACGCGCGAGCAGTTGTGGGAAGGACTCGTCCTGCGCGCGGAACAGCCGCAACTCTTCGTGCTCGGCCTCGACAGCTGCAAGATCCTCTCGCGCGAAGGCGACGTGATGGAGCGCGAGCTGCACTATGGTCAGGCAGTGGTGCGCGATCGCGTGACGCTGACGGTCGGCACCAGCGTCCGCTATGACATCCTGCCGACGGCGGATTACGTCGGCGGCTCGCTCACGATGGAGATCGAGCAGCCCGACGAGTTGCAATTGTTCCTGCGCTTCACCTACAGCACGACCCTGCCCGTCGCCGACGATGCCAATGCCAGCGCCGACGCGCACCAGACCCAGGAGATCGTGAAGTCGGCGTATCGCGAAGCCGACATCGATACCGTGCGGCTGATTCGCCAATACGCGCACGGGCGCGGCGAGGAAGCGCCGCTGCACTGATCGTCGCGGCGCGGTCGAGGCGCCGCACCGCGGTAGGCAAGCCAACTATCGAAACCCGTCATCCGATGAATAAATCGTTGTTGTAAATAGGAATGGTTATCATTTACTATGACTCCATCGAATCAACGAACGAACTCTTCGACATGACCGACACCCTGCGCTCTTCCACGCTTCGGCTGCGTCGTCCGGTGGTTCGCGACGCCGCCATCACGCGACCGAAACAGGCTGCCGTGACGACAGTGCGCGCATCGGAGGCAAGCGAAAGCAGCGAGCGTTCGCTGCGCAGCGATGCCTTGCTGCAAGGTCACAGCCATATCAGCATCCTGCATAACGGGGAGACCTACCAGTTGCGCGCCACGCGACTGGGCAAGCTGATCCTGACGAAGTAGCGTTCGAACGAATTGCAACACCGGGTATTGTGGGGACCACCTCCTCGAGAGGTGTTTGGCCTTAGCCAGCGAGGACGACTTGCACGCGAGAATTTAGACCCCTTCGTGCAAACACCAGCCAGTCGTCGATAGCCAGCGAAGCCGCTTTTTTTGGTTCCTGCTGGACTTGCGCCGTGCCCCGAGGCACCGCGGTCGTGATGATAAAAACGGCGCGCTTTCCTGACGGAAAGCGCGCCTTTTTTTGCGCCTTGATTCGCCTCAGACGTTCTCGATCTTCAGCGCCGCAATGCCCGCGCGCGCGATCGACGCATCCTGGTCCGATTTCACCCCCGACACGCCAACCGCGCCGACGATGTCCGCCCCCACCATGATCGGCACGCCGCCTTCGAGCATCGCCGTCATCGGCGCGCTCAGGAACGCGACGCGTCCTTGCTTGATCATGTCTTCGTAGACCTTGGTTTCTCGCCGGCCGAGCACGGCCGTGCGCGCCTTGCCGGTCGCCATTTCGGACGTGCTCGCGCCTGCGCCCTCCAGGCGATGCAGGTGCAGCAGATGACCGCCGTCGTCGACGATCGCAATCGTCACGTTCCAGTTGTGTTCGTGGGCGTGTGCTTCGGCTGCGGCGGCGATGGCCTTGACATCATCGTCGGTCAGTACGGGTTTGGTTCTCACATTCGGCTCGCTGTTGACGGGAAAACGGTATTAGCGGGAAAAACCCCAGAACATCAGGTACCACGCGCTGTCCACGACGGCCAGCGCAGCGATAAACCATACCATCGACCCCGCGCGCGAAACAATACGCCCCGCGGCATAGCGGCTCGTCACGCGCCACGCAAGCCATGCGCTCCACAAGTTCGCGATGCCGAGCAGCCCGAGCCGCAAGTCGGTCACCCACCAGAGCGGCACCTGTTCGGCGCGCAGGAGCGACACGGTCGTCGCCGACAGACCGAGGAACACGCCGCAGCCCGCAACCGGAATCAGCGCCTGCGTGAGGTGGTGCAGGCGCGTCGCATCGAAGCGGCCGAGCATCCGCGACGCGAGCGCGAGCAGCGCGAGGAGCGCCGTCCCGTACACCACCCCGGTCACGACGATATAGCCGATCACCATACTGCCATCGAGCCACGAGAACACGTCGTTCTGCTCGGGATAGTGCGTGAACAGGAACCACGGCGCGTTGGTGTCGAGCGGCCAGAGGATATCGTGGTCGATCAGCCAGCTCGCGAAGACCTGCTTCAGGTCGACGAACCAGGTGCTCACAGTCCAGTGGAACGCGCCGATCGCGATGCCGAGCAGGCCGTAGAGAATCAGCGCCGTGTCCCAGGCGTTCGCCTGCTTGTCGCCGAGTTGGACCACTTCCTCGGACGGCGAGCGCCACGTCAGCGCGATCGCGTCGCGATGGCCGTTGCATCGGCCGCACATGTGGCAGTCGGAGGCGCCCTTCATGTTCCGCAGCGGCACGAGCGGCGCGCAGTTGATCGGAATCACGCGGTGGCCGTGTTCGCCATCCTTGTACGAGCGGCGCCAGGCGTCTTCGTCGACCTTGTAGTGAAACGGCGCGAGACGCGCTAGCAGCGAAAAAACCCCGTTGACGGGGCACAGGTATTTGCACCAGACGCGCTTTTCACGCCCGTACAACACGCCGACGATCATCGCCCCGACGGTCGAGCCGCCCAGCACGAGCAGCACGGCTTTCGGATACTGATAGACGCTGACCATCTGGCCGTAGATCGTCGTCAGGCCGAACGCGACGAAGGGCCAGCCGCCCCAGCGCATCCAGCGCGGAATCGCCCAGCCGCGGCCAAACTTGCTCGCGAACTCCGTGAGCGCGCCCTCCGGACACAGCACGCCGCACCATACGCGCCCGAGCATCACCATCGACAGCAGCACGAACGGCCACCAGATGCCCCAGAACACGAACTGCGCGGCGAGCGTCAGGTTGCTCCAGAGATGCGCGGTGTTGTCCGGCAGCGGCATGACGGCCGGAACCAGGACCAGAAACGCGTACACGGCCACCACGACCCACTGGATTGCGCGAATCGCGCTGCCGTGCCGCTGCATCCATTGACCGGCTTGGCGCAGCCGGCCGGGCCGTTCAAGGACTTGGCTCACGCTGGACGACTCGCGGATTTCTGCGCGATCCGCGTCTTCGATCGGCGCATCAGGAGATAGACCACCGCCCAGTAGACGGCGTACGCGATCAGGTTCATGCCGGCCGGATGGGCGCGGTAACCGGTCAGCGTCGCGACGAGCGAGCCGAACGTGCTGGAATCATCGAGCAGCCACGACGTGTCCCAAAGCTGGTTGACGACGACCGGCAGGATTTCCTTGTCGATCAGTTTATCGACGCCGGTTTCGAACAGGCCCGCCGCGAGGAACAGCAGCATGATTTCGGTGACGCGGAAGAAGATCCGCCACGAGAAGTATTTTCCGCCCAGTTGCAGGATGTAGAACGTCAGGAACGCGAGTCCGAGACCGACGATCACCGCGACATATTGCGACGCCGCGACATGTCCCGACTGGCCGAAGCCGACGCCGTAGAGAAACACCGCCGTCTCGCTGCCTTCGCGCGCGATCGCGAGCGCCACGAGCACCGCGATGCCCCACCAGTGTCCGTCCTGCGTGCTCTTTTGCAGCGAGGCTTCCATGTCGCGCTTGAGCGTACGGCCGTGGCGCTTCATCCACAGCACCATCTGCACGATCAGCACGCAGGCCACGAGGACCATGGCGGCCTGGAAGTAATCCTGCGCGTCGCCCGACAGCACTTCCGTGAAGCCGATCAGCGCCGCGCCGAGCGCGATCGCGGCGAGCAGCCCGATCGCGACGCCGACCCACAGATACGGCATGCCGCGCCGTGCGTGATGATCGCCGTTCTTGAGCCACGCATGCAGGATGCCGACGACGAGCAACGCCTCGACGCTCTCGCGCCAGACGATGAAAAGAACCTGACCCATCCAAAACCTCCAGCCATTTCCGCTTCACACGCAAGCGGCGTGGTTGCCGCGCCGCATGCGCAGCGCTTTACTTGGCGACGATCACGCCCTGCGCCGTCTGATGAAAATCGTCGAAAAACTTGTATTCGCCCGGTGTCAGCGGCGCGATCACGACGAACGAGTCGGCGCCCGGCGCCAGCACTTTTTCCTTGCGCAACTGGATGCTCTCGAACTCCGCGGCACCCTTGCCGATGTTGTGCACTTCGATCTTGATGCGCTGTCCCGCCGGCACTTCGATGCGCTCGGGGTTCAGCTTGCCGTCGTTCATCTCGAGCTTGAACGTCGGCAGATCGGCCGCGTGCGCGATGCCGGCGAAGAGCACCGACGCCGCAAGCGCGGCCAACTGGGTTTTGACTTTCATGCAGCCTTCCTGAGTGAGGCGCGCCGGTCGATTCATTCAGCGCGCCGCGAAACGCGTTGCCTTAGTAACCGCCCTTCTTGCCGATGCCGGCGAACGGGAAGTCATACTCGATCGTGAACGGCTTGAACCACGGGCCGACACCCGTTTCCTTGTCGATGTGACGGCCGAACGCCATGTGTCCGGTGTCGGCCGGCGGCGCGATATGCAGTTTCAGGTGGTACTTGCCCGGTCCGAAGAGCTTGACGTTGTCGCCGTAGTGCGGGCCGTCGTTCGCGACCATGGGCATCAGGTCGCCCTTGACCGATTGCGTCGTGCCGGCCTTCGTCAGTTCATACGTGACCTGCAGGTACGGCATCCAGTCGCCTTCCGCGAAGCCGGTCGGGTTGTTCTTCACGGCGTGGATGTCGGCTTCGAGGTGGACGTCGGAGTCTGAGGCCTTGCGCATCATGCCTTCGGGCGCCATCGTGATCGGCTGCAGATACACCGCGCCGGTTTCCATGCCGCCCTCGATGTGCTGCTTGCCGATCGGATATTCGGCAGCCATCGCGGACGTCGCGGCCGCAAGCGCCAGCGCGGCAAGCGTGCCGCGCCTCAATGTTGAACCCAGCATCAGTCACTCCGTGTTGTTATCGATCGCTGGACACGCGTCATGCGCCCGACCAGATCGATCCGTTTGAGCCGTTAGCCGACCTCGAAGCCGGCCGCGAGGAGACGTCGCCAGACGTCGAATGAGAATCTTTGATGGAACGTTAATACGAACCATTCTCAATATTTGCGGAGTGTAGCACCGTTCGATCGACAGAACAATTTGGCGAAACTTACGGCCACGTTCATGCCAGGTTTTCGGTCAGGATTGACTGGCGCGGCTCACAAGGAAAAAGCGCGGCGAATCCGTCGATTCGCCGCGCTGCGTTGCTTTCTGGAAGCTGTCGGGTGTCGACTGCCGTCAGTCGATGCCGGTGAGATGGTCGCCGACATTCGCGCCGAACACGCGCTGTCGAAGCAGGGCCAATTGGTCGCGCGTCTGCGCTGCCTTTTCGAATTCGAGGTTCTTGGCGTGGTCCATCATCTGCTTTTCGAGCCGCTTGAGTTCCTTCGCGAGTTGCTTCTCGGACATGTCCTCGAATTTCGCGCGCGTCTGCGCTTCCTTCAGTTCGGCGCGGGCGTCGTCGACGTTGTAGACGCCGTCGATGATGTCCTTGATGCGCTTGGTCACGCCGCGCGGGATGATGCCCATCTTCTCGTTGTGCGCGATCTGCTTCGCGCGCCGCCGCTCGGTTTCGCCGATCGCGCGCTTCATCGAGTCGGTCATGTTGTCGGCGTAGAGAATCGCCTTGCCGTTCACGTTGCGCGCCGCCCGGCCGATCGTCTGGATCAGCGAGCGCTCGGCGCGGAGGAAGCCTTCCTTGTCGGCGTCGAGAATCGCGACCAGCGACACCTCCGGAATATCCAGCCCCTCGCGCAGCAAGTTGATGCCGACCAGCACGTCGAAGCTGCCGAGCCGCAAGTCGCGGATGATCTCGACGCGCTCCACGGTGTCGATATCGCTATGCAGGTAGCGCACTTTCACGCCGTGATCGGCGAGAAATTCGGTCAACTGCTCGGCCATCCGCTTGGTGAGCACCGTGACCAGCACGCGTTCGCCCGCGTTCACGCGCGCGTTGATCTCGGAAAGCACGTCGTCGACCTGCGAGCGCGCCGGACGCACCTCGATTTCCGGATCGACGAGACCGGTCGGCCGCACGAGTTGCTCGGCCACCTGGCCGGCGGTGCGCTGCTCGTAATCGGCGGGCGTCGCCGAGACGAAGATCGCCTGGCGCATCTTGCGCTCGAACTCGTTGAACTTGAGCGGCCGGTTGTCGAGCGCGGACGGCATCCGGAACCCGTAATCGACGAGATTCTCCTTGCGCGCCCGGTCGCCGTTGTACATGCCGTTCAACTGGCCGATCAGCACGTGTGATTCGTCGAGCAGCATCAGCGCATCGGGCGGCAGGTAATCGACGAGCGTCGGCGGCGGTTCGCCGGGAGCCGCGCCCGAAAAATGCCGCGAATAATTCTCGATGCCTTTGCAGAAGCCCAGTTCCTGCAGCATCTCCAGATCGAAGCGCGTGCGCTGCTCGAGCCGTTGCGCTTCGACCAGCTTGCCGTCCTTGTGAAAGAATTCGAGCCGCTCGCGCAGTTCGGCCTTGATCGTTTCGATCGCGCGCATGACGGTGTCGCGCGGCGTCACGTAATGCGACGACGGATAGACCGTAAAGCGCGCAATCTTCTGCCGCACGCGGCCCGTGAGCGGATCGAAAAGCTGCATCGACTCGACTTCGTCGTCGAAAAGCTCGACGCGCACCGCCATTTCCGCGTGCTCCGCCGGAAAAATATCGATCGTATCGCCACGCACACGAAACGAGCCGCGCTGGAAATCGGCCTCGTTGCGGTTGTATTGCATCGCGATCAGGCGCGCGATGACGTCGCGCTGGCCGAGCTTGTCGCCCGTGCGCAGCGTCAGAATCATCTTGTGATATTCCGACGGATTGCCGATACCGTAGATCGCCGAAACGGTCGCCACGATCACGACGTCGCGCCGCTCCAGCAGGCTCTTGGTGGCGGACAGGCGCATCTGCTCGATGTGCTCGTTGATCGACGAGTCCTTTTCGATGAACAGGTCGCGCTGCGGCACGTACGCTTCCGGCTGGTAGTAGTCGTAATACGAGACGAAGTACTCGACGGCGTTGCGCGGGAAAAACTCGCGGAATTCCGAGTAGAGCTGGGCCGCGAGCGTCTTGTTCGGCGCGAACACGATGGCCGGCCGCCCCATGCGCGCGATGACGTTCGCCATCGTGAAGGTCTTGCCGGAGCCGGTCACGCCGAGCAGCGTCTGGAACGAGAGACCGTCCTCGATGCCTTCGACGAGCGTCTTGATCGCCTCGGGCTGGTCGCCCGCGGGCGAATACGGCTGGTAAAGCTGAAAGGGTGAGCCGTCGAACGTGACGAATTTCGATTCGTCGAGGGCCTCGGGCGCTTCGATGAGGGTATCGGACATGAGGAAACGTAGCCTTCGCCGAGAGCAAACGCCTATTCTAGCGGTTCGCGCCAGGAGACGTGATCGGCGGGTAGGAGTGGCGGGAACGGGCGCGCGCAGGAGCGGGAACGTTCACCTGATGCAGTCGAGATGCGGATGATCGGCGAAATGCCAAGGGCATTGTCGGAGCGCGCGCTGCTGCGTGCTCAGCCGGCGTTCGACCGGCAAAAAGTGCAAAAAAACGACGCAGTTCCGGCCTCGCGCCTGCGAAAAAGCCCGAGGTGATTCGCTACAATGGCGAATTGAGCTTCCCCGGGGCTCGCTTTCAGTTGCTTCGGGCAATGTCTGGCGCGCGCTGTCTCCGCTGTCTTGACTCGCTGCCGGCCGCTTTCGCCCTCTCCGCGCTTCCTTGCCGCACGTCTTTCCACTACTGCCGAAAAACCATGTCTCTTTTCTCTGCCGTCGAACTCGCTCCCCGCGACCCGATCCTGGGCCTCAACGAAGCCTTCAACGCCGACACGCGCACGACCAAGGTCAACCTGGGTGTCGGCGTGTACACAAATGAAGAAGGCAGGATTCCGCTCCTGCGCGCCGTGCGCGAAGCGGAGAAAGCCCGCGTCGACGCCGCGCTGCCGCGCGGCTATCTGCCGATCGACGGGATCGCCGCCTACGACGCGGCCGTGCAGAAGCTCCTGCTCGGCAACGATTCGCCGCTGATCGCGGCCGGCCAGGTCGTCACGGCACAGGCGCTCGGTGGCACGGGCGCATTGAAGATCGGCGCGGATTTCCTGAAGCGCGTGAATCCGGGCGCGATGGTCGCGATCAGCGATCCGAGCTGGGAAAATCACCGCGCGCTGTTCGAAGGCGCCGGTTTCGAAGTGGTGAACTACCCGTACTACGACGCCGCGAGCCACGGCGTGAACTTCGAGGGCATGCTCTCGGCGCTCAACAGCTATCCCGCCGGCACAATCGTCGTACTGCACGCGTGCTGCCACAACCCGACCGGCGTCGATCTGACCGCCGGCCAGTGGGCTCAGGTGGTGAACGTCGTCAAGGCGCGCAATCTCGTGCCGTTCCTCGACATCGCCTACCAGGGCTTCGGCGACAGCATCGAAGCCGACGCTGACGCCGTGCGCCTCTTCGCGAAAGCCGATTTGAACGTGTTCGTGTCGTCGTCGTTCTCGAAGTCGTTTTCGCTCTACGGCGAACGCGTCGGCGCGCTGTCGGTCATCACGACGGCCAGGGAAGAATCGTCGCGCGTGCTCTCGCAACTGAAGCGCGTGATCCGCACCAACTACTCGAATCCGCCGACGCATGGCGGCGCCGTCGTTGCCGCCGTGCTGGGCGCGCCGGAACTGCGCGCGACGTGGGAACAGGAACTGGGCGAAATGCGCGACCGCATCCGCGCGATGCGCAATGGCCTCGTCGAGCGTTTGGCGGCGAGCGGCGTGGATCGCGATTTCAGCTTCGTGAGCCGCCAGCGCGGCATGTTCTCGTACTCGGGCCTGACCGCGCCGCAAGTCGATCGCCTGCGTGAAGAGTTCGGCATCTACGCGGTCAGCACCGGCCGCATCTGCGTGGCCGCGCTGAACACGCGCAATCTCGACGTCGTCGCGAACGCCGTCGCGCATGTGTTGAAGTAAAGCGGGATCACGTCGCACCCGAAAATGGCGCTCCGCGAGGGGCGCCATTTTTTTGCCCGGCGCTTTTTCAACGGCCGTCGCGATGGATGTCGTGCGTGATGAAGCGCGATTCGCCGTTCGGCATTTCGAGCCAGTCCCGGTGTGCGAGCGACCCCCGAATGTCCTGCAATCCGCTCTCCCAGTGCGCGCGCATGGTCGAGAGCCCGAACTGATAATCCTTGTAGTGCCCCTCGTATTCCTTGTGCCGGTAGATCAAGTGGATCACGTTGTAGCGCTTCGAGCAGGCCAGTTCCTCGGCGAGCTTGCACCATGAATCGTTGCGCCGAAGCTCCTCGGGCAGGTGATCCAGCACATGCCGCAGCACGTTCCGATAGCGCTGCGAGCGCTGCATCATGTCGGTGACCATGCGCGTGCGGCTGGAGAACTGCACGTCCTTCACCCGCCCCATCACGTCGACGATGCTGTCCGGCACCGGCCCGCGCGCACTCCACAGATCGACCTGGAACGCGAGCGTATTGCGGCGCGGGGTCGCCATCGCGACCTCGTAGAGCGGCGTATTCGACATCAGGCCGCCGTCCCAGAAATATTCGCCGTCGATTTCCACGGCGGCGAATCCCGGCGGCAACGCGCCCGACGCCATGAAATGCTCGGGACGCAGTTTGATGCGCGTATTGTCGAAATAGGCGAAGTTGCCGGTCGCGACGTTCACCGCGCCGACCGACACCCGCATCTCGCCCGAATTGATCCGCTCGAAATCGCAGAGATGTTCGAGCGTCGCCTTGAGCGGCGCGGTGTCGTAGTAACTGGCCGCCTGCGGAACCCCTGCCGCCAGCGGCGACGGCGGCGGAAAGCGCGGCACGAAAAAGCCCTTCTGCCCTTCGACAATCGCGTCAAACGCCTGCATCGCCGTAAAGGCCTTGCGAATCCCGTCGGTGGAGTTGAAGAGCGCCTGCTCGACAAATCCGGGAAGCGGCAACCCGAACGCGGGCTGGCAGATCGTCTCCCAGAATTCGAGCAGGCGCGGCACTCGGTCTTCGGGCGCATTGCCCGCGATGATCGCCGTATTGAGCGCGCCGATTGAAATGCCGGCGATCCAGTTGGGACGGATGCCCGCTTCATCGAGACCCTGATAGACGCCCGCCTGGTACGCGCCGAGCGCGCCGCCGCCCTGCAGCATCAGCGCGATCGTTTCGTAGGGCGGCAGGTCGATGCGGCCGGCATGCGAAGGCGCACCCGCGGCGCCCTCCCGGACACCGTCTTCGGCGTTTTTCATCTTGTTTCCATGAGGTACTCCAGCCCGGCCGCCGTTCAAAGACATCCCGCACTCCGTGGAATTACTGCATGAACCAGCCGTGACTCACGACGAACGACTGTCCCGTGAGCGCCGCCGTCGGAAACGCCGAGAGGAAGAGCACGGTCTGCGCGACGTCCTCGACGGTCGTGAACACGCCGTCCACCGTGCCACCGAGCATCACGCGCTTGACGACCTCTTCCTCGCTGATGCCGAGTTCCTTCGACTGCTCCGGAATTTGCTTGTCGACGAGCGGTGTGCGCACGAAACCCGGACATACGACATGCGAGCGAACGTTGTGCTTCGCGCCTTCCTTCGCGAGCACGCGCGCGAGCCCGAGCAGGCCGTGCTTGGCGGTGACATAGGCCGACTTGAGCGGCGACGCCTCGTGGGAATGCACCGAGCCCATGTAGATCACGACGCCACCGCGATCGTCCTTGTACATGTGCTTGAGCGCAGCCTTGGTCGTGAGGAACGCGCCATCGACGTGAATTGCCTGCATCTTCTTCCAGTCGGAAAAAGCATAGTTCTCGATCGGATTAACGATTTGAATGCCGGCGTTCGAAACGAGGATGTCGACCGAGCCGAGTTCGGCTGCGACCCGGTCGATGCCCTCGTTGACCGCCTGCTCGCTCGTCACGTCCATCGCGACACCGATCGCCGTGCCGCCCTTGCCGCGAATCTCTTCGGCGACCGCATCGGCGCCGCCCTGGTTCAGGTCCGCGATGGCAACGGCCGCGCCAGCCTCCGCGAACGTCATGGCGATGGCTTTGCCGATGCCGCTCGCCGCGCCCGTGACGACCGCGACCTTCCCGTCCAGCTTCGTGTTCAATGACATGCGAACCTCCTCTTGGT
Organism: Caballeronia choica; assembly: GCF_001544535.1. Taxonomy (GTDB): domain Bacteria; phylum Pseudomonadota; class Gammaproteobacteria; order Burkholderiales; family Burkholderiaceae; genus Caballeronia; species Caballeronia choica. The sequence continues at coordinate 4,784 of NZ_FCON02000104.1, read as the reverse complement.
TGTCCCCTGGGTTGACGAATGACAACACGCGGCGGCCGGCCGATCAAGCTGGCCGAATGGCATAGGTGAACGCCTGAGCGTTTTCCCGGATCGTCCTCGGCCATTCGGCCGACTACCGCGCGTCGCTCGATCGGGCTATTGTGCATGAAGCCCGTGACACATTGCAGTGAACGCTCGACCCCGTTCGGACGGCGCGAATGCTGGCCGCGAGTAAACCGTCCGCTACAATGACCGCCCTGCCGCGCGCCGCGCCCGCCCCTATTCGCTCTCACCTCTCGCCATGCTCAGCTATCGCCACGCCTTTCATGCAGGCAACCACGCCGACGTGCTGAAACACGCGGTCATCGTCCAGTTGCTCCACCATCTCGGGCAGAAGGACAAATCGTACTGGTTCATCGACACTCACGCGGGCGCAGGCGTCTACTCGCTGACCGAGGGTTATGCGACGAAAACGGCGGAGTTCGAATCGGGCATCGCGCGGCTGTGGGAGCGCGGCGACCTGCCGCCGATGCTGGCGGATTACGTCAATGAAGTACGGGCGTTGAATCCCGATGGCGCACTGCGCTTCTATCCGGGGTCGCCTTATCTCGCGTGGCGGCTGTTACGCGAGCAGGACCGCATACGCCTCTTCGAACTGCACACGACCGAAATCGACGTGTTGCGCCACAATTTCCGCGACGCCGGCCGCCGCGCGATGATCTACGAGGGCGACGGATTCGACGGCGTCAAGGCGCTGCTGCCACCGCCGCCACGACGCGCGCTCATGCTGGTGGATCCGTCCTATGAAGACAAACGCGACTATCCGCGCACGCTGAACTGCATCGAAGAAAGCCTGAAGCGCTTCGCGACCGGCACCTATGCCGTCTGGTATCCGCAGGTCACGCGGCTCGAGTCGCAGCGTTTCCCCGACCAGTTGAAGCGCCTCCAGCCGAAGAACTGGCTGCACGTCACGCTGACGGTAAGCACGCATCCGACGGACGGGTTCGGCCTGTTCGGCAGCGGCATGTTCGTTTTCAATCCGCCCTACACCCTTGCAGGCGCGCTGAAAGACGCCATGCCTTATCTCGTCGAAACGCTCGGTCAGGACGCCAAGGCGGCGTTCAAGCTTGAACATCGCGGCGACTGAAACCTTCAGTGGGGCGGTGTCCGGTAAGCGCCGCCGCGCGGAAGTTGCACCGGCAAAGCCGGCGCCTGTGACGCCTGCGATGCCGAATAACTGACATACGGCGCCACGACGATGGGCGGTTGATCCTGCGGCGACAATTCCGGCAGGTTCGCCATCGGTCGCGCCTCGACCATGCCGGAACCGGTCAGCGGGCCGGTCTGCAGCACGGTGCCGGATGCGCCGCTGTGAATGCCCGTCTGCGTATCGAGGACGAGCGGTTCGCCGCCTGGCTTTGCAAGCGCCGTTTGCGCCACGCAGACGATCGCCGCCACAGCGGCCGCACACATCGACTCACGCAGTACACGGGGTTTGGCGGCAGATCTGCAGTTCATATGGCGAACCATCGATTGTTTAGGTTTGAACGACGATTAGTCGGACGAAATCGCTTTACCTTACCGTGGTGGCAAGCTTTACGCTAGCCGTCCTGATCCCGACCCTCGGACCGACTCACAAGGAGAAGCGATGAAATCACAACCAGGATTGCTGGCCGCTTTGGCATTCGCGCTCGCGACATCGATCCAGTCCGCGTACGCACAAACCGCAACGCCTTCCCACGACGCAATGCCCGGCATGACGGCCTCCGGCGACGACTCGCCTTCCACCGAAGCGTTCAAGACTGCGGACAAGTCAATGATGGCTGGCATGTCGAGCGCCGCCTACACCGGTGACGCCGACCGCGATTTCGTCGCGCACATGATTCCTCATCATGAGGGCGCAGTCGAAATGGCAAAGGTCGAGCTGAAATACGGCAAGGACGCCACGCTGCGCAAGTTGGCAAAGGACATCATCGCTTCACAGGATAAGGAAATCGCGTTCATGAAGCAGTGGCTTGCCGCGCATCCACGGGCTAAATAAAGGCGCATGGTGTCTTGCGTCTTGCGTCTTGCGGCAGCAGCCACCACCAATGACAAAAGCCCCGCAATGCGGGGCTCTTTGTCACTCAGCCGGTTCTCGGCGTCGAAACTTACAGCATGTAGCCGTTGGTTTCGAGCGAGCGGATGCGCTGTTCCAACTGCACGATATCCGACGATTGGGCCAGATATTCTTCGCGGCGGCGGCGTTCAGCGGTTTCAAACCAGATACTAAGTTTTTCGAGCAAGAATGCAAACATGGTGTTCTCCAAGGATTACGGTTGAACCCCCGGCAGTTCGGGTCAGGGATTTCCCTTAAAAGGGTTAACCCGAATTATAGCCAAGCAAGCGCCAAGGTGTTAGTGAAATGCTTGAATACTGGGCATTCCGTTTCGGAATGGTGCATGCACCGGGAGCGCACCCGGCTTTGTTTTTGTTGCGTTTTCCTGCGGGCGGCTCAGATCGTCAACATGGAATCCGTCAAGATTGCACGATTTCAGTGCAGCGCCGCCTGTCACTGCGCTAATCGCTCGAGAATCGGACATTCGGGCCGCTCATCACCGTGGCAATGATGGGCAAGGTGAGCCAGCGTATCGCGCATTTCAGTCAATTCCGCGATGCGTCGATCAAGTTCGGTCACGTGTTCCAGCGCGATCGACTTCACCTCCGCGCTGGCTCGCGACCGGTCCTGCCAAAGCGCCAACAATTTGCGAATATCGTCGACGAGGAAACCGAGCCGGCGCGCCTGCCGCACGAAGCGCAGCGCATGAACCTCCTGCGCGCTATAGACGCGATAACCGGACGCCGTCCGTCCGACAGGCGCGAGCAAACCAACGCTCTCGTAGTATCTGATCATCTTGGCCGTCACGCCGGACGCGCGGGCCGCTTCACCAATGTTCATTGTCGCCTCCGGAAAACTGATCCTGACTCTACACCTTCCAACTATAGGAAGGTATACGATGGGAACGATCGCTGATTTTGAAAGGACGAAACATGACTGAATTCGAAGTTCAAGGCATGAGCTGCCAGCATTGCGTCGCCGCCGTGACGCGTTCGATTCAGGAGATCGATCCGCAAGCGCAAGTCAGCGTCGATCTCGAACGCGGCCGTGTCGCCGTCGAATCGACGCAATCCGCCGATGCACTGAAGGAAGCCATCGACGAAGCGGGTTACACGGTCGTGTCGGCGGCCGGCGCATGATGCGCGGCGCGGGTCTGAAGGTCGTACTGATCGGGGCATCCGGGTTGCTTGGGCGCGCGGTCGCCCGGGAACTCGCGAATGTCGAAGGCTGGCAGGTCGTGCGCACGGCGCACAGCCGCGGCGACGCGGGCAGCGTGAAACTCGACATTCGCGACGCCGCCGCCGTCGCCGCGTTCATCGAAGGGGAAATGCCCGATGCGATCGTCGTAGCCGCGGCCGAGCGGCGACCGGACGTCTGCGAAAACAATCCGGCGCTCGCGCGCGCGCTCAACGTCGATGCATTGCGCTCGATCGCTCATGCCGCGCGCAAACGAGACACGTGGACGCTTTCGATTTCGACCGATTACGTCTTCGACGGCACATCGCCGCCCTATTCCCCCGGCGATCCGCCCGCGCCGCTGAATGCATACGGCCGCAGCAAACTCGAAGGCGAGCGCGCGCTGCTCGACTCCGGCGCGAAAGGCTGCGTGTTGCGGCTGCCGTTACTGTACGGTCCGGTGCTCGACTGGAGCGAATCGGCGGTCACGAGCCTGACGCCGGCGATCGTGAAATCGGCAGAATTCGCAGCCGCGCCCGCCGTCTTGGACGCCTGGGCGACGCGCTATCCGACCTTCACGCCCGACGTGGCGGTCGTGATCCGGCAGATGATCGAGCGCCACGCGCGCGGCCAGGCGATCGCGGGGATCACGCAATGGTCCGGCGACGAGCCGATGACCAAGTTCGATATCGCGGAGCGCATCGCGCGGACACTGAAGCTTGAGGCGAGGCTCGTCGCGCAGGAGACGCCCGCCGATTCGACGCCGCGTCCGCGTGACTGCCATCTCGATTCCGGCATGCTGGAGGCGCTCGGTATCGGCCGGCGCACCCCGTTCGATACGGCGCTCGCACAAGTGCTCGCCCACTATCCGGACGCGCAAATTCAGTGAAAATCGCGGCTCGCGGTGGCGAGACGCCCGAGCAATGCGCTGTGGTCTTCGAGCCGCTGCGCCACCAGATGCCGTGCGGAATCCGCTCGATGGGAAACGCCGGCGCACCGCGCCGCAACGCGACGAACTCGAGCGCCCGCCGTTCGCCGACAGCATGCCGAGCGCGAGCACGTCGACTTTCAGCAGCTTGAGTGCATCGATATCGGCCTTGTCCCGCTGGATCACGCAGCGGGTCCTTCATCGTCGCGCTCTCGATCGGCACGAGCCGCGACAGCTTGTCGCGTGCAATCACGAAACCGCCGACGTGCTATGACAAATGCCGCGGAAACCCGCGCAACTGGCGGCGAGTCCTCGCTGAAACCGGCTTCCGCGAGATAGCCCGCGACCGCCGCCGGCCGATCCCTCCACTGCTGCGACTTGTCGATCCGCATTCAGACCGAGCACACGACCAACGTCCTTCAGCGCACTTCGCGTGTTTACGTGATGAGCGATGCCGCGAGACCCGCGCTATGCGGCCCGTATTTCCCGTAAATGTAGTGGATGACTTCCTCGCGCCGCTGGTGCATAAGCGTCCGACCACGGCCGTTCTTGACAGCGTGTTGGGTTCAGGCGACGTCGAAGTGAAGCTGATCGGCAACGACC